>NZ_CAJFDA010000001.1:4165000-4167500 GCF_904067025.1 Pseudomonas paraversuta
TGAGTTCGGGATGGGATCAGGTGGTTCCAATGCTCTATGGTCGTCAAGAAATTCGGTAGCCAGCGCGTTTACCTTACGGTCAACGTTCCAGCGAATGGGTATGTAATAGATTTGTGTGTTGTGCAAACTTTCGGTTTGTATCGTCTTCACACACCGCAACTTGTCTGTTCTTGTCACCAAGAACGCAAATTGCTTGGGTGTTATATGGTCAAGCCTCACGGGCAATTAGTATTGGTTAGCTCAACGCCTCACAGCGCTTACACACCCAACCTATCAACGTCGTAGTCTTCGACGGCCCTTTAGGGAACTCAAGGTTCCAGTGAGATCTCATCTTGAGGCAAGTTTCCCGCTTAGATGCTTTCAGCGGTTATCTTTCCCGAACATAGCTACCCGGCAATGCCACTGGCGTGACAACCGGAACACCAGAGGTTCGTCCACTCCGGTCCTCTCGTACTAGGAGCAGCCCCTCTCAAATCTCAAACGTCCACGGCAGATAGGGACCGAACTGTCTCACGACGTTCTAAACCCAGCTCGCGTACCACTTTAAATGGCGAACAGCCATACCCTTGGGACCGGCTTCAGCCCCAGGATGTGATGAGCCGACATCGAGGTGCCAAACACCGCCGTCGATATGAACTCTTGGGCGGTATCAGCCTGTTATCCCCGGAGTACCTTTTATCCGTTGAGCGATGGCCCTTCCATACAGAACCACCGGATCACTAAGACCTACTTTCGTACCTGCTCGACGTGTCTGTCTCGCAGTCAAGCGCGCTTTTGCCTTTATACTCTACGACCGATTTCCGACCGGTCTGAGCGCACCTTCGTACTCCTCCGTTACTCTTTAGGAGGAGACCGCCCCAGTCAAACTACCCACCATACACTGTCCTCGATCCGGATAACGGACCTGAGTTAGAACCTCAAAGTTGCCAGGGTGGTATTTCAAGGTTGGCTCCATGCAGACTGGCGTCCACACTTCAAAGCCTCCCACCTATCCTACACAAGCAAATTCAAAGTCCAGTGCAAAGCTATAGTAAAGGTTCACGGGGTCTTTCCGTCTAGCCGCGGATACACTGCATCTTCACAGCGATTTCAATTTCACTGAGTCTCGGGTGGAGACAGCGCCGCCATCGTTACGCCATTCGTGCAGGTCGGAACTTACCCGACAAGGAATTTCGCTACCTTAGGACCGTTATAGTTACGGCCGCCGTTTACCGGGGCTTCGATCAAGAGCTTCGCGTTAGCTAACCCCATCAATTAACCTTCCGGCACCGGGCAGGCGTCACACCCTATACGTCCACTTTCGTGTTTGCAGAGTGCTGTGTTTTTAATAAACAGTCGCAGCGGCCTGGTATCTTCGACCGGCGTGGGCTTACGCAGTAAATGCTTCACCCTCACCGGCGCACCTTCTCCCGAAGTTACGGTGCCATTTTGCCTAGTTCCTTCACCCGAGTTCTCTCAAGCGCCTTGGTATTCTCTACCCAACCACCTGTGTCGGTTTGGGGTACGGTTCCTGGTTACCTGAAGCTTAGAAGCTTTTCTTGGAAGCATGGCATCAACCACTTCGTTAACTAAAAGTTAACTCGTCATCAGCTCTCGGCCTTAGAATCCCGGATTTACCTAAGATTCCAGCCTACCACCTTAAACTTGGACAACCAACGCCAAGCTGGCCTAGCCTTCTCCGTCCCTCCATCGCAATAACCAGAAGTACAGGAATATTAACCTGTTTTCCATCGACTACGCTTTTCAGCCTCGCCTTAGGGACCGACTAACCCTGCGTCGATTAACGTTGCGCAGGAAACCTTGGTCTTTCGGCGTGGGTGTTTTTCACACCCATTATCGTTACTCATGTCAGCATTCGCACTTCTGATACCTCCAGCAAGCTTCTCAACTCACCTTCACAGGCTTACAGAACGCTCCTCTACCGCATCATCCTAAGATGATACCCGTAGCTTCGGTGTATGGTTTGAGCCCCGTTAAATCTTCCGCGCAGGCCGACTCGACTAGTGAGCTATTACGCTTTCTTTAAAGGGTGGCTGCTTCTAAGCCAACCTCCTAGCTGTCTAAGCCTTCCCACATCGTTTCCCACTTAACCATAACTTTGGGACCTTAGCTGACGGTCTGGGTTGTTTCCCTTTTCACGACGGACGTTAGCACCCGCCGTGTGTCTCCCATGCTCGGCACTTGTAGGTATTCGGAGTTTGCATCGGTTTGGTAAGTCGGGATGACCCCCTAGCCGAAACAGTGCTCTACCCCCTACAGTGATACATGAGGCGCTACCTAAATAGCTTTCGAGGAGAACCAGCTATCTCCGAGCTTGATTAGCCTTTCACTCCGATCCACAGGTCATCCGCTAACTTTTCAACGGTAGTCGGTTCGGTCCTCCAGTTAGTGTTACCCAACCTTCAACCTGCCCATGGATAGATCGCCCGGTTTCGGGTCTATTCCCAGCGACTAGACGCCCTATTAAGACTCGCTTTCGCTACGCCTCCCCTATTCGGTT
>NZ_CAJFDA010000001.1:4172500-4882500 GCF_904067025.1 Pseudomonas paraversuta
TGAAACGCGCCAGACGCAACGCGGCGCCAGCTACATAGATGAAGGCGACCATCCAGCCGACCTTGCCCATATCCCCCAGCGCCCAACCAAAAGCCAGCAAGGCAGGAGCAACACCAAAGGCAACCATGTCGGACAAGGAGTCGTATTCGGCCCCAAACGCACTTTCGGTATTCGTCATACGGGCCACACGGCCATCAAGACCATCCAGCACCATCGCTACAAAAATCGCGATAGCGGCAAAAGCAAAATACTTGCTGGCACCAGCAGCATCACCTGCACTCATTGCGCTTTGAGCGCTCATGGAGTTGATGATGGAATAAAAGCCGGCGAAAAGGTTCGCCGTAGTGAACAGGTTCGGCAGCAGATAGATACCACGATGCCGGACTTTGCGACCTTCAGCGTCATGCCCTTCTTCGACATGCTCATCGATAGGCAGCAGGCTATCGGCGTCAGAAGCCTGTTTTGGCTCTTCGGGACGTTCGCTCATGGACATTACCTTGCAACGATATGGAAAGTTTCAGTAGAGGCTTGCAGACCGAGACCGACCCGCAAACGATCCTGCTTTATACCAGAAGCCGCCGCTTAAACGAAAAAACGCGGCCTAGGCCGCGTTTTCTCTATAGGTTTTTTGCTTAGTTCTTGTCTTTGTCGACGATTTTGTTCGCGCCGATCCAAGGCATCATCGAGCGCAATTGGCCACCGATGACTTCGATACCATGGGCCGCGTTGTTACGACGCTTGGCGGTCATCGACGGGTAGCCAGTAGCACCCTCGCTGATGAACATCTTGGCATATTCACCATCCTGAATGCGCTTCAGAGCGTTGCGCATTGCCTGACGGGATTCAGCGTTGATGATTTCCGGGCCAGTGACGTACTCGCCGTACTCGGCGTTGTTGGAGATCGAGTAGTTCATGTTGGCGATACCGCCTTCGTACATGAGGTCAACGATCAACTTCAACTCGTGCAAGCACTCGAAGTAAGCCATTTCCGGGGCATAGCCCGCTTCAACCAGGGTTTCAAAGCCGGCTTTGACCAGCTCGACAGTACCACCACACAGAACCGCCTGCTCACCGAACAGGTCAGTTTCAGTCTCGTCCTTGAAGGTCGTTTCGATGATGCCGGTACGACCGCCACCCACGCCCGCGGCGTAAGACAGTGCAACGTTTTTGGCGTTGCCGGATGCGTCCTGGTAGATCGCGATCAGGTCGGGAATACCGCCGCCCTTGACGAACTCGGAGCGCACAGTATGGCCCGGTGCTTTTGGCGCAATCATGATCACGTCAAGGTCAGCACGCGGAACAACCTGGTTGTAGTGGATCGCGAAGCCGTGGGAGAAGGCCAGTGTTGCGCCCTTCTTGATGTTCGGCTCGATTTCGTCCTTGTACAGCGCCGACTGGAACTCGTCCGGGGTCAGGATCATGACCAGGTCGGCAGCAGCAACAGCGCTGGCAACGTCAGTAACTTTCAGGCCATGAGCTTCGGCCTTGGCCACAGTGGCCGAACCTTTACGCAGACCAACAGTAACGTCTACGCCGGAGTCTTTCAGGTTGCACGCCTGGGCGTGACCCTGGGAGCCGTAACCGATAATGGCTACTTTCTTGCCCTGGATGATCGAAAGGTCGCAGTCTTTGTCGTAATAAACTTTCATGATTTTCCCTTATATCCAGGCCATTCAGGCCATTTACTAATTGTTAGTTATTAGATGCTGAGTACTTTGTCGCCGCGAGCGATGCCCGTGACGCCACTACGAACCGTTTCCAGGATCGACGCGGTACCAATCGACTGAATGAAGCTGTCGAGCTTGTCACTTGTACCGGTCAATTGCACGGTATACACACTGGCGCTGACATCAACGATCTGGCCACGGAAAATATCCGTAGTACGTTTAATCTCTGCGCGCTGTGCACCGGTAGCCTTGATCTTGACCAGCATCAACTCACGCTCGATGTGAGCGCTCTCCGACAGATCGACCAGCTTGACCACTTCGATCAGCTTGTTCAGGTTCTTGGTGATTTGTTCGATGACTTCATCGTGACCGACAGTAGTCAGCGTCAGACGCGACAAGGTCGGGTCTTCAGTCGGCGCCACGGTCAGGCTTTCGATGTTGTAGTTACGTTGCGAGAACAGACCGACAACGCGAGACAGGGCACCGGGTTCGTTTTCAAGAAGCAGGGAAATAATGTGCCGCATGATTAAGTACGCTCCGTCTTGCTCAGCCACATGTCGCGCATGGAGCCGTCTTTGATCTGCATCGGGTAAACGTGCTCACTGGTATCGACCTGGATATCCAGGAACACCAGGCGATCTTTCATGGCGAAGGCTTCTTCCATCTTCGGCTTCAGATCTTTCAGATCAGTGATGCGGATCCCCACATGCCCATACGCTTCAGCCAGCTTGACGAAGTCAGGCAGCGATTCCATATAGGAGTGCGAGTGGCGACTGCCGTAGTTCATGTCCTGCCACTGACGAACCATGCCAAGAACGCCATTGTTCAGGCTGATGATTTTTACTGGCAGGTCATACTGCAGGCAAGTCGACAATTCCTGAATGTTCATCTGAATACTGCCCTCGCCTGTCACGCAAGCAACGTCAGCGTCAGGAAAACTCAGTTTCACACCCATGGCTGCCGGGAAGCCGAACCCCATCGTGCCCAGGCCGCCGGAGTTGATCCAGCGATTAGGCTTGTTGAAGCGGTAATACTGAGCAGCGAACATCTGGTGCTGACCCACATCGGACGTTACATAAGCGTCGCCCTTGGTGACTTCGCAGAGCATTTCGATCACAGCTTGTGGCTTGATCTTGCTGCCGTCGCCCTTGTCATAAGGGAACAAACCTTTATCACCGCGCCACTCGTCGATCTGTTTCCACCAGCTGTTAACCGCTTCAGCATCCGGCTTCTCGCCAATGTCCTTGAGGATCGCGACCATTTCGCTCATCACGCTCTCCACCGGACCTACAATCGGCACGTCTGCCTTGATGGTCTTGGAGATGGATGCCGGATCGATATCCACATGGATGATCTTGGCGTTCGGGCAGAACTTGGAAGGGCCGTTGATGACACGGTCGTCAAAGCGCGCACCCACTGCCAGAATCACGTCAGCGTTATGCATCGCCATGTTGGCCGTGTAGCTGCCATGCATGCCGAGCATGCCGACAAACTGACGATCAGTGCCAGGGTATGCACCCAGGCCCATCAGCGTGTTGGTCACCGGCACGTTGAGCATTTTGGCCAGTTCGGTCAAAGGTGCCGAACCGCCGCCCAGGATAACGCCGCCGCCTGCGTACAGAATCGGACGCTTGGCCGCCAGAAGCATCTCGGCTGCCTTGCGGATTTGCCCCGAGTGCCCGCGCACTGCCGGGCTGTAAGAACGCAATTTGGCTTTTTTCGGGAAAACGTATTCAAACTTTTCAGCCGGGTTGGTCATATCTTTAGGGATATCGACCACGACCGGGCCAGGACGGCCGGATTGTGCGAGGTAGAACGCCTTTTTCATGACCTCCGGGATTTCCGAAGCATGCTTGATCATAAAGCTGTGCTTCACGATGGGCCGGGAGATACCGATCATGTCGGTTTCCTGGAAGGCATCGGTTCCGACCATGGTGCTGGGCACCTGACCGGAAATGATCACCATCGGGATGGAGTCCATGTAGGCGGTTGCAATACCGGTAATGGCGTTGGTCGCACCCGGCCCGGAAGTCACCAGTACTACACCGGCTTTACCGGTAGCACGGGCATAGCCGTCAGCCATATGGGTTGCTGCCTGTTCGTGGCGAACCAGGATGTGGGTAACGTCCGGCTCTTTGAACAGCGCGTCGTATACGTGAAGGAGAGCACCGCCCGGGTACCCGTAGATATATTTGACACCTTCGTCGCGCAAAAAGCGGACGAGCATCTCACCGCCAGATAAAAGCTCCACGTTGTTCACCTCTAAAACGCCAGAATACCGTCCACAAAAATGCGAACGGGTCTTAATAGGTTTACTTTTCAGCAGAGCATGAGCGACGGTGGTCGCCGACTACGTCAGCACTGACTGAGCAAGTATTGGGAGCGCCCCAAATGTTGCGGGGTTTTCCCACCCAGCGCGAGGTAACGCGTTGCGGGTGTAACAAGTCGGCGCGGGTGTGCGCCTCATGATCTACTGAGAGAGCCTGCTTCTGGCAGTCCCTCTACAGCGGACTTTCGATTCTTCTGTTTCAGCCCCCCCAAGTCAAGCAGTAATTGCGCTTTTTTCCATCAAAGCGCATGAGAACGTAGAAGAATCTGGCTTGAGGAGGGATAAAACTCGCCTGAATGGCGCAAAGTGGTAGAAATATGCGCAAGACTGCCGAAAAAGTCGGCAGTCAGGCAATTAACCAGCGCTGACAATCAGTTGGTCGAACTTTTTCAGCGCTGAGCGCAGACCCAGACTCTCTTGCGGCCTGTCGGCATAAACCATCTCGGCCATCTCCAGAATCCCCGACACCTTTGGCAGAGGCAGATCCTGCTCCAGGATTTGTTTCATCCTTGTCAGGAAAATCCACTGCAACCACTGATGAAAGTCCAGGGTATCAACGGAAAATGGCTCAACGCTGCTCAAGGCTTCGGGGCCGGGGGACACTTCATCCCACCAGCCCTGCAAGCGCAATTCACGTTCAATAAGCAGCAACTGGTCGGCAATCGACGCGAAACGTGGATCCATCAGAGACTCACCTTGGCTTTTTGACGGGCCAGTGCCGCGCCAGCCGCGTCGCCCTGCTTCTCACGGGCCTGGGCAATCAAGCCCCACAGGCTTGCCTGCAAGTCCGGACGTCCATTGGCAAAGGTCAGACCACGACGGGCAAACTGCTCTGCCTGAGCGGCATCGCCCTGGGCCATACGGACCTGGGCCAGACGATAAAGCACCTGCGGTTCACGCGGCGCCACACGTTGCGCCCGCTCCAGACTCGACGAAGCGCCATTGAGGTCACCACTGGCCTGCTGCTGCTGAGCAGTGGTCAGCAGCGCCAATACCGGGCCATCCAGCTGCTCATCGGCAGCCAGTGCGCCACTGCTGGACGGAATGCCGGAAGGAACGCCGCTCGGGATGATCGGTGCCGGGGCACTGTACGCAGTGTTTGGCGTATAGCTGCCAGTACTGATGGGCGCGGCAGCCGGGCCCGGGGTAATAGGCCCCGGAGTAAAGGGCTGGCTGCTGATCGGTGTCGAGACGCTAGCCCCGCCACCCGGGATCATTACCACCACGCCCGAATCCTCGGTAATCGTCCGCGGTTGCGCAGCCCGTTGCGCAGTAGCCTGTGGATAATTATTCGCCGTACGCTGGGACGAAACACGCTCACTGTTCGATACCGGCACACCGGAGTCGACCACAGGGATCGAACCCTGTGGCACGCTGGCGCAACCATTGAGCAAAGCCAGGGCTGAAACAGCCGGAATCCACCACTTATTCACGTCAAACCCTCTTTGCTTAATTCAACCAGCCTTTGACCCAATCCATCACGGCATCGCCCGTCGCAGGCGCCTGGGCGCCACAACTGGCCCCCGCTGGTGGCTCACTGCCGCGAATATACGGCATCTGCACCGCGCCCGGGCAGCTGGCATCAGAGCCCTGCCCCGTATGCGGATCGATCCAGGCCTGAACAATGTTATCGGGCTGCGGCATGTCCAGCGGCAACGGATCGGCTTTATTCATAAAGCTGGTCCATACCTGCAAGGCGCCAGTGGCTCCGGTGAACGGCGTCTTGCCATTGTCATCGCGCCCCAGCCAGACCACTGCCAGCAAATCCTGGCTAAAGCCTGCAAACCAGCTGTCACGGGAATCGTTACTGGTACCGGTCTTGCCCGCCAGCGCCAGGCTTCGAGGCAGCACGTTATAAACCGAGCGCCCCGTACCTTCGCGCATGACATGTTGCATTGCATTCTGGATCAGGTAGATCGAACCCGGATCGAAGCGCTGCTGGATCTGAAACGGATAGCGTTTGAGCGGCTCACCTTCTGCCGTCAGGACACTGCGGATCCCGCGCATAGGCGTGTTGAAGCCGCCGTTGGCCAGCGTCTGATACATCGTCGCCACTTCCATCGGACTCAGCGCGCCAGCCCCCAGCAACATGGACGGGAAAGCCGGAAACTCGCGTTCGACGCCAAGTCGCGCCAAGGTCTTGAGCACATTAGGCACGCCAACTTCCTGACCCAACCGGACTGTGCCCAGGTTGTAGGAGTTCATCATCGACTGATACAGAAAAACCGTCCCGTGAGAGCGACGGTCATAGTTCTGCGGCTTCCATACCTGCCCATCCGCCCCCTTGATCGACAGCGGATCATCCGACAGCCAACTGGTCAGGGTGTACTGGCTAGGCCGCTCAAGGGCAGTGAGGTATACCGCCGGCTTGATGAGCGAGCCAATGGGACGCACAGCATCCAGCGCGCGGTTAAAGCCCGCGTAGCCAGGTACGCGACTGCCAATAAGTGCCTGAACTTCGCCGGTTTCCGGGTTGGTCACCACCATCGCCGCTTCGACTTCATCCGAGCCTTTACGCCCGGTAAGACGTTTGAAGGTCTCACCGACGGCAGCTTCCGACTTCATTTGCAGGATCGGGTCGAAGCTGGTGAAAATGCGCAGCCCCTCTTCGGTCAAGTCTTCGTCGCGATAATCCTCGCGCAGCTGACGCTTGACCAAATCCAGGAAGCCCGGGAATGAACTGTCTGCAAGGCTGCCGCGCTTGGTCACGCCCAGTGGCATTTTCTTGGCTGCAGCCACCTGTTCAGCTGTCGCCACGCCCTGCTGTTCCAGCAGGTCGAGCACCAGATTGCGCCGCTCCAGCGCACGCTCAGGGTAACGACGCGGGTTATAGGCTGAAGGCCCTTTGACCATCCCCACCAACAAGGCCACTTGATGCAACTTGAGCTCGGCCAGCGGCTGGCTGAAGAAGAACTGACTGGCCAGACCAAAGCCGTGCACTGCGCGCTGTCCGTCCTGACCGACGAATACTTCGTTCAGATACGCTTCCAGAATCTCACGCTTGTCGTAGTGCAACTCCAGCAGCAGCGCCATCATGGCTTCGGTCAGTTTACGACTCAGGCTGCGCTCATTGGTCAGGTAGAAGTTTTTGACCAGCTGTTGGGTCAGGGTACTGCCGCCCTGACGCATTTGACCGGATGACGTGTTCACCCACATCGCACGGGCGATCGATTTCGGCGACACACCAAAGTGATGATAGAAGTCCCGATCTTCCACGGTTACCAGCGTATCAAGCAGGAACGGTGGCACTTGATCAATATTGATCAGGATACGATCTTCAAGATTCTTCGGATAAAGGCCGCCAATCAGCAATGGTTCAAGGCGCACCACAGGCAACTTGGAACCGTTGGTCGCCGAAAGCCCGGCAACGTAGTCGCCAGAGAACCGCACCCGAACCTGCTGGGCTTGCTCGGTTCCTTCATAAAACTGGAACCCGCGCGTGTTGAGATCAACCGTATTGCCGTTAACCGCAGCAATACCGGGGCCACTGACCGCGCTTTCGCGGCGATAGCCCAGTGCATCGAGCTCTGTGAGGAAGTCGGTCTTGCTCAGCTTCTGGCCGACGAACAGCTCCAGCGGGCGGGCATAAACCTTGGCCGGAATGGTCCAGCGCTTGCCGGAGAACTTCTCCTGCACGACAGCATCGAGGTACATGGCAAAACCTGCCAGCACCACCAGGCCAACCAGACTGAGCTTGAGAGCCCAGCCCAGCCAAGGGCGCAGGCCGCCAGAAGGACGTTTTTTACGGGAACGAGGAGATCGGGTACGAGTCATGGCGCGAGATTATACGCACTTTGTTCATGTTCAACATGCGCAGCCCGGCGGTTTGCACTACCGCTGTCAGCAGCCATAATGGCGACCATTAATTTTCTAAACCTTGAAGGATCAACCGTGAGCCAGAACCTGATTGCCGCCCTGAAGAACCCGGACCTCTACCCGCATGAAGTCGATGGATTTCAGGTTATCGAGACGCACATCTCCTGGGTCATCCTCACCGGACCTTATGCCTACAAGATGAAAAAACCGGTCAATTTCGGCTTTCTTGATTTCACCGAGCTCAGCGCCCGCGAGCACTTCTGTAATGAAGAGTTGCGTCTTAACCAGCGCCTGACTGAAGGCCTGTACCTCGACGTACTGCCGATTACCGGTACCCCTGAAGCCCCCGTCCTGGGAGGCGAAGGTCCGGCGCTGGAATACGTGCTGAAAATGCGCCAGTTCCCGCAAAGCCAGTTGCTCAGCACATTGCAAGCCAATAGCGAACTGACTGCTGCCCATATCGACGAAATGGCCCAACAGATCGCCCGCTTCCACAGCCAGGCGCCTCTGGTTCCCCAGGAACACTACCAGGGCACGCCAGAAGCAGTGATGGATCCGGTTCGCCAGAATTTCGAGCAGATTCGCCCATTCCTTTCAGACAAAGCTGACTTGCTGCAGCTGGACGCGCTACAAGCCTGGGCAGAGGCAAGCTTCACCCGCCTGAAACCGCTCTTCGAACAGCGCAAGACCGAAGGCTTTATCCGTGAATGCCACGGTGATATTCACCTGGGCAACGCCACCATCATTGATGGCAAGGTCGTGATCTTCGACTGCATTGAATTCAATGAGCCCTTCCGCTTTACCGATGTGTATGCCGATACCGCTTTTTTGGCGATGGACCTTGAGGACCGTGGCCTGAAGTCCCTGGCTCGACGTTTTGTCAGCCAGTATCTGGAATTGACCGGCGACTACCAGGGGCTTGAGCTGCTGAACTTCTACAAAGCCTACCGCGCACTGGTTCGTGCCAAAGTCAGCCTGTTCAGCATGCCTGCCGAAGCCAGCCCGGTTCAACGCAAAGCCACGCTGCAGCAATATCGCAAGTACGCCAACCTGGCGGAAAGCTACAGCACGATTCCTTCTCGCTTCCTGACTATTACCCACGGCGTATCCGCTGTAGGCAAAAGCTCTGTGGCCATGCGTCTGGTCGAGTCCCTGGGGGCTATTCGTTTACGTTCTGACGTTGTGCGCAAGCAACTGTTCGGCCAGCAAACCGCCGAAAATGCGGTAGGCGACGGTATTTACAACGCAGACGCCAGCGTTGCGACCTACAACAAGCTCCACGAACTGGCCGGGACCGTGCTGCGGGCAGGTTTCCCCGTGGTCATTGACGCCACCTATCTCAAGCGCGAGCAGCGCGATGCCGCCGCCAAAGTGGCAGAGGCCACCGGCGTGCCATGCCTGATCCTCGATTGCACCGCGCCGGACGCAGTGATCGAAGGCTGGCTGGCACATCGTAAAAGCATTGGTACCGACCCCTCCGACGCGACCCTGGAAGTGGTCAAGGCACAACAAGCCAGCCGCGAGGCGTTGAGCGCTGATGAAATTCTGCGCAGCAAGCGGGTTGAAACCCACAACAGCAAAAGCCTCGACACTCTGATTGCTGACATCCGTCAGCGCCTGCCAGGCCTGTAACTGCTCGGGCGTGCCGTGCATCCATAAAGGTTTCACGGCACGCCAGTAGTGGCACTATAGTGTCACTTGATTCCTGCAGGAGGCACCCTGATGAGCCGCCCTACATTGCTGAGTTCGGCGCTCTATGCGCTGCTCCACGAAGACGACATCGACGGCTTCAACCAGCAGCGACCTGCCGGTCCTGTCGACATGCGCGGCGGAGACTTTCGCGGACTGGATTTACGCGAGCTGAATGCCGATGCCGTGGATTTTACCGATGGCTACTTCCGTTCAGCCGACCTACGCGGCCTGGATTTGCGTAACGCCTGTATTGAAGGGGCCAGCCTGGCGCACGCACAAATTTCGGGTGCGTACTTTCCGGTAGAACTGACGGCAGATGAGATTCTGATGTCAGTTAAACTCGGCACCCGCCTGCGCTATCGCACCAGGTAAAGCAAATACGACACCTGCCTCTGGCCCTATCACAGCTGTCGACCGGGCAAGTCCATTCGATTCAAACGCTCTGCCCTCTGCCTCACAAGTCGGTGCAGACATTCCTTTAGCGCAATCCGTGCGCCTCGTCTCTGGCTGCTAGTTCCAAAAACGACTATAGAACGGCGATTTTTTCGCCTAGCGCTACACTCTGTAGGAATCGTTTCGTCCCGTAAACGCTGAGCTCACGCCGTCGCAAGGAGGGCTGATGAACGATGAACTCCAGCATTTGAAAAATCTTGGAAAAACGTCGTCGCAATGGCTACACGCAGTGGGCATTCACAACGCTTCGGATTTGAAGCGCTTGGGTGCTGCCAATGCTTATCGGGCGGTCAAGGCCCGGGGCTTCAGAGCCTCAAAAGTGCTGCTGTACGCAATAGAAGGGGCATTACAGGATGTTCACTGGAACGATATTCCCGCAGAACGCAAAGAGGCGCTGAATCGGCAGGTGGAGCTTTTATCGGCTGGCAACAAAGGCTGAAACGACCATTTACAAAGACTTCCAGAAAAGCCAATAAACAGTTGTTGACATGGAAATGAGAATTGTTATGATTACGCCATCTGGTCGCGAGACCAGTCGATCTTCTGAAAGGCCCTTGGTTCGGACTCTCAGAAAATCTCCTCATCAGGCTAATCACGGTTATTTGACCCGGCTCTTGCCGGGTCTTTTTTTGCCTGTAAAAAAGCGCCTGGCCAGGCTCCTGACGCCCTCTGTCAACGGGCAATAATGACCGGGTGCCCAAGCTCGGGGTGTGGCTGCACAAGCACTTCCAGACCGAATACGGACTTGAGCAACTCGGGCTGCAACACCACCTGCGGGCAATCCAGCGCACGCGGCCGCCCCTGTTCGAGCAAAAGCAGACGGTCGCAATAACGCGCGGCCAGATTCAAGTCATGCAGGATGATCAACACTGCCGCGCCGCGATCGGCAAAGGCACGAATCGCCTTCAGCGTCGTGTGTTGATGCAAGGGGTCGAGCATTGAGGTCGGCTCATCGAGCAACAGCGTCTGGCCGCTTTGCCCCGGCCATAATTGCGCCAGCACCCGTGCCAGATGTACCCGCTGGCGCTCCCCTCCCGATAACGCCAGATAACTGCGCCCCGTCAAATGCTCAACATCCGCGGCGTGCAAGGCGGCCAGAATAATCTCGGTGTCACGAACGCGCCCGGTCTGATGCGGCAATCGGCCCATGCCCACCACCTCCTCGACACGAAAAGCAAAATCCAGGGTCGAGGTTTGCGGTAACACAGCAAGGCGCTGTGCCCGCTCTGCGCCCTTCCATTGACTCAAGTGCTGCCGGTCCAGCCAGACCTGCCCGGCGGTTGGCGCCAGCTCACCACACAACGCCGCCAGCAATGTGCTTTTACCTGCACCATTGGGCCCTAGCACCCCCAGCACTTCGCCCGGACGCACATCAAGGGTGACATCAGCCAGGACAACTTTTTGAGCGCGATGAATCTGCAAACCTTCTGTGCGCAGCATCAGTGGCGGCCCCGCAGCAGTAGATAAAGAAAGAAAGGAGCCCCGAGAAACGCAGTCACAATCCCGATTGGCAGCTCTGCGGGGGCCATGGCCAGCCGGGCGATCAGGTCGGCGAATAACAGCAGTGTCGCTCCCGCCAGCACGGACGCAGGCAATAGAACCCGATGATCGGGGCCGGCCAGCAATCGCACCAGGTGCGGCACCACCAACCCGATAAAGCCGATCATGCCTGCCGCGGCGACCGCAGCACCGACCCCAAGGGCCGTGCAAAACACCAGTTCGCGCTTCAGGCCTTCAACATTGATCCCCAAATGACTGGCTTCAGACTCGCCAAGCAACAATGCATTGAGCGCACTGGCCCGGCGCGGCAGCCACAAGGCAACCCCCAGGGTGACAAACAATAATGGCCATAGCCGCGTGTAACTGGCGCCATTGAGGCTGCCCAGATTCCAGAATGTCAGCGTACGCAACGTCGCATCATCGGCCAGATAGGTGAACAGCCCTACCGCAGAGCCCGCCAGCGCCGTCAGCGCAATACCCGCCAGCAACATGACCGCAACATTGGTCTGACCGTTGCGCCGTCCCAGCCGGTACACCAGCGCCGTAACCCCCAGACCTCCCAGAAACGCGCACAGCGACAACAGATACGGCGCAAAAAATTCCGGCAGGCCGCCAAAAGCAGCACCACCGACAATCGCGATCGCCGCCCCCAGCGCCGCCCCACTGGAAACACCGACCAAACCGGGATCAGCCAGCGGGTTACGAAACAGCCCCTGCATGGCCACACCCGACAGCGCCAGCACTCCGCCAACCGCCAGCCCCAATAACGTCCGGGGTAGACGGATCTGCCCCAGAATCAACTCGGCCTGCTCCAGCCCCTCGCCTTGAACCGGTAGGCCGACCAATCGCAGTGCGGCCCGTAAAGTGTCAAATAACGGCAGGCTCACAGGCCCCAGCGCCAGCGATAACCAGATCGCCAACAAACACAACGCACTCAGGCCAATGAACAAGGTGCGAGGCTTGACCAGTGTCCTCATGGATTAACTGCACCTTCAGGGTAAAACTCAGCCGTCAGCTGCTTCAAACTGGCCGGCAGACGCGGCCCCAGGCCGCCCACCAGCAGCGTCGGGTCCAACTCGTAGACCCGACCGTTTTTGGCTGCTCGGATCGAAGCCAGAATCGGGTTTTCTTTCATCAGTGCTTTGCGGGCCTGTTCGCCGGTCAGGCTACGGTCTGCGAATACCAGGACCTGCGGATTCAACCCGGCCAGCGCCTCGACCGAAAACGGCTTGTAGCCCGTGTGGGTGGCAAGGTTATGTCCGCCCGCCTGAGTCAGCAGCCAGTCCGCGGCCGTATCCTTGCCGGCGATCAAAGGCTTGCCGCCCGCATTCCCCAACAGCAACAGCACTCCGGGTGCCTCGTGAAGCGCTTTGATCCGGGTGACTTGCTGCTGATGCGCCTGCAGTTGCTGCTGGTAATCCTTGAACAGGTGTGCGGCTTGCGCTTCGTCACCCAACAGGCGCCCCAAGTGCTTGAGCGTAGCCTCCAGGCTTGCCAGGTCGGCCTGCGCCGAGAACATCTCAACCGGCACACCGGCACTGCGTATCTGCGCCAGAACGGGCGGCGGGCCCATTTCGTCGGTGCCTATCAACACATCCGGTTTCAAACTCAGAATCCCTTCTGCCGAGAGCTGACGTTGATAGCCGATGCTGGGGAGCGATTTAAGTGATTCAGGATGTTGGCTGGTGGTATCGACCCCAACCAATTTAGACTCAGCGCCCAATGCACTGACCCACTCAGAGAGTGCACCGCCAGCACTGACCCAGCGTTGTGGCAACTCGCCAGCCATGCCGGCATGACTGATCATCAGGCCTGCACAAAGCGTAATCAGGCGGGTACTCAAGCGCATACAGTTGGGTTCCTTGCTAAAGAGGGCTTAGGGCGGCAACACAATTGCCACACCGTGGAAACAGTAGATCGCAGAGCAAAGGGCTATTTGATAATTGTTTGCATTTGCACGTCAACCTCTAACCCGCTCTAACCCGCGCCATCGACCAATGGTTTAGGTGCGATTAAGGATAGTCATGAAGTTTTTATGCCCCTCGCAGACGCTGACTGAAGGTAGCAGCCGCGGCTTCGAGCACAATGGCACGCGCCTGTTCGCAATTCGCCGCGACGGCCAGGTATATGCCTACAAAAACCGTTGCCCGCATCGCGGTGTGCCTCTGGAATGGCAACCGGACCAATTCCTCGATGCCAGCGCCAGTCTGATCCAGTGCGCCACCCACGCCGCACTGTTTTTGATAGAAACGGGTGAATGCGTTGCCGGGCCTTGCGCCGGGCAATCCTTGACTGCCATTGACTGCCACGAGGACAGTCAGGGCATCTGGATCACCCTGCAGGCCTCAGAGGATGACCTCTAGGCGACGATCAACCATCACGGCATCGGACGTCAGGCTCACACCATAAGCCAGCACCTGTACCCCGGCAGCGACTGCCTCGCGCAATGCGGCTGCGTAGCCCGGGTCGATTTCTTCAGCCGGGCGTACCGCGTCGATTCCCGTGAGATTGACGCAATACAACTGCACCGCACGTACGCCCTGGCGGGCCAGAGTCGCCAGCTCACGTAAATGCTTGGCGCCACGTTGCGTTACGGCATCCGGAAAAGCCGCTACCGGCGAGTCGTCAAATCCCAGGGTGACACTTTTAACTTCGACAAAGGCATAGCCGTCGGGGTACTCCAGCCGAAAATCAATCCGGCTGTTTTCCTGCCCGTAAGCCACTTCACGCTTGAGCGCGGTGAAGCCGTTGAGCTCTGTAATCACCCCCGCCAGCAGTGCTTCCTCGATCAAGCGATTGGCGCGCCCGGTGTTCACGCACGCCAGGCGTCCTTGCGGGGTTTGACTGATTTCCCAGGTCCCGGGAAGCTTGCGCTTGGGATCGTTGGAGCGACTGAACCAGACTTGCCCGCCCTCGACCATGCAATTGAGCATCGAACCGGTATTCGGACAATGGATGGTGATCAACTCGCCCGCAGCCGTTTCGATATCGGCCAGAAAGCGCTTGTATCGCTTGAGCAAACGCCCTTCTTCCAGCGCCGGAGAAAAGCGCATCAGCCTTTCCAGCTCTGCAGGCCACGAGCCAGCCGCTCAACGGCTTCCTGCAAGCGCGGCAGGCTTTGGGTGTAGGCAAAACGGACGTGGTGACCTGACTGGAAACGACCAAAATCCAGGCCCGGAGTAATGGCCACGTGCTCCGTTTCAAGGAAGTGCCGGCAAAATGCGAAGGCATCCCCACCAAACGCGCTGATATCGGCATACAGGTAAAACGCACCTTCCGGCTCTACGGCGATACCGAACCCCAGCTCTCGCAGCGCCGGCAGCAAAAAGTCGCGACGACGCCCGAATTCTGCCCGGCGCTCTTCCAGAATTGCCAGCGTTTGCGGCTCAAAGCAGGCCAGCGCAGCATACTGGGCCATGCTCGGAGCACTGATGTAGAGGTTCTGCGCCAGCTTTTCCAGGTCAGCCACAGCTTCCGGCGGCGCGACCAGCCACCCCAGCCGCCAGCCGGTCATACCGAAATACTTGGAGAAACTGTTGAGCACAAACGCACTGTCATCAACTTCCAGCACGCTGGCCGCATCACAGCCATAGGTCAGGCCGTGATAGATCTCATCCACCACCAAATGCCCGTTACGCGCCTTGATTGCTGCCGATAACGAGGCCAGCTCATCACGACTCAAAATCGTGCCGGTGGGGTTCGCCGGGGAAGCCACCAGCGCCCCGACACTGTCCTGGTCCCAATAGCGCTCAACCAAATCGGCTGTCAGTTGATAACGCACCTCCGGACCGACAGGTACGAGTTGCGCCGCCCCTTCAACCAGACGCAGGAAATGTCGGTTACACGGATAGCCCGGGTCGGCAAGCAGCCAGTGCTTGCCCGGATCCACCAGCAGGCTGCTGGCCAAAAGCAAGGCTCCGGAACCACCAGGGGTAATCAAAATGCGTGAAGAGTCGATGTCCAGACCGTAACGCTGCTGGTAAAACCCGGAAATGGCTTCGCGCAGTTCCGGCAAGCCGCGGGCCGCGGTGTAACGGGTTTTACCCGCGGCCAGCGCCGCCTGGCCGGCAGCAATGATCGGCTCAGCAGTGGTGAAGTCCGGCTCACCAATTTCCAGGTGAATCACATCGTGCCCCGCCGCCTGCAACTCGTTGGCACGCGCCAGCAATGCCATTACGTGAAACGGTTCGATCGCGCGACTGCGCGCACTGTAAGACTGAGCCATGAGCCTGCCTTCCTGGGTAAGCAAAAGCCCGATTCTACCCAAGCGCCGCCGCAAGGGAGAGTTAAATAGGCTCTTAGATTGCCAGTCAGTAGAACCAATCAGCGCAAGCATCGGTCATAGCTCGGCTAAAATTAATATTCAGCCACTAATCTCAAGCATCACAGGCTCTGCACATGGCCACTGGCAACGGGCTAGACAACCGGGAGTAGCGCGGCCCGATTTGATCTGGTAAGTTCGCCCGCTTGCAGCCGCAGGGCCGGCAGGTGTCGGTGATGTTGCAATCCTGCGCAATGGATTAGAAGAATGAGAGGCGGTCCATTTCATGCCCACACAAGCTAAGCAACAGAATAGTCAACTCAGCGGTTTCGAACCGTACGTTGAAAAGAAGGGCGAAGAGTACATGGGCGAACCCATGCGCAAACACTTCACCAAGATTCTGCAAAAGTGGAAACAGGACTTGATGCAGGAAGTTGACCGCACCGTTGATCATATGAAAGACGAAGCGGCAAACTTTCCTGACCCGGCCGACCGCGCTAGCCAGGAAGAAGAATTCAGCCTGGAACTGCGTGCCCGCGATCGCGAGCGCAAGCTGATCAAGAAAATCGACAAGACGTTGCAGTTGATCGAAGACGAAGAATACGGCTGGTGCGAATCCTGCGGCGTCGAAATCGGCATTCGTCGACTTGAAGCCCGTCCTACTGCCGACATGTGCGTAGACTGCAAGACCTTGGCTGAAATCAAGGAAAAACAAGTCGGCAAGTAATCGCCGGCCTGACCAGATGGGGCGTGCGAACGCCCCATTTTTGTTTCTGTAATTTGCGACTCCATCGCGGGAGCTGGCGCGCCAGCGGTGCGGACGGTTCTGCCTGTCTGCCCCCCCGGTGATACCTTCGCAGGCAAGCCCGCTCCCACAGAGGGTGCGCCCAGGATCCAAGTCATGACTGCCTCCTCGAACCCCTCCTACATCGGGCGCTTCGCCCCGACGCCCAGTGGCCATCTGCATTTTGGCTCACTGGTTGCCGCCCTCGCCTCCTATCTGGATGCCCGTTCTGTGGGCGGACGCTGGCTGCTGCGCATGGAAGACCTCGATCCGCCACGGGAAATGCCCGGCGCCCAGGCGGCGATTCTCGACGCCCTGGAGCGCTACGGCTTTGAGTGGGATGGCGAACTGGTGCGCCAGAGCGAACGTCACGGCGCCTACGCCCAGGTGCTTGATCGACTATTCAGTCAAGGCCTGGCATATGCCTGCACCTGCTCGCGCAAACAACTCGAAGGCTACAACGGGGTTTACCCGGGGTTGTGCCGCAATGCCGGGCACTCCATGGAAAACGCAGCAATACGCTTGCGCGTCCCCGAGCTGGTGTATGGATTTGAAGACCGGGTGCAGGGCTCCTTCGCCCAGCACTTGGGCCGTGAAGTCGGCGATTTTGTGATTCGCCGCCGCGACGGGCTTTATGCTTACCAATTGGCGGTGGTGCTCGATGATGCCTGGCAGGGCGTGACTGACATAGTGCGCGGGGCCGACTTGCTGGACTCCACACCGCGCCAGCTCTACTTGCAGGAATTGTTGGGCTTGTCGCAGCCGCGTTACCTGCATGTGCCGCTGATCGTGCAACCTGATGGCCACAAACTCGGCAAGTCGTATCGCTCGCCGCCCCTGACGGCCAGCCAGGCCACACCGCTGCTGCTTCGCGCATTACGTACCTTGGGCCAGGCCACCGATGATCGCCTCTGCCATGCCAGCCCCCGTGAAGTCCTCGACTGGGCTGTCACGCACTGGAATGCCAGCCTGATCCCGCGCACGCTCACCCTGGCCGAAGCGCAATTACGCTGACAGCCCTTGCAGGTTGCCAGCCATCCGTTACCATCGCCGCACGTTTTTGGGCATGCGGCCTGTAAAAGTGAGGGCGGGATGTATATCTATCGATTGGTCCTGTTGCTGGTTGTCGGGATCTACCTGTTTTCTCCCGCCATCATGGATTGGTGGATCGACGCCACGGGCGCCTGGTACAGGCCTTATCTGCTTTGGCTGATTCTGATCGTTGTGACCTTTATTCTGCAGAGCCAAAAAGATGCCGATGAGCTTTAGCCTGACCCAGATGATCCTCATCAGCGCCGCCTACCTGACGGTACTGTTTGGCGTTGCCTGGATCAGCGAACGCGGCATGATCCCGCGTGCAATCATTCGTCACCCGCTGACCTACACCTTGTCCCTCGGCGTCTACGCCAGCGCATGGGCGTTCTACGGCACCGTCGGGCTGGCTTACGAGTACGGCTACGGCTTTTTATCCAGCTACCTGGGGGTCTCCGGGGCATTTCTGCTGGCGCCGGTGCTGCTTTACCCCATCCTCAAGATTACCCGCACCTACCAACTCTCATCGCTCGCCGACCTGTTTGCGTTCCGCTTCCGCAGCACCTGGGCCGGCGCCCTGACCACGATTTTCATGCTGATCGGCGTGTTACCGCTGCTGGCCCTGCAAATTCAAGCCGTGGCCGACACCATCAGCATCCTCACCCGCGAACCGGTGCAGCACCGCGTGGCCCTGAGTTTCTGTGCGCTGATCACCCTCTTCACGATTTTCTTCGGCTCGCGCCACATTGCGACCCGGGAAAAACATGAAGGTCTGGTGTTCGCCATTGCCTTCGAGTCGGTAGTAAAACTGATCGCCATCGGTGGCGTGGGCCTTTACGCGCTGTATGGCGTGTTCGATGGGCCGCAACAACTGGAAGTGTGGCTGCTGCAGAACCAGACGGCCCTCGCAGCCCTGCATACACCGCTGCAGGAAGGCCCGTGGCGCACCCTGCTGCTGGTGTTTTTTGCCTCTGCGATCGTGATGCCGCACATGTATCACATGACCTTCACCGAAAATCTCAACCCTCGCGGACTGGTCAGCGCCAGCTGGGGGCTGCCACTGTTCCTGTTGCTGATGAGCCTGGCTGTACCGCTGATCCTGTGGGCCGGCCTGAAACTGGGGGCTACCACCAACCCCGAATACTTCACCCTCGGTATCGGCATCGCCGCCAACAGCAAACCCCTGGCGTTACTGGCCTATGTGGGAGGGCTGTCAGCCTCAAGCGGCCTGATCATCGTCACCACCCTGGCACTCTCGGGCATGGCCTTGAACCATCTGGTCCTGCCGCTCTACCAGCCGCCCGCCGAAGGCAATATCTATCGCTGGCTGAAATGGACCCGCCGGGCGCTGATCGTGGCCATCATCATGGCCGGTTATGGCTTCTACCTGCTGCTGGGGGCCGAACAGGATCTGGCCAACCTCGGCATCGTGGCCTTTGTTGCCACCTTGCAGTTCCTGCCCGGGGTGCTCTCGGTACTGTATTGGCCGACGGCCAACCGACGCGGATTTATTGCCGGCTTGCTGGCGGGGATTCTGGTGTGGATGGCCAGTATGCTGTTCCCGCTGATCGGCGATTTCCAGGGGTTCTACATCCCGTGGCTGAACATGATCTATGTGCTGGATGACACCAGCTGGCATATGGCAGCCATTGCCTCGCTGGCGGCCAACGTTCTGATGTTTACCCTGATTTCCCTGTTTACCAATGCCAGCCCGGAAGAAGCCAGTGCCGCCGAAGCCTGTGCCGTGGATAACGTGCGACGCCCGCAACGGCGTGAACTGCATGCAGCCTCGCCCCAGGAATTTGCCACTCAACTGGCCAAGCCGCTGGGGGCAAAGGCGGCGCAAAAAGAAGTCGAGCAAGCGCTGCGCGACCTGTTCCTGCCCTTCGATGAACGCCGCCCTTATGCACTGCGCCGCCTGCGCGACCGGATCGAAGCCAACCTCTCGGGCCTGATGGGCCCCAGCGTGGCCCAGGATATGGTCGAAACCTTCTTGCCCTACAAGTCCGGCGGCGAAAACTATGTCACTGAAGACATTCACTTCATCGAAAGCCGGCTTGAGGATTACCACTCCCGTCTGACCGGCCTGGCCGCCGAGCTTGACGCCCTGCGCCGCTACCACCGACAGACATTGCAAGAGCTGCCGATGGGTGTGTGTTCACTGGCCAAGGACCAGGAAATCCTGATGTGGAACAAGGCCATGGAAGAGCTGACCGGTATCCCGGCACAGCGCGTGGTCGGTTCACGCATGAGTACCCTGGGCGATCCATGGCGCGAGCTGCTGCAAGGGTTCATCAACTTGCCCGACGAGCACTTGCACAAGCAGCATCTGGCCCTCGACGGCCAGACCCGCTGGCTGAATCTGCACAAGGCGGCCATTGATGAACCGCTGGCCCCGGGCAATAGCGGCCTGGTGCTGCTGGTCGAAGACCTGACTGAAACCCAGATGCTCGAAGACAAACTGGTGCACTCCGAGCGGCTGGCCAGCATCGGCCGACTGGCTGCGGGCGTTGCCCACGAAATCGGCAACCCGGTCACGGGTATCGCTTGCCTGGCGCAAAACCTGCGCGAAGAACGCGAAGACGACAGCGAACTGACCGAGATCAGCAGCCAGATCCTCGAGCAGACCAAGCGCATCTCGCGCATCGTCCAGTCCCTGATGAGCTTTGCCCACGCTGGCAGTCACCAGCACAACGATGAGCCGGTGTGCCTGGCCGAGGTTGCCCAGGATGCGATTGGATTGCTGGCCTTGAACCGGCGTAATTTCGAAGTGCAGTTTTACAACCTGTGCGACCCCGATCACTGGGTCGATGGCGATCCTCAACGGTTGGCCCAAGTGTTGATCAACCTGCTGTCAAACGCCCGTGACGCCTCGCCCGCCGGCAGTGCCGTGCGAGTCAAAAGCGAAGCCAGCGAGCACACGGTCGACCTGATCGTGGAAGACGAAGGCACCGGCATTCCGAAGAACATCATCGATCGATTGTTCGAACCTTTTTTCACCACCAAGGACCCGGGTGAAGGCACAGGTCTGGGCCTTGCACTGGTCTATTCCATCGTTGAAGAGCATTATGGACAAATCACCATCGACAGCCCGGCTGACATTCAAAGCCAACGCGGAACCCGTATCCGGGTGACACTTCCGCGTCATGTCGAAGCGACGTCCGCTGTGAACTGAGACCGTCGAGAGAACCGAATCAATGCCGCATATTTTGATCGTCGAAGATGAAACCATCATCCGTTCCGCATTGCGCCGTTTACTGGAGCGTAACCAGTACCAGGTCAGCGAAGCCGGCTCGGTACAGGAAGCGCAGGAGCGCTTCAGCATTCCCTCGTTCGACTTGATTGTCAGCGACCTGCGCCTGCCAGGCGCTCCGGGCACCGAGTTGATAAAACTCGGGCAAGGCAAGCCGGTGCTCATCATGACCAGCTATGCGAGCCTGCGCTCGGCTGTGGATTCGATGAAAATGGGTGCCGTCGACTATATCGCCAAACCCTTTGATCACGATGAAATGCTGCAAGCTGTTGCGCGCATCCTGCGGGATCGCCAAAACCTCCAGAGCACGTCTGCCGAACGTCCTGCCAAGACCGGCAGCACGGACAAAGGCACTGTGGATAACAGCAACGGCGAGATTGGCATCATCGGGTCCTGCCCGCCGATGCTGGACATGTACAGCAAGATCCGCAAAGTGGCGCCAACCGACTCCAATGTATTGATTCAGGGTGAGTCCGGTACCGGCAAAGAGCTGGTCGCCCGCGCCCTGCACAACCTGTCCAGGCGAGCCAAGGCACCGATGATTTCGGTGAACTGCGCAGCCATCCCCGAGTCATTGATCGAGTCCGAACTGTTCGGCCACGAAAAAGGCGCCTTCACCGGCGCCAGTGCGGGCCGCGCCGGGCTGGTAGAAGCTGCCGATGGCGGGACACTGTTCCTCGATGAAATCGGCGAGTTGCCCCTCGAAGCCCAGGCCCGCCTGCTGCGGGTACTGCAGGAAGGCGAGATCCGTCGTGTGGGCTCGGTGCAATCGCAAAAAGTGGATGTACGCCTTATCGCCGCGACCCACCGCGACCTCAAGAGCCTGGCCAAAGTCGGCCAGTTCCGCGAAGACCTCTACTACCGCCTGCACGTAATCGCTCTCAAGCTCCCGGCTTTGCGCGAGCGCGGGGCTGACGTCAACGAAATCGCCCACGCGTTTCTCGCCCGCCAAAGCGCTCGCGTCGGCCGCACCGACCTGAAGTTTGCCCCGGATGCCGAACGCGCCATCAGCCATTACTCATGGCCAGGTAACGTTCGCGAACTGGAGAACGCTGTAGAGCGGGCCGTCATTCTGTGCGAAAGCCCGGAAATCTCTGCCGAACTGCTGGGTATCGATATTGAACTGAGCGATTTGCATGACGATGACTTCATCGGCCTGGGCCCGCAGCAGAGCATCAGCAGCGGTAACACCAGCCTTGATCCGACCGAAGATCTGTCACTGGAAGACTACTTTCAGCACTTCGTGCTTGAGCACCAGGATCACATGACCGAGACCGAACTGGCGCGCAAGCTGGGCGTCAGTCGCAAATGCCTGTGGGAACGGCGCCAGCGGCTGGGCATCCCGCGCAGGAAAACCGGCGTCGCCAGTGAGGGGTAACAGGGTCAAAGGTGAAAAAACTGTTACCGCAGTTTAATCACGTAACAAAAGCCGGGTCTTACGGTAACGAAGACCCGGCTTTTTTTTGCCCTGAAAAAAGCAAAAATCCCGAAAACCCCTTATTTTGCTGGCCCGTACAAAAGTTGGCACGACACCTGCTATATGTATCCGTACAAGAACAATAAGAATCACAGCAGCACACAATAAAAATAAGACGTATCGGCTCACGCATAACAAAAACAACACGGCGGAGGCGCAGCTAACTGATTCTTTTGGAGAGGTGTTGTGATTGGGGCTTGCCCCATGGCTAGGCAGAGAACAACAAAAACTGCACTTAAAAAGCAGAGCCTGAACTAGTCGGATCACGGATCACATCAACACAGCGACCAAAGCAATCCGTTTGCTCTTATCTCCCGATTGGGAGGGTTACACAGGCAAGACCTTTGTAACCGGGGCGATCAACAAAAACAAAAAGCCCGCAATCAATAATAAAAATAGAGCACGCAACTACTTCTGGGGGAGCTTCGGCTCCCCTTGTAGTTTCTGCAATTCAGAAAAAACTTCCTCACAGGCTCTACTTCAGGCCTCTTGCAGCTATTTTCACTTGCTGCTTGCAGCTTCCCTCGCAAGAGCGGCTCAGCTTCCTACACCATCCCCTGACTAAATGCTAGAATCCCCGCCCATCATGCGGTCATTCTTCGTTTTGGCCGAACATTCCTTCAAACAGTGCATCCCATGCTGAAGAAGCTGTTCCAGTCACTCCGTTCCCCCAAGCGTCGCACGCAACAACTGCGCAGCACCCCTGAAGTGCTCAACAGCAGCCAGCACTCGCTGCAACGTGCCCAGTTCAGCCGGTACGCGGTCAATATCGTCGAACGCCTGCAGAACGCCGGTTATCAGGCCTATCTGGTCGGTGGTTGCGTACGCGACATGCTGCTCAACATCACGCCAAAAGACTTCGACGTCGCCACCAGCGCGACGCCCGAACAAGTGCGGGCCGAATTTCGCAATGCGCGAATCATCGGTCGCCGCTTTAAATTGGTGCATATCCACTTTGGTCGCGAAATCATCGAGGTCGCCACCTTCCGTGCCAATCACCCGCAAAACGACGAAGAGGAAGACAGCAACCAGTCCTCGCGTAATGAAAGCGGGCGCATTTTGCGCGACAACGTATACGGCACCCTTGAAGAAGACGCCCAGCGTCGTGACTTCACGATCAATGCCCTGTACTACGACCCGGTCAGCGAACGCATTCTCGATTACGCCAACGGCGTACACGATATTCGCAATCGCTTGCTGCGCCTGATTGGCGACCCGCAACAGCGTTACCAGGAAGACCCTGTACGCATGCTGCGAGCCGTGCGGTTTGCCGCAAAACTCAACTTTGGTATCGAAAAGCATACCGCGGCGCCAATTCGCGAACTGGCACCCATGCTGCGCGAGATCCCGTCGGCACGCCTGTTTGAGGAAGTGCTCAAGCTGTTCCTCTCGGGTAACGCTTGCGACACCTTCGAAATGCTGGTCGACCTTCAGCTGTTCGATCCTTTGTTCCCGGCCAGCGCCGAGGCACTGGAACATAGCCCGACTTACACCCATACCCTGATCAGCGAAGCCCTGCGCAACACTGACCTGCGCATCAAGCAAGGCAAGCCGGTTACCCCGGCATTCCTGTTTGCAGCCCTGCTCTGGCCTGCCCTGCCGGCTCGCGTGGAGTACTTGCAGGAACGTGGCATGCCGCCTATCCCTGCCATGCAGGAAGCCGCACACGAACTGATCGCCGAGCAATGCCAGCGCATCGCCATTCCCAAGCGCTTCACGATCCCGATTCGTGAAATCTGGGACATGCAGGAGCGTCTCCCGCGCCGCAGTGGCAAACGCGCCGACATGCTGCTCGACAACCCGCGCTTCCGTGCGGGCTATGATTTCTTGCTCTTGCGCGAAGTCGCGGGCGAAGAGACCCATGGCCTGGGCGAATGGTGGACCGAGTATCAGGACGCCAATGACAGTGGCCGTCGTGACATGATCCGCGACCTGAGCAACGCCAAGGAAGACGGCACCGGGCCCGCCCCGCGCAAGCGCCGCCGCACCAGCGCAACCAAGCGCAAACGCAGCGGCGCCGCGGACGAGTAAGCGATGGAACGGATCTATATCGGAATGGGCAGCAATCTGGCTGACCCGGCTGAGCAATTGCGCAGCGCCATACAAGCGCTGGCGCAATTGCCTGACTCCCGGTTCGCCGGAGTCTCAGCGTTCTATCAAAGCGACTCGTTGTTACCCGGTCAGCCGCGCTACACCAATGCGGTGGCAGCTATCGACTCTGAACTGGAACCCCTGGATTTACTCGATGCGCTACAAGCCATAGAGATCGACCAGGGCCGCGAGCGTCACGAACGCTGGGGCCCGCGCACACTGGACCTGGATATCCTGCTGTTCGGCGACAGACTGATCGACACCCCCCGCCTGAAAGTCCCGCACTACCATATGCAGGCCCGTCCTTTCGTGCTCTACCCGCTGGCCGAACTGGCACCCGCCACGCTCACCCTCGCCGATGGCCGTAGCCTCGCCCAACTATTGGCTGAGTGCCCTTTTGTCGGTCTGGAGCGCCTTCCCCCCATCGCTGAATCGAATCAACCGGCGCGGTAACACTCCGCCAGTAACACCCGGAATTGACTTCCCGTGTGCTCGTCACGACTATAGGCATCCCGCTGCCGTCCACTGGACGGCGCAATGTGAAAAGCAGGCTTAACAAGCACCCTCCATAAAGGTGTACCTGCCTATAACGATGAATCACGCGCGTTACTCGCAGTGGTTATCACACTGCCTGACGAGGATCCTTTTCATGCCAGCTATCACCCTGACCACCCTGCAAAGCCTTAAGCAAAAAGGTGAGAAAATCACCATGCTGACGTGCTATGACGCCACCTTCTCCCACGCCTGCAATCAGGCAGGTGTTGAAGTGTTACTGGTAGGCGATTCCCTGGGCATGGTTCTGCAAGGGCATGACAGCACTCTGCCAGTCACCACGGGCGAAATGGTCTACCACGTGGCTTGCGTCAAGCGCGGCAACCAGGACGCACTGATACTCGCGGACATGCCTTTCATGGCGAACGCGACGCTCGAGCAATCCTTGAACAACAGTGCCCTGCTGATGAAAGCAGGCGCACATATGGTCAAGGTAGAAGGCGCTTTGTGGCTCGCCGAATCGATTCGCGTGATGACCGAGCGCGGGATTCCGGTATGCGCGCACATGGGCCTGACCCCGCAGACAGTGAACGTACTGGGCGGCTACAAGGTCCAGGGCCGCAACGAAAACCAGGCGCGGCAGATGCGGGCCGATGCCATCGCCCTGGAACAGGCAGGAGCGGCCATGCTGCTGCTCGAATGCGTACCCAGTGAGCTG
Source organism: Pseudomonas paraversuta (assembly GCF_904067025.1). Taxonomy (NCBI): domain Bacteria; kingdom Pseudomonadati; phylum Pseudomonadota; class Gammaproteobacteria; order Pseudomonadales; family Pseudomonadaceae; genus Pseudomonas; species Pseudomonas paraversuta. The sequence goes on from NZ_CAJFDA010000001.1 coordinate 4,198,066, forward strand.
GCAAAAGAAATCACCCTCGCCGTAAAAATCCCGGTGATCGGCATTGGTGCAGGCAGCGACACCGACGGCCAGGTGCTGGTACTGCACGACATGCTGGGCCTGTCCCTTACCGGACGCGTCCCCAAGTTCGTAAAAAACTTCATGACCGGCCAACCCGATATCCAGTCAGCACTTGGCGCTTACGTGACTGAAGTCAAAGCCGTCAGCTTCCCTGGCACCGAGCACGGATTCTCTGCATGAACACTGTTAAAACTGTTCGCGAATTGCGCGCGGCTGTTGCCCGCGCGCGCCGCGAAGGCAAGCAAATCGGCCTGGTTCCAACCATGGGCAACCTGCACAGCGGCCACGCTGCGTTAGTCACCACCGCCGCTCAACAGGCGGACTTTGTAGTGGCGAGCATTTTCGTCAACCCGCTGCAATTCGGTGCCAACGAAGACCTGGATACTTACCCGCGCACCCTGGCCGCCGATCAGGAAAAACTCCTGCAGGCGGGCTGCCATTTGCTGTTTGCCCCAACCGTTGAAGAAATGTACCCCCATGGCATGACCGGGCTGACCCGTGTTACCGCGGCACAGCTGAGCAATGAACTGTGTGGCAGCCGCCGCCCGGGGCATTTCGACGGTGTGACCACCGTGGTCAGCAAGCTGTTCAACATGGTACAGCCCGACCTGGCTATCTTCGGGCAGAAGGACTACCAGCAGCTGGCGGTTATTCGGGCCATGGTCCATGACCTGAACATGCCGCTCCAGATCATTGGCGAGCCCACCGTACGGGCCGACGACGGCCTGGCCCTGTCTTCGCGCAACGGATACCTGAGCCCGGAGCAGCGTGCCATAGCGCCTGAGTTGTATCGCCACCTCAAAGCAATGAGCAAAGCCATCAACGCAGGCGAACGCGACTTTGCAAAGCTGACCGCCCTGCATCGGGAACAAATCGAAGCTGCTGGCTTTCGCATGGACTACCTGGAAGTGCGCCATGGACAAACCTTGCTCCCGGCTCTGGCGACTGACCGCGACCTGGTGATTTTGGTGGCCGCGTTCCTGGGCACCACGCGCCTGATCGACAACGTGCATCTCAATCTCGACAGCGGGCTTTAACGGCACCGATTGTGTGGCCACCACACCACCACTGAAACGTTTCATCTTGTATAACAGAGCGGTGACAAAAGTTACGGCCTGTTGTCAGACAAAACCGAGACAGAAGCGGGCGCTAGGTTTACTGTTATCGCCCGACTTCTGACATAGATGCAGAAACAGACTGACCGAGCACCTCGACATTAACGAAGGTCTCGGTGTTCTCAGTGTCCAAAAGGCAGTTCAAGCAAAAGGATATTCGCAGCGATGGCGTACTACCGCACTCCTCAAGACGTTACCGCTCTGCCTGCCTGGCAAGCGTTGAAACTTCACCGTGCCGACATGCAAAATTTCAGCATGCGCGATGCATTCAATAGCAACCCGAAGCGCTTCGAGGATTTCACCCTCAGCAGCTGCGGTTTGTTTCTGGACTACTCGAAAAACCTGATCACCGATGAAACCCGCGACTTGCTGGTTAACCTGGCCAATGAGGTTGATCTCAAAGGCGCGATCAAGTCGTTGTTTGAAGGCGAAATCGTCAACGCCTCCGAAAACCGGCCTGCCCTGCATACCGCGTTGCGCCGCCCAGTGGCCGACAAACTGTCGGTAAGTGGCGTAAACATCATGCCCCAGGTGCATAAAGTTCTGAATCAAATGACCGAACTGGTCGGCCGGATTCACGATGGCCTGTGGCGCGGTTACACCGAAAAGCCGATCACTGATGTGGTGAACATCGGTATCGGAGGCTCGTTCCTCGGCCCGGAACTTGTGTCCGAAGCACTGCTGTCCTACGCCCAAAAAGGCGTACGCTGCCATTATCTGGCGAATATCGACGGCAGCGAGTTCCATGAACTGACTGCAAAGCTGCGTGCAGAAACCACCCTGTTCATCGTTTCGTCGAAATCCTTCAACACTCTCGAAACCCTGAAGAATGCCCAGGCCGCCCGTGCCTGGTACCTGGCGCAAGGTGGTTCGGAAGCCGAGCTGCACCGTCACTTTATCGCGGTGTCGAGCAACAATGCCGCTGCGGTAGCATTTGGTATTCGTGAAGAAAACATCTTCCCGATGTGGGACTGGGTTGGCGGTCGTTACTCGCTGTGGTCGGCCATTGGTTTGCCGATTGCCCTGGCCATCGGCATGTCCAACTTCAAAGAGCTGCTGTCCGGCGCCTACAGCATGGACCAACACTTCCAGAACGCACCGTTCGAGCAAAACATGCCCGTGCTGATGGCGGCGCTGGGTGTCTGGTATGGCAATTTCTGGGGAGCGCAAAGCCACGCCATCCTTCCCTATGACCATTACCTGCGAAACATCACCAAGCACTTGCAGCAACTGGATATGGAATCCAACGGCAAGAGCGTGCGCCAGGACGGCACTCCCGTGTCGACCGACACCGGCCCGGTAATCTGGGGCGGCGTTGGCTGTAATGGCCAGCATGCCTACCACCAGTTGCTCCACCAAGGCACCTTGTTGATTCCGGCCGACTTTATCGTGCCGATCGTCAGCTTCAATCCGGTTTCCGATCACCATCAGTGGCTGTACGCAAACTGTCTGTCGCAAAGCCAGGCGCTGATGCTGGGTAAAACCCGCGAAGAAGCCGAAGCGGAGTTGCGCGACAAGGGCCTGTCCGAAGAAGAGGTGCAAAAACTCGCACCGCACAAGGTGATCCCGGGCAATCGTCCGAGCAACACCATTGTGGTTGAGCGCATCAGCCCTCGTCGTCTGGGCGCACTGGTTGCGCTGTACGAGCACAAAGTCTTCGTGCAGAGCGTGATCTGGGGCATCAACGCCTTCGACCAGTGGGGCGTGGAGCTGGGCAAAGAGCTCGGCAAAGGCGTCTACAACCGCCTGACCGGCAGCCTTGAAGAGCCTGCTGACGATGCATCGACCCAAGGTCTGATCAACTACTTCCGCGGTCGTCACCGCGGTTGATTGATAGCCAGTCTCCCCGACTGGCCAGGGGCTGTTGACACATAGCTATCACGGCGACGTCAACGGCCCCTGGCACCCTCGAGGTATCATGGAATTTATCCGCCGCCCTATCGAACGCCAAATCATGAGCCTGACCGGGCTTTCACTTGGCCAGCTCGACCTCGAAACACCCCCGGGCGACCCCGGCCTGTTTGGCCCCGCTTCCATCAGTTGGCAAGTACATGGTGACTTCACCAGCATGCTGATTGGCGGTATCAGTGCCCTGATGCTTCAAGCCTTGCACCCGCTGGCATTGGCCGGGGTGTGGGACCACTCCAATTTTCGCCAGGACATGCTGGGACGGCTGCGGCGCACCGGGCAGTTTATTTCTGGCACCACGTTTGGCTCCACCAGGGACGCCAACTGGCTGATCGAAAAAGTACGCACCATTCACCTGCAAGTCACAGGCACCGGGCTCGATGGCCGGCCATATGCCGCCAGTGATCCGGAGTTACTGACCTGGGTGCATGTGGCCGAAGTCAGCAACTTCCTTGCGGCCCATATCCGTTACCGCAATCCGCATTTATCCGGCGCGGATCAAGACCAGTACTACGACGAAATTGCCCTGGTTGCCGAGCGCCTGGGGGCGACCAACGTCCCGCGCTCCCGCCAGCAAATTGCCGACTATCTGGAGCGCGTGCGGCCACAGTTGCTGTGCGATGAACGCAGTCACGAGGTGATGCGCCTGCTGCTCAACGCGCCAGCCCCCAGCCTGCTTGCAAAACCCTTTGGTGCACTGATGATGCAAGCAGGGATTGATTTGCTCCCGGACTGGGCCAGTGATCAACTGGGCCTGCAGCAACAGCCCCTGACGCGAAAGCTGGTACGGGCAGGGGTTAGCAGTACTGCGCCGATTCTGCGCTGGGCCGTGCGTAATGGCTCGGTCCAGCGGGCGCGACGGCGTATGGGCCTAGGTTGAATACCATGCAGATCCTGTCTGCTGGCAAACCAGCTCCCACTGGCTGGCTACCGATCTTGTGGGAGCTGGCTTGCCAGCGATAACCAAACCCGCCTGTCTCCAGGCCTGACATTCCAATAATAATGAGGACTCCCGCAATGCAAGACGTCGTAATCGTTGCCGCCACCCGCACTGCCGTCGGCAGCTTCCAGGGCTCGCTGGCCCACGTACCCGCTGTTGATCTGGGCGCCGCAGTGATTCGTCGGCTGCTGGAAAAAACCGGCCTCGACGGCGCCCAGGTCGACGAAGTGATCATGGGCCAGGTACTGACCGCCGGTGCCGGACAAAACCCCGCACGTCAGGCCGCGATCAAGGCCGGACTGCCGTTCGCCGTACCTGCAATGACCCTCAACAAGGTCTGCGGCTCGGGCCTCAAAGCTTTGCATCTGGCGGCGCAGGCCATTCGTTGCGGCGATGCCGAGGTGATCATTGCCGGCGGCCAGGAGAACATGAGCCTGTCCAACTACATCATGCCCGGCGCACGTACCGGTCTGCGCATGGGCCACAGCCAGATCATCGACACCATGATCAGTGACGGCCTGTGGGATGCGTTCAACGATTACCACATGGGCATCACGGCCGAGAACCTTGTGGATAAGTACGGCATCAGCCGTGAAGAGCAGGATGGGTTTGCCGCCCGCTCTCAGCAGAAAGCCGTAGAGGCCATCGAAACCGGGCGTTTTGTGGATGAAATCACGCCGATTCTGATCCCGCAGCGCAAGGGTGATCCGATTGCCTTCGCCACCGATGAACAGCCACGCGCCGGCACCACCGCCGAGTCGCTGGCCAAGCTCAAGCCGGCCTTCAAAAAAGACGGCTCGGTCACCGCGGGCAACGCCTCCTCCCTCAATGACGGCGCTGCAGCGGTGTTGCTGATGAGCGCAACCAAAGCCAAAGCCCTGGGTTTGCCTGTGCTGGCCAAAATCGCCGCCTACGCCAACGCGGGTGTTGACCCGGCAATCATGGGCATCGGCCCGGTGAGCGCCACTCAACGTTGCCTGAGCAAAGCCGGCTGGAGTCTTGAGCAGCTGGACCTGATCGAGGCCAACGAAGCATTCGCGGCACAGGCACTGTCAGTCGGCAAAGAGCTGAACTGGGATGCAGACAAGGTCAACGTTAACGGTGGCGCAATTGCCATTGGCCACCCGATTGGCGCGTCAGGCTGCCGCATTCTGGTCACCCTGCTCCACGAAATGCTCAAGCGTGACGCTAAAAAAGGGCTCGCCACGCTGTGCATCGGTGGCGGCCAGGGTGTAGCCCTGGCAATCGAACGCGAATAACCAACAGCCTGAATGGGCTCGCGGTGAGCGTTGCCAAGGGTTGCGGTGCAACCCTTGGCTGCCTGCGGCAGCGACTACAAATGCCCGTTCTGTTAAACTGCCGCGCCTTATCTATCCCCCCAAGGCGCTTCGCATGTCTTCCTTGAATCAGGCGCTGCGCGCCGCCCTCGATAACCGTCAGGACTTATTGGCCGAGCTGCATGCTCAGGGCACTGATTGCTATCGCCTGTTCCACGGCAGTCAGGAAGGCGCCGGCGGCTTGACTATTGACCGCTACGGCCCGCAGCTGTTGGTGCAAAGCTTCCACCAGAGTCTTGAGCGCGATGATTTGCTGCAACTGCACGGGGCAATCAACCAGCACCTGGGGCTGGAGTTGCTGCTGGTTTACAACGACCGTTCCCGGGGCAACTCGCGCATCGATCGCGAAGATACCCTGTACCGCGCCGAAGACGCCGCCCTTGCAGATCTGGTGGGCCATGAATGGGGCCTGAACTACCGCGTGCGTGGCCGCCATGCCGGCCAGGACCCGCTGCTGTTTCTCGACCTGCGCAATGCCCGCGGCTGGGTCAAACAACATAGCGCCGGCAAAAGCGTGCTCAACCTGTTCGCCTACACCTGTGGCGTGGGTCTGAGCGCCGCAGCCGGCGGTGCCAGTGAAGTCTGCAATCTGGATTTTGCCGAAGGCAACCTGGCGGTGGGTCGTGAAAATGGCCTGCTGAACCCTGAACTGAAAAAGATGAAGTTCGTCCAGTCCGACTACTTTGCCGCCATCCGCCAACTGGCCGGGTTGCCGATCATTCAGCGCCGTCACAAGCTGCCGTCCTACCCGCGTCTGGATCAGCGGGAATACGACCTGGTGCTACTGGACCCACCAGCCTGGGCCAAGAGCGCTTTCGGTACAGTCGATCTGTTGCGTGACTACCAGAGCCTGCTAAAACCCGCCGTACTGGCCACTGCGCCAGATGGCGTGCTGATCTGCTGCAACAATCTGGCAAAAGTCAGCATGGACGACTGGCGCGAGCAGGTATTGCGCTGTGCCGAAAAAGCCGGCCGCCCGGTACGCGACTGGCAAGTACTGAGCCCGGCCAGCGACTTCCCGTCACTGGACCAGCAGCCGCCGCTCAAAACCCTGATTTTGCAGTTTTAACCAGAACCCAAAAAGCCAGACCCCGCTTAAAATATGGTGCTTGTCTCGGAACCAGAAACGCGTGCCATACTCCAAGGCACCTTGGCCACCAATAGACGAAGCCCCACATGACCAAAGGATTGATCCGCGCCATTGGCGCAGTGCTGGTAGCGATTGCACTCTATAGCCTGCTGGGCTTCCTGATTTTACCCGGTATCGGTCTGCGTATCGTCAACCAGCAACTGGCCAACTACGCCACAGTACCGGCCAGACTCGACCGTCTGGAGTTCAATCCATTTACCCTTGAGCTCACACTGTGGGGGTTGCAAGTCGGCGAGCCGGGCAAGCAGCAAGCCGGGTTTGACCGACTCTATGTCAATCTGCAATCAGACAGCGTGTGGACCAAAGCCTTGCACCTGGCCGACGTGCAGCTGGACAAGCCCAAAACCGAGGTGCTGTTCAACAAGGACGGCACGCTCAATCTGAGCCAGCTGTTCAAATTGCCTGCCAGCGAGCCCAAGCCCGCCGAGCCGCAAAGCAAACCCTTCCCGCTGCGCATCGACAATATAAAACTGGCTGACGGCTATCTGCACTTCGTCGATATGCGTCCCAGTGAGCCCATAGAGTTTCTCTACGACTCAATGAACTTTGAGTTGAAAAACCTCAGCACCCTACCCGACGACAACGCTGAAATGACGCTGGTGGCTGCCGGCCCCGAGGGCGGCAGAGTCGACTGGAGCGGCAAGCTGAGCCTGGTGCCGATTACGTCCCAGGGCAAACTCAAAGTCACCGACGCCAAAATGAAAGCCTGGTGGCCCTATGTCCGCGATTCGGTGCCGCTGGTACTCGAAGACGGCATTCTGAATTTCAGCACCGACTACACCCTGGATCTGGCCAAAGATACCGAGATGGTGTTGAGCAATGCCTCGGCCAGCATCGCGCCGTTCAGGATCAATGCCCCGGATGGCCGCCCGCTGGCGCGTCTGGAGCGACTTGATGTGAGCGACACCACGGTGGACCTGGCTAAACAGAAAGTGGTTGTCGGCAAGATCCAGAGCAAGAACCTGGAAACCTGGGCCGCTCGCGAGAAGGATGGTCAGCTTGACTGGCAAAAACTGTTTGCCGAGCAACCCGCAAAAACCGCACCCAAAACCAGTGACCCTGTCACTGTTGAAGCCCCCAAACCAGGCCCGGCTGCGCCGAGCAAACCATGGCAGGTGCTGCTCAAGGATGTTGAACTGCGCGACTATCGGGTGCACCTGGCCGACAAGCAGCCAAGTACCCCGGTAGCACTGGATATCGGCCCCCTGAACCTGGACCTGAAAAACTTCGACAGCCTGAACCGGTCGCCGTTTAACCTCAGGCTCGACACCGGCGTTGGCAAACAAGGCCAGCTCACTGCCATCGGTGATGTGAACCTGAATCCGGTCAGCGCCGCACTCAAGGTCACCACCAAAGACATCGATCTGCGGGTGGCCCAGGCCTATATCGACCCGTTCATGCGCCTTGAGCTGCGTAGCGGCATGCTCGGCAGCGACCTGGCAGTCAACCTCAAGAGCACAGAACCGCTGGCTTTCACCGTTGAGGGTCGTGCCCAGGTCGATCAACTGCACACTCTGGACACCCTGAAAAACCGGGACTTCCTCAAGTGGCAGCGGCTGGTGCTGGAAGATGTCAAATACCGGCACGGCGACAGCCTGTCGATCAGCAAGGTCAATCTGACACAGCCCTATGTGCGCTTCATGATCAACGATGATCGCACCACCAACGTGGACGACCTGTTGATCCCGCAACCGGCCAGCAGTGGCGCGAAAGGCGCTGCCGGGCCCGCGGCGAAACAGGATAAGCCGCTGGGCATCTATATCGGCGGTATCGCGATCAATGATGGTTCGGCCAATTTCGCCGACTTCAGTCTGACCCCCAACTTCGCCACGGCCATTCAGCAACTCAACGGCCAGATCGGCACCATTGACAGCCGTGATGCCAAACCTGCCAGGGTTGATATCTCGGGCAAGGTTGACCGCTATGCACCGGTTACGATCAAGGGCAGTGTCAATCCATTCGATCCAATGGCCAGCCTGGACATTGCCACCAGCTTCAAACGCGTCGAGCTGACTACGCTGACCCCCTACTCCGGCAAGTTTGCCGGTTACCGGATCCGCAAGGGCCGCCTCAATCTTGATCTGCATTACCTGATCACCAAGGGTCAGCTCAAGGCTGAAAACAAGGTTGTCATCGAGCAATTGCAGCTGGGGGAGAAAGTCGACAGCCCGGATGCGGTGAACCTGCCCCTGAAACTGGCGATTGCCTTGCTCAAGGATTCAGACGGCACCATCTCCATCGAGTTGCCGGTGACCGGAGACCTGAACAACCCGCAATTCAGCGTAATGCCCATAGTCTGGCAAACCTTGCGCAACCTTGTGGTCCGAGCCGCTACAGCGCCCTTCAAGTTCATTGGCGGGCTGGTCAGCGGCGGTGGCGCCGAAGACCTGGGCACGGTGTCATTCGCGCCAGGATCAAGCGAGCTGAGCCCTGAAGCGCAAAAAGCCCTGGACACCCTGGCCCAGGCGCTGAAAAAACGTCCGGGCCTGCGCTTGGAAATCGAAGGCACCGCCGCGCAAAGCAGTGACGGTCCGCATATTGCCCAGGATCGTCTTGAGCGCGAATACCAGTACACCTACTACAAGATTCTCCAGCGCAAGGGAGAAAAGGTGCCGGCTCAGGCTTCGCAGCTCAAGGTCCCGGATGATGAAAAAGGTCCATTACTGGAAGGGATTTACCGGGCCCGCCTGAAACAGCAGCCGCCTGCCGAGTGGGCTGATCTGAGTCGCGATGAACGTGCGGCCAAGATGAGTGCAGCGCTGGTGGACTTCTGGAGCAAAAGTGAAGTTCTGCTCCGCCAACTGGGGCAGGATCGTGCCAGTACCATCAAGGACTATCTGGTGGACCATGGCCAACTGGCGGATGACCGCGTGTACTTTATCGATGCCACCCTGGGTCAGGCAGAGAGCGATGGCCGGGTAATTACCCCGCTGCATCTGGACAGCGAGTAAAGCCCTCACCTGGCTTGCTCGCGATGGCGGCTCTGCGGCCTGGATGAGGTACCGCACAGGCCGGATCGCGGGCAAGCTCGCTCCTGCTAGGTTTGCGCACTATTCCTTCGCCCAAATAGAACAGCCCCCGACGCAAGCGCCGAGGGCTGTAATGACCACATCCGTGTGGTCGTCGCATGAACCTGTATTCAAAGCCAGCAGGTGATCTTTCAATCACCTGCTCCGGCTTTCCCCCGGTTCCACGAATTGGGGTGTCTTACTCAGCTTTCAGGCCATCGGCCGAAACTGCCTGAACACCTTTAACTTTCTTGGCAATCGCAACTGCCATCTCTTTCTGTGCGTCGGTTACCGCTACAGTCGAGGATAGCGAAACCACGCCTTTATTGGTTTCTACTTTGATATCAGTACCTGGAATGCCTTTTTCAGTCAGCAGGTCAGATTTAACTTTGGTTGTGATCCAGGTGTCAGAAGTAGCTTCTTTGGCTTTAGTCATTTCGCCAGCAGCGACAACCATAGGGGTCTGTGCAGTCGATTGAGCAGCAAATGCGGCGTTGGCCATGGTCAGGGTCAGAGCGGTAGCAGTTGCAGCAGCGATAGCAAACTTCTTCATACGAGTAACTCCTGTCTTCTTTAAAATCTGCGCCATCTCATGGCAGCAGGGTTACCTATACTGTTGCAGGGCTTATGCCAACTTTCTGAAATTAAAAAAACCTTATAAATCAATAACTTATAGTCAATCAAAAATCCAAGGGTCGTGCAGTTTGCATGACTGCCCGTCAATCTGCATGCAAGTTGCGGCTTTTTGCTTAATGGCAGTTGGCCTTGAATCTGCCAGCTTTCTTGCAGGCATAAAAAAAGGATCCCGAAGGATCCTTTTTTCAACGCCGGTTTCGGGGGCTATTAAGCTTCCGAAGCCTTGGCAGCTGCTACGTCCTTGATGGAGAGCTTGATACGGCCGCGGTTGTCCACGTCCAGTACCAGTACTTCCACTTCCTGACCTTCTTTCAGAATGTCAGTCACTTTCTCGACACGAGCATCGCTCAGCATGGAGATGTGCACCAGGCCGTCTTTGCCTGGCAGGATGTTTACGAATGCGCCGAAGTCGACGATGCGCTCAACCTTGCCGGTGTAGATCTTGCCGATTTCGGCTTCTGCGGTGATGCCCAGAACGCGCTGACGCGCCGCTTCTGCTGCTTCCTTGGTTTCGCCGAAGATCTTGATCGAACCGTCGTCTTCGATATCGATCGAAGCCTTGGTTTCTTCGCAGATTGCACGGATGGTCGCGCCGCCTTTACCGATGACATCACGGATTTTGTCGGTGTCGATCTTCATCGCAATCATGGTCGGAGCGTTGGCCGACAATTCGTTGCGCGATACGGCAATGATCTGGTTCATCTGACCCAAGATGTTCAGGCGAGCGTCCAGGGCCTGGCCCAGTGCGATCTCCATGATTTCTTCGGTGATGCCTTTGATCTTGATGTCCATCTGCAGCGCGGTAACACCTTTAGCGGTACCTGCTACTTTGAAGTCCATGTCGCCGAGGTGATCTTCGTCACCCAGGATGTCGGTCAGAACTGCGAATTTCTCGCCTTCTTTAACCAGACCCATGGCGATACCGGCAACCGGTGCTTTCATCGGCACACCAGCGTCCATCAGTGCCAGGGAAGCGCCGCAGACCGAAGCCATGGAGCTGGAACCGTTGGACTCGGTGATTTCCGATACAACACGGATGGTGTACGGGAATACGTCAGCAGCAGGCAGCATGGCCTGAACCGAACGACGGGCCAGACGGCCGTGACCGATTTCGCGACGACCGGCGCCACCCATGCGACCACACTCACCTACCGAGAACGGCGGGAAGTTGTAGTGCAGCATGAACGGGTCTTTCTTCTCGCCTTCCAGGGTGTCCAGCAGTTGTGCATCACGGGCAGTACCCAGAGTTGCAACGACCAGAGCCTGAGTTTCACCACGGGTGAACAGAGCCGAACCGTGGGTCTTTGGCAGAACGCCAACTTCGATGTTCAAAGGGCGAACGGTTTTGGTGTCACGGCCATCGATACGCGGCTTGCCGTTAACGATGTTTTCGCGAACGGTGCGGTATTCGATTTCGCCGAATGCAGCTTTGACTTCAGCAGAAGTCGGCTGGCCTTCTTCACCGGACAGCTTGGCAACAACCTGGTCTTTCAGTTCGCCCAGACGTGCATAACGCTCGTGCTTGACGGTCAGGGTGTAAGCCTGGGAGATCGCTTCGCCGAACTCGGCGCGGATAGCGGCCAGCAGAGCGGTGGCTTCTGGAGCAGGAGCCCAGTCCCAAGTCGGTTTGGCAGCTTCGGCAGCCAGCTCTTTAACAGCCTGGATCACTACCTGGAATTCGTCGTGGGCGAACAGTACCGCGCCCAGCATCTGGTCTTCGGTCAGCTCTTTGGCTTCCGATTCAACCATCAATACAGCTTCCGAAGTACCGGCAACAACCATGTCCAGGCTGGAAGCGGCCAGTTGCTCGTAAGTCGGGTTCAGCAGGTAGCCAGTGCTTTCGTGGTAAGCAACGCGGGCGGCGCCGATCGGACCATCAAAAGGAATACCGGAGATTGCCAGAGCAGCCGAGGTACCGATCATCGCAGCGACGTCCGGATCGGTTTTCTTGCTGGTGGACAGAACGGTGCAGACAACCTGCACTTCGTTCATGAAGCCTTCTGGGAACAGCGGACGGATCGGACGGTCGATCAGACGCGAAGTCAGGGTTTCTTTCTCGGAAGGGCGACCTTCACGCTTGAAGAAACCGCCCGGGATTTTACCCGCGGCGTAGGTTTTTTCTTGGTAGTGAACAGACAGAGGGAAGAAGCCCTTGCCTGGATCAGCTTGCTTGGAGCCGACAACAGTCACCAACACGCTGACGTCGTCGTCAACGGTGACCAATACTGCGCCGGAGGCCTGACGGGCGATACGGCCAGTCTCGAGGGTGACGGTCGACTGACCGAACTGGAATTTTTTGATAACCGGGTTCACGGTGTCCTACCTTCTTTGTGGCTCTTGGGGAACGGGTTTCTTGCGAAATACTGACGCAATGTCGGGTATTGACCCGACTCAGATGCTTACGAAAGCGGACGGCACGGTGAGCTTTCGTAAGAATCCGGCTGGCCCAGATAAAACTTGAGGCTGGAAGCCTGCCGTACACCTGCGGGAAACCCGCAGATACACGACAAACGACCAGCCTCTAGCAACATCGCTATTAGCGACGCAGACCCAGGCGAGCGATCAGCGTTTTGTAACGCTCAACGTTCTTGCCTTTGAGGTAGTCCAGCAGCTTGCGACGCTGGTTTACCATGCGGATCAGACCACGACGGGAGTGGTGGTCTTTTTTGTTTTCTTTGAAGTGACCTTGCAGCGTGTTGATGTTAAAGGTCAGCAGTGCAACCTGCACTTCTGGAGAACCTGTATCACCTGGAGCTTGCTGGTAGTCAGCTACGATTTCTGCTTTATGTTCGATTGTCAGTGCCATGGGGCATTTCCTTTCATTAGGGTTCTGCTTGCGAACAAGACAGATCCAATAGGCCGAGGACAAATCCTCGTATTTATAAGTGAGGAGTGACCGTGCCTAATAACAGCCACCCTCGTTCCAGTCTGGCCAAAGAGTATTACATCTCGAGCCAGCCTGTTCCGGTCATTCTGACCGAATCAGTCGACGCGGCGCGATGCGCCCGTCTTCGCTCACTTCACCGATACCGATAAAGCGACCGTTGTGATCTTGTACCCGCACCATGCCGAACTTCGGAGCATCCGGAGCGCGTACTGGTTGGCCATTAAGCCAATAGAATGCGCTGTGTTCCGAGAAGTGCAGCAAAGGCCAGTCCAGCAAACCGCTGTCCGATGGCATCAGGAAGCGGTCAACCGCTTCGTTTCCGCCTTCGGCATGCACAGCTTCCAACTCTTCCAGAGTGACCGTTTGGGCCAGGCTGAAAGGTCCGGCGTGTGTACGACGCAGCTCTGCAACGTATGCACCGCAACCCAGTTGCTCACCAATATCTTCCACCAGGGTACGGATATAGGTGCCTTTGGTGCAGTCGACGGACAAGCGCGCAGTGTCGCCTTCGCTGGCCAGTAATTCGAGGCGGGTAATAGTAACAGAACGCGGTTCGCGCTCCACCACTTCGCCTGCACGAGCCAACTTGTAAAGCGGCTGGCCGTCACGCTTGAGTGCAGAGTACATCGGCGGTATCTGACTGATTTGCCCACGGAATTTGGGTAAAACAGCTTCAATATCGGCGCGACCAACGGTCACCGGACGCGTCAGCAAAACATCGCCTTCGGCATCCGCTGTGGTCGTGGTCTTGCCCAATTGCATCAGGGTTTCATAACCCTTGTCGGAGTCGAGCAGGTATTGCGAAAACTTGGTGGCTTCGCCAAAGCACAGCGGCAATACGCCACTGGCCAATGGATCGAGGCTACCGGTGTGCCCTGCCTTCTCGGCATTGAGCAGCCAGCGGACTTTCTGCAGGGCCGCGTTGGAGGTGAATCCAAGCGGCTTGTCGAGCAGGATGATACCGCTGACGTTACGACGGATACGCTTGACCTGAGCCACCGGTTACTCCTTGGTGTCTTCGGGAGCGGTGCCTTCAGGATGCTGATTGTCTTCAGCCACTGCACGCTCAATCAAGGCGGACAGGTGCGCACCACGCACGACACTTTCATCGTAGTGGAAGTGCAGTTGCGGAACGCTGCGCAGTTTCATTTCACGCGCCAGTTGCATGCGCAGGAAACCCGCTGCCGAGTTCAGCACCTTGACGGTCTGGGCGATGTCTTCAGCGTTGTCCTGGCCCATCACGGTGATGAAGATCTTGGCGTGACCGACGTCACGGCTGACTTCAACAGCGGTAATTGTAACCAGACCCACGCGTGGATCTTTGACTTCACGACGGATCAGCTGTGCCAGCTCGCGCTGCATCTGATCGCCAATTCGTTGGGTACGGCTATATTCTTTTGCCATGTCTTGTTACCTGTTACTCACCCATGGGAAACCCATGCGGTCTGAAAGCGGCAAACGCCCGGCCAGACAGAAGCCGGACCGGGCGTTGCGTTTAGAGTCCAGGCCGGGCACAAGGCATTTGCATGCCCTGGCTCGTCCTCGCTCTTGAGGCTCGCGATTTAGAGGCTGCGAGCAACCTGGACCTTCTCGAACACTTCGATCTTGTCACCGACTTTAACGTCGTTGTAGCTCTTGACGCCGATACCGCATTCCATGCCGGCACGTACTTCGGCAGCGTCATCCTTGAAGCGGCGCAGGGATTCCAGCTCGCCTTCGAAGATAACGATGTCATCACGCAGTACGCGGATTGGACGGTTACGGTGAACAACACCTTCCAGCACCATACAACCTGCGATAGCACCGAACTTAGGCGAACGGAATACGTCACGCACTTCAGCGATACCCAGGATGTTCTCGCGAACGTCGCTGCCAAGCATGCCGGTAAGGGCTTTCTTGACGTCTTCGATGATGTCGTAGATGACGTTGTAGTAACGCATGTCCAGGCCTTCTTGCTCGACAATCTTGCGCGCGCCAGCATCAGCACGAACGTTAAAGCCGAACAGTACAGCGTTGGATGCCAGTGCCAGGTTAGCGTCGCTCTCGGTGATACCACCGACACCGCCGCCCACTACGCGCACTTGCACTTCGTCGTTACCCAGGCCGCTCAGAGCGCCCTGCAGAGCTTCCAACGAACCACGGACGTCAGATTTGAGGACGATGTTAAGCGTCTTCTTCTCTTCCTGGCCCATGTTCTCGAAGATGTTTTCCAGCTTGCCTGCGTGAGCACGAGCCAGTTTCACTTCGCGGAACTTGCCTTGACGGAACAGGGCAACTTCACGCGCCTTCTTCTCGTCAGTCATTACGCTCATCTCGTCGCCAGCATCTGGCGTACCGTCCAGGCCGAGAATCTCGACAGGGATGGATGGACCGGCTTCCTTGATGGATTTGCCGTTCTCGTCGAGCATGGCGCGGATGCGGCCGTAGTTGGAACCGACCAGAACCATGTCGCCTTGGCGCAGGGTACCGTCTTGAACCAGAACAGTCGCAACCGGACCGCGGCCTTTGTCCAGACGGGACTCAACTACTACGCCACGGCCAGGAGCCGATGGAGTTGCCTTGAGTTCCAGGACTTCAGCTTGCAGCAATACGGCTTCGAGCAAGTCGTCAACGCCGGTACCCATTTTCGCCGAAACCGAAACAAACGGAGTGTCGCCACCCCATTCTTCCGACGTTACGCCGTGAACGGACAACTCGCTGCGGATGCGATCGAGATCAGCGCCCGGCTTGTCAATTTTGTTCACTGCAACAACCAGCGGCACCCCAGCAGCTTTCGCATGCTGAACAGCTTCGATGGTCTGCGGCATTACGCCGTCATCTGCAGCAACAACCAGAATCACGATGTCAGTCGCCTTGGCACCACGAGCACGCATTGCGGTAAACGCAGCGTGACCCGGGGTATCGAGGAACGTGACCATGCCGCGTTCGGTTTCAACGTGGTATGCACCGATGTGCTGAGTAATACCACCGGCTTCGCCAGCAGCTACCTTGGCACGACGGATGTAGTCGAGCAGGGAAGTTTTACCGTGGTCAACGTGACCCATTACGGTCACAACCGGAGCACGGGAGAACGACTCGCCTTCGAACTTCAGGGACTCGGCCAGGGAATCTTCCAGGGCGTTGTCACTTACCAGAGTCACTTTGTGGCCCAGTTCTTCAGCAACCAGTTGAGCAGTTTCCTGATCAAGTACCTGGTTGATGGTTGCCGGAGTACCCAGCTTGAACATGAACTTGATGACTTCAGCAGCCTTGACCGACATCTGTGCAGCCAAATCGCCGACAGTGATGGTCTCGCCAATCTGAACGTCACGAACTACAGGGCCGGTTGGGCTCTGGAAACCGTGAGCGTTACGCTTCTTCAGCTTGCCCTTGCCACGACCACCGCGACGGAAGCTATCGCTTTCTTCATCGGAAGAGCGCGGAGCAACACGTGGAGTCGGTGCTTTTTCTTTAACCGATGCGCGATGCGGTGCGTTCTTGCGATCGCCGTCACCACTGCCGCGACGATTGTTATCGTCTGCGCGTGGTTTGTCCGGGCGACGCTGTTCGTCACGTTTACGTGCATCAGCGGCTGGCGCAGGTGCTGCAGCCGGTGCAGCCTGCACAGGTGCAGGTGCAGCGACAGCCGGAGCTGCTGCAGGAGCAGAGGTAGATGCAGGCTGACGGCGCGCGTCTTCTTCGGCGCGACGCTTGGATTCTTCTTCAGCCTTCTGACGTGCGGCATTTTCTACTGCACGACGCTCATCCATCTCACGCTTGCGCTCGGCTTCGATTTCTTCCGGGCTGCGTTGTACGAAAACTTTCTTCTTGCGTACTTCAACACTAATGCTTTTGCTGCCAGCTACACGCAGGGTACTGGTGGTTTTACGCTGCAAAGTGATCTTGCGCGGTTCTTCCACTTTAGCCTTGTGGCTGCTTTTCAGGTGAGTCAGCAGAGCCTGCTTCTCACTGTCGGTCACATTCTGCTCGGCGGCGTTGTGCGGCAGACCTGCCTCACGCATCTGCTGCAACAGGCGCTCAACCGGTGTTTTGACCTCATCGGCCAGTTGTTTCACCGTGACTTGCGTCATGCATTTCTCTCCTCAGGCCGCGCCTAATTACTCGAACCAATGGGCTCGGGCGGCCATGATCAACTTGCCGGCACGATCAGAGTCAATGCCGTCGATGTCGAGCAGGTCGTCAATAGACTGCTCGGCCAGGTCTTCGCGGGTAATTACGCCGCGCACCGCCAGTTCCATCGCCAAATCCTTGTCCATACCCTCAAGCGAGAGCAGGTCTTCGGCCGGATGGGCGTCTGCCAGCTTTTCCTCAGTAGCGATGGCTTTAGTCAACAAACGATCCTTGGCTCGAGCGCGAAGCTCGTTGACGGTATCTTCGTCAAAGCCATCGATGTTGAGCATTTCCTCCACCGGTACGTAGGCAATCTCTTCCAGGCTAGTAAAGCCTTCATCTACCAGTACCTGCGCCAGGTCTTCATCAACTTCAAGCTCTTCGATGAAGTTGCGCAGGATGTCGCCGGTTTCTGCTTGCTGCTTAGCCTGGATGTCCGATTCGGTCATCACGTTCAGGGTCCAGCCGGTCAACTGGCTGGCCAAACGTACGTTCTGACCGCCGCGACCAATCGCCTGGGCCAGATTGTCTGCGCCAACGGCGATGTCCATGGCATGGGCATCTTCGTCGACGATAATCGCCGCTACTTCTGCTGGCGACATTGCGTTGATCACGAACTGCGCCGGGTTGTCATCCCAAAGGACGATATCCACTCGCTCTCCGCCCAATTCGCCGGACACTGCCTGGACGCGCGAACCGCGCATACCGATGCAGGCACCTTGCGGATCAATGCGTTTGTCTTTGGAGCGAACGGCTATTTTAGCGCGAGATCCAGGATCGCGGGAGGCCGCCATCACTTCGATCAGGCCTTCGGAGATTTCTGGAACTTCAATACGGAACAGCTCGATCAACATCTCCGGCGCGGTTCGCGACAGGATCAGTTGAGGACCGCGGTTCTCGGTACGAATTTCTTTCAGCAGTGCGCGAAGGCGTACGCCAACACGGAAAGTTTCACGCGAGATGATGTCTTCACGAGCCAGCAACGCTTCTGCGTTGTTACCCAGATCGACGATCACATTGTCACGTGTCACCTTTTTAACGGTACCCGAAATAATTTCGCCCAGACGCTCACGATAGGCATCGACTACTTGAGCACGCTCGGCTTCGCGGACTTTCTGCACGATTACCTGTTTGGCAGTCTGTGCAGCAATCCGACCGAATTCGATAGAATCGATTTTTTCTTCGATAATATCGCCGGCTACAGCGCCTGGCTGTTTCGCCTGGGCCTGGTCTACCGCCAACTCGATTGCTGGATCATCCAGATCTTCGTCTTCGACCACAGTCCAGCGACGGAAAGTCTCATAATTACCGGTGTGGCGATTGATTTCCACACGCAGATCGACTTCGTCTTCAAAACGCTTTTTAGTAGCGGTGGCCAGAGCCAGCTCCAGCGCTTCAAAAATAACGTTTGCCGGTACGCCCTTTTCATTGGACACCGACTCAACAACCAGCAGTACTTCTTTGCTCATCGTACGCCTCGCCTTTCGCAAGCCATTGGATCCGCGGGATCCGCGTCTCAGTCAAAACTGGGAATAATGTTGGCCTTGTCGATCATATCGATCGGCAACAGGAATTCATGGTCTTCAACTTGCACCACGATGTCCTGCTCCTCTACGCCGCGCAGAAGGCCCTGAAAGTTACGTCGCCCTTCAAAAGGCGAGCGCAGCTTGATCTTCACTTGCTCACCGACATATTTCGCGAACTGTTCAAGAGTGAACAGCGGGCGTTCCATGCCAGGAGAAGAGACTTCAAGGGTGTATTCAACAGCGATAGGATCTTCGACATCCAGAACACCGCTGATCTGACGACTGACAATTGCACAGTCATCCACCAATACGCCGCCTTCCTTGTCGATATACACACGCAACATTGAATGGCGGCCTTGAGCCGAAAATTCAATACCCCAGCATTCATAGCCAAGGGCCACGATCACCGGGGCCAGCAAGGCCTGCAACTCTTCTAGCTTGCTCGACACTTGAACCCCCTAGTGCATGTTTGTGCATGCTGTGCAAAATGAAAAAATGGGCGAAGCGCCCATCTCTGAAACGTCGTTGAATACCGACGCTATAAAGTGTCCAGTTAACAAAAAGCCCCTAATAAGGGGCTCCGCTAAAACTGGTTGCGGGAGCCGGATTTGAACCGACGACCTTCGGGTTATGAGCCCGACGAGCTACCAGACTGCTCCATCCCGCGACAAAGCTGGAGCGGAAGTATACGGTTGATCCTTTTCAGGGTCAATCCAACCTTCCACATACAAGAAAGCCCGCTACTGCGGGCATTCTTGATAATTGGTACCGAGAAGGGGACTCGAACCCCTACACCCTATGGGCACAACCACCTCAAGGTTGCGTGTCTACCAATTCCACCACCTCGGCAATACTACAGTTACATCATGAAACCCGTTTTACTTTTGCTCTTGAGCTGGAGGTACGTCAGTCGCAGGAGTTGCCGACTTTTGCTCTTGAAGCACCGGAACATCATCTGAAGCCGGCTTTTGCACTGGAACTTCCAAAACCGCTGGATTTGGCAAACCTACTTGAGTCAGCTGTTCAGCTTTCTCTTTAGCAAAGTAACCTAACCCCAAGCTGGTTATGAAAAAACCTGCGGCAAGTATAGCAGTAAACTTACTAAGAAAGGTAGAGGAACCTTGGCTTCCGAACACAGTATTTGATGCACCTGCGCCAAAAGAAGCTCCAGCATCCGCTCCCTTACCCTGTTGCAGCAAAACCAGGGCAATTACACCCAAAGCTGTCAGCAGATGAAAAACAGTTACGACGTTATCCAGCATTTTCAGTTTCCTGCGGCACGAATAATCGCACCGAACTCATCTGCATTCAGGGAAGCCCCGCCAATGAGTCCCCCATCGATATCCGGCATGCTGAACAGTTCGACCGCATTGGCCGCCTTCACGCTGCCGCCGTATAGAAGCCGCACACCTTGCGCGACTTCAGAATTCTTTTGCGCCAACTGTGCGCGAATGGCCGCATGCACATCTTGCGCTTGCTGCGGTGATGCAGTCAGCCCGGTACCAATGGCCCAGACCGGCTCATATGCAATCACTGCATTTACAAAAGCCTCAATACCAAATGCGTCAATCACGACATCCAGTTGACGCCCTACCACTTCAAGGGTTTGCCCGGCTTCGCGCTGCTCCAGGGTTTCCCCTATACACAACACCGGCGTCAGACCAGAAGCCTGAACTGCTGCAAACTTGCGATTGAGGGTCTCATCCGACTCACCCAGAATCAGGCGACGCTCAGAGTGACCTACAAGCACCAATGCGCAACCCGCATCCTGCAACTGACTCGAAGAAATCTCCCCGGTCAGAGCGCCCTGCTTTGCTTCAACCGCAGCATTCTGAGCACCAACCGAAATTGGCGCGCCTTGTAAGCCTTTGATCACACGATCAATGAACAGGTCAGGCGGGAATACTGCAACATCAACACTGCCAGGCAAGGACAGATCACGCAGACCAACGATCAGCTCAGCGACGCTGGCGCAGGTACCGTGCATCTTCCAGTTACCAGCTACCATCATGCGACGCATGCTTTACCTCGTCGGTCAAAGTGGGCGCAGATGTTACCCAACCACATCCGCGCTGGCAAGTCGAATTCAGGCACAAACTTCACTTACTAGTTTTGCCAGCTCATCGGCATAGCCGCGAACCATATTTTCATCGTCACCTTCGACCATTACGCGCACCAGAGGCTCGGTACCCGACTTGCGCAGCAATACACGCCCACGCCCTTTCATGGCTTCAGTGACTCGTGCGCAGGCCTCTTTGACGGCCGGGTGCTCGACCGGGTCAACACCACCACCAAACCGCACATTTACCAGCACCTGCGGACATTTACGCAACGCCTGACGCGCCTGGGCCAGACTGTCGCCACGGCGACGCAACGCCAGCAGCACCTGCAGGGCAGCGATAATCGCATCACCGGTGGTCGTATGCTGGAAGCACACGATATGCCCCGAGTTCTCACCGCCCACCTGCCAGTCGCGCTCTTGCAGGCCTGCAATCACATAGCGATCCCCGACATTGGCCCGAACGAAGGGAATGCCCAGGTCATCCAGCGCCAACTCAAGCCCGAGATTACTCATCAGCGTGCCGACGACACCACCTTGCAATTTGCCACGCTCATGCAAGTCGCGGGCAATGATGAACAGCAACTCATCACCATCAACAATCGCGCCCGTGTGATCAACCATCAGCACCCGGTCACCGTCGCCATCAAACGCGATACCCAGGTCCGCGCCCTCAGCCAGGACTGCAGCCTGCAACTGCCCCATATGGGTCGAGCCGCAATCATGGTTGATGTTCAAACCATTAGGCTGAGCCGACAACACAGTGACTTGTGCACCCAGCTCCTTGAAAACACTTGGCGCAACCTTGTAGGTCGCACCATGGGCGCAATCAATAACGATCTTCAGATCGCTGAAGTTGGTACTGCTCGGCACACTGCTCTTGCAGAATTCGATATAGCGACCCGGCGCATCATTGATACGCGACACCTTACCCAGCTTGTCGGAGTCAACGACGGTCATCGGAGTGTCCAGCAACTCCTCAATCATCAACTCGACGTCATCAGGCAACTTGGTGCCATCCCCCGAGAAGAACTTGATACCGTTATCGTCGTGGGGATTGTGCGAAGCACTGATCACAATGCCCGCTTCCGCATGGAAGGTGCGCGTCAGATAAGCAATGGCCGGAGTAGGCATTGGCCCCAACAGCATCACATCGGCACCGGCCGCAGACAGACCGGCCTCTAGCGCGGACTCGAACATATAACCGGAAATGCGCGTGTCCTTGCCTACCAGGATGCGACATGCACCCTTGCTGCGGAACGCCATACCCGCCGCCCAACCGAGCTTGAGCATGAAGTCAGGGGTAATTGGATAAACGCCGACCCGACCACGAATACCGTCGGTGCCAAAATATTTCTTCGTCATAAGTGCTCCATCATTCTTAGTCGGCGGACTCTACCGCTGCGATCATCCGTACCACATCAACTGTTTCGGCAACGTCATGGACACGCAATATTCGCGCACCCTTGGTCACGGCCAGCGCTGCCAGAGCCAAACTGCCATACAGTCGCTCTGTAACCGGCCGATTCAGCGCGTGCCCAATCATGCTTTTACGCGAAACACCTACCAGCAATGGTCGACCCAGTGCATGCAGGGCCTCCATGTGCTTAAACAAACTCAGGTTGTGCTGCAACGTCTTGGCGAAACCAAATCCCGGATCCAGCACTATGCGCTCAGACGCAATCCCGGCAGCGGCGCATTGCGCCATGCGCTCAGCAAGAAATGCCGACACCTCACCGACCAGATCAGTGTAATGCGGGTTGTCCTGCATATCCCCGGGCTCGCCGAGCATATGCATCAGGCATACCGGAAGACCTGTGGCTGCAGCAGCCTGCAGGGCACCTTCGCGGCGCAATGAGCGCACATCATTAATCAGGCCGGCGCCAAGGCGCGCAACCTCAGTCATGACGATGGGCGCGGAGGTATCGACCGAAATGATGACATCAAGTTCACGACTGATGCGCTCGACAACAGGCGCCACCCGATCAAGTTCTTCCTGTGGCGAAACCACCGGAGCACCGGGGCGAGTTGACTCACCGCCGACATCAATCAGGGTTGCCCCCGCAAGAACCATTGCCTGCGCATGGCGCATTGCCGCATCCACCGCAGCGAAGCGACCGCCATCAGAAAAGGAATCAGGGGTGACATTGAGAATGCCCATCACGTGCGGATGGGCCAAATCAAGAACCCGGTTGCCGCAAGGCAACCGGGTTGAGGGCTGAACAAAAGTCATTTCAAGCCTTATTGATCAGCAGCTGGGCCGCCGATAGGTGTTTCCGGGCGCTCGGTCTTGTCCAGGGTTGGAGCAGTCGGGGTACCCGAGCCACCACCTTCCCAGTCACGCGGCTCCCGTGGCGGGCGCCCCGCCATGATGTCGTCGATCTGATCGGCATCGATCGTTTCGTACTTCATCAAGGCATCAGCCATGGCTTCCAGCTTGTCACGATTGTCGGTCAGGATCTGCTTGGCAGTGCCATAGCACTGATCAATGATGCTGCGCACTTCGGAGTCGATCAGCTTGGCTGTCTCGCCCGAAACGCTCGAGCTCTGACCACCGCCACGCCCCAGATACGACTCTTCGTCTTCGGCATACATCAGCGGGCCCAATTTCTCGGACAGGCCCCATTTGGTGACCATGTTCCGGGCAATCTGGCTCGCACGCATGATGTCGTTGGACGCACCGGTAGTCACACCGTCAAAGCCCAGGGTCATCTCTTCAGCAATACGGCCGCCATAGAGCGAGCAGATCTGGCTGATCAGAGCACGCTTGGACAGGCTATAACGATCCTCTTCCGGCAGGAACATGGTGACGCCCAGGGCGCGACCACGAGGAATGATCGAAACCTTGTAAACCGGGTCGTGCTCAGGCACAACGCGACCAACAATGGCATGACCCGCTTCGTGATAAGCCGTGTTGCGCTTTTCTTTGTCCGACATGACCATCGATTTGCGCTCTGCGCCCATCATGATCTTGTCTTTAGCCAGCTCAAATTCTTTCATTTCCACAACACGCTTACCGGTGCGCGCTGCAAACAGGGAAGCTTCGTTCACCAGGTTGGCCAGGTCAGCACCCGAGAAGCCCGGAGTACCACGCGCAATCACGCCTGGCTGGACATCATCGCCCATCGGAACTTTGCGCATGTGCACCTTGAGAATCTGCTCACGGCCACGAATGTCCGGCAAGCCAACCACGACCTGACGGTCAAAGCGGCCTGGACGCAACAGCGCAGGGTCGAGCACGTCCGGACGGTTGGTGGCGGCAATCACAATGATACCGTCATTCATCTCAAAGCCGTCCATCTCAACCAGCAACTGGTTAAGGGTTTGCTCACGCTCATCATGACCGCCGCCCATACCGTTACCACGGTGACGGCCGACAGCATCGATTTCATCGATAAAGATGATGCAAGGTGCGTGCTTTTTCGCCTGTTCGAACATGTCACGAACACGGCTGGCACCAACACCGACGAACATTTCAACGAAGTCCGAACCGGAAATCGTGAAGAACGGCACCTTGGCTTCGCCAGCAATCGCCTTGGCGATCAAGGTTTTACCGGTACCCGGCGGGCCAACCATCAGCACACCACGGGGAATTCGACCGCCCAGACGCTGGAACTTGCCCGGATCGCGAAGGAATTCGACCAGCTCGCCTACTTCTTCTTTCGCTTCGTCACAACCGGCTACGTCAGCCAGGGTCGTTTTGACCTGGTCTTCCGATAGCAGTCGCGCCTTGCTCTTGCCAAAGCTCATCGGTCCGCCTTTACCGCCGGCACCGCCCTGCATCTGACGCATGAAGAACATGAAGACAGCGATGATCACCAGAATCGGGAAGCTCGCAACGAGCAATTGAGTCCAGATGCTTTGCTGCTCAGGCAGCTTGCCCTCAACGGTCACATGGTTATCAACCAGATCACCGATCAAACCGTTGTCCTGAATAGCCGGACGGATGGTTTTGAAGGAATCGCCATCGCTGCGTTTGCCGGTAATCACGTAGCCGTCCACGGCAACGCGTTCGACCTTGCCATCCTTAACTTGCTGGATGAAGTCGGAATAGTTGAGGGTTTGTGGCTCGTTTGGACTGGAGAAGTTGTTCATCACTGTCACCAGGACAGCTGCGATGATCAACCACAGGATCAGATTCTTTGCCATATCGTTCAATTAGCTACCCTCTGAAGCAAGCCCCGCTACTGAAGCGTGCTTCGCATGATATTCACCGGCATAACTTACTACATTGCCTACAACCCTTGCAGGCTCCGTCTGTAACCCTTTGTGAAACTTTGACTACACAATATTCTTTATGTGGGATCTGTAAAGCGATACAAAAAAACCTATCACCCTATTCAGAGACGCTCATCACTGGCAGATCCGGCGATTCCACGAAAGCCGCGGCCCAGCAAATATTGCTCACGGGACCTGTCTCGCGAAGAAGACGGCTTGCGCATCTGCACCTTATCAAACAGCTTGCGAATGTCTTTGTGGTATTCGTCGAAGCCTTCACCCTGGAAGACCTTGATCAAAAAATCACCACCGGGCCGCAAGACACGTCCGGCAAGATCCAGTGCCAATTCGCACAAGAACATCGCCCGAGGCATGTCAACAGCTGCCAATCCACTCATATTGGGGGCCATATCCGAAATCACAAGGTCTACCTGCGTATTTCCGACAGCTTCAAGAATCTGGGCAAGTACGTGATCTTCGGTAAAGTCACCCTGGATAAAGGTCACATCAGGAATGCTGTCCATCTCCAGGATGTCCGAAGCGATCAGTCGCCCCTGACCGCCGATCAGACGGCTGGTGACCTGCGACCAGCCACCCGGGGCGGCCCCCAGGTCAATAACAGTCATGCCCGGGCGAATAATGCGGTCACGTTCCTGGATCTCCAGCAACTTGTAGCTGGCACGCGAACGATACCCGTCTTTTTGCGCCATTTTGACGTATGGGTCGTTGAAATGCTCTTTCAGCCAGTTAAGGCTAGTCTTGGAACGGGCCACGGGCCACCTCAAAAAAATAAACGGGTCGTGATTAACTGGGCGGTCCCGGACTCCCTCGGGTAAACTGGCCGCCGCTTTTTACAAGATCAGACACAGGGGTCAGATTATGCCGCTCACTCAAGAGCAGAAGAAACAGTACAAATCCATTGGCCACCATCTGAAACCAGTATTGACTGTGGCTGATAATGGTTTGACTGAGGGTGTTTTAGCCGAACTCGAACGCGCATTGGGCGATCACGAGTTGATTAAAATCAAAGTCAACATCCTGGATCGCGAATCCCGCCTGGAGGCCATTGCAGAACTGTGCAAGGCAGGCAAAGCGGAATTGGTGCAGGTTATCGGCAAAATGGCGCTTCTTTACCGCAAGAACGTCAATGTTAACAAGCAACTGTCGAACATCCATCGTTTCAAGTGATGCCGACAAGGGTCAAGGGTGCGCTTTGCGCGCCCTGACACTCTTGCCTGGCCAATAGCAAAAACTGCCCGCGCAACGCATCAGGCAGCCAGAACCAGCCATCGCAACACATCCCGCCAGCAGACTGCATCAAATAGTGCTCGCCGCTTATCGGCCACACTACGCGATACATTGATCAACAGCGACACCACAGCATACAGCCCGGCACCGCCAAAAAATTCTGTGTGCAACAAGCATCAGCCGCCAACCCGGATATCCGGGCCGGCCGCCAAAGAAGTGCGCCCGCACGAAGCGGGCGCCTTTTCTCAGATGTGACGTACTTCGACAATCTCGTACTCAATGACGCCGCCCGGTGTTTTCACCGCAACCACATCACCTTCTTCCTTGGCAATCAAGGCACGAGCAAGTGGCGAACCTACGGAGATTTTTCCGAGTTTGAAGTCAGCCTCATCCTCACCAACGATCTGATAAGTCACGCGCTCGTCAGTTTCAACGTTCGCGATCTCGACCGTCGTGCCGAAAATCACCTTGCCGGTATGAGGAATCGCCGCCACATCAATAACCACTGCGTTCTGCAGACGGCCCTCGATATCACGGATACGCGCCTCAGACATACCCTGCAGCTCACGAGCGGCATGGTACTCAGCATTTTCCTTGAGGTCGCCCAGTTCGCGCGCCGTACCGATTTCCTTGCTCAGCTTTGGCCGAACAACCTTGGTCAGGTGTGCAAGCTCTTCTTCCAGGGCTTTATGGCCCTGGACCGTCATTGGGTATTTGATCATGCCTTCAATCCTGCGTGTAGATCCTGCAAGCTGCGTACGGTTTTTTCAGGACCGAATTTAAGCGCTTCGCAGATCGCTTCGCCAGCAGCAATAGTCGTGGTGCAGTAGATTTTGTGCTGCAGAGCGTTGCGGCGAATGGAGTAAGAGTCAGCAATCGACTGACGACCTTCGGTCGTATTGATGATCAGGCTGACTTCATCATTTTTGATCATATCGACAACGTGCGGACGACCTTCGGTCACCTTGTTCACCCGGCGTACTTTCAGACCCGCCGCCTCGATAAACTTGGCAGTGCCAACGGTCGAAACAATCTCGAAGCCCAGGCTGATCAGATCACGTGCAACACCCGCCACCAAAGGCTTGTCGTCGTCACGTACGCTGATGAACGCAGTACCGCCGGTAGGCAGAACTTCGCTGGCACCCATTTGAGCCTTGGCAAAAGCTTCACCGAAGGTATCGCCCACGCCCATCACTTCACCGGTGGACTTCATCTCCGGGCCGAGAATCGGGTCAACACCAGGGAATTTGGCGAACGGGAAGACCGCCTCTTTCACGCTGTAGAAGTTTGGAATGATTTCTTTAGTGAAACCGATTTCCTTCAGGGTTTTACCAGCCATCACCCGCGCCGCGATCATCGCCAGGGAAACACCGATGCACTTGGATACGAAAGGAACTGTACGCGAAGCACGCGGATTCACTTCGATCACGTAGATATCTTCGCCCTGCAGAGCAAGCTGCACGTTCATCAGGCCGACAACGCCCAACTCCAGAGCCATTTTCTTGACCTGTTCACGCATCTCGTCCTGGATATGCAACGGCAGCGAGTACGGTGGCAGCGAGCATGCGGAGTCACCGGAGTGAACACCTGCCTGCTCAATGTGCTGCATGATCGCGCCGATCACTACGTCAGTTCCGTCGCAGACGGCATCAACGTCCATTTCGATTGCACAGTTCAGGAAGTGATCCAGCAGCACCGGGCTGTCGTTGGACACTTTCACCGCATCGCGCAGGTAACGCTTGAGCTCGTCTTCTTCGTAAACGATTTCCATCGCCCGGCCGCCCAACACGTAGGAAGGACGAACCACCAGCGGGTAACCGATTTTGGAGGCAGCACGAATGGCTTCGTCTTCGCTGCGCACAGTGGCGTTTGGCGGCTGACGCAGGTTCAGACGCTCAACCATTTGCTGGAAGCGCTCACGGTCTTCTGCACGGTCGATAGCATCAGGGCTGGTACCAATGATCGGCACGCCTGCTTCTTCCAGCGCACGGGCCAGTTTCAACGGGGTCTGGCCGCCGTACTGGACGATCACGCCCTTCGGCTTCTCGACACGTACGATTTCCAGCACGTCTTCCAGGGTCACAGATTCGAAGTACAGACGATCCGAGGTGTCGTAGTCAGTGGAAACAGTTTCCGGGTTGCAGTTGACCATGATGGTTTCGTAACCATCGGCACGCAACGCCAGAGCCGCGTGAACGCAGCAGTAGTCGAACTCGATACCCTGACCGATACGGTTCGGACCACCACCCAGAATCATGATCTTGTCACGATCCGAAGGGTTGGCCTCGCACTCTTCCTCATAGGTCGAGTACATGTAAGCCGTGTCGGTCGCAAACTCGGCTGCGCAGGTGTCAACGCGCTTGTAAACCGGGAACACTTCCAGCTTGTGACGATGGCGACGCAGGTTCTTCTCGGTCACACCCAGCAGTACAGCCAGACGTGCGTCGGAGAAGCCTTTGCGCTTGAGGCGATACATGGCATCGCGATCAATCGAAGACAGCGCCATGGTCTTGATCTTCTCTTCGTCCTTGATCAGATCTTCGATCTGCACCAGGAACCAAGGGTCAATCATGTTCATGCCGAAGATGTCTTCTACGGTCATGCCGGCACGGAATGCGTCGGCCACGTACCAGATACGCTCGGCACCCGGCACAGTCAGCTCGCGCTTGAGCACCGCCATGCTTTCCGGGTTGCTCAGGTCCAGCTTTGGATCAAGACCGCTGACACCCACTTCCAGACCGCGAAGGGCTTTCTGCAAGGATTCCTGGAAAGTCCGGCCAATGGCCATGACTTCACCAACCGACTTCATCTGAGTTGTCAGGCGCGCATCGGCTTTAGGGAATTTTTCGAAAGCAAAGCGCGGCAGCTTGGTCACGACGTAGTCGATGGACGGCTCGAAGGACGCCGGAGTAGCGCCACCGGTGATTTCGTTCTGCAACTCGTCCAGGGTGTAACCGATCGCCAGCTTGGCAGCGATACGCGCAATCGGGAAACCGGTGGCTTTCGAAGCCAGCGCCGAAGAACGCGAAACACGCGGGTTCATCTCGATCACAACCATACGGCCAGTGTCCGGGCAAATGCCGAACTGCACGTTGGAACCACCGGTCTCAACGCCGATCTCACGCAGTACCGCCAGCGAGGCGTTACGCATGATCTGGTATTCCTTGTCCGTCAGGGTCTGTGCCGGAGCAACAGTGATCGAGTCACCGGTGTGCACGCCCATCGGGTCAAAGTTTTCGATCGAGCAAACGATGATGCAGTTGTCCTTTTTGTCGCGGACAACCTCCATTTCGTACTCTTTCCAGCCGATCAGGGATTCGTCGATCAGCAGCTCTTTGGTCGGCGACAGGTCCAGACCACGAGCGCAGATTTCTTCGAACTCTTCACGGTTGTAAGCGATACCGCCACCGGTGCCACCCATGGTGAACGATGGACGGATGATGCACGGGAAGCCCAGCTTTTCGAGGACCGCATTGGCCTCTTCCATGCTGTGGGCGATACCGGAACGCGGGCAATCCAGACCGATGGACTTCATCGCCTTGTCAAAACGCGAACGGTCTTCAGCCTTGTCGATGGTGTCGGCATTGGCGCCGATCATTTCTACGCCGAACTTCTCCAGAACGCCTTCACGCTCCAGGTCCAGTGCGCAGTTCAGAGCAGTCTGGCCACCCATGGTCGGCAACAGAGCGTCCGGACGCTCTTTTTCGATGATCTTGGCAACAGTCTGCCACTTGATCGGCTCGATGTACGTTGCGTCGGCCATGTCCGGGTCGGTCATGATGGTGGCCGGGTTGGAGTTCACCAGGATGACGCGATAGCCTTCCTCGCGCAGAGCTTTACAAGCCTGGGCGCCGGAGTAGTCGAATTCACAGGCCTGGCCGATAACGATCGGGCCAGCGCCGAGAATCAGGATGCTTTTAATGTCTGTACGTTTTGGCATGGGTTTGTCACTCAAATCCGCAGGTCAGTCGGCAAGCCGTCGATCAAGTCTGTGAAGCACCCAAGGGGCCGCCGGAGTCCGGGGCCGGCACTGGGCACTGGGCACTGGCACAAGGGTATGATCAGCGGCGCTTGGCCATCTCATTGATGAAACGATCGAACAGCGGCGCTACGTCGTTCGGGCCAGGGCTGGCTTCAGGGTGACCCTGGAAGCTGAAAGCGCTCTTGTCGGTCAGCTCGATACCTTGCAAGGTGCCGTCAAACAGCGACTTGTGGATTGCGCGCACGTTGGCCGGCAAAGTCGCTTCATCAACCGCAAAACCGTGGTTCTGACTGGTGATCATCACAACGCCCGTGTCCAGATCCTGAACCGGGTGGTTCGCACCGTGGTGGCCGTGACCCATTTTCACCGTCTTGGCGCCGGACGCCAGAGCCAGCAACTGGTGTCCCAGGCAGATACCGAACACCGGAGTTTCGGTTTTCAGCACTTCCTGAATAGCCGTGATTGCGTAGTCGCATGGCTCCGGATCACCCGGGCCGTTGGACAGGAACACACCATCCGGATTCAGTGCCAGTACGTCGCTGGCCGGAGTTTGTGCCGGCACAACAGTGACGCGGCAGCCACGCTCAACCAGCATGCGCAGGATGTTCCACTTTACGCCGTAGTCGTAGGCAACTACGTGATAAGGCAGCTCGGACGCTTCAATTGTCGGATGGCTATCGGTGGCCAGGTTCCAGACACTGGAGCGCCACTCGTAAGCCTTCTCGGTGCTGACAACTTTCGCCAGATCCATGCCTTTCAGGCCCGGGAAGCCGCGCGCAGCAGCAATGGCAGCTTCGTCAGAAATGTTGTCGCCGGCCATGATGCAGCCGTTCTGTGCACCTTTCTCACGCAAAATGCGGGTCAGGCGACGGGTATCGATACCTGCGATAGCGACAACATTGTTGGCTTTCAGGTAATCGGAAAGCGACATCGTGTTGCGCCAGTTGCTGGCAACCAGTGGCAGATCACGAATAACCAGACCTGCGGACCAGACACGATCAGACTCGGCATCTTCCGGCGTAGTACCGGTATTGCCAACATGCGGGTAAGTCAGGGTAACGATTTGCTGAGCGTAGGATGGATCCGTCAAGATCTCCTGGTAGCCAGTCATTGCGGTGTTAAACACCACCTCTCCAACGGTCTGACCGTCGGCTCCAATGGCTTCGCCGCGAAAAATGCTGCCATCAGCGAGGGCGAGTATGGCTTGCTTAGTCAAGAAGACCTCCCGTAAATAAAGCCTGAAAGGGCGATCGCAGGTTGTAAAAAAGCGGAGTGACGTATGGACACGTCACCCCGCTTCTTCATCGAATTATCTGCGCGCTTTTAGTGGACACACTAAAGCTGTAGCTTACAGAAAAAGGCTTTTTTGGTCTACCGCTAAAGAGCCTAAAAGGCAGAGGAATGCGACAGAACATCGCTTAGCGGTTAAAAGTCAGGCTGCCGGCGCGCCAACAGCCTGATTTTACAGAGACAACTCAACGCAGGTCGAGCACATCCTGCATGTCATACAGCCCGGGCTCACGCCCGTCGAGCCACAGCGCAGCACGAACGGCACCCTTGGCGAAGGTCATGCGGCTGGATGCCTTGTGGGTGATCTCAAGACGCTCGCCCTCGGTCGCAAACAGAACCGTATGATCCCCCACCACATCACCGCCCCGAACTGTCGCAAAACCGATGGTTTCGCGCTCGCGGGCGCCGGTGTGACCTTCGCGACCATAGACCGCCACCTGCTGCAGGTCACGCCCCAATGCACTGGCAATGACCTCACCCATGCGCATCGCGGTTCCCGAAGGCGCGTCGACCTTGTGCCGGTGATGAGCTTCGATGATTTCGATATCAGCATCTTCACCCATCACCCGTGCCGCCATATCCAGCAGCTTGAACGACAGGTTGACGCCCACACTGAAGTTGGAGGCAAAAACAATCGCAATATCCTGGCCAGCTTCAACCAGCAACTGCTTTTGTTCGGCATTCAACCCCGTAGTACCGATCACCATGGCCTTGCCCAACTGGCGACACACGGCCAGGTTGGCCAGCATTACCTCAGGCAGGGTGAAATCGATCAGTACGTCGAAATCAGCCGCGACCGCTTGCAGGTTTTCCGACAACGGCACACCGATACGCCCGATAGAGGCCAGCTCACCGGCATCCACCCCCACCAGGGAGCTGCCCGGGCGCACGATGGCCGCCGTCAGCCCGCACACTGGTGAGCGCTGCTGCACCGCATCGACCAAGGTCTTACCCATGCGCCCAGCAGCGCCCATCACAGCCATACGTCGCATGTCCCGCTCCTTACAAATCGCCGAAGAAGCGCTTCACGCCTTCGAACCAGCCGGTTGCGTTCGGCGAATGACTACTATCGCCTTCGAGTGTCGAACGGAACTCTTCCATCAGCTCACGCTGACGACGGCTCAGTTTCACCGGCGTCTCGATCACCACACGGCACATCAAGTCACCAGCGCCGCCGCCACGTACCGGAGCAACACCCTTGCCACGCAGACGGAACTGCTTGCCGGTTTGCGTGCCTTCCGGAATCTTCAGCTTGACCCGGCCATCCAGGGTCGGCACTTCAATCTCGGCACCCAGCGAAGCATCGGCAAAGTTGATCGGCACTTCACAGAACAGATGCTTGCCGTCGCGCTGGAAGATCGCGTGCTCACGCACCTCGATCACCACGTACAGATCGCCGGTCGGCCCGCCCTGCACACCCGCCTCGCCTTCGCCCGAAAGACGAATCCGGTCGCCCGTATCTACGCCCGCAGGCACTTTTACGGAAAGGGTTTTGTATTCTTCTACGCGGCCTTCGCCACGGCAGCTGTCGCACGGATCAGAAATGATCTTGCCCTGACCGTGGCAACGCGGACAGGTCTGCTGCACAGCAAAAAAGCCCTGCTGCATGCGCACCTGGCCAATACCGCCACAGGTCGTACAGGTAACCGGCGAAGAACCTTTCTTGGCACCCGAACCATCGCATGGTTTGCAGTTGACCAGCGTCGGCACACGAATATTGACCGTGGTACCGCGTACGGCCTCTTCCAGATCCAGCTCCAGCGTGTAGCGCAAATCGCTGCCCCGCTGAGCGCCGCCCCGGGAGCCACCGCGACCACCGCCGAAGAAATCACTGAACACATCGCCGAAAATATCGGAGAAGTTCTGCCCGCCAAAACCGGCACCGCCGCCACCCATTTGCGGATCAACACCGGCATGGCCGTATTGATCATAGGCGGCACGCTTACTGGAGTCCGACAGAACTTCGTAAGCCTCGTTGGCTTCCTTGAACAACTCTTCGGAAGCCTTGTCATCCGGATTGCGATCCGGGTGATGCTTCATTGCGAGGCGACGATATGCCTTCTTCAACTCCACTTCAGTGGTAGTACGTTCAACACCCAATATTTCGTAATAATCGCGCTTTGCCATAATTCTTTGCACTCTCAAGGACGTTCGGCAAAACCCTCCCGAGCCTCACCAAACCCGCCGGACCCCAGTAAAGACCAAGCCCGACTCACGTCTTTTTCAACGATATTGGTTTCTGATTAACAGCCAATGCATCGGCCAACAGGAGCGGTTACAGCCAAGCGGAAACAAAAAAGATCCGGACCCAACCGCAAGCATTCGACCATGTCGCATGCTGTAAAAATTCCTCTACTCCAGACACGCCAACGCGGGAGCAAGCTCCCGCGCGGCGACATCCTACCAGTCACCGCTAATGCACGGTCAACCGGCCGACCAACAAGCTAATTACTTGTTGTCTTTTACTTCTTCGAACTCGGCGTCGACAACGTCGTCAGCCTTGGCTTCTTCAGCAGGCTTGGCCGCTGCGTCTGCCGGGTTCGCTTGCTCGGCGTACATTTTCTGTGCGACCGGAGCAGACACCTTGGACAGCTCTTCAACCTTGGCTTCGATAGCAGCCTTGTCATCGCCTTTAACAGCGGCTTCAAGTGCAACTACTGCAGCTTCGATTGCAACTTTCTCTTCTGCGGTCACTTTATCGCCAGCATCAGCGATCATTTTACGAGTCGAGTGAACCAGTGCGTCGCCCTGGTTACGTGCAGCTGCCAGCTCTTCGAACTTGCGGTCTTCTTCAGCATTGACTTCAGCGTCACGAACCATCTGAGCAATTTCTTCCTCGGACAGACCCGAGTTAGCCTTGATCACGATGGACTGAGACTTGCCAGTCGCCTTGTCTTTTGCACTTACGTGCAGGATGCCGTTGGCATCGATGTCGAAGGTTACTTCGATCTGAGGCACGCCACGTGGAGCTGGTGGAATGTCAGCCAGGTCGAACTTGCCCAACGACTTGTTCTGAGCGGCTTGCTTGCGCTCGCCTTGCAGCACGTGAATGGTCACTGCGCCCTGGTTATCGTCAGCAGTCGAGAACACTTGCGATTTCTTGGTAGGAATCGTGGTGTTTTTCTCGATCAGGGCAGTCATTACGCCACCCATGGTTTCGATACCCAAAGTCAGCGGGCTCACGTCCAGCAACAGAACGTCTTTCACATCACCGGCCAATACTGCGCCCTGGATAGCAGCACCCATTGCAACAGCTTCGTCCGGGTTCACGTCTTTACGTGCTTCCTTGCCGAAGAACTCGGTTACCAGCTTCTGTACCAGCGGCATGCGAGTCTGACCACCGACCAGGATCACGTCGTTGATCGCGCCAACGTCGATACCGGCGTCTTTCAGTGCAGTGCGGCAAGGCTCGATGGTGCGCTGAACCAGGTCTTCAACCAGCGATTCCAGCTTGGCGCGGGAAATCTTCACGTTCAAGTGCTTAGGACCGGTGGCATCTGCAGTGATGTACGGCAGATTCACGTCAGTCGACTGGCTCGAAGACAGTTCGATCTTGGCTTTTTCAGCAGCTTCTTTCAGACGCTGCATCGCCAGCGGGTCACCTTTGAGGTTCATGCCGCTTTCTTTCTTGAACTCGTCAACCAGGTAGTCGATCAGACGGATGTCAAAGTCTTCACCACCCAGGAACGTGTCACCGTTGGTCGCCAGCACTTCAAACTGGTGCTCGCCATCCACTTCGGCAATTTCAATTACCGACACGTCGAAAGTACCGCCACCCAGGTCATAAACGATGACAGTGTGGTCGCCTTTCGCTTTGTCCATACCGTAAGCCAGAGCAGCAGCGGTTGGTTCGTTGATGATGCGTTTTACGTCCAGACCCGCGATACGGCCGGCGTCTTTGGTCGCCTGACGCTGGCTGTCGTTGAAGTAGGCCGGAACGGTGATAACCGCTTCAGTCACTGGCTCGCCGAGGTAGTCTTCGGCGGTCTTCTTCATTTTCTTCAGAATTTCAGCCGAGATTTGTGGCGGAGCCATTTTCTGGCCGTTCACTTCAACCCAAGCGTCGCCGTTGTCAGCCTTGGCGATCTTGTACGGAACCATCTGAATGTCTTTCTGCACAACTTCTTCGTCAAAACGACGACCGATCAGACGCTTCACCGCGTACAGGGTGTTATGCGGATTGGTCACTGCCTGACGCTTGGCCGACTGGCCAACCAGAATTTCGCCATCGTTGGCATACGCAACGATCGACGGCGTGGTACGCGCGCCTTCAGCGTTTTCGATAACTTTTGCTTTACCGTTTTCCAGAACCGAAACACACGAGTTGGTGGTCCCGAGGTCAATACCGATAATTCTGCCCATGTTAACTCTCCCTAAATTTGAATTTTTTTGCCGCAGCAGTAATGACCAACTGCGGCATTACTTAACGCTTGACTTCTAAATGGGGGCCTTGCGGCCGATTTCAAGCCTGCTCGTCAATCGATGGCGAAACCGGCGCTGGAGCCTTGCTGACTACGACCATAGCCGGGCGCAGCAAGCGACCATTGAGCTGATAACCTTTTTGAAACACCTTGAGCACACTGTTTGGCTCCAGGTCAGCGCTTTCCTGCATTGCCATCGCCTGGTGATGCTCGGCATTGAAGGGCTCGCCGTGTGGATCGATAGCTTCCAGGTGATAACGCTTCAGGGTGTCCTGGAACATTTTCAGGGTCAGCTCGATCCCTTCACGCATTGGACGAATGCTTTCGTCGTCCGGGTTCGACAGCTCAAGGCCGCGTTCCAGACTGTCGATTACCGGCAACAGGTCGCCAGCAAATTTTTCCAGTGCAAATTTGTGTGCTTTTTCAACGTCCTGTTCTGCACGGCGGCGAACGTTCTGTAGATCGGCAGCTACGCGCAAAGCCTGATCATTAGCGGCCGCCAGCTGCTCTTCAAGCACTTGCACGCGGGATACCAGATCTTCGCTTCCTGCATCAGCGGCCTGATTAGCGTCTTGATTCTGCGTATCCATAGTCTGTTCGTCTGCCATAGATTTCTCCTTTCAAACTTTGTCCGCGAGCTCGACTCGCGCTTCTGCCAAGGTATATGGGGTCGCAATTTTCAGGTTCAAGAGCCAAAAAGCAGTAAGTGTGGTCTTTCCCCTCGAGCAAAAGCCCCGGCTGGACAATCGAAACGACCTAAAAAAGCAAAATGACCAAGCAAATCGAACTAAACGAAGGCATTGTCAGCACGAAACAAAACACTGTATAAATAACCAGACATTACGTTTTGGAGCAGCTCCTATGCTGGTGCACCTGTCCGTACATAACTACGCCATCGTTGAACATCTCGATCTTGAACTGGATCGCGGGATGAGTGTAATCACTGGCGAGACCGGTGCCGGTAAATCGATCATGCTCGATGCGCTCGGCCTTACCCTGGGTGACCGCGCCGACAGTGGCGTAGTTCGCCCCGGGGCCGAAAAGGCCGACATCCTGGCCACCTTCGACCTGCAGGATATCCCCGAAGCCCGGGCATGGCTTGCCGCACGCGATCTCGAGGCTGAAGGCCCGTGCATCCTGCGCCGAGTGATCACCGCCGAAGGACGCTCACGCGGCTACATCAATGGCACACCCTGCCCTCAAGGCGACCTGAAAGCCCTGGGCGAGTTGTTGATCGATATCCACAGCCAGCACGAACACCAGTCGCTGCTCAAACCCGACACCCATCGCCGCTTGCTGGACGAGTATGCGGGAGCCACCGATCTGGCCCGCCAGGTCCATCTGGCAGCACAACGCTGGCGCCAGACCCGCCAGGAACTCGAGCACCTGTCCAACTCGGGTGACGAGCAGCGCGCACGCCACCAACTGCTGAGCTACCAGCTCGAAGAACTCGAAACCCTCTCGCTGGGCGAAAACGAACTGGAAGAGCTGGAGCAGGAACACAAGAACCTGACCAACGCCGAAACCCTGCTGACTATCTGCCGCCAGGTGGTTGAACAGTGCAGCGAAAACGATTCCGGCAACGTACTCAACGCGCTGACCGTGAGCCTGAATCGCCTGTCGAGCATCAACAACAACTCCGGCTCGCTGAGCGAAGCAACCGACCTGCTGGCCAGCGCACAAATTCAAGTCGAAGAGGCCGTGGGCGAACTTAACCGTTTCCTCGATCATTTTGATGCTGACCCGGGCCGCCTGCAGTACCTCGAAGAGCGACTGGACACCATCTACACCCTGGCACGCAAACACCGCGTCCAGCCAAATGACGTTGCCGCCCTGCAGCAACGGCTACTGGAAGAGATCGAAACCCTCAACGCCAACGATGAGTCCATTGAGCGCCTGAACAATGAACTGACCGCGTACACCCGTCACTATCAGGAGTGCGCACGCGAACTCAGCGGTTTGCGTGCCCATGCGGCAACACAGCTGAGCAGTGCAGTAGAAGAAGAAATCCAGCGCCTGGGCATGCCTGGTGGCCGCTTCGTCATCGAGTTGCGCCCACAAAACAGCACCGACCCGATGCCCCACGGTCTGGAGCAAGTTGAACTGCTGGTCAGCGCCAACCCCGGCCAGCCTCTTAAAGCCCTGGCCAAGGTGGCCTCTGGCGGCGAACTGTCACGCATCAGCCTGGCCATCCAGGTCATCACCGCACAAACCTCACGCGTACCCACCCTGGTATTCGACGAAGTCGACGTGGGCATCGGCGGTCCAACTGCTGAAATCGTTGGCCAGTTGCTGCGCAGGCTTGGCGAGCGCGGCCAGGTGCTGACGGTCACCCACCTGCCGCAAGTGGCAGCGCAATGCCACCAGCACCTTTTCGTACACAAGGTTCGCGAGAGCGAAACCACACGCACCGCCGTGTCGAAACTCAGTCAAAAAGAGCGAGTAGAAGAAGTCGCGCGCATGCTCGGCGGTATCGATCTGACCAAAGAATCATTGGCTCATGCCAAGAAAATGGTGGTCACAGCAAAAAACCTGGCAGCTTAACGACGAACGGTCAACAAACACCAAGATTCAGACAGCACGAAGGCGACCCTGGGGTCGCCTTCGTTGGTTTCGCGAACCGGGGTTCGCGCGACATGCTTATTTAGTTTTCTTGCGTACGTACAGCACCAGATTGTGATCTACCAGCTCGACGCCATGTTTGGCGGCGATGGCATGTTGCAGTTTTTCGATGTCTTCGTCGAAAAACTCGATCACTTCACCACTGTCCACGTTGACCATGTGGTCGTGGTGTCCGCCGTCGGCATCGGCCAATTCAAAGACTGCATGACCGCCATCAAAATTATGGCGAATCACCAGCCCTGCGGACTCAAACTGCGTCAGTACACGGTAGACCGTGGCCAGACCGACGTCTTCGCCAGCTTGCATCAATGCCTTGTAAACATCCTCGGCACTCATGTGACGCTGCTCGGCAGAGTCAAGCATTTGTAGAATCTTGACTCGTGGCAGAGTCACCTTAAGTCCGGCCTTACGTAGTTCGCTATTTTCAACCATGGTTAGCTTTCTCGCGGAAGCGCTTCGCAGCTTCTCTTAATACGGGTATGATCGGCGTTTACGTTGTCCCAGCCAAGATAGTGGAAGTCGCCCACCGATGCAAAACACCAAGCTCTTGCTAACCAGTTTCACCTTTGTGGGACTGCTCGCACTCGCCGGTTGTTCATTCCCCGGGGTTTACAAAATCGACATCCAGCAGGGCAATGTCGTCACGCAGGACATGATAAACCAGTTACGCCCGGGAATGACCCGCCGGCAAGTGCGGTTTATCATGGGCAACGCCCTGCTGACCGATACATTCCACCCGGATCGTTGGGATTATTTGTATAGCCTGCAACCCGGTGGCGGTGAACGCCAACAAGAACGCGTGAGCGTGTTCTTCAACGAAAACGACCAGCTCATCAGCTTGTCAGGCGATTTCAAGCCTGGCGTGAGCCGCGACGAGGCAATTCTCGGCAAAGACACTGCCCCGGGTGAAACCACCCCGCCAGTGCCTGAGACTGCACCGAGCGAGAATAGCGATGAGCCACCTAAACCTGGCTCGCTGCTCGATCAGATCCAGAAAGACGTCGATGGAGTCAAAGCGGTACCTGTACCGACTCCAGCGCCTTTGGATACAACCGAACAATAAAGGTTCGGCACAAAAAAGCCCGGCATGCCGGGCTTTTTGTTGTCTGTCTAAAGTGCTTACAGCTGGCTCAGGCGCTTGGCTTCAGCCGCTTTGGCTGCACGCTGGCGCCGGATTTCTTTAGGGTCGGCCAGCAAAGGACGATAAATTTCAACCCTATCACCGGCCTGCAATACATGGCTGTCTGGCGCTGCGACCTGCTTGCCGAAAATCCCCACAGGGCAATTCAGCAGATCCAGCTCCGCAAACTCGCTATCCATACCCGACGCCAGCACCGCCGCCCGTACAGTAGTGCCTTGCGGTACCGCCAAAACCAGCAAGCGCTGACGATCGACAGCCGCGTAGACAACCTCAACATCAATCATCAGAATCAGCCATACAACTGCTTGGCGCGCTGGCAAAACGCATCTACCAGC
Organism: Pseudomonas paraversuta; assembly: GCF_904067025.1. Taxonomy (NCBI): domain Bacteria; kingdom Pseudomonadati; phylum Pseudomonadota; class Gammaproteobacteria; order Pseudomonadales; family Pseudomonadaceae; genus Pseudomonas; species Pseudomonas paraversuta. Next base: position 4,238,059 of record NZ_CAJFDA010000001.1, read on the forward strand.
GTATTGGCGGCCTGATTGAACAACGGCCCCAAGGTCGCCTTCACAATCGCCCCGGCGTAATCAAACGTCATATCCAGACTGATCTTGCAGGCTTTCTCGCCCAATGGCTTGAACACCCAGAGGCCGTGCAACTTGGTGAATGGCCCCTCTTCCAGATTCATCTCAATGGATTGCCCCGGCACCAGCGTGTTACGCGTCACAAAGTGCTGGCTCAAACCGCCCTTGGCCACACCCAGGCTGGCGCGCATCAGCACCTCGGTGCTTTCAAGAATTTCGGCCGATGAACACCACGGCAAGAACTCCGGATAACTCGCAACATCGTTAACCAGGTCATAAAGAGCCTGCGCCGGATAAGGCAGCAAGGCAGAGCGTTGGATATGGGTAGTCATGTCAGCGTTACTTCCACAGCTGGGCGGCAAACACAATCAGAATGCCGAGTGGCGCCACATAGCGCATCAAGAAAAGAGTCAGGGTGAACATCGCCGGGCTGCGCATCGACAACTCGTCGCGTACTGCGCCACGCCCCATGATCCAGCCTGCAAAGACCACAAAGCACAGCCCGCCTAAAGGCAGCATGATACGCGAGGTGAAGAAATCAACGACACCAAAGAAGTCCAGACCGCTGGCAGCCCCCCATTGGTACAGGTGAAAACCTGATTCTTCGCTCACGAAAAACTTGGCCTGCTTCCAGATATTGAACGAAAACACCGTACCCAGACCGACGAACCAGCAGGTAAAGGCCAGCCAGAACGTGACCCAAAGGCGCCTGACCCGGGTCCGCTCAACAAGGTAAGCCACCATCGGCTCAAGCAGTGAGATAGCCGAACTCCAGGCTGCCACGGCCACCAGAACAAAGAACACCACCCCCATCAACTGACCGAACGCTACGTTGCCAAAGGCAAACGGCAAGGTCACAAACATCAGCCCTGGGCCTTCGCTCGGGTTCAAACCCGAAGCGAATACAATTGGAAACAATGCCAGTCCGGCCAGCAATGAGACAAAGGTATCGATCAGCGCCACACCGACAACCGTCCCGGAAATCGATGCGTTTTTCGGCATATATGCACCGTAGATCATGATAGAACCCACGCCCACACTGAGCGAAAAGAACGCATGTCCCATTGCCGCCAGCAAGCCGTCGAGCACCCGGTCGGGGTTGAAGTCGAACATGAAATGCACGCCCTCCATGAAGTGCCCCGTGGTCATGCTGTAACCCAGCAGCACCAGCAACAGTACAAACAGAATAGGCATCATGATCCGCAAACTGCGCTCAAGACCCGCTACCACACCCCTGGCGATCACAAACGCTGACAGAAGCATGAACGCTGTATGCCAGAACGTAAGGCGCCATGGGTCGGCAATCACGCCACCGAAGTAAGCACCCACCTGATCAGCCGTCGCGCCCTGAAAATCGCCCTTGCCCATATTGATGATGTAATCCAGCGACCAGCCGCCGACCACACTATAAAAAGACAGGATCAGCAGTGCCGTGATCATCCCGGCAAAAGCACCCCAGGACCAACGCCCGGAATGCCCGGCCTCCACCGCTAATACCTTCAAGGCATTTGCCGGACTCAGTCGCGCCCGCCGACCGATCAGGGTTTCAGCCAGCATCACCGGCACACCAATCAGCGCGATACAGGCCAGAAACACCAATACAAAAGCACCGCCACCGTAGACGCCCACCATGTAAGGGAATTTCCAGATACTGCCCAGACCCACGGCAGAACCGGTCGCAGCGAAAATAAAGACCCAACGGCTTGCCCAACTGCCGTGGACAGAAACCTTGTCTGTCGACATCGTTACTACGCCCAACCACTAAAAAAAGAGGGCGCATTGTCCGGGAATCACCCTACGCGCTCAAGCACGCAGTCCTGCACGCACAAACTCGCAGGTTGGCCGTAGCCGACACGCTAGCAACTGCCTATAATGCCGGCCCTATGGCTAAACAGAAGAAACACCCCACAGGGACCATCGCGCAGAATAAAAAAGCGCGACACGATTACTTCATCGAACATCGGTTCGAGGCTGGTCTGGTCCTGGCCGGCTGGGAAGTAAAAAGTCTGCGTGCAGGCAAGGCACAGCTGGTCGACAGCTATGTGCTACTCAAGGACGGTGAAGCCTGGCTGCTTGGCAGCCATATTGCCCCCCTGACGACAGCCAGCACCCACGTTATTGCCGACCCGACGCGCAGCCGCAAACTGCTGCTTAACCAGCGCGAGCTGGAAAAGCTGTTTGCCGCGGTGCAGCAGAAGGGTTACGCCTGCGTCTGCCTCTCGCTTTACTGGAGCAAGCACTTGATCAAATGCGAAATTGCCCTGGGTAAAGGCAAGAAGGAATACGACAAGCGTCATACCGAGCGTGAGCGCGACTCCGATCGCGAGCTGCAGCGTGCAGTGCGCAACAAGGGCAAGGAAGACTAAACCTCCCTGCCCCTATCATCTGCAGGAGCGAGCTTGCCTCACTCCTGCAGGTTTGGCCCCTTACAACCCGTTACGCCGCTCAGCCCGCGCCATGCGCTGAACTTCCTGACGCACTTCTTCCAGAACTTCCTGCACGTATACCAGGTGCCGGCTCGCCACTTCCCGGGCATCCTCTGCACGCCCCTCGATAATCGCCAGATACAACTCGCGATGCTGACTGATCAGCATGTCGCGCGTTTCACTGCGCTGCTTGTACATACCCCCGATGTTGGTCACCACGTTGCGCTTGAGCAGGTCGAACAAGCCCCGAATGGTGTGCAGCAACACTGCGTTATGACTGGCTTCGGCGATAGCCAGATGGAAGTTGGCATCCGCCTCGCCCTCCTCGGCGCGGCTCACCTCATCGACCCGTGCATAACAATCCTGCAACTGCTCAAAGGCCAGGCGCAGACGCTCGCGATCCATCTCGGTGGCGCGCGATGCCGCGTAAAAGGCACATGAGGCCTCAAGGGTATGGCGAAACTCCAGTAAATCGCGCTGCGCTTCGGGATTGCTCTCCAGCAATTGCAACAACGGATCACTAAACGTCGAACCCAGCGCAGTCGCCACATAATTGCCGCCGCCCTGGCGACTGACCAGCAAACCTTTGGCCGACAGCTTTTGAATGGCCTCGCGCAACGACGGGCGCGACACACCAAACTGCTCCGCCAGCGCACGCTCAGCCGGCAAGCGCTCGCCTGACTTCAACGTTCCCTCAAGGATCATGCCCTCAAGCTGCTCGACAATATCGTCCGACAAACGGCGCTGACGAATTTGATCAAACCCCATAACTGCTCTCCACCCTCCCGACCGAGCGCCGGGGGCCGCTATTCTCGCCGATTGGCGCAATCCGCACACCCATCAGAAGCGCCGCTCCGGCCCCCATCAGATGCACTGAACACGAACATCCCGACAAAAGATTTAAGAGCGGCAAATTGACACATACCGCATAAGGCTTTTACCCTAGCCGGTAGCGGTTGTAAATTGGTAATACCAATTATCCAAGCACGCTCGACCAATAACAATTAGGGGCCACCCCATATGCAAACCTGGCAACAGCTCTATAGCCCGCTCGGCAGCCTCGGCCTGTCCGCTCTCGCGGCTGTCATTCCGATCGTGTTTTTCTTCCTGGCTCTGGCCGTGTTCCGTCTCAAAGGACACGTCGCCGGGAGCATTACCCTTGCCCTGTCCATTGTGGTGGCCATCTTTGCCTTCCAGATGCCTGTCGACATGGCCTTCGCAGCTGCCGGCTATGGATTTGCCTATGGCCTCTGGCCAATTGCCTGGATCATCGTTGCCGCGGTGTTCCTCTACAAACTGACTGTTAAAAGTGGTCAGTTCGAAATCATCCGCAGTTCGGTACTGTCGATCACCGATGACCAGCGCCTGCAAGTGCTGCTGATTGGCTTCTGCTTCGGTGCCTTCCTCGAAGGTGCAGCCGGTTTCGGCGCGCCGGTAGCCATTACTGCCGCACTGCTCGTAGGCCTGGGCTTCAACCCGCTGTACGCGGCGGGCCTGTGCCTGATTGCCAACACCGCCCCCGTAGCGTTCGGCGCACTGGGCATTCCGATCATCGTGGCGGGCCAAGTGACGGGCATCGACTCGTTCAAGATCGGCGCCATGGCTGGCCGTCAGTTGCCATTGCTGTCGCTGTTCGTACCCTTCTGGCTGGTATTCATGATGGACGGCCTGCGCGGCGTGCGTGAAACCTGGCCGGCAGCCCTGGTGGCCGGCTTGAGCTTTGCCGTCACCCAGTACTTCACCTCGAACTTCATTGGCCCTGAGCTGCCGGACATTACCTCTGCCCTCGCCAGCCTGGTCAGCCTGACCTTGTTCCTGAAAGTCTGGCAGCCAAAACGGACTGCAGGCGCACAGATCGCAGGCGTTTCCTCTGACGTAATCGTGACAGCCAGCGCAGGAGGTTTCGGCAAACCGAGCAACCTCATGGCTTCGCCTTACAGCCTGATGCAGATTCTCAAAGCCTGGTCGCCGTTCCTGATCCTCACCGTTCTGGTCACCATCTGGACCCTCAAACCGTTCAAGGCCCTGTTCTCCCCGGGCGGCGAGATGTATGGCTGGGTGTTCAACTTCGCCATTCCGCACCTTGATCAACTAGTGATCAAAACCGCACCCATCGTAAACGCACCGACCGCCATTGCTGCCGTGTTCAAACTGGACCCGATTTCAGCAACCGGCACAGCGATTTTCTTCTCTGCATTGATCTCGATGCTGATCCTGAAAATTGACATCAAGACTGGTCTTACCACTTTCAAAGAGACCCTCTACGAACTGCGCTGGCCGATCCTGTCCATCGGCATGGTGCTGGCCTTTGCCTTCGTCACCAACTACTCGGGCATGTCTTCCACCATGGCTCTGGTGCTGGCGGGGACTGGCGCGGCGTTCCCGTTCTTCTCGCCGTTCCTCGGCTGGCTGGGCGTATTCCTGACCGGTTCCGACACCTCCTCGAACGCGCTGTTCAGCTCGCTGCAAGCCACCACCGCGCACCAGATCGGCGTCAGCGACGTGTTGATGGTTGCGGCCAATACCAGCGGCGGCGTGACCGGCAAAATGATTTCCCCGCAATCAATCGCCGTAGCCTGTGCGGCCACCGGCCTGGTGGGCAAAGAGTCCGACCTGTTCCGCTTCACCCTCAAGCACAGCCTGTTCTTCGCCACCATCGTTGGCCTGATCACACTGGCACAGGCCTACTGGTTCACCGGCATGCTGGTGCACTAATAAGACTATGGTTACTGCACGATAAAAGGCGCCGGCCTGCACGCCGGCGTCATTCATTCCAAACCCGGTCTGCCTGGCGGCTGAAGACGGTTTCAGCTGCTGACGCGGACACATAACCGGGACCACCCGGAGACGCCTGATGAGCGAGCTTTTTTACAACGCCGTGCCGAATGCGACCCGCGTCGCCCCGCCCCTCCCGACACCTCGTCAATACCCCTCGCACAAGCCACGCAAGGTCTATCTGTTTGGCACCTGCGTAGTGGACCTGTTCTTCCCCGAAGCCGGAATGGACGCCATTCACCTGATCGAACGCGAAGGTATCGCAGTCGACTACCCCCAGGGCCAAAGCTGCTGCGGACAACCGGCCTATACCTCCGGCTACACCGATCAGGCCCGCGAAGTCGCACGGTCGCAGTTGGCATTGTTCGCCGAAGACTATCCCGTGGTCGTGCCGTCCGGCTCTTGCGCCGGGATGCTGCGCGAGCACTACGAAGACCTGTTCAAGGACGAGCCCGAAACCCTGCTCAAGGTCCACGCCCTGGCCGATCGCACCTTCGAACTCACCGAATTCCTGCTGTTTGTGTGCAAGGTGCAATTCAAGGACAGCGGTGCTCCGGTCAAAGTAGCGCTGCACACCTCATGCTCCGCACGGCGCGAAATGAACACCCACCTGCATGGCCGCGAAATGCTCGCGCAACTGAGTAATGTCGAACGTATCGACCACAGCCACGAAAGTGAATGCTGCGGTTTTGGTGGGACATTCAGCGTACGCATGCCGGATATTTCCGGGGCCATGGTCGCCGACAAGACCCGCTCCTTGATTGAAACCGGCGCCCATCAGGTACTGACTGCCGACTGCGGCTGCCTGATGAATATCAATGGCTCGCTGGAAAAACAGAAGCAGGCCCTGCGCGGCCAGCATCTTGCCAGCTTCTTGTGGCAGCGCACCGGAGGCCAGCAATGAGCGCCAGCACACTGATCCCCACCGTCGCGATTGAAGAAGACTTTCGCGAGCGCGCCCACGAAGCCTTGGCTGATACGCAACTGCGAAACAACTTTCGCAGTGCCATGGACTCTTTGATGACCAAACGTGCGGCGTCCTTCAGCGACGCCCATGAACGCGAACACTTGCGAGCCCTGGGCAATGCAGTGCGCGCACGCGCCTTGTCCAAACTGCCCGACCTGCTGCAACAACTGGAAGCCAACCTGACTCGCAACGGCGTGCAGGTGCATTGGGCCGAAACCGTCGACCAGGCCAATGAAATCGTGATGTCCATTGCTCGCCGGCGCTCAGCCAGGCAAGTGATCAAAGGCAAGTCCATGGTCAGCGAAGAGATGGAGATGAACCACGTGCTCGGCGCCCAGGGCATTGAATGCCTTGAGTCCGACATGGGCGAGTACATCGTTCAACTCGACAACGAGAAGCCGTCCCACATCATCATGCCGGCGATCCACAAGAATGCCGGGCAAGTGGCTGACTTGTTCCACGAAAAACTCGGTGTGGACTACACCAAAGACGTCGACCATCTGATCCAGATCGGCCGACGCGTGCTGCGCCAGAAATTCTTTGAGGCTGACATCGGCGTGTCCGGCGTCAACTTCGCAGTCGCCGAAACCGGCACCCTGTTACTGGTGGAAAACGAAGGCAATGGCCGCATGTCCACCACAGTGCCGCCGGTGCATATCGCCGTCACCGGTATCGAAAAAGTCGTCGAAAACCTGCGTGATGTGGTGCCACTGCTGTCACTGCTGACCCGCTCGGCCCTCGGCCAGCCGATCACCACCTACGTCAATATGATCTCCGGCCCGCGCAAACCCGGCGAACTGGACGGCCCCGAAGAAGTGCATCTGGTACTGCTCGACAATGGCCGCAGCCAGGCATTTGCCGACAGCGAGTTACGCCAGACTCTTAACTGCATCCGCTGTGGTGCCTGCATGAACCACTGCCCGGTATACACGCGCATCGGCGGCCATGCCTACGGCGAGGTTTACCCGGGGCCGATTGGTGCAATCATCACGCCGCACATGGTGGGCCTGGCCAAAGTTCCGGATCACCCCAGCGCGTCGTCGCTGTGCGGTGCCTGCGGCGAAGTGTGCCCGGTAAAAATTCCGATCCCGGCCCTGCTGCGCCGCCTGCGCGAAGAGAACGTCAAAGCGCCGGATGCTTCGCCCCGAATCATGCGCGGCCAAGGCAGCAAGTACTCGCGCAAAGAGCGCCTGGTCTGGAACATGTGGGCCAGACTCAATAGCTCTCCCACCCTCTACCGCGTGTTCCTCAAGGCTGCCACCCGCCTGCGCGGGCTCACGCCGAGCAATGTCGGGCCGTGGACGCAAAACCACAGTGCCCCCAAACCCGCAGCCCGCTCCCTGCACGATATGGCCCGCGAGCACCTGGCGAAAAAATCGGGAGACCCGCGATGAGCGCTAGACAAAACATCCTCAACAAACTGCGTAACAGTCTGACAGGGACCACACCGGTGCCTGACAACTTCGACGAAGTGCTGGTGACACAACCCTGGACTTATACCCCGGAACAACGCATCCCTCAGCTGCGCAAACTGATGGAAGCGGTGCACACCGAAATCCACCTCAGCACCGAACAGGACTGGCCCGCACTGTTGGCGCAATTGGTCACCGACCGTCAACTGCCGAGCCTGCTGATTGCCCCGACCACGGCCCACGGGCAAAAAGTGACGGCGCACTGGGAGCGAAATCCCGGGTTGGCGCCGCTCAAGGCCTACAACCGTCCGGTGGAAGAATGGAAAGCCGAACTGTTCAATGACACCCCGGCCAGCCTGACCACGACCCTGGGCGCGATTGCCGCCACCGGCAGCCTGATCATGTGGCCAACCCCTGAAGAACCGCGCCTGATGAGCCTGGTACCGCCGGTGCATTTCGCCCTGCTCAAGGCCAGCGAAATCCGCGACAACTTCTATCAGGTGCAGCAAGAGATGAACTGGGCCGCCGGGATGCCAACCAACGCATTACTGGTATCCGGCCCGTCGAAAACCGCCGATATCGAGCAAGTGCTGGCCTACGGCGCCCACGGCCCGAAAGACCTGGTGGTGTTGATCCTGGAGGATGCATGAGCCTGCCCGTTGCCTTTGTGCGTGATGTCGAACAACTGATCGCGCAGGACCGCCGTTTCAGCGACCCGCTGTCCACCCTGGCCTTTGGCACTGACGCCAGCTTCTATCGGCTGATCCCCAAGCTGGTGATCCGCGTCGAGTCCGAAGACGAAGTGGTCGAACTGCTGCGCCTCGCCCGTCGCGATCAGGTGCCGGTGACTTTTCGCGCCGCCGGCACCAGCCTGTCGGGGCAGGCCATCAGCGACTCGGTGCTGATCGTGCCTGGGGATAACTGGAACGCCAAGGAAATACGCGGCCAGGGCACACAAATCCGCCTGCAACCCGGGGTTATCGGCGCCCAGGCCAACGCCTGGCTGGCACCGTTCGGGCGCAAGATCGGCCCCGACCCGGCCTCGATCAACGCCTGCAAAATCGGCGGCATCGTCGCCAACAATGCCAGCGGCATGTGTTGCGGCACCGCGCAAAACACCTACCACACCCTGGCTGGCCTGCGCGTGGTGCTGGCCGACGGTACCCGGGTCGATACCGAAGACGCGAACAACGTCGCCGCCTTCCGCCAAAGCCATGCTCCATTGCTCGAACAGCTGGCGACTTTGGCCCGCGAGACCCGCGCCAATCCCGAACTGGCTGCCAAAATTCGCCATAAATACCGTCTGAAAAATACCACTGGCCTGTCGCTCAACGCCCTGGTGGATTTCGATGACCCGCTGGATATCCTCAGCCACTTGCTGGTGGGCAGCGAAGGCACGCTGGGCTTCATCAGCTCGGTGACCTACGACACGGTAATCGACCATCCGAACAAAGCCTCGGCGCTGATCGTGTTCCCCGACGTTGAAACCTGTTGCAACGCAGTCACCGTACTGAAAAGCCAACCTGTGTCCGCCGTGGAGCTACTGGATCGTCGCAGCCTGCGCTCGGTACAGGACAAGCCCGGCATGCCGGCTTTCGTACAACAGCTGTCGGCCAATGCCTGCGCCCTGTTGATCGAGTCCCGTGCCGCAACCTCGGCCTTACTGCACGAACAACTTGCGCAAATCATGGCGTCGATGGCGGCGTTCCCGGTCGAGAAACAAGTCGACTTCACCGAGGACCCGGTGGAAAACGCAAAACTGTGGGCGATCCGCAAAGACACCTTCCCTGCAGTCGGCGCCGTGCGCAAAACCGGGACCACGGTCATCATCGAAGACGTGACCTTCCCGGTCGAACAACTGGCCATCGGCGTCAATCGCCTGATCGAGCTGTTCGACAAACACCACTACGACGAAGCGATCCTGTTTGGCCATGCCCTGGAGGGCAACCTGCACTTCGTCTTCACCCAGGGTTTCAACAACCCCGAAGAAGTGGCGCGTTACCAGGCATTTATGGATGACGTGGCGCAACTGGTGGCCGTGGAATTTGGCGGCTCGCTCAAAGCCGAGCACGGCACCGGGCGCAACATGGCGCCTTTCGTAGAACTGGAATGGGGCAGCGATGCCTACCAGTTGATGTGGCAGCTCAAGCGTTTGCTGGACCCCCAGGGCATTCTCAACCCGGACGTGGTCCTCAGCGAAGACCAGCACATCCATCTAAAGCATCTGAAACCGATGCCCGCCGCTGACGAGATTGTGGATAAGTGCATCGAGTGCGGCTTCTGCGAGCCGGTATGCCCATCAAAAGGCCTGACCCTCAGCCCGCGCCAGCGGATTGTGATCTGGCGCGACATTCAGGCCAAAAAGCGCGCAGGTATCGACACCCTAGAACTGGAAAAAGCCTACGCCTACCAGGGCATCGACACCTGCGCCGCTACCGGTTTATGCGCACAGCGTTGCCCGGTGGGCATCAACACCGGCGAGCTGGTGAAAAAACTCCGGGCCCGCAGCGCCCACAACGTGAAAACCGCCGACTGGCTGGGAAATCACTTTACAACCACGCTGCAAGGCGCCCGCTTCATGCTGCACGCCGCCAATGGCGCACGCATGCTGCTGGGTGCGCCGCGGCTGGGCAAAATCTCGGCCGCGCTGACCCGGGCAAGCAAAGGCCGGGTACCCTTGTGGACCAACGCCATGCCGCAACCCGAACGGCCGATTCGTTTCAGCCCGCCGGACAATGATGCACGGCCGCGCGTGGTGTATCTGGCCGCGTGCGTTTCACGGGTGATGGGGCCGGCGGCAGGCGACAGCGAGCAAATGTCGCTTCTGGATAAAACCCGCGGCCTGCTGGAAAAAGCCGGTTACCAGGTAGTGTTCCCCGACAACATGGACAGCCTGTGTTGCGGCCAGCCGTTTGCCTCCAAAGGCTATGCCGAACAGGCCGAACACAAACGCCAGGAACTCATCGGCGCCCTGCTGCATGCCAGCCGTGGCGGGCTTGATCCGATCTACTGCGACACCAGCCCTTGTACCTTGCGCCTGGTGCAGGACCTGAACCAGTCGCGCCTGGACCTGTACGACCCGGTGCGTTTTATCCGCACCCACCTTGTGCACAAGTTGAACTTCACCCCGCAGACCGCGCCGATTGCCGTGCATGTCACTTGCAGCACCCAGCACCTTGGCGAAAGCCAGGCGCTGATCGACATTGCACGGCTGTGCAGCACCCAGGTAGTGATTCCCGAAGGGATTCATTGCTGCGGATTTGCCGGCGACAAAGGCTTCACCACACCGGAGTTGAACGCCCACTCGCTGCGCACCCTGAAAGACGCCGTGCAGCATTGCAGTGAAGGGATATCCACCAGTCGCACCTGCGAAATCGGCCTGAGCCAACATGGCGGAATCGATTACCACGGGCTGGTGTATCTGGTGGACCGGGTGACCACCACCCTGTAGGAGCGAGCTTTTTACGTCGACGGCATGCAAGCTGGCTCGCCCCGGACGCCCTGCCGAACACTCAAAAAAACGCCCCACTTTTGGGCATAAAAAAACTCATTCCATGGCGGCCAAATACAGGCAGAACTCCTGAGCACAGCTATAGTCAATTGGCTTAAGGCCCCAATGTTTGGGGCATATAACCGAGTCCGGAGACACCGGGCCTACCCTGTACACAAGGAGTTTTCCCCATGAAGCGTACCGCTCTTGCTGGTCTGTTTATTTCCGCTGTGATGTTGGCCTCTCCGGTGTTTGCGGCTGAAACCGTTCCTGCAAAGGATGATTTGTGCGCCATCAACCTGCAAAGCATTGAAAACGCCATGGCTACTTCTGGCCAGACAAGTGAAAACACCGCCGACGACATCAAGGCTGGTTACGAAAAGGCCAAGAAAGAACAGGCCAGCGGCGATGACAAAGCCTGCATTTCAACCACCACTCAATTGCTCCAGCGCATCCAGGATAACAACAAAGGTGGTGATGACGGCAAGTAAGCCCTTGATGGGGTTGGCCTTCTGCGCCGCAAAGGCGTACACTCCGCTAGCTTGCTGGTAATACACAGCAAGCATCGGGGCCGTTTAGGATTCGACGCCGGTTGCGAAACTCTAGGTGCATGCCGAGTTGGTAACAGAACTCGTAAATCCACTGTTGCAACTACTTATAGTTGCCAATGACGAAACCTACGAGGGTCAAGCTCTCGCAGCGTAAGCTGCCTTAGCCATCCTCCTGGTACCTTCGGGTCCAGCAATCACTAGGGGATGCCTGTAAACCTGAAGTGATTGTCATATAGAACAGGATCGCCGTGCAGTACGTTGTGGACGAATCGGCTAAAACTTACACAACTCGCCCAAAGCACCCTGCCCTTCGGGTCGCTGAGGGTTAACTTAATAGATACGGCTAAGCATGTAGTACCGACAGCGGAGTACTGGCGGACGGGGGTTCAAATCCCCCCGGCTCCACCAACTCAACAAAAAAAGACGTCCTCGGACGTCTTTTTTTGTGCCTGAAATCGAGTGAATACGGGGGTTTCATGGCTGTTGCGCAACGAGGCCAAGCATTTGGGTCGCATCAATATCCAAGACGGCACCAAAGGCGGTCGCTCTGGGGCATCAGAGCCGCGATGGATTACTGCTAACAATGAGGTAAACGAGGCAATCCTCTTCGCAAGAAATGCATCACCGAGGGGCAGCCGTAACCTGCTGGCCCCAGAAGAAATCTACGCCGCGTTCCTGCAATTGACTGTGCGCCCCGCCCGCAAGATTCAGCATAGGCACAAGCTAAAGGGATTTCATGAACTGGGCGCCGCCTACGCTTGCAAACGCTACGAGCATTTCACAGGCTATGCAGCCCCAATCAATGGCGGCCACTGCTATCGCATCGACCCCGACCTAGATAAACAGGCACGCCTACAAATCAGTCTTGAGCTCGGACATAACCGGCTCGATGTGGTTTCGACCTACATCGGTGGCCGCTCATGAGCAAATCCTTTAATATGACGCTGTACCTGATCGGCGTTCAGTGCGGCTCGAAGAGCACGCAGCAAAGACACCTCCGACAAACTCAAATCATGCAAGCGGCGATCCAGCACCGCTGGTAACGAAACCCCCTTGGACCTGGCAGCAAAAGCATATGCGCTGGTTTTTGACTCACTTTCTAAAGGACCACTCAAGCGCAAGCCAGTACTACTACAAACTCATCGCTTTACTAATCAGTAAACGGCTAGGGACTACGTGGTTGCTGACAAATCGATCAATTGACAAGCACCCCTGCCGCAGACGGCCGTAGAAGCCACGATCACCATGTCCAGTCGGCACCAACATTACCTAAAGCGAGGCCTCGCTGAGGCAGCGGACAATTCCCTCACCTTTAGGGCCTCATGTAAATCAGACAAGCGCCCCCCGCCTTGCTTGATCTCGCACTCCCACACAACCATGACCGTCCAGCTTTGGCCTGCAGCGTCTGTACATTTTCGAGGTCTCTTTCAACGTTGCTTGAAAATTTTGCCGCCCAGAATTCGCTCCGAGTCTTAGGTGTAGTAGCGTATGGACAGCCCGCATGTCGATGCCAAAAACATCCGTGTACAAATATACAGGTCAGGAGCTTGGGCATTACAATGTCGGGCTTGCCAGGGAGGTCCTTGCGGTGCAGGCGAAAACGATAACCCAAAGCATAAAGGAAACGGCGCAATGTGAGCTCGGGCTGTGTATTTTTGCCGGTTATCGCAGCCATCATCCGAGATCTGGTCGCTTTATCTACAACATCCACTTTCGTTTACCTTTGGCAGATGTAGCTCATGAATTGTAACAACCCTTTACAGGTCGTGGATCTCTTCGCTGGCCCTGGCGGCCTTGGTGAAGGTTTCTCTTCACTCAATGAGGGCAGAAGCTTTGATGTATTAGTCTCAGCAGAAATGGACCCGTTCGCTCGATCTACGCTAAGACTCCGTGCATTTTATCGCGCGCTTAAAAAAAATAATCCAGCAGCCCTTGACGACTACTATTACTACTGCGAGACGGGTAGGGCATCACAACCTTGGACTTCGAACAGCGCCAAAGAATGGCAGCATGCAGATAAAGAGGCCCGCCAAATTAAACTAGGGAGTGCGGAGGGAAATGCCGAGCTAGACCGCATTCTAGAAACTAGACTAGATACCAGTAAACCTTGGGTATTGATTGGTGGCCCCCCTTGCCAAGCTTATTCAATAGTTGGGCGAGCACGCAACAAGGGAAATGCAGAATACAAAGCGGAAGATGACCAACGCCACTTCCTCTACCGGGAATATCTTCGGATAATTCAGAGCAAGCGCCCTGCAGTATTTGTCATGGAAAATGTCAAAGGGATTCTTTCCTCTAAGGTTAGCGGAACTCAAATATTCCCACAAATACTCCAAGACCTAGCTGACCCTGATGCCGCATTAGGTATCAAAAACGGATGTGGTACAAAATATAAAATCTGCTCCTTGGTCTCTAATGAAATATATGAATCAGGAATGCCGCCAGATTCAATTGACTTTAGTAACTTTGTAATACGCGCTGAAGACTATGGCATCCCACAAGGTCGCCATCGGGTCATTTTGATCGGTGTTTCACAAGATTACATTGGTGAGGTTAACGAGCACAAGCTTGAAACTGCCGAACCAGTTACAGTTGGAGACGTAATCGGAAACCTTCCGCCCCTACGAAGTACGCTATCGAGGGGAAATGACACTCCAGACAAGTGGTGCAGTGAAGTTTTAAATCACTTGGACACCTTATATGCAGACCTGATTTCCTCTGGGAAGCAGGACCCAAACTTAGAGATGAACCTTAAAATCTTCCGAGATTCATTTTCGGGAGGCAGGTTGGATAATGGCGGGCTGAGAGTAAGAAAGACAAGCTCTTGGAGTGGAAGAACAAGATCGGAGGATTTGAACTCGTGGTTTACAGACGACAGGTTAAACGTTTGGCTCAACCATGAAGCTCGAAGTCACATGAGTGCAGATCTCAAGCGATATGTATATGCCTCCGTCTTCGCACAGGCTCATCATATCTCTCCAAAGGGCCATAAAGAATTCAATCTTCCCGGATTGGCACCTGACCATAAAAACTGGGAAAGTGGTAAATTTAGCGATCGCTTTAGAGTACAACTTAACAACCAGTACTCCTCAACGATTACAAGCCATATATCGAAAGATGGCCATTATTTTATTCATTATGACCCCAATCAATGTCGCAGCCTGACTGTTAGGGAAGCAGCCAGATTGCAAACTTTCCCAGATAATTATTTTTTCCTAGGCAATCGCACACAGCAATACCACCAAGTTGGGAATGCAGTCCCACCGCTTCTTGCAAGTAAAATTGCCAAACTAGTAGAGCGTATAATTAAGGGCGGAGCTTCAAGTCCGGAGCATGCAGGAGTAGTGGATTCGATGATCATCTAAATGATGACTAGGCAGGTCCAAAGCAGCGGAGGCTGAAAATGAGGCTTGCATCATAACCATTTTCATGCGAGGAATAGTGGCCAATGGATGTCACACCCTGCCGTGTGCGACTTATGCCCCACGGTAGAGGGACTGTAGGAAATCAACGCGAACCCTTGGGGGATAGAAATGTTGTTGGAGAGAGTCTTGGTTACCTTTTGTACTAGGAGACTGGTGCGATGATAGAGGTTCAGCACCCTCCCCACGCAGCGTCACTGCTCGAATCAATGCGGTCAATTGGCTACACCTTGGATTCGGCGTTGGCGGACTTAATTGATAATAGTATTTCCGCCCACGCCAAAGAGATCCACATCGAGTTCCGTCCTACTGACAACCCGTACATCGCGATAATAGATGACGGAAAAGGAATGTCGCATGAGGTATTGCAGAGCGCAATGCGACACGGTAGCAAAAACCCTCTTTTAGAGAGGGGGGAAGACGATATGGGTCGGTATGGCTTAGGGCTCAAGACAGCATCCATATCACAATGCCGCCGGATGACTGTCATTTCCAAACAAGATGCTGATATCAACGCATTTTGCTGGGATCTCGATGTCGTTATCGAAAAAGGCGCTTGGGTCATGCTTCAGCTTGAAATTTCAGACTACCAAGCCTTACCGCACTTTAGTCAGCTAGAAAGTAAAAAATCAGGAACGATGGTACTGTGGCAAGAACTCGACAAATTGCTTGTTGGGGAAGCCGATCCAGAAAACGCATTGGGAACGAAAATGCTTGCGGCCCGCGAGCATCTATCACTTGTTTTCCATCGTTTCCTAACAAAAGAAGGGAGCAAGCCAAAAATATCAATGGCTCTCAACGGTTCTGCGATTGTTCCATTTGACCCTTTCTTGGCCAATCATAAAGCTACTCAGCCTCTGGATGAGGAGAAGTTTTCCGTCGAAGGCAAAAGGGTAATAGTCAAACCTTTTATTTTGCCACACATGAGCAAACTTAGTAGCAATGATGTACAGCTGATCGGCGGTAACGAAGGCTTTCGAAGCCAGCAAGGATTCTATATATATAGAAATAGAAGACTGATAATTTGGGGAACTTGGTTTCGCCTAGCAAGAAAAGACGAGCTAAGCAAGCTTGCACGAGTACGGGTGGATATCCCCAACACACTTGATCACCTTTGGACTCTAGATATAAAGAAATCTGCCGCTCACCCGCCTGAGTTGGTTCGGCAAAACTTAAAACGCACTGTAGACAGAATCAGATCCGTCAGCGGCAGAACGATCGCTTTTAAGGGTCGCAAAATCTCTGACTCTGATGTCGCCCTTGGCTGGAACGAAGTTCTCGATAGATCAGGCGTTAGATTCGATGTAAATCGGAACCACCCACTAATTTCAGAGTTCTCAAAATCTCTTGACAAAGAAGGAAGAGCACGACTAAACCTGGTTTTAGGGGTTATTGAGAGTTCATTCCCTGCGGACGCCTTGTACAACCGTATGGCAAGCGACGTCCGACCTGATTTCGCAAGTGACAGTGCGGTAGAAAACATCAACGATATGATTTCGACAATTATAGTAAATATGCCCGTAGATTCGCCGACCAGAAGGCAACTGCTAATGTCGCTTCATTTAATAGAACCATTTAATCTATATCCAGAACTGACAAAGAAAATTGTTGAGGAATATAACTTGTGAGTGAGACGTCAAGGATGGTGCTGTCAGCTAATGCTCGTCGCTTGGAATTGGGCGTTATCACAGCCCTAACAGTTGATGGGGTTCCAACCGAAGGAGCCATCTTTGACATGGCGTCCACTCTAAGGAGTATACCGCCCTACACTGTCACGGACGACGAGTTCGAAGTAGTTATTAAGCGACTTCATGAAGCTCTTACAGTTGATATGGGATTGGGAGACTGTGTTTATGATGAGCACAATCCTTGGCTGAGAGCTAAAAAAGCTGCAATCGAACCATTTTATTGGAGTCGCTATCAAACCGATCTTTTGAAGCAGGGTTGGGGTCCAAAGGTTGTCAACTCGCTAGATAAGGTAACGGATGAAATCCTAGATTTGATGGGCGACCCATCAGGTCGTACAGGATGGCCGCGCCGAGGTTTAGTAATGGGCGACGTGCAGTCGGGGAAAACCTCTAACTATACAGGTTTGATTTGCAAGGCGGCAGATGCCGGGTACAAATTAGTAATTCTGTTAACAGGAACGCTGGAAAGTTTGAGAAGACAAACTCAGGAACGTTTAGACTCTGGGTTTGTAGGACTGGATAGCTCGGGCGTCGTAAACAATCGAAAGCGCCACCGCAAAGAAATTGGCGTTGGATTAATCAATGGTGCACGCTCAGCAGGTGTCTTTACGTCTACAGTAGTAGATTTCCGGGCGGCAATGGTAAACCAACTTGGATTTAGGTTAAACGACTACAGAGAGCCTGTTCTTCTTGTAGTTAAGAAAAACAAGCGAATCCTCGAAAACCTTGCCGAGTGGCTGGTTAATTATAATGCTGGCTCCAGCGGAAACATTGACATCCCCCTTCTACTTATTGATGACGAGGCGGACAATGCGTCCATCAATACAAACCCCAAAAAGGCAACTGCTATAAATTCGGGAATACGTGGATTGCTGAAAGTTTTCCCGAGATCGAGTTATGTAGGGTTTACCGCGACTCCGTTTGCCAACGTATTCATCAACCCTGAAACAACGAATAATGTCGAGGGGGACGATCTATTCCCTCGCGATTTTATTTACACATTAGACGCGCCTACAAATTATGTTGGGGCAAGCCGGATTTTCGGCGAAAACTCCGACCTAGAGTGCTTAAACGTTATTGATGATGCCGAAGATTACTTTCCGCGTGGACAGGCCTCTGACAGCGTGGTGGAGGGCGTCCCGTCATCGCTTAAAGATGCGATCACATGCTTCTTCTTAGTTAACACGCTAATGGACATTCGTGTTGGGATGCCAAAGCATAGATCCATGCTAGTAAATGTTAGTCACTTCACCTTGATACAAAATCAAGTCCGAGACATCATCGACCATGAAGTCCGGCTGATGCAGGGAGACATTCGAAATTACGCTTCCTTACCTTTCGATGAAGCTATACGTAACAGCTCCATTAAATCTCTATACAACGTATTTCAGAGAAACTTCTCCAACCTAGAAGTAACGTGGCAGCAGGTTCAAACCCAACTTTCAGCTTCTACGATGCCGATTCAGACTACTGCAGTAAACCAAAAAAGCGGGCCGGCCAGTTTAGATTATACCGCCTACAAGGAGCACGGCTTGAGGGTAGTAGCAGTTGGTGGCAATAGCCTAGCGCGTGGTTTGACGCTTGAAGGGTTGTGTATTAGTTACTTCTACAGAACAACTCAAATGTATGATGCTTTACTTCAAATGGGACGGTGGTTCGGCTATCGATCCGGTTACGAAGATCTATGTAAAATCTGGATGACTGAAGAGACAGCAGATTGGTATGCACATATATCAGAGGCAACTGACGAGCTTCGTAACGAAGTGCGTAGAATGCAGAACTCTCGTCTCAAGCCAATCGATTTCGGGCTTCGCGTAAGATCTCACCCTGAGTCTTTACTCATTACCGCCAGAAACAAAATGAGGGACTCGGATGAAATAGTCCAGATAATATCTATTACTGAAGAGAGCTTGGAGTCGCCCCGTTTACTAAAAGACCCCTCTATAGTTTCCTCAAACTACAAGGAGGCGCAGAATTTTATACGATCAGTAACAAGCAGTCCAGATTCTAAAAAGATAGAAGATGGCGCCTTCCCCGTATGGCGGTCCGTGCCGAAGCAACTGGTCGTAAAATTCCTGAAGGCATTCATCAATCATCCTCTTAGCGTAAAGTTGCAAACATCTAGCTTGGCTGATTTTATTGAAAAATCAACAGACCACAAGCTTGATTTATGGGATGTAGCTTTACCCACGGGTAGCGGCAGCTCGATAAAATTTGCAGAAGAGTTAGAGCTAAAAAGAAGAGTTCGCAAGATATCTATTGATGACAATATAAAAGCCTTGCTTGTTAACGGGACTAAACTGCGGGTGGGATCAGCAGCCGACGAGAAGGCAGGATTGTCAAAGTCTGAAATCGAGGCAGCAGAGATTAGGTATAGAAGCGAAGCCAAAAAGACTATCCAAACAATTCCGGGTAAAGCATACACTGCCGTTAGACAGGCACCGCTATTGCTAATCCATTTGATTGAGCCCAGAAAAGAAAGTAAGTTTCAACTGCCGCCCGATTGCGACGCGCTTGTTGCCATAGGCCTAAGCTTTCCATCCCTTGATATCAGCAGTCATCGTGTAGCTTATCGTATTAACCTTGTCGAACTCCGAAATATGTTGTCGGGGGATAGCTCCTCAATTGATGACAACGATGATGAGGAAGACGATGATGACGAATAAAGTCAAACTTATTTGGGACACAGTGAAAGCAGAAGCGGTCGGATCAGGATTTCGCAGAGTTGATGTAGAGCACATCCTTGATTTCTACGCAGGCGTGGATTCATTGGGTCGACTCACTCTTTTGTTGATTACGCAAGAAAATCCCGGCGTCGACTTGGAACTTCAATCAGTAAAAATACACACTCTGCTCCGGGAGGATGGCCGATGGTCGCTACTATTCATATTGGAAAAGCCAGATCTTTTTGAGCTATTTCGATTGTTCTGTGAAGATTTAATTACATCTTCACGCCAATGCTCGGATAAATCTAATGGCCTTCCGTTCGTTTTAGCGCGTCTTGTTAGCTGGCGCCTACTGTTCGAACGAGGCAACCTAGAAACCTTGAACGAATCTCAAGTCCGGGGGTTGAGCGGCGAACTTCTTCACCTCAAATCACTCATTGAGATGATTAGCGCGCCTGCAGCTATTCAGAGCTGGAAGGGGCCTGATCGGGCTGATCAAGATTTCCAATTCGAGAAGCTGGCTTGGGAAGTAAAAACTGTCTGGCCATCAGTAAACGAGGTGACAATTGCATCTGAAAGACAGCTCGATTATACCCACCGCGAATTGCAGCTTGTTGTTATTCAGCTGGGAAGCGGAGCAGAGAGCACAGCTAATGGATTTACGCTGAATCAGCTGGTTGACGATATCCGAAAATCACTTAAGTCAGACTTCGAAACCTACTCAGCCTTTGAAAACTGCCTATTGAGATGTGGGTACTCCACACATCCGGAATATGACAACCAGGTGATGATATTGTATAGCACCTCCCTTTACAAAGTAGTCACTGGCTTCCCTTGCATCCGACCGCAAGATTTGCCGCCAGGTCTTAGCAATGTAACATACAAGTTAAACCTTAATAATTGCACAGTCTTTCAAATCTAGCGCACGGGTCAATTCATATGAATCTTGATACTTTCCATAAAGATTTTATAGAGGCCGTTCGCTCAAAAGCGGAGTCTTCACGCGACTTTATCCGCACTGCTTTTGTGGAGGACTGCGGAGATAGACTCATAGAGGCTGAAGAGCTTCTATCCTTTGAAGTTTGTAGATTTGAAGGTGTTAACGGAAAACGCAAAAAGCTGCGCATCGACGGCTATGCATTTGATGATGCAGACAATTCGATGGCGCTTCTAGTCGCTGAGTTCTTCAATGAAGATGAAGTTACCTCATTCGTAACTTCCGATGTCAAGGCTGCAATTGGTGACTTACGCGCCTTCCTAGAGGAAGCATTGGACGGGAATTTGACTGACGGTAGCGTGGACGAAAGCCAACCAGGGCATGGCTTTGCATGTGACCTAATGGATTGGCATTCAAAGATAACTAAATATCGCTTCTATTTCGTCAGCGACGCGATGCTTAAAACTCGCCAAAAAGGGTGGCCTGAAGAGCAAGTGAGAGGAACCCCAGTCGAGTTTCATATCTGGGATATTGGAAGATTCCATTCAGCTTATGTATCAGCTACAGGACGGGATGATCTTGTGGTTGATTTTTCCTCAACTGTAAGCAGTGGATTGAAATGTCTTGCGGCAGCCGAGTCCCAAGGGGACTATAGCGCCTATCTCTGCATGATTCCTGGGGACACCTTGGCAGACATATACGACATGTATGGCAGCAGATTGCTTGAAGGGAACGTTCGAACCTTTCTCAGCACTAAAGGAAAAGTTAACGCAGCCATTCAAAACACTATACGCAATCAGCCTGAGATGTTCTTCGCTTTCAATAATGGAATTGCAGCTACTGCTGAAAATGTCGAACTTGAAGAAGATGCAGGCGGGGTGCGTATTCGAAGCGCCGTTAACCTGCAAATCGTGAATGGTGGACAAACCACTGCATCACTAGCGTTTGCGAAGAGAGGCGGTGCAGCCCGCAAAGAATGCTTGGACCTCTCGAAAGTTATGGTTCAAATGAAGCTTTCGGTTTTGCCTCCAGAAAAAGCAGGTGAGTTAACGCCAGAAATTGCACGTTACGCGAATAGCCAAAACAAGGTAAGCGACGCAGACTTTTTCTCCAACCATCCGTTCCACATTCGACTTCAAGAGTTCTCCCGTAGGTTGTTTACCTCACCAAGCGGCGGGGCTCAGTATGGTACACACTGGTTCTATGAGAGAGCTCGTGGCCAATATCTAAATGAGCAAGCAAAACTATCGGCCGCCCAAAAAAATCATTTCTTAACGCAAAGCCCAAAAAGTCAGCTTTTCACAAAGACTGATGTTGCAAAATATGAGAACAGCTGGCGCGAGCAGCCTCACAGAGTAAGCATGGGCGCTCAGAAAAACTTCATATTCTTCGCCGACACTATCTCCAAGTCATGGACATCGGATGGCAAGATCTATAACGAAGAATATTTCCGCAAGGTAGTTGCTTTAGCTATCATCTTCAGAAAAACAGAAGCCTTGGTCAGTCAGCAGCCGTGGTATCAAGGAGGGTACCGAGCGAACATTGTCACGTACTCAATCGCTAAGCTGCACAACTTAATATCTGAAGATGCACTTGGCAAACAGCTTAACTTTAGGGCCATCTGGGACTCACAAGCTGTCCCACAATCGCTATGCGAGCAATTGTCCATAATTTCAGAAAAAGTCTTCCATGTGCTAACCGATCCTGACAGACCTAAAGACAACGTTACTGAATGGGCAAAAATGCAGGCATGTTGGGAGCAGGTAAAAAATACAAAAATAAGCTTAGTTTCAAACGCCGAAGAATTTTTCCAAGAGGTACGCCAATCTGTCGAAGAAGTTAAAAAATCCAAATCTACACAAAAGACTGATGACAGTATTCAAATTCAGATCATGGTAGTTGATCTACCTGGTGCTGAATGGACTCGACTATTGAACTGGGGAGTTAAAAAAGAAAAGCTTTCTCCTCGACAGATAAATCTATTAAAAATCGCCGCGCAAATACCACACAAGCTCCCTACAGAACGCCAATGCATCGAACTTTGGAAACTACGTGGAGAATTAGTCAAAGATGGCTATCTTGCCCTTTAAATAAAGCATAAAGGTAAAAGTGGAGAGCTACTGCTTTTACCTTTTTATCTAAACGCGCTTAAATCCACATTTATCTGAAAATATGTGCTGCTACTTTTTTGATTACCACGTGGCTTCGGCCCTCTAAGAGGGCCGAAGCCACACTGGAGAGCACCGTTCATGTACAGGAGCATAGGGTCGCGCAGTCGCATCATGCATGCAGCAGGTAAATCCGACCAAGCAATTCACTAGCATTCAAGATTAATTTGCGTGCTGCACACCATTTCATACAGCTGGAATAAATTAGACTCAGCGGTTAATCGAGTGGGAAAGCTATACCCTCGGCATTCCAATCAGTATTCCAACAAAATTCGATTACTAAAATCACTATTATTAGTCAATACCTTGCCTGCTCCGTTCAACTTCCCCCGGCCCCACCAATTCAACAAAAAAAGACGTCCTCGGACGTCTTTTTTGTGCCTGGAATTCAGGGCTTTCAGCGCCGCTGACGGGGTGTGTCCATGACATGGCGCAGGAAAACGCCTCAGGTACTGCCTGTCACCTCGGCCCTCAATGCCCGGTAGCCTGCCGATACTGACGCGGGGTAAAGCCGGTCAATGCCTTGAACTGTCGGGTGAAAGCGCTGTGGTCGGTATAGCCGCACTGCAGTGCCACTTCGGTGATGGGCATGTCGGTATGCAGCAGGCGATGGGCGTGCTCCAGGCGAACCTTCTGGATCATCTGCCGCGGCGTCAGGTGGAACACTCGCTTGCAGTATCTTTCCAGCTGCGCCACGGAAATGCCGGCGATTCGCGTCAGTTCGCCCAAGGTGACGCGGCGATTGAAATGCGCGCGTATGTATTCGTCGACCGCGGCCAGGCGCTGGTAGGCCGGGTGCGTGTCGGCGGCCGATTGCAGGTCAACCGAAATCCCCGCCAGGCCGATGATTTCTCCGTTGCGGTTATATAGCGGCCGTTTGTGGGTCAGGCACCAGCCGGGCTCCCGGCTGCCGTATAAATGCAGCTCCAGTTGGTCTTCCAGGACCAGGCCCTGTTCCAGAACCCGGCGGTCCTGTTCGGTGTAACCGGGGCCCAGTTGCGCGGGGAATACTTCGGCACTGGTTTTGCCAAGCAAAGGTTGCAACTGTTTCAACCCGCAGCGCTGAACCAGGGTGCGGTTGGCCATCACGTAGCGCGCGTGGATATCTTTGATAAAGATCGCGGCATTCGGAATCACATCCAGCAGCGGCAACAGCAACGCCACCCCCGCCAGTAGTTCATCGAGGCTGTCAGGGCGACTCCGGTCGCTGCCCTGCCCCAGGATCGCAAACGCGCTTAGCGGCATGACTCTCACTCTCTCAGGGTTCGGACAGGCAAAAGTCTACCCGTGCCGCACCTCGTCGGCAATTTGGAATTGTGCTGATTTCGTCATCGACCCAAGTGAAAAACATCAATCGAGCAACCGCTGAAAAGTCCACTCTAGAGCCATTGCATGCCCCTTGAAAAACTCTGACGGATTGGCAAGCAAGCGTCAGCCCGCATCCAGGAAGGTATAGGCGATTACACGGCACGACCTATGGAAGTGAAGGATTCCTGAACCCGGTTTTTATAAGTGCGCGGTTGTTAGCAGCCGCAACGTTATCTACGGCGATCCCGAGCATAACGTTTTCAAATGACATCACTCCTGCCTATCCAATAACTCACAAGAAGGCACCGCCATGTCAGGCAAAGGTAAGTTCAAAAAGCAACTTTCATTGATAGACCTTACGTTTATCGGGCTGGGAGCCATCTTCGGTTCTGGCTGGCTGTTTGCCGCCAGCCACGTTTCCGCCATTGCGGGCCCCGCAGGCATCTTTTCCTGGCTGCTGGGCGGGTTTGCCGTGCTGCTGCTGGGCATCGTTTACTGTGAACTGGGGGCAGCACTGCCGCGGGCCGGCGGTGTAGTTCGCTACCCGGTGTACTCCCACGGCCCGTTGCTCGGCTACTTGATGGGCTTTATCACCCTGATCGCCTTCTCCAGCCTGGTGGCAATCGAGGTGGTTGCCTCTCGCCAGTATGCTGCCGCCTGGTTCCCCGGGCTGACCCAGGCCGGCTCCAACTCCCCTACGGTGATTGGCTGGCTGATGCAGTTCGGTCTGCTCTGCCTGTTCTTCATGCTCAACTATCGCAGTGTGAAGACTTTCGCCAAGTTCAATAACCTGGTCAGCGTATTCAAGTTCATCGTTCCGCTGCTGGTGATCGGGGTGCTGTTCACCTTCTTCAAACCGGCAAACTTCGAGGTCCATGGCTTCGCGCCATTCGGCATGGCGGGCATCGAGATGGCCGTTTCCGCTGGCGGTGTGATCTTCGCTTTCCTGGGGCTGACCCCCATCATCTCGGTGGCCAGCGAAGTACAGAACCCGCAACGCACCATCCCGATTGCACTGATCCTGTCGGTGCTGCTGTCCACCGCCATTTATGTGCTGTTGCAGACGGCCTTTCTCGGCGGTGTGCCCACCGAGATGCTGGTCAACGGCTGGACCAGTGTGTCCAAGGAACTGGCGCTACCTTATCGCGACATCGCCCTGGCCCTGGGTGTGGGCTGGCTGGCCTACCTGGTGGTGGCTGATGCGGTGATCTCGCCCAGCGGTTGCGGCAACATCTATATGAACGCTACCCCTCGGGTGGTCTACGGCTGGGCAAAGACCGGTACCTTCTTCAAGATCTTCACCCGCATTGACGAAAAGTCCGGCATCCCGCGCCCTGCGCTGTGGCTGACCTTCGCTCTGTCGGTGTTCTGGACCATGCCCTTCCCTTCCTGGGAAGCCCTGATCAACGTCGTCTCCGCAGCACTGGTGCTCAGCTACGCCGTGGCTCCGGTGTCCGTGGCCGCACTGCGCCGCAACGCCCCTGACATGCCGCGCCCGTTCCGGGTCAAGTGGATGGCGGTACTGGGCCCGCTGTCGTTCGTCATCGCGGCACTGATTGTCTACTGGTCAGGCTGGAACACCGTGTCCTGGTTGCTTGGCCTGCAGATCGCGATGTTCGTGGTGTACCTGATGTGTGGTCGCTTTGTACCCACCTGGCACCTGAATCTGGCCCAGCAAGTTCGCTCTTCCATGTGGTTGATCGGCTTCTACGCCGTGACCATCGTGCTCTCCAAGCTCGGCAGTTTCGGTGGCATGGGCGTGCTCACTCACCCCTTCGACAACCTGGTGGTGGCGACCTGCGCTCTGGGCATCTACTACTGGGGCGCGGCCACCGGTGTACCGGCGCATCTGGTGCGCCTGGAAGATGAGGACGAAGACGATGAACAGGTAGTCCATCAGGCAGCAGCCCACTCTGCGCATCCCGCCGGGGCATACGCCGGGGCTTGATCCCGGGATTCCAGGCCTCTTTGCGCGTCTAAAGGACAGGTATATGAAACAAGTACATATCATTGATTCCCACACCGGCGGCGAACCCACGCGCCTGGTCATGAAAGGCTTTCCGCAACTGGCCGGCAACACCATGGCTGAGAAGCTCAATGCCCTGCGCGACCAGCATGACCAATGGCGTCGTGCCTGCCTGCTGGAGCCCCGCGGCAACGATGTGCTGGTAGGCGCCCTGTACTGTGAGCCGGTCTCGCCGGATGCCACCTGTGGCGTGATCTTCTTCAACAATGCCGGTTACCTCGGCATGTGTGGTCACGGCACCATCGGCCTGGTGGCCTCCTTGCATCATCTGGGGCACATCAGCCCGGGCGTGCACAAAATCGATACGCCAGTGGGCCCGGTCAGCGCCACGCTGCATGAAGATGGCGCTGTGACCCTGCGCAACGTACCCGCCTACCGCTACCGCAAACAGGTGCCGGTGGACGTCCCCGGCCACGGCCTTGTGTACGGCGATATCGCCTGGGGTGGCAACTGGTTCTTCCTGGTTTCCGATCACGGCAAAGCATTGCAACTCGACAACGTCGAAGCCCTCACCGAGTACACCTGGGCGATGCTCAAAGCTCTGGAAGCCCAAGGCATCCACGGCGAAGACGGCGCCCTGATCGACCATGTCGAGCTGTTTGCCGAGGACCACCAGGCCAACAGCCGCAACTTCGTCATGTGCCCGGGCAAAGCCTACGACCGCTCACCCTGCGGCACCGGCACCTGCGCCAAGCTGGCTTGCCTGGCAGCCGATGAAAAACTGGCCGCAGGCGAGCGCTGGGTCC
This sequence comes from Pseudomonas paraversuta, assembly GCF_904067025.1. Classification (NCBI taxonomy): domain Bacteria; kingdom Pseudomonadati; phylum Pseudomonadota; class Gammaproteobacteria; order Pseudomonadales; family Pseudomonadaceae; genus Pseudomonas; species Pseudomonas paraversuta. Next base: position 4,264,698 of record NZ_CAJFDA010000001.1, read on the forward strand.
AGGCCAGCATCACTGGCAGCCAGTTCATCGGCAGCTACGAATGGGAAGGCGAGCGTATCCGCCCTTCCATTACTGGCCGCGCCTACATGACCGCCGACAGCACGCTGCTGATCGACGAACAGGATCCCTTCGCGTGGGGCATTTGAGCCACCCCGCCGGATGCCGTTCAGACGGCCCCTTATAGCTTCAATAGACAACAATAAATTTTCCAGGAGTTACAGCAATGACCGATAACATTTTCACTGGCTGCATGCCGGCCCTGATGACCCCTTGCACCGCTGACCGCCAGCCGGATTTTGACGCGCTGGTAGCCAAGGGCCAGGAACTGATCGATATCGGCATGAGCGCCGTGGTGTACTGCGGCTCCATGGGCGACTGGCCACTGCTGACCGAAGCCCAGCGCCAGGAAGGCGTCGCGCGCCTGGTGGCCGCAGGCATTCCGACCATCGTCGGTACCGGTGCGGTCAACAGCCGTGAAGCGGTTTCCCACGCAGCCCATGCAGCCAAAGTTGGCGCCCAGGGCCTGATGGTTATCCCGCGCGTGATGTCCCGTGGCGCCTCTGCCGCCGCGCAAAAAGCTCACTTCGCCGCGATCCTGGAAGCCGCTCCGGGTTTGCCGGCAGTCATCTACAACAGCCCTTACTACGGCTTTGCCACCCGCGCCGACCTGTTCTTCGAACTGCGTCGCGAGTACCCGAACCTGATCGGCTTCAAGGAGTTCGGTGGTGCTGCAGACATGCGCTACGCCGCCGAGAACATCACCTCCAAGGACGATGACGTTACCCTGATGGTCGGTGTCGACACCCAGGTGGTGCATGGCTTCGTCAACTGCAACGCCACCGGCGCCATCACCGGCATCGGCAACGCCCTGCCGCGCGAAGTGCTGCAACTGGTAGCCCTGAGCAAAAAAGCCGCCAAAGGCGACGCCAAGGCTCGCCGCCTGGCCCGCGAACTGGAAGCTGCTCTGGCCGTGCTCTCGTCCTTCGACGAAGGCTGCGACCTGGTGCTGTACTACAAGCACCTGATGGTGCTCAACGGTGACAAGGAATACACCCTGCACTTCAACGAGACTGATGTGCTCAGCGATGCCCAGCGCAATTACGCCGAGAACCAGTACACGTTGTTCCGCCAGTGGTACGCCAACTGGTCGGCAGAGCAGAACGTCGCCTGACGTTTCGCCCACCACCTGCCTGCACGGCGGCGCCCCGATGCGCGCCGCCCTCTATTTATGCCCGGCTGCCAAGCCCCGTGTTTGGCAACCGGACTCCCCTACTGCTCCAGGAACCGCCATGACTCTGACAGGCCAAATGCTGATCGGCACCCACGCCATTACCGGCAGCCGCGAAGCGATCCGGGCGATCAATCCCGCCACCGACCAACCGCTCGAACCGGCCTATCCCGGCGGTACCGCTGAGCATGTAGAACAGGCCTGCGCCCTGGCATGGGCAGCCCTGGACCGCTATCGCGAGACATCACTGGCGGCACGCGCCGAATTCCTCGAAACCATTGCCGATGAAATCGAAGCCCTTGGCGATGAACTGATCGACCGCGCCACGGCCGAGAGCGGCCTGCCACGCCCGCGTATCCAGGGTGAACGTGGCCGCACCTGCCACCAGCTGCGCACCTTTGCCCGCACTGTACGTGCCGGCGAATGGCTGGATGTACGGGTCGACCCGGCACTACCGGAACGTCAACCTCTGCCCCGCTCTGACCTGCGCCAGCGTCAGGTGCCGCTGGGTCCGGTGGCCGTGTTCGGCGCCAGCAATTTCCCCCTGGCCTTCTCCGTTGCCGGCGGCGATACCGCCTCGGCCCTGGCTGCCGGTTGCCCGGTCGTCGTCAAGGCCCACAGCGCGCACCCGGGCACCAGCGAACTGGTAGGCCGCGCAATTGGCCGCGCCGTGGAAAAATGCGCTCTGCCTGAAGGCGTGTTCTCGCTGTTGTTCGGCTCGGGTCGCGAAGTGGGGATCGCCCTGGTCAGCGACTGGCGGATCAAGGCCGTCGGCTTCACCGGCTCGCGCAGTGGCGGCATGGCCTTGTGCAAGGCGGCCCAGGCACGCCCGGAGCCGATCCCGGTGTATGCGGAAATGAGCTCGATCAACCCGGTACTGCTTTTCCCGGCGGCCCTGCACAATCGTGGCGAAGCGCTGGCACAAGGCTTTGTCGCTTCCCTGACCCAGGGCGCCGGCCAGTTTTGCACCAACCCGGGCCTGGTAATTGCCCGTCAAGGCCCGGCCCTGGACAGTTTCATCCGCGTGGCAGCGGACTTCGTGCAGCGCAGCCCTGCGCAGACCATGCTCACCCCCGGCATCTTCAGCGCCTATCAAGCCGGTGTCGGCGCTCTGGCCGAAAACCCCCACGCCCGGGCAGCGGCTGCCGGCCTGCAGGGCGAAACTCCTAACCAGTGCCAGGCCCGACTGTTCGTCACCCGGGCAGAAGATTTCCTCGCCGACCCGTCCCTGCAAGGCGAAGTGTTCGGTGCCGCGTCGCTGATCGTGCAATGTGCCAATGACGACGAAATCCGCCAGGTCACCGAGCATCTGGAAGGCCAGCTAACCATCACCCTGCACCTGGATGACGCCGACCTGGAAAGCGCCAGGGCGCTGCTGCCGATCCTGGAGCGCAAGGCCGGTCGCCTGCTGGTCAACGGCTGGCCAACCGGTGTTGAAGTGTGCGATGCCATGGTCCATGGCGGTCCTTTCCCGGCCACCTCCGACACGCGCACAACCTCGGTCGGCACCGCCGCCATCCTGCGTTTCCTGCGGCCGGTCTGCTACCAGGACTTCCCCGATACCTTGTTGCCAGCCGCGCTCAAGCACAGCAACCCGCTGCTGCTGCGCCGCCTGTTCGACGGCCAGAGAGAAGCCTAGGAAATGTCGAACCCCTTCAATTCCAGCAACCCTGACGACAGCGTTGACATTGCCGTGGTCGGCGCCGGGATCATCGGCGTTGCCTGTGCCCTGCAACTGGCACGCCAGGGCCAGCGCGTAGTGGTTATCGACCAGCAGGACCCCGGCCACGGCGCCTCATTCGGCAACGCCGGGCATCTGGCGACCGAGCAGGTGTTTCCCATCGCCGATGTGTCGATCCTCAAGCGCTTGCCCGCCATGCTCATGGACCCCATGGGCCCGCTGCGCCTGGACTGGAAATACCTGCCCCGTGCCATGCCCTGGTTCACGCGCTTGTTGTTGAACCTGCGACCGGCGCCTTACCAGCGCACCGTGGCCGGCATACGTGCGCTCAACGAAAGCAGCCTGGGTGCCTGGCACCGGCTGCTGGAGTCGATCGAACGGCCGAACCTGATGAAGGAAGACGGCTCGTTGCTGGTGTTCGAACGCGCCGAGTCGCGCCAGGCGATCGAAGCGCTACAGGCACGCATGCGTCAACAAGCAGTACCGGTCGATATGTGGCAGGCCCAGGCCATCCGCGACGTCGCCCCGCAATTGAGCGAGCAGATCCAGGGCGGGTTGTTCTTCCCCAGCACAGGGCATTTTCTGGACCCCTACCAGGTGGTCTGTGAACTGGTCGAGGCCGCCAAGGCCTGCGGTGTGCGCTTCATCAAGCAACGGGTGCAGGACGGACACCTGCATCAGAACGGCGTCTCGCTGCACACCGACCAGGGCAGTTTGACTGCCCGCCAGGTACTGATCGCCTGTGGCGCCCACTCAGCCAGGCTCACCGCAAAGCTGACGGGCAAGAAGGTCCCCCTGGATACCGAGCGCGGCTATCACCTGATGCTGCCCCATGAACACGAGCGGCTGCCTTTCGCGGTCACCTCGCTGGAACGCAAGTTCATCATGACCCCCATGACCGATGGGCTACGGTTGGCCGGCACTGTCGAGTTCGCCGGCCTTGAGCGCCCCCCGACCATGGAGCGCGCCTGGCAGTTGCACCGGTTGAGCAAAGGTCTGTTCCGCCAGGACTTGAGCGCCGAGGGTGCCACGCCCTGGATGGGTTTCCGCCCGTCCTTGCCGGACTCTCTGCCGATCATCGACCGGGTATGCAACGGCAAGGTACTGCTTGCCTTCGGCCACCAGCACCTGGGCCTGACACAGGCCGCAGTCACTGCCGAGCTGATTGCGCGGATGGTTGCACCGGCGACCGCGACCCCGTCTCATCCGTTGCCGGGGCTCGAACCGTACCGGCTGGATCGCTTCTGAGGCAATCGCGGGAAATGGCTGGCTGCGGGCCCGACGCCGGCAGGCCATGCCCCTGCGGGAGCAACGATTCACAATAGAAGCTTCAGGCAAAAAAACGGGCTGCCAGGTATCACCTGGCAGCCCGCCGGCCTTGGGAGAAAAGGCTCGATGCGCCTGTTCAGCGCACTTGAGGACTAGTACCCAGCGGCCTTAGAAAAGCGCAATGCTGTAGCTCAGAAACACCCGATTCTGATCTTGATTGCGGGCAGCCTGGCTATGGGACTTACCATTGCGCCAACCCAGCCCCACACCTTTAAGCGCGCCGGATTGCACGACGTAATCCAGGCTGAAATCCCGCTCCCATTCCTTCAGCCTGTCGCCGCTGACAGTCTTGATATTGTCCCCCCGCAGGTACATCACCGAGGCTTTCAGGCCCGGCACGCCGAGGGCAGTAAAGTCATAGGCATATTGGCCAAATGCTGTGCGCTCCCCGGCCCGGGTAAAACTTTGGGTCAGGCGGTCGGTGTACAGGTACAAGCTCGCGCCGCCAGCACCTTTGCCTTCCAGCCCGCCCTGATTGAGCTGAGTGAAATTACTGCCGTCGGAAACACTTTGATAGCCGGCGGTGACCCCATGGCTGCCAATGCTGTAAATAAATGCAGCACTCCAGGTACGGTTGTCGATCTCGCCATCGCCCTCCTTGGTGTAACCACTGATGCGGTAGCCCGCAGCTCCCGAACTGTTTTTACCCGAAGATTCAGTTCGAAAATAACGCAGGTCGGTTTTTAAAGACTGGTCATTCGAAAACTCAAGGGTGTGAACCAATCCAAAAAACTGCTGGCTGTAATAGTCTTCAAGGTGACCGTAGTAATACTGTGCGAGCAGGTCCCTGGAAACTCTCCAGTCAGCCCCGGCAAAATTGAACTGGTTGCTTTCGCGCTGCCCCCCCACAGCGGCCAGACCAGTCCGGTCCGTTGATCCACGGCCAGTTGCATGCTCAATCCGCCCGCCATTGAAGGTCACATTAGCCAACTCCCGTGAGACTACCTGGCCCCCCTCGAAGGTTTGGGGAAGCAGCCGTCCATCGTTGGCAACCAGCACCGGAAGTCTGGGCAGAAGTGTTCCGTAGCGAAGTTCGGTCCTGGAAACTTTGACTTTCCCCGTCAGCCCCAAGCGCCCCCACTGACTGACGGGCCTGTCATCACTGCCGACTGGAATCATGGTGCTACCCACAGACCGCCCCTTGCCGCCATCCAGGGTCACACCCAGCAACCCCAAGGCATCGACCCCAAAGCCGAAAACGCCGTCGGTATAGCCCGACTTGTAATCCAGCATAAAGCCCTGCGCCCACTCTTCGGTTTTTGAAGGCTTCGCGGCGCCCTCACGACTGTCATTGTTGAAGTAGAAGTTCTTCAACCCCAGCGTGGCTTTACCGTCACGCAGAAAATCAGCCTGTGCCTGAGTACTCAGGGCAATACCGCCCAGAAGAAAAGTTGCAGCTATATTGTTTACGGTCACTTACAGCGCTCCGATTTATTATTTTAATTTGCTCAATCCACAGGCAAACCCGCCCGCTGCCCCAAGGCTGTTTACTTGAACCATTGCTATCGCAACTGCAGGCACGAGCTTGTCTCGCGATGACTTAGAGAGCGCCGTGTTTAAACTGTAATCACGGGTTATCGCTAACAAACATCCCAAGACAAGTTCGCGCCTGCTACATCAGGGTTTAATGACTTGATCACTACAGCCAGGGCGGGATGAGAACTTCAAAACGGGCCCCACTTCATTTCTACGCCAACAATCAGTACAACCACACAAATCACCATCCATACGGCAATCAGCGGCGCTACAAACTTCACCCACTTGCCGAAAGGAATACCGGCCACGGCAAGAACGCCCATCAAGACACCGGAGGTCGGGTTAATACAGTTAACGATACCTTCGCCAAACAATACGGCATGCACCACTACTTGCCGTGTCAGCCCGATCATGTCGCCGATAGGCACATAGATGGGTATCAGCAATGCCGATTCACCGGAACCGGAAGAAATAGCAAAGTGCATCAGCGCTGCACTCACGTACATACCGATGGCGGCCATGGCGGGATGCAGCGGCGCCAGCAAGTCAGCCAGATGCCCGACAATCGGATCAAGGATATGACCGTTATCCAGAACGATTGATATTGCCCGGGCCATGCCGACAATCAGTGCCCCGGAGACAATCCGGGAACAACCACCCAGAAAACTGTTGGCAATTTCAGACGCCGACAGTTTGCCAATCATGCCTGCGACTATCGCCATGAACACAAACATGGCGGTCATCTCGAGCTCTCCCCACTTCATGGTCATGGCGCCATAAATGAAGGTCACCAGAGTGCCGGAAGCGAACGCCAGAATCAGCCAGTGGCGGGTTGTTGCCTTTTCGTCTGCCGCGATGGAATCAGTCAGTTCAGGACGTTTTTCACCATTTTTGCGGCATTTGCGCATGTAAATCATCAAAAAAGCGATACAGGCCAATATGAACAGTGCTGAGGTAATGCCGCGCAACCCGAAGCCGGAAAATAATGGCAGTTGGGCCAGTCTCTGAGTAAGCCCGGTAGTCACCGGGTTAGTGAGCGCCACATTGAAACCGGACGCGCACGTCAAATACACCAGCGAGACCCCGAAGAAAGGGTTCAACCCCAGAGACCTGGCAACCAGCAAACCAATCGGAACGAAAGCAACAACCGCATTGACCACAACGCCCGTGGTTCCAAGCACTCCAAAGATCAGACCAAAGATTGCCACGACCACGTAATCATTAAGCTTTGTACTGCGTGCAATGCCATTGAGTGCCTGGTGAATGGCTCCGGTACTTTCCAGTACCGCTAAAGCGCCGCCGGTAAAGAGGATCAGAAAGATGATAGGTGCAGAACTCTGCAACCCGGAAGCAATCGCCGTAAAAACCCCTAGCGGATGCACGCCATTTTGCGGAACGGCATGAAGACTGCCATTCACGACAAATGAGATGCCATCGCGCATTTCACGATCAAACACACCCGCGGGAATAATCCATGTAGCGGCCGCCGCAATCAGCAAGATAATAAAAAGAAAAACATAGGGACTTTTGATTTCTTGCTTTGAAGATTTAGAGGCCGTACTTACGCCCTCAGAAGCCGATTTTATATTTATCATAGCTTTTACCTCAGGTTTCTCAGCCGGTTTAAAGTCTCTGGATCAGTTCAGCCAGAAGTGCGGCCCGTACTGGTAAATCCGAGATAATGATGTGTTCATGGGTAGAGTGCGGCCCTACCCCCGTAGCCCCAAGTCCGTCCAGGGTCGGGATACCGATGGCAGAGGTGAAGTTGCCGTCACTTCCTCCTCCCACCGAGGCACCTTTGATTTGAATGCCCAGTGCCTCTGCAGCCTCTTGGGCTACGGCAAAAAGTTTCTGGTTTAACGGGGTGTATTCAAGGGGAGGACGCACCAGACCACCGCTGACAGCGATCTGCGCGCCAGCCAGGCATGGTTTCATGTCTTTGACGATGGATTCAATCCGCCGGGCCTCTGCCAAACTGCTGACACGCAGGTCAACACTCAACTCTGCACTGTCGGCGATCACATTGGTACGCTGCCCGCCGTTGGCAATCCCGACATTAATGGTTGTGCCCAATTCAGGCGCATTCAGTCCATGGAGGAAAAGAATCTGCTCAGCCATTTCATGTACTGCGCTGATTCCGTCTTCGGGGTTGTTACCTGCGTGAGCTGCCCGACCTTTGATCTTGATATCGAAACGGCCTGTGCCTTTGCGCTCGACCTTCAGTTCATTGCTATGCGAGGTGGCCGGCTCAACCACCAGCACTTGTTCGCACAGACGCGCTTCACTTTCAATCCACTCACGAGAACTCGGGCTACCGATTTCTTCATCACTGGAACATAAAAAGCGGATTTGTCGATCCCCCAGCAAGCCAAGGTCAATCAGGGCCTTGGTAGCCCAAATGGCCTGAATGAGCCCACCCTTCATATCCAGAATGCCCGGGCCGTAAAGTTTGCCTTCTTCGACCCGCAGTGAAAGACGGCCGATGTCCCAAACGGTATCAAAATGCCCGAGCACAGCCGTGCGCTTTGGCCCTTTACCCACCGTGAACATCAGATGATTTCCGTACTCCTCGCGCGCGACAACCTCCACGGTAGCGCCGATGCGCTGCGCCATGATGTCTTGCAGCACTTCACCACAGGCATCAACAGCCCGCTTGTCTGTAGAGGGGGACTCGGCAAGTACCAGTCGCTTTAAATCGGCGAGCAGAACATCGGAGTGCAGGCGAAGGTATTCTTGTACGGCGCTCATATTTTGGGCCTGTCCTGGAGGAGTAGGCCCCGAGTATGGAATGCTCTTGTGGGTTGAAAAATACGAGGGTGAACACTAGATTGTTGCCCACAGAGCAACAGTTGACGACCAGAAGGCTAAGAGATGGAGAACAGTTTCCAGGAAAAGCGCCTTGGCTACCTGCACGAAGTCGGGTTTCAAGGTGGCATTCGCAAAGCAGCCGACGTACTTGACGTAAACCCCTCCGTCATCAGCCGACAGATCGCCCTCCTCGAGCGCAGCCTGCATTTACCCTTGCTTGAACGTCGCGGACGCAATGTAGTGCTGACTGAAGCAGGCAAACTCCTGTCTGATCATTTCAGTGAAACGCAAAAACGTCGGGAAGTCCTGAGCAAACAATTGAATGACCTGCGATATATGCGCGGCGGAACCGTCTCCCTGAGAATCGGGCCGGGGATGGTTGCCGACTTTGTCGCCAACGAATTGCGTGAATTTTCCAAAGTCTATCCCGACGTTTTTGTGGACATCAGTTCCGGGGATATGAGCGCCACACTGATGATGCTGGTACGCGGAGAGGTCGATATGGCGCTGTCATTCGGCCCCATCGACAACGTATCGCTGCAGCGTCGCAGTTTCACCAGAGGCCCTATTTGCGCAATTGTTCCTGAAGATCATCCCTTAAAAGAATTCACTGTCATTGCTGTCAGTGAACTGGCCAACCACAGGTTGATTGGCCTGTCTAACGCCTATGGCGTACAGCGCTATATCAATAAAATATTCGAGTCTGAAAATCAGGTATTCACCCCCGCCTATCGCTGCAACCAACAGTCTGTGGCGATCACCCTGTGCCAGGCAGGTCTTGGCGTAGCGTTCATGACCGCTCAGTCTCTGGGGCAACAGGGCAAAGATTCAAAACTGCTGGCCATCCCCCTGGATCACCCCATAGCAAGGGCCTCGCAGTGTCATATTCTGCGCAGCTCCGATCGACGACTACACCCGGCGTCAGAGCATTTATGGTGGCTGCTGGTGAATTACCTGGAAAGGACCCAGACCGAAGAAACCCTGTAAAGCCCGGGCAGCGCAGGACAATTTATTGATTCAGCACATCTGCGGCGCACTGCCCCTAGATGTGCATGCAGGGATCAGCAAACTGTCACTGCTGACCGCGAACCGGCCGATGCCGGCCTTCGGCGGGCTGCCCAATGGACTTAACTCTTGAGACATGCGCCTGGATTGAACAGGGAACCTCAGGTAATGGGCGCCGGGTTGAACAAGGTAATGTCGTTGTGCAATTTGTGCTGTTCGGCCCAGGTGTGTTTTTTGCCGCTGGCCACATCCAGGTAGTAGTGGAACAGCTCCCAGCCCAGCTCTTCTATGGTCGCGCGGCCGGTGGCAATGCGCCCGGCGTCGATATCGATCAGGTCCGGCCAGCGCTGCGCCAGCTCGGTACGGGTCGAGACCTTGACCACCGGTGCCATGGCCAGACCATAAGGGGTGCCGCGCCCCGTGGTGAACACGTGCAGGTTCATCCCCGCGGCCAGTTGCAAGGTGCCGCAGACAAAATCGCTGGCCGGCGTTGCACAGAAAATCAGCCCTTTGCCCGTGAAACGCTCACCAGGGCCGAGCACAGCATTGATCGCGCTGCTGCCGGACTTGACGATGGAACCCAGGGATTTTTCGACGATGTTCGACAGCCCGCCTTTCTTGTTGCCCGGTGTGGTATTGGCGCTGCGATCAGCTTCGCCTTTGGCCAGATAGCGGTCGTACCAGTCCATTTCCCGCACCAGTTCCTGGGCGACGCTGCGGCTTTCGGCACGGGAGGTCAGCAGGTAGATGGCATCGCGCACTTCAGTGACTTCAGAAAACATCACCGTCGCTCCGGCCCTGAGCAGCAAGTCCGAGGCATAGCCCAGCGCCGGGTTGGCGGTGATCCCGGAAAACGCATCGCTGCCGCCGCACTGCATGCCCAGAATCAGCTCGGACGCGGGTACGGTTTCACGGCGGCGCAGATCGAGTTTCTTCAGACGGGTCTCTGCCAGCGCCATGATCTGTTCGACCATTTCGCCGAAGCCGTGGCTGGAATCCTGCAAGCGGTACAACCACGGTTCGCTGAGGTCCACCGAACTGTCGTTGTCGTGCATCACCTGGCCGGCCTGAAGTTTTTCACAGCCCAGGCTGATGACCAGCGCTTCGCCGCCCAGGTTGGGGTTGCGTGCCAGATTACGCACCGTGCGGATCGGGATGTAGGCATCGGTGGCGCTGATGGCCACGCCGCAGCCGTAGCTGTGGGTTAACGCGACCACATCATCGACATGGGGGTATCGGGGCAACAGTTCATCACGGATACGCTTGACCGCGTGGTTCAACACCCCGGTCACGCACTGCACAGTGGTGGTAATCCCCAGAATGTTACGCGTGCCGACGGTGCCGTCGGCATTGCGATACCCCTCGAAGGTGAAGCCTTCAAGAGGCGCCTGGGCCACCGGCACCTCGGTGGCCAGCGGCAGGCTGTCCAGGGGTGGCGCAGTGGGCATGCGCAGTTGGTCTTCATTGACCCAGCTGCCGCGGGCGATGGCCTGCAAGGCGTAGCCGATGGTCTGGCCGTATCGAATGACTGCGCCGCCCCGGGCAATGTCCACCAGCGTGACCTTGTGGCTCTGCGGCACAAAATCCAGGGTCACCAGGCCATCGGCAAGCTCGGTCCCGGCCGGTACGCCCTGGTCGTTGACCACCACCGCGACGTTGTCCAGTGCATGCAGACGGATAGTGCGCGGCGAGTCGGAGTGTTCAATCAAAGTCATGGCGCCGCCCTTCAAGGATGTGCTGAAACAAGTTTGGTCAGTTGTGGCCCGCTTACCGGTGGCTCTTTGAGCACCACCCGTTTGATCGGGCCAACGATAACCAGATAGCTGAACACCGCCACCAGCGCATTGCAGCCGACAAACACCAGTGCCCACTTGAACGAGCCAGTGGTGCTGATGATGTAGCCGATGACGATCGGCGTGGTGATCGAGGCAATGTTGCCGAACATGTTGAACAGACCGCCACTCAGACCGGCGATTTGTTTCGGCGAGGTGTCAGACACCACCGCCCAACCCAGAGCGCCAACGCCTTTGCCGAAGAAGGCCAGGGCCATGAAGCCCACCACCATCCATTCAATATCGACATAGTTGCAGGCCACGATGCTGGTGGACAGCAACAGGCCGCCAATGATCGGGGCCTTGCGGGCGAAGGTCAGGGAGTGGCCTTTGCGCAGCAGGTAATCGGAAATCACACCGCCCAGCACACCCCCGATAAAGCCGCAGATCGCCGGAAGCGAGGCAATGAAGCCGGCTTTGAGAATGGTCATGCCGCGCTCCTGGACCAGATACACCGGGAACCAGGTCAGGAAGAAATAGGTAATGCCGTTGATGCAGTACTGGCCCAGGTACACGCCGAGCATCATGCGGTTGGTCAGCAACTGGCGGATGTAATCCCACTTCGGACCGTCGACTTTTTTACCTGTGCCCTTGTCCTGATCCATGTCCACCAGCCCGCCGTTGTCGGCGATATGCCTGAACTCGGCCTCGTTGATCATTGGATGCTGGCGCGGGCTGTGGATAACTTTGAGCCAGATCAGCGAGAACACAATGCCGATGCCGCCCATCACGATAAACACGTGCTGCCAGCCGAAGGTGTAAACGATCCAGCCCATCAGCGGAGCAAAAATCACCGTGGCGAAGTACTGCGCCGAATTGAAGATCGCAGACGCGGTGCCGCGTTCGGCGGTGGGAAACCACGCGGCGACAATACGGGCATTACCGGGAAAGGAAGGCGCTTCCGCCAGGCCCACCAGAAAACGCAGCATAAACAGCGCCACCACGGCGGTGGAGATGCCGAATTCCCCGACATAGCCTTGCAGCACGGTGAACAGTGACCAGGTGAAGATGCTCAGGGCATAGACTTTTTTCGAGCCGAAACGGTCGAGCAGCCAGCCGCCAGGGATTTGTCCGGCCACGTAGGCCCAGCCAAAGGCAGAAAAAATGAAACCCAGGGTAACGGCGTCGATACCGAGGTCTTTTTGCAGGCTTGAACCTGCGATAGCGATGGTGGCGCGGTCGGCATAATTGATCGTGGTCACCACAAACAGCATGAGCAGAATCAAATAACGGACATGCGTCGGCTTGGTCGCTGGCATGTAGATGTACTCCCACTGATTATTTTTATGCGCGGGTAACTATTTTTCATCCTGCAGGCGCGGGCTTTTAAACCCGGACAGCTCGCTCCTACAGGGTGGATCGGTGTGTCTACAACGCAAAAGGCCGCTGATTTCTCAGCGGCCTTGATTATGGGTTACTGCGGACCTTGCTTGTCGATCAAGGCGGCCAGTGCTTCGTATTCTTCCGGCAGCAAATCGGTCAGTGGCGTACGCACCGGACCTGCGGTGTAACCGGAAATGGTGGCGCCGGCCTTGACGATGCTCACTGCGTAACCGGCCTTGCGGTTACGGATATCCAGGTACGGCAAGAAGAAGTCATCAATGATCTTGCCCACGGTGGTGTGATCTTCACGGGCGATGGCGTGGTAGAAATCCATCGCGGTCTTGGGAATGAAGTTGAACACTGCCGAGGAGTAAACCGGCACGCCCAGCGCCTTGTAGGCGGCGGCATAGACTTCTGCGGTTGGCAGGCCACCGAGGTAGCTGAAGCGATCGCCCAGACGGCGGCGGATCGAAACCATCAACTCGATATCACCCAGGCCATCTTTGTAACCGATCAGGTTCGGGCAGCGCTCGGCCAGACGCTCCAGCAGCGGCGCGGTCAGGCGGCAGACGTTACGGTTATAAACGATCACCCCGATCTTGACCGACTTGCACACGGCTTCAACGTGGGCGGCAACCCCGTCCTGGCTGGCTTCAGTCAGGTAGTGCGGCAGCAGCAGCAAACCTTTGGCCCCCAGACGCTCGGCTTCTTGTGCGTATTCGATGGCCTGACGGGTCGAGCCGCCGACACCGGCGAGAATCGGCACGCTGTTGGCACAGGTATCGACTGCGGTTTTGATCACTTGCGAATATTCGCTGGCCGCCAGGGAGAAGAACTCACCGGTGCCGCCTGCGGCGAACAAAGCAGAAGCACCATACGGGGCCAGCCATTCCAGACGCTTGATGTAGCCCTCACGGTGGAAATCACCCTGGGCATTGAAATCGGTAATCGGGAAAGACAGCAGACCGGAAGAGAGGATGGACTTCAGTTCTTGTGGATTCATTATTCGAACACCCTGGGAGCTTGTAGTAATGATAAAAACGGCAGCGCTTTCGCCGTGTCGTACGTCATCGTACAACTATAAATATAATCGTCAATCCAAATTCTTCAAATTGCCTGCACAGGGGTTCCGTTGCCGAGCCACAAACCAGAGCAAAGGGCCGTGGCACAAGGGTTTCTGAAGGTTGGCGGATGGATGAAAATTAATTCAAGGACGGATGCAAGTTGTACGAGAAGACGCCACAACCGCAACCGTAGTGCTGACTAGGCACCAGGCTGCGAGCTTTTCGAGGGAAGCCCTGCTTCCAGGCTACGACTGCTTCGCAGCCGATCGCAGCCCCGTGCCTCGTCAGCGACTAGGGGTTCGCGGGGGTTCGATCAACCCCTTGCTTCGGCTTCTTCGTGGGCATGGCGCAGTCGTTCGCGACTGTTGGTCAGGTGCAGGCGCATGGCGGCCCGGGCGGCGTCCGAGTCCTGGCGGGCAATGGCGGTGTAGATTTCTTCGTGCTCCCGGCTCAGGCGATGCATGTACTGCTGCTGGTCATCATGGGCCAGGTGCGCAGAGTTGAGCCGGGTACGGGGAATGATGCTGGTACCCAGGTGGGTCATGATATCGGTGAAGTAGCGGTTGCCCGTCGACAACGCAATCTGTAGATGAAACTGGAAATCCGAAGCCACCGCATCACCGTCACGGGCGGTATTTTCGTTCAACGCATCCAGTGCCGCCCGCATCGCGGCCAGTTGCTCGTCGCTGCGCCGCTGGGCGGCCAGCCCGGCAGACTCGACTTCGAGGCTGATACGCAGTTCCAGAATCGCCAACACATCACGCAAAGTGACCACGGTGGCCGGGTCGATGCGAAAACCGCTCGGGCTCGGTGTGTCCAGCACAAAAGTGCCGATGCCATGCCGGGTCTCGACCTGGCCTGCTGCCTGCAAACGAGAAATCGCCTCACGTACCACCGTGCGGCTGACCCCGTGCGCTTCCATGATCGCGGACTCGGTGGGTAGTTTGTCACCTCGTTTGAGCAAGCCGTCACGAATCTGTTCGGACAGCACCGTCACCAACTCCTGCGCGAGGCTGCGGCGTTTGCGCGGAAGGCGGGGGACGTCGTTTGGGTTTTCCATGGTGAAAATCTTTCTCGGATTCAAGGGCATCGGGGCAAAACATCCACGCATGATAGCTCAAGCGGGTTGTACGATCACATGCTGAGCTTGCCGACACCCTTGCAACCCCGGTTTAGAAGGTTTTGCTGGCGCTGGCCAGCAGGGTCGCACCACACACATCGTCATAACCGGTGTAGCTCTGGCACTCGGCTTTCGACAGGCTGGTGTCGATGTAACTCAAGCCCCAGCTGACGCCGACAAAGTCGCGAGTAAGCTTGATTTCCCAATCGGTGTAGTCCGCCCGCCCCTTGCCGCTGTCGCTGAAAAAAACCTTGTCCTTGTAGTCCACATATTCATAACGCAGCTCTAAACCGAACTCTGCAGGCAACAGCGTGCGGTAGCCGACAAAAAACGTCGACAAGTCCTCGTCTTTTTTACCTTCATGAAATTCGCCGTTTTCGTCCTCGTATTCCGGACCCTGCATGTTGGTGACATATTTGCCCCCCAGTAATACACCGTACACATCCAGCACGGTCTGCACGTCGCTCTGGTTGTAGCCGCTTTCACGGGGATATTCATAACGGGTGTAGAAAGTATCCAGGCTGATGTTGTCGCTGATTTGCCAGGCATAGCCGGCGTAGTACTCGATTTCCTGGCGCGCTTTTGAGCCATAGCCGAAATTGACATTGGAGGTCCAGATACCGGCGTACAAACCACTGGCGTGGCTGAGTGTGACGGCCAGTTGCGCGGCAGGATCGCCCTTGGTTTGTGAAAGCCCGTTGGCCCGGTAATCACTGACCAGCGTGGGGGTGATCAGCAGGGAAAACTGGTCATTGAGTTCCACCGCCTGGGCGCTGAGCAATGGCGACAGGGCGAGACCGGCAAGCATGAAGACTGAGGCTGCGTTCATAGGGTTTCTCTTGTTTTTATAGAGCTGCATGGAAACTCACCCACGGCTGCGCCGGACGCCACGGGGTCGTGGCGCCAGAGGCAGGGTTTTTCAATCAGGCTTCGGGGGCGTTTACCGGCTTACCGGCGAAGTAGGTTTTCAGCACTCTGGTATCGTACAACTCGTGGTCGCCGACGTTGAACACATCACGATCGAGGATGATCAGGTCAGCCTGCTTGCCCGGTGCCAGGGAACCGATCTGTTCAGCCAGCCCCAGGGTTTTGGCAGCGTTGATGGTGTAGGCGTAAAACATGGTCTGGCGATCGACTCGTTCTTTGGCATTGAGCACGCCCATGGGGCCATCGCGAGTAACGGCCTGGCCGATGGCGTTCCACGGGTTAGGGCTCGATACCGGCCAGTCACTGGCACCCGAAATCATCGCACCCGCGTCCTGCAGGGATTTGGCCGGGTACTGATAGCCATAAGCGAAGGCACTGATATAAGGCTTGACCAGGTCAATGGTGTAGCTCTCCTCGATGGCCCACAGCAGTTGCATCGAGGCAATCACACCGAGCTGGGCAAAGCGTGGAAACTCTTTGGGATTGACCAGTTGCAGGTGGCTGATGCTATGGGCCACCGGGGTCGGATTGAGCTTGCGCGCATACTCAAAACCGTTGAGTGACTCACGTACCGCGCGGTCACCGACTGCGTGCATGTGCACGATCCAGCCGCGCTTTTCTGCCGCGACCACCAGCTCACCGAAGTGCGCCGGGTCGATCAACAGCTCGCCATTTTTGTTGCTGTTTTTATACGGCACGATCACCGCTGCGGTTTGCCCCGGGTACTCCAGAATGCCGTCGGCAAACACCTTGATCCCGGGGAATGTGAGGTTGGGCACGCCTTCGAACTGCTTCATGACCCGGGCCAGCACTTCAAGATCGGCAGGCTTGCTTTGGGAGTTGGTGAGCATCAGCGCCGCGACGTGGGCGGTGAGCTCGCCATTTTCTGCAAGCTGGCGATAAAGCGGCAGCACCCCCAGGGTTTGCTCGGTAGCCGTGAAATCAAACAGCGCGTCACCGGGGCCAGCGTTGGAGGCCGCGTCCATCCAGGCCGTCACCCCGTATTGATTATTGACCTTTACCGCTTCGCGGGCAGCTTTGAGCATGACCTCAGGACTTGCCGGAGGAATCTGGCCCCGGACCTGGTCCCAGCGCGACTCGGCAAAAAAACCGGTTGGAGTGAAGTCTGCTTCGTGGCCCACATAGCCCTGCTCGTTGGCTGGCAGGCTTTTGACCAGGGCGGCATCAATTTTCGCACGCTTGAGCATCGCGTTATTGGCCCAGCCGGTGTGCCCGTCGATGCCGCTCAATACCAGCGGCTGATCGGCCCAGCGGCCCTGATTGAAAATTTTCCCCAGCTCCCGCGCCTGCTCCCAATAAGCAGAACTGACCCCGGCAATATTGATCACGTCGCCCGACCGCGCGGTGCCCGACTTGTCCTGCTCGATGATCCATTGCTCAAGTTCGGGCAGCGGTTTTTCTTCGTCGAGCAAATTCGCCCCCAGACTGTTCAGACCGGCGCTCACCGGATGACTGTGGGTATCAATCATCCCGGGCATCAGCACCTTGCCTGCCAGGTCGACACGCTGGGTGCCGCTGTCGGCCAGTGCCTGGATTTCGGCATCACTGCCCACCTTGCTGATTTTGCCGTTTTCCACCGCCACGGCGCTGACCAAGGGCTGACCCGGCACGCCGGTGAATACCTTGCCATTGATGAACACCAGGTCGGCAGCGGCCAGAGCTGGCAAAGACGGCAACGCGAACAGCGCGGCCAGCACACAGGGGGTAAATCGCTTCATGTGAAGGTCCTTTGAGGATTTTCTTGTTGTTGTCAGACACACCCTTCGGGAGCTGGCAACCAGCTCCCGAAGGGTGATTAATGCCCTGCTATTTCCTTGAGCCGGTACCACAACATGCCCAGCGCCAGCAGCGGTGAACGCAGGTGCTTGCCCCCCGGGAATGTCATGTGTGGCACGCGACTGAACAGTTCGAAACCATTGCTCTGTTCAAGGCTGATCGCTTGCGCGACCAGGCGCGCCGCCATATGCGTGGTGTTGATCCCGTGCCCGGCATACGCCTGGGCATAAAACACGTTGGGATGGGCCTGCAACCGGCCGATCTGCGGCAGCCGGTTGGCACCGATGCCGATCATGCCGCTCCACTGGAAGTCGATGCGCTTGCCCGCCAGCTGCGGGAAGACCTCCAGCATTTTCGGGCGCATGTAACCGGCGATGTCCTGCAAGGTGCGCCCCGAGTAATGGCACGCGCCCCCGAACAACAGTCGTCGGTCAGCCGACAACCGATAGTAATCAAGCCCTACCCGCTGATCGCACAAAGCGCGATTGTCCGGAATCAGCGCACTGGCCAGCTCCTCGCTCAAGGGTTCGGTGGCGATGACATAGCTGGCGGCGGCCAGCACCTTGCCACTGAGTGCCGGCTCCAGCTCGCCCAGATGGGCATTGCCGGCGAGTACCAGGGTTTTGGCCCTGACCACGCCGCTGGCGGTATGGACCCGGATCTGCGGGCCATATTCGATACGGGTGGCGGCACTGTTCTGGTACAACCTGACGCCCAGTTGCTGAGCTACCCGGGCTTCGCCCAGTGCCAGATTGAGCGGATGCAAGTGCCCCGAGCCTTCATCAGTCAGCCCGCCGAGGTAGCGATCGGAACCCACCACCCGGTGCATGTCAGCGCGCCCGATCAGCTCGACCTTGTGCCTGTAGCCCAGCCTGTGCAGCGACTCTTGCTCGGCGATCAGGTTTTCAACATGGCGCGGGGTATTGGCCAGCTCGCAGAACCCCCAGCGCAAGTCGCAGTCGATGGCATGTTTTTCGATGCGCTGACGCACCAGATCCACTGCGTCCAGGCCCAGATGTTCCAGCACTCTGACGCCTTCACGGCCGATGGTTTTTTCGTGCGCATCCAGATCGTGACCCACCCCGCGAATCAACTGCCCGCCGTTACGGCCACTGGCACCCCAGGCGATTTGATGCGCCTCGAGCACGATCACCGAATGGCCGCGCTCCGCCAGTTCAATCGCGGTATTCAACCCGGTAAAACCCGCGCCGATGATGCACACGTCCGCCTCGGCCTGCCCCTCAAGTACCGGGCAAGTGAGCTGCTGATTGCGGGTGGCGCTGTAATAGGTATGCGGTAAAGACAGCATGGACGTCATAAAGAATTTGCCTGCTCAGTGACCGGGCACCCCTGGGTGCCCGGCACAGGATTAACGACCGGACTTGAACTTGTTCCACGAGCGCGTCATCCAGCGCATAAGGTCAGGTGGCAGCTCCGATGACACATAGAGCTTGGCCTGCACCGACTCGGGCGGGTAGATCGACGGGTTGTGGGTAATTTCATCACTCATCAGGGCCGTGGCCTGGGTGTTGGCATTGGCATACCCCACGTACTCGCTGATTTTGGCAATCACCTCGGGTTGCAGCAGGTAATTGATAAACGCGTGGGCCTGCTTGGGGTTCTTGGCATCGGCCGGGATGGTCAGCATGTCGAACCACAGGTTGCCCCCCTCTTTGGGCACCACGTAGGCAATGTTCACCCCGTTGCCCGCCTCTTGCGCACGATGGATGGCCTGGTACACGTCTCCGGAATAACCGAAGGCGATACAAATGTCGCCGTTGGCCAGGTCGGTCACGTATTTGGAGGAATGGAAGTAGCTGATGTAAGGCCGCAGTGGCTGCAGTTTTTTCTCGGCGACCTTGTAGTCCTCAGGCTTCAGGCTGCGGGCGTCGAGCCCCAGATAGTTGAGCATCGACGGCATCACTTCGTCGGCGGAGTCCATAAAGGCAACACCGCAGCTTTTGAGTTTCTTCAGGTTTTCAGGCTCGAACAGCACGCTCCAGGAGTCTATTTTGTCGATGCCAAGCACCTGCTTGACCTTGTCGACGTTGTAGCCAATGCCATTGGTGCCCCACAGATAAGGCACCGCGTACTCATTGCCCGGATCGTTGGCTTCCAGGCGCGCCAGCAACACCGGGTCAAGATTCTTCCAGTTGGGAATCTGGGACTTGTCGAGTTTCTGGAACACCCCGGCCTTGATCTGACGCCCCAGGAAGTGGTTGCTCGGCACGACCACGTCGTAGCCGGTGCGCCCGGCCAGCAACTTGCCTTCCAGGGTTTCGTTGGAGTCAAACACGTCATAAACCGGCTTGATCCCGGTCTGATGCTCAAAGTTCACCAACGTGTCTTCGGCAATGTAGTCCGTCCAGTTATAGATATTGACCACGTCTTGCGCCGACGCCTGGCCAGCAAGGCCGCAAAGTGCCGCGAGCGTCAGTTTCAGGGCGATACGTTTCATCCACATGTCCTTTCTCTGAGTACATTTTGCAATGCTTTGGCCGCAGGTACGGCCTACACGCTGAACAGCAGGAACTCGCGTTCCCAGGAACTGATGACCTGTTTGTAGTTCTCGTGCTCGACGCGCTTGACCGCGACAAAGCCCTTGGTGAAACGCTCACCCAGATATTTTTTCGCCATGTCCGACTGCTCCATGCATTCCAGCGCAGCTTCCAGGGTCAGCGGCAGGCGCAGGTTGCGCCGTTCATAGCCGCGGCCGACCACCGGCGCGCTCGGTTCGATACCCTCGACCATACCGGCATAACCGCAGAGCAGACTGGCGGCCAGGGCCAGATAGGGGTTGGCATCGGCACCGGCCAGGCGGTTTTCCACGCGGCGGTTCTGCGGATCGGAGTCCGGCACGCGCAGGCCGACGGTACGGTTTTCTTCGCCCCATTCCACGTTCACCGGGGCCGAGGTATCGGGCAGGAAGCGGCGGAACGAGTTCACGTTGGGAGCGAACAGCGGCAGGGTTTCAGGGATGTATTTTTGCAGGCCGCCAATGTGATGCATGAACAGCTCGCTCATGCTGCCATCGGGATTGGAGAACACCGAAACTCCGGTCTCCAGATCGACCACGCTCTGGTGGACATGCATGGCGCTGCCCGGTTCACCGGTCATCGGCTTGGCCATGAAGGTGGCGCTGACGTCATGTTTGAGCGCCGCTTCACGCATGGTTCTTTTGAAAATAATGATCTGGTCGGCCAGGGACAGCGCGCCACCGTGACGGAAGTTGATTTCCATCTGAGCAGTGCCTTCCTCGTGAATCAGGGTGTCCAGATCCAGCCCCTGGGCTTCGCTCCAGTCATACATGTCTTCAAACAGCGGATCGAATTCGTTGGTAGCCTCGATTGAATATGACTGGCGCCCGGTCTCCTGGCGGCCCGAACGGCCGACCGGGGGTTTCAACGGATAGTCCGGGTCAGGGCTGCGCTGGGTCAGGTAGAACTCCATTTCCGGCGCCACGATCGGCTTCCAGCCACGGGCGGTATAGAGGCTCAGGACTTTTTTCAGCAGGTTGCGCGGCGACAGCTCGATGGCGTTGCCCTGCTTGTCATAGGTGTCGTGAATCACCTGGGCGGTGGGCTCGGAGGCCCAGGGCACAATAAACACGGCGTCCTGATCCGGACGGCAATGCATGTCGATATCTGCGGCATCCAGCAACTCGTAGTAAATATCGTCTTCGACGTAATCCCCGGTAACGGTCTGCAACAGAACGCTCTCCGGCAGGCGCATGCCCTGCTCGTTGAGGAACTTGTTGGTCGGCGATATTTTGCCCCGTGCGATGCCGCTTAAATCAGAGATGAGGCACTCAACTTCGGTGATTTTGTTTTCTTTTAGCCAATGGCTGAGTCGATCCAGATTGCCTTTCATAACGCCTCTTACAGGAATTTGACTGGGCGCCACATGACGACCCGGTTCCATGCTGCAAGGCGATAGTGCAATCGTGGGCAGGAGGGCTTCTATCCGATTTGCGCTTTTATTAACGCCCCATTTTGGGGCGCTAGATGGACTCAGGCGGCATCAGCGAGGGCGCAGCAAGGTCTGGCTGGGCAGTTCGCCAAACAGGCTGCGGTAGGTCTGGGAGAAACGCCCCAGGTGCCAGAATGACCAGCGCATGGCGATTTCCGCCACCCGGGTATCGCCAGGGGTGCAGCGCAGCAAATCCCGGCGGGCGAAATTCAACCGCCGCAAGCGCTGCCACTGGCTCGGCGAAACCCCGGCGAAAGAAGTGAAGCTGTGCTGCAACTGGCGAACGGAAACGCCGACCCCCTTGGCCAGGTGCAATACATCCAGGTGTTCCTGGGGGCTGGCCATGACCAGATCAAATACTCGCTGTATCAGCCGCCGATCATGGGCAAGGTGTTTCTGGCTGGTGCGGTCCGGCGCCTGGCTGGGGCAGTCGAGGATATACAGGCAATCGTCGACCAGTTGCTGCGCCAGGCTTTCCTCGATCAGGGGCGAGTGCTGGGTGGCCAGCTGCTGCAATGTACGGCTCAACCAGCGGCCAAAAACCTGGCTTTGCTGAGACACCAGCTGCGTCAGGAACAGGCCGTCCATGTGGCTCAGGTTATCGAGCTGGCTTAAATAGCGGGGGCCGATCACGACTCCGACTTCCTGATAGTTCTCGGGGGTGATCCAGGTGTTTTGCGTGTCTTCATTGAGCAGATACAGGGAGCCGTTACGCGTATCGAAACTGAAGACCAGTGAGTCTGCCGGCGCTTGAAAATGCTGCTCGATGCGCGTGTTCATGCGTTCTTCATAGGCTTCAATGCCATTGAGCTGCATGTGCACCACTGCACCGTGGAAACAGCCCGCGGACATTTGCTGGTAATGCTCATGCCAGCCCGCGATGACTAATTGCTGATCCACATCCGCCGTGTCATGGGATTGAATCTGCATACGGCTGCCCTTCCTTGTGCCCGGGTCCAAGCCAACGGGACACTGCCAGTAATAATTATTATTGGCGCACCTTAGCCTAATGCCCACCAGTAAAGAAACACCCAAAAGGGTCATGGGCGGGTCTGGCTTGCCCGGGATTGCCTGTGCGGGGCCAAGAGTAAAACCGCGTCGCCTGCATCGCTGGCAAGCCAGCTCCCACAGAGGGACTTGTGAAACTGAAAGCTTCTTGTGGGAGCTGGCTTGCCAGGGATTGGCTGTGTGAGCAAGCCTTCTCCCACAGGGACTTGTGAAACTGAAAGCTTCTTGTGGGAGCTGGCTTGCCAGCGATTGGCTGTGTGGGCATGCCTTCTCCCACAGGGGGCTTGTGAAGCTGAAAGCTTTTTGTAGGAGCTGGCTTGCCAGCGATTGGCTGTGTGGGCATGCCTTCTCCCACAGGGAGACTTGTGAAGCTGAAAGCTTTTTGTGGGAGCTGGCTTGCCAGCGATTGGCTGTGCGGGCATGCCTTCTCCCACAGGGGGCTTGTGAGGCTGAGAGCTTCTTGTGGGAGCTGGCTTGCCAGCGATTGGCTGTGCGGGCAAGCCTTCTCCCACAGGGGGCTTGTGGGGCTGAAAGCTTTTTGTAGGAGCTGGCTTGCCAGCGATTGGCTGTGCGGCATGCCTTCTCCCACAGGGACTTGTGAAACTGAAAGCTTCTTGTGGGAGCTGGCTTGCCAGCGATTGGCTGTGTGGGCATGCCTTATCCCACAGAGGGCTTGTGGAGCTGAAAGCTTTTTGTAGGAGCTGGCTTGCCAGCGATTGGCTGTGCGGGCATGCCTTCTCCCACAGGGGGCTTGTGAAGCTGAAAGCTTTTTGTAGGAGCTGGCTTGCCAGCGATTGGCTGTGTGGGCATGCCTTCTCCCACAGGGGGCTTGTGAAGCTGAAAGCTTTTTGTAGGAGCTGGCTTGCCAGCGATTGGCTGTGTGGGCATGCCTTCTCCCACAGGGAGACTTGTGAAGCTGAGAGCTTTTTGTGGGAGCTGGCTTGCCAGCGATTGGCTGTGTGGGCATGCCTTCTCCCACAGGGGACTTATGAAGCTGAAAGCTTTTTGTGGGAGCTGGCTTGCCAGCGATTGGCTGTGTGAGCAAGCCTTCTCCCACAGTGACTTGTGAAACTGAAAGCTTCTTGTGGGAGCTGGCTTGCCAGGGATTGGCTGTGTGGGCAAGCCTTCTCCCACAGGGGGCTTGTGAGGCTGAGAGCTTCTTGTGGGAGCTGGCTTGCCAGCGATTGGCTGTGCGGGCATGCCTTATCCCACAGGGGGACTTGTGAAGCTGAAAGCTTCTTGTGGGAGCTGGCTTGCCAGCGATTGGCTGTGTGGGCATGCCTTATCCCACAGAGGGCTTGTGGAGCTGAAAGCTTTTTGTAGGAGCTGGCTTGCCAGCGATTGGCTGTGCGGGCATGCCTTCTCCCACAGGGGGCTTGTGGGGCTGAAAGCTTTTTGTGGGAGCTGGCTTGCCAGCGATTGGCTGTGTGGGCATGCCTTCTCCCACAGGGGCTTGTGAGGCTGAGAGCTTCTTGTGGGAGCTGGCTTGCCAGCGATTGGCTGTGCGGCATGCCTTCTCCCACAGGGACTTGTGAAACTGAAAGCTTCTTGTGGGAGCTGGCTTGCCAGCGATTGGCTGTGTGGGCATGCCTTATCCCACAGAGGGCTTGTGGAGCTGAAAGCTTTTTGTAGGAGCTGGCTTGCCAGGGATTGGCTGTGCGGGCATGCCTTCTCCCACAGGGGGCTTGTGGGGCTGAAAGCTTTTTGTGGGAGCTGGCTTGCCAGCGATTGGCTCGCCGGCATTGCGGTCACGCTTTTGGGCCTTTGACCGGCCAGGCCACGAACGGCTTGATTTCCTTGAGTACAAACATGCTCTGCATCTCTTTGATCCCTGTCAGGCGCCGGATCACCGACATGGCAAAGTCGGCAAAGGTGTCCAGGTCCCGCGAGACCACTTGCAACAGAAAGTCCGCGTCGCCACCAATGCTGTAGCAAGCCACCACGTCTTCGAGGGCCATGACTTCCTGCTCGAACTTGCGGGCTTCGACTTCGCTGTGGCGATCAATGGTGACCCGCACAAACACCAGCACCCCCAGCCCGATCTTGCGGCGGTCCAGTACCGCGCGATAACCCTGAATCACTTTGTGCTCTTCAAGCTGACGCACCCGGCGCCAGCAAGGCGAGGCCGACATGCCGATGCCATCGGCCAGGGTCTGGTTGGTCGTGCGCCCATCCTGCTGCAAGGCCGCGAGAATTCTGGCGTCGATTGCGCTTAAAGCCTGCTCGGTCATAAATACCTTCCCATGGTTTGTTCAGGGTAAATCTGACCCAAAATCCAGCAGCCGACAACTTGAATAGACCAATTTATCCTGGGTCCGGGAGATATGCTTATTTGCACAAACTCTCTCCCAAGGATGCCTTCGAATCATGCTGGAATTTTCTCAGGTACTCACGTACACCGCCGCCCTCGCTGTTGCCGCGGCTATCCCCGGGCCCGGCATGGCGGCACTGGTGGCCCGCAGCGTGAGCGGCGGTGCCTTGCCCGGCTTCAGTTTGCTGCTTGGCTTGATTCTGGGGGATTTGATTTATTTATCGTTCGCAGTATTTGGCCTGAGCCTGGTCGCCCAACACTTCGATACCTTGTTTGTACTGGTACGAATATGTGCTGCGCTGTATCTGGCTTATCTGGCCTGGCAGTTCTTGAGGGCGCAACCCCAGCCCGTCAACGTGGGCAAGCCGCTGAACAGACAAGAGCTGTTCAGCGCCTGGCTCTCAGGCCTGACCATCACCCTGGGCAACCCGAAAACCATTGCCTTCTATCTGGCGCTACTGCCGCTGGTGATCAACCTGGAGTCGGTGTCCCTGCAAGTCTGGGGCGTCATGCTGGTGCCGCTGACCATTGCTGTTTTATTTATGGTCGGCGGCCTGTTTGTGCTGGGCGCGGTGCGCATCCGCCATGTGCTTGCCAGCCCCCGGGCCCAACGGGGGCTGTTCAGGGGGGCGGCGATCATCATGCTCGGCGCCGCAGCGGCCATGCTGGTTCAGGCCGCCTGACGCCGGGCGCGCACCGCTTCGCTCAGGCCATCTGCGGGGCAGACAAGTCCGGTTGGGGATCACTGGTTGCCGGGCCATCCGGCACCCAGAACAGGAACGGATCTTTGGCCGGACGATGGTCGTAAGGGCGCACTGCACCCTCCCCGCCGGCGCGCTTGAATCCATACACCTGACGCCGCTCGACATGAATGCTCGGGGCCGCGCCTTCACCACTGCACGGTTCGATATTCATGGCCTTCAAGGTGCTTAGCAGGTCGTCAATAATCAGCTGCCGATTGAGGGTGAAGGCCGATGCAAAACAGCGCCAGAAACGCCACCCGGCACGTTCCAGAATGCGCTGGCGGCGCATGTCGCTGTCCCAGCGGTCGGGGCCGTGGAAGCGGTCGCCGTCACACTCGATTGCCAGGCGACTGTCGTTGTCGCCTTCGACCACCATGTCTATGCGGTAAGCGCCCACGCCGACCTGCGGAATCACCCGGTAGCCGCGCCGGGTCAGTTCATCGTACATGTCACGTTCAAAACCGGACTCGCACAACTCGCGCAAATCGCTGACCTGTTCGGCATCCTGAGTAAAGGGGGTTTCGAAGTGCTCAATCAGACCACGGCGCAAAGTATCGACTGCGCTGAGGTCGGTGAGCTCGACACTGCGCACCAGGTACATGCGGTCCCGCGCCCGGGACGCCGCCACGTTGAAGCGCTGGGCAATCGAGTCGCGGCTGTTGGCAAAGCAGTCGCCGGGGGAAGCGACCAGCGAAAGGAACATCACGTCGCGCTCCTTGCCCTGGAAAGTACGTGCATCGCCACAGCTGATCTGGAACCGGGTGATGACTTCTTCGCCCAGTTCCCGGGTCAGGATTTGCATGATGGTTTGCGCTTGCTCGGCCCCCAGTAGCGAGACCACGCCGATGCTGCGCCCGGCGATCTGCGGCAGTGCGATCAAACGGCGGATCTCCTCGACAATCACATTGGCTTCACCGAGGTTCAACTTGCCCTTTTTCACCCCGTCCATGACCAGCAGATCAATGAGCGGCGGGTCCAGACGCTCGGTCATCAGCGGCAGGCGCAGAGGTTTGAGTTCGTGGTTATAGAACTCGCGCTTGGAGTACTCGATGATCGGCGCCACGCAGCGAAAGTGCTCGCGCAACATGGTGCCGCTCTTGGCAAACACCACTTTGAACAGGTCGTACAATGAGCGCTCGGGTGACATCAACGGTCGGTAGAGCCCGACTTGATTGCCCAGAAAGCGCGTCATCATGTTCTGCACCCGCTCCTCTTCCATGCCGATACCGTCGGGGGAAACCTGCTTGTCGTCGCCCACCACCAGCACTTTCCTGGCCCGCAACAAGGCCGGTAGCGCGCTCAGGTCGGATTGCGAAGCTTCGTCGATAATCACCAGGTCGAACGCGCCATACTGCGCTGGCAGGCTCTCGCAGATCCGGTAGTGCGGCATGATCCAGCAAGGAATCGCCGAAATGGCCACATCGGCAGCCAGTCGCGCATCCTGTCGATAACGTCCGGCCCGGACGCCGGTGCCCTTGCCAATTTTGCGAATTGCCGTGCGGTACAGTTCCAGCGCGGCCCGGACACTCGGGGTAGCGTTTTCTGACAGTCGCAGCCAGGTCCGCTTGACCACCGCATCCTGATACAGGCGCGACAGGCTCAGCTCCAGCTCTGCGCGCAATTTAAACAGCCGCTTGAGATCTTCGCGCCCGTCGATGCTGTCCAGGTAACTGGCCAGCCGGCTCAGGCGCCATATCTCCAGGCAGTTGTCCGGGAGCAAGGCATCCACCGGCCCGGTGCACGGCTCTTCTCGTAACCGGGCCGCCCAGATCAGGCCACCGCTTTGGGCAATAACCGTGGTCACCTGCTGCACCGTATCGAGGGCGTCCGTGAGCGCCAGGACGCCGCGCAACTGATCCATCAATTCCGACCACTGCACCTGTATCTCAGCCACCTGTACGTCCGGCTGGCCGAGGCTCAGGTCCAGGAACCCTTGCAAGCGTTCGCTCACGGCACCGCCACAACCGGCCAGTGCCTTGTTAAAGGTTTCCTTGATTACCCAGGTGGCTGCCAGCCGCTGGCGCATCAGGTGATGACGCAAAATGCTTTCACCCTGACCCAGTACCGCCTCGTCAGTGCGCAGGTTGTTCACCTGTGGCCACTCCGGGAGCAGCTGGCGCAGTTCGGTCTGAGCACGGGTCTCCCAACGTTCGGCGCGCACAATATCGTCAAACTGCTCAATCGCCCGGGCAGCCGCCGGCAGTTGCTCGGCATCGGCCTCGAACAGCGGAAGCGGCATTTCGGCGGCCAGCGCATTCCAGCGCAGCAGCAAGGTGCGACTGTGCTGCTGAAAGTGCACGAACCCTTGCACATGGGCCCAGTCCTGATCGCTTTGCGGCTTGCTGCCGAGCACCACAATGGTGTCCAGCAACTGCTTTTGGCTGCCCTTGCCGATCAGGCCGGACAACCCGAACGGACGGCGCCCCTGGGCCAGGTTATCGATGGCGGCCAGTACCTCAGGCTGCGTGTGCAGCTCGAACGGCAGGCTCACCGGCCGCGCCACAAATGCTTTGCGCCCCGCGAGGGTGTCCTCGATTTCGACCTTCAGGCTGTCGAAAAGCGCCAGCACATCATTGTTGCCGTTGCGCATCAACCAGGCCTGCATGGTTGGCACCCAGCCCTGTTGCGCAGCCGTGATAGTGGTGCGCAAGGCCTGCAAGTGGCCGATGTGTTCGAGCAAGGCCTGCGCCTGCTCCAGGGTCGGCCCACTGCTGTCCAGCAGTCGCGGCACTTCGCCGATGCTTTCCTTGTGTTGCAGCTGGCTTTCCTGCGCCAGATCCTGATGGACCTGAATCAATGTCTGCGCATCCGGGAAATCGGCCAGTTGCGGCACCTTGTGCCCCAGATAAGACAACCCGTCCTTGAGCTCAAGCCGCGCCTCGCGCACGGCGATGATGTCTTGCAGGGTGAACAGCGCACGATGTTCTGCGCCAATGCCGAGCCGGTCAGCAAAGCTGTTTATTTGGTCCTGGGCAGCGGCCACCTGTAACGCGGCGTGGGTGGGGCTCAGCCGTTCACCGTCGATTTCCAGCTCTGAAAGATTACGCTCGGCCCACTGGGTGATCTCACGATCAACGGCGGATATCTGACCGTGGAGCGTGTTGATTTCATCATCAATCTGGCCGATTTCGCGCTTGTACAGCGCGCGGTCAATTCGTTGCACCTCAGCCGAAATCTTCTGGATCGCGAACTCGAACTGCTTCATGCCGTCCGCTTCGCTGCTCAGCAAGCTGATCGCCAGCGGACGAATGTCTTCGGGGAGTTTCTCCTGCAACACGGCCAGCGCCGGATCCTTCATGGACGTCACCAGTACCCGCTTGCCATTGGCCAGGTAATGACTGATGACGTTGGCGATGGTGTGGGTCTTGCCGGTGCCGGGCGGCCCTTGCACCACAACCCCGTCGTGCACCTCCAGCAACTGGATGATTTGCACTTGCTCGTCGTTGTAAGGCTTGGGGAAGTACAGCTCGTGCACTTTTGACGCGCCAGCGTCCGCACCCTGGGTGCCGCTGACATAGGACAAGCCGCGAAACGGCGGCAGAACCACATCCTCAAGCACGTTTGAAGGCTCGGTCAAAATCGCCTGCAATGCCGGCGGCAAATGCTCCAGGTCCTCGATCCCGGCGTCAAAGCGGCCCAGGTCCTCAATAAACATATTGCTGTCGCGGGCGCGGGCAAACAGGGTCCAGGTATCAGTGACGCACAAGTGCTCGGCAGCCTTGGGCACGGAGCGGTCCCCGTCGGCAATCGTCACCGGCAGGAACTGCCCCTGGGCATCGAGCAATGACGATGCCGAACGGATCACCGGGTCGTAGCTGGAAGAATTGAACGGGCTGATTCCCGCCTGATCCTGCTTGAAGAAATCCTTGGCCAGCTTGTCCAGGGCACCGACACCGGCGATATCCGCGGCCACATAGGCGTCCACTTCAAGACGCGGCTCGGCGACCCGCGGGCGCACTTCGAGGGCCATGCTGTCCGGGTTGATATCGATCTCGACCAGTTGACTGATCAGCGGGTAGTGGATGACGCCGATCTCGGGATGCTCCCACGTCGAAACGCCCATACCCCACACCAGTTCCAGCTGTGCGTCTCCCAGGTTGCCCTGCATCTGCTGCACCAGCAAAAACAGCTCGGCGTAGAGCTCGATACTTTTGCGCCGCTGCTTTTCCTCTTGCGCCCACAGTCGCCAGGCAGTCTGGCTGTAGGACTTGAGCTGAGCCTTGATTTCACCGGCATCCAGGCAGTCTTCCAGATTGACCCATTCATCCTCGGCGGACTCCTCACTGCCGGGGGTGGCGGTGAGCGATGCCGGTTCTGTCAGGACGCCACTGGCGCGCAACGCCTCGCGTGCTACCCGCTGCTTGAGCCCGGGCTCGATTTGCGGCGTGCCCTTGAGCTCGATCCACAGCCCCAGCAACGGGCTGAGCGGCACAGGTGGCCGGGTCTCGTGCAAACGCTCGAGCCGAAGCCAGATTTCATCTTCATCGCCCACGTGAACATCCAGGCTGACACCCGGTAGTGAGCGCAGTTTTTCTTCGCTGGCACTGAATGTGTTGTGCTGGCTGACGGTTAACGCGGGGCGCTTTTGCATGAGCGCGGTCTGTTTGACGAACTCAATCAGACTGGCGAGACGTGCACGTACTGTATCCATGTCGGGGCTGAACCACTTCGATAAGAGGGCGCGGTAGTGACTGAAAAAACCTGAAGGCGCCGAAAAAGGTGAAAAACTTACAAGTGCCGACACGATACAGAGGTTCAGGTTGTATTCAGATACATCATTTTGTAAAAACCGGCAGGAGCGAGCTTTGTTAACCAGCTCGCTCCTGCAGGATCAGGCAGGCATAAAAAAGGCCCTCCCCGTTACCGGGGAGGGCCTTTTGTGTAACGCCGGGCTTAGCCCAGGTTAACCCCAAAGTTCGATGCCAACGGTGCCAGACCGCCTGCAAAGCCCTGGCCGATTGCCTTGAACTTCCACTCTTCGCCGTTGCGATACAGCTCGCCGAAGACCATGGCGGTCTCGGTGGATGCGTCTTCGCTCAGGTCAAAACGTGCCAGCTCTTTGTTATCCGCTTTGTTCAGTACGCGGATGTAAGCGTTCGACACCTGGCCGAAGTTCTGCTTGCGGCCATCAGCGTCGTGGATGGTCACGGCGAAAGCCAGTTTCTTGGCTTCTTGTGCCAGACCAGCCAGGTTGACGTTGATTTGCTCATCGTCGCCTTCGCCAGCGCCCGAACGGTTGTCGCCCTGGTGCACGACGTTGCCGTCCGGTGAGGTTTTATTGTTGTAGAACACAAAGCTGCCGTCGTTCAGCACTTTGCCGCTCTCGCCAACAATAAATACCGAGGCGTCCAGGTCGAACTCGGTGCCGTCGGTGACACGTGGATCCCAACCCAGGCCAACAATTACTTCTGTCAGGCCAGGTGCTTCTTTGGTCAGGGAGACGTTGCCGCCCTTGCTCAGACTTACTGCCATGTTCGTGAACCCTTATATAGAAAGATGGATGGGTCGATTAAAACTTCAGACCGAAGCTTTCAGCCAATGGCTTGAGGCCACCGTTGAAGCCCTGGCCTACAGCGCGGAATTTCCATTCGGCGCCATTGCGATACAGCTCGGCAAAGATCATTGCGGTTTCGGTGCTGGCATCTTCCGCGAGGTCATAGCGAACAACTTCGTTGTTGTTGTCCTGGTTGACCAGACGGATGAAAGCATTGCGCACCTGACCGAAGTTCTGCTTGCGGGCGTCAGCTTCGTGGATGGTCACAGTGATCGCGATCTTGTCGATCTCGGCAGGGACTTTGGACAGGTCGATCTTGATCGCCTCGTCGTCGCCGTCGCCTTCACCGGTACGGTTATCGCCGGTGTGCTCAACCGAGCCGTCGGTGCTTTTGAGCTGGTTGTAAAAAATGAAATCGGAGTCAGCGCGTACTTTGCCGTCAGCCTTGAGCAAGAAAGCGCTCGCATCCAGGTCGAAGTCTTGACCATCGGTGGAACGAGCGTCCCAGCCCAGGCCCACGAGGACTTTAGTCATCCCCGGAGCTTCTTTGGACAGGGACAGGTTGCCGCCT
Organism: Pseudomonas paraversuta; assembly: GCF_904067025.1. Classification (NCBI taxonomy): domain Bacteria; kingdom Pseudomonadati; phylum Pseudomonadota; class Gammaproteobacteria; order Pseudomonadales; family Pseudomonadaceae; genus Pseudomonas; species Pseudomonas paraversuta. Next base: position 4,296,384 of record NZ_CAJFDA010000001.1, read on the forward strand.
TTGGAAAGGGAAAGTGCCATGTGTAATTCTCCTTAGTAATGTGCGATCAAGCGTTCGTATCGTTTTTAACGTCGGACTGCTCTTCTTTACCGGGAAACATGATGCTGGCCACAACACCGATGGCCAGTACCACCAACACCACGATCAGGCTGGTGTTTGGATCAATTTCATAACCATGGCCAAACAGGTGATCGGTTGCGTTCAAGGCCAGCTTGCCGGCGATAAAGAACAACAGCGCGATAACCGATTTCTCCAGGTGAACCAGGTAGCGCTTCAGCGCTTCGAGGACAAAGTACATGGTCCGCAGGCCAAGAATGGCGAACATCATGGCCGAGTACACGATCAACGGTTCACGGCTCACTGCGATCACTGCAGGTACGGAGTCGAAGGCGAACAAAATGTCCGAAACCTCGACCACTACCACACACAGAAACAGCGGTGTCGCGAACAAGGTGCCTTTGGCAGCCAAGGTCATTCCCTTGTTCTGCGGCTTCGTGATCTCTTTTTCAAGTTCTTTGCGCGAAACAAAGAAATTATGTCCGTGCAGCTTCGGCCAGACCGGGAACAGTTTTTGCGCAAAGCGGTAGGCCATGTGCTTGGAGTAATCCTCCTCCTCATCCTCTTCCTTGCTGCGCAGCATCATGATTGCGGTCCAGGCCACAACCACCGCGAACAGCACTTCGACCCAGGGACCGAACGCCAGCAGGCCGGTACCGATTGCCACAAAGATCAGGCGGAAGACGATGGCACCGATGATGCCCCAGTACAGAACGCGGTGACGCAGCGCGTCAGGCACCTTGAACCAGGCAAAGATGGCCATGAACACGAACAGGTTGTCGACGCTGAGCACTTTTTCCAGCGCATAACCGGTAACGAACAGGCTGGCCACGCTCGGACCGTGGGCGTAGTACAGGTAGCCCGCGAACGCGAGCGAGATCAGCACCCAGAACACCGACCAGACGGCGGCGTTGGTCAGCGTGACCGGTTTATCGCTTTTGTGGGTAAACAGGTCGACTGCCAGAGCAATGACCGCTAGCGCCACAAATACAGCGATGGTAGTTGGCGGAAAGCCAATTGCCGTGTTTTCCATGATGTCCTCAGAGATCAAAATCGCCAGGGTTCAACCCCAGCTCATTGCAGATAGTGCGGCAAGCAGCCCGCTCACTTTCATCGAAGTTGCCGTCGGCGCTACCGATTGCGCAGCAAACACGCACCAGCAGACGGGCAGCATCTTCTTTTTTTCGTAACTGACCGATCGACTTCAGGGCTTCTGCGCGACCGATCTGCTGATCGAATTCAAACTTGTCGCAGACCTCGTTGAAGGACTTGATCACGTCTTTAACGTCAAAGGCCTTCAATTCGTTTGAGTTCTGGATGAACCCGACCATCTTCTGCTTTTCGTCGCTGCTGATGTTGCCATCAGCTGCCGCCACCAGTGCGCATCCGGAAACCACGGCTTCCATGAACTCACGGTTTTTAAATTTGCTGACTTCCGCCGAAAGCTTGTCACGGGCGGCGGTTGCGTTGGTTTTCAGCCATTCAAGCATTGGGGTCACCTTGTCAGAAATTGAGTGAATGCCGCCAGCCTCGGCTGGCGGCCAATTACATAACGCTCATTTGGAGCCGGCAGCCCAGCGCATGCCCCAGCCAAATGCTTTGTCCATGTCCGAGTGCCCTTTGAAGAACTCGACCCTGCGGTTGACCTTGACGCTGCCACCGACGTTTTCGAGCAAGGCAATGGCGCACATGCCTTTGGTGCCGCCCTCTTCACTCAGACGCACTTCAATTGGGGGCTCGCCCGGAATATACAAGGTAATCACGCCATCGGTGGCCTGCCAGTTCGGGGCGCCTTCGTAGATGAATGCGTACACCAGTACGCGACGCATCTTGCGCCACTCCTTGCCGTTGATGCGCAGCCACTCGCCGTCGCTCACGGAGCCGGTGCGGTCGTCACCCATCAATTGAATGAACGGCTCGTCACGGAAATCGCCAAACGCGTTGCCCAGGGCCTGAACGGCACCCTTGCGGCCGTTTTCCATTTCGTACAGGCAGCCGACATCAAGGTCGATACCGCCCGACTTGCCGCGCAGCGAGGCAAAGAAACCACCGCCGCCGCTCGGCGTGGCGCGGTTCCAGTTGAGGTTGATTTTGATCTCGCCAAAATCACCGTCCTTTTTGTCCAGGCTGATCGAGGGACGCTGCTTGTCGAGGGTGATTTTCGACAGGTTGACCTTCGATGCCGGGGCTGGTGCAGCCGCCGGAGCAACAACTGGCGCAGGCGCTGCTGGCGGGGCTGCCGGGGTCGGTGCAGGTGCAGGTGCCGCAATATCAACCCCGAAGTGCTGGGCCAAAGGCGCCAGACCACCGGCAAAACCCTGGGCCACGCAACGGAACTTCCACGCGCCCTGGCGGCGGTAAAACTCGCCGAGGATCAATGCGGTTTCCTGCATGCCCACGGTCGGAATCGGCGCTTCAATACCGCCGCTCACAGACACATTGAGCTGCGGGAACGCGTCGAATCTGGCCTTGTTCTCATATATGGTCGCGGTCAGTGCGACTTTATCGATAGCCGCGTCTATGGCGTCCAGATTGAGGCTGAACACGCTGCGACCGGGCGCAGATTCCGCCAGCTTTACCGCGCCATTGTTGACGCTTTGCTGGCCGAAGAAACACATGTCGTTGTCACCGCGAACCTTGCCCGACTCATTGAGCAGGAAGGCCGACACGTCCAGATCAGCCCCCGGCACAGGGCTGTAGCTGATGGTGACACTGAGGGTGCCGGTGGTCACCGCAGTGTTGGCGCCGGGAGTCAGAGTACTCATGGGCGCACCGCCTTGGCGGCCTCGCTGCTCAGGTCCTGTGCCGTACGGCCATTGGCAACGGTACCCACTGCGGTCAGGTCCCAACCCGCCGCAGTACGGCTCAGGTAGGCCATTACTACACCAGTGTGGCGGCCCTTGTCGGACAGGTTGAAGCGCGCCAGTTCCTTACCGCTCAGTTCATCGACGATACGGCAGTAGGCATTCTCTACCGCTTCAAAGTTTTGCCCGGTGAACGAGTTAACGGTAAACACCAGGTGTTTCACGCTGGCGGGCAGTTGCTCAAGATTGACCTGTATCGACTCATCGTCTCCATCGCCTTCACCCGTACGGTTGTCGCCGGAGTGAACGATGGAACCGTCAGTGGATTTGAGCTGGCGGAACCACACCAGATCCTGGGGTTGGCCGGCACTGTCGAGCAGGATGCATGAAGCGTCCAGATCGATGGCGGTATCACTGTTGAGCAATTTGGCAAAAAAACCGCTCGGCTTGACCGGGTCCCATCCCAGGCCCATGCGAATTTTCTTAAGACCGGTTCCGGCTTCTTTCTCGAGAGAAATGGTTTGGTTCTTGGATAGCGAAATGGCCATGAAGCGTCTCCTTGTCTGCACTGAAGCACGATAGGTTGGTGCTGATTATTGACGTGCTTTGCTTACGCCTTGCTTACAACTCTTCGCGCAAGCACACATCAAGTGGCCGCTTGCGGCGCCACAGCGCGTGAAATTCGCGCCAATGTGGCTCCTCGGCGGCTCCGAGCATTTGTTCATCACCCCGGGTGTCACCCCAGGCGCGCAATGTGTAGCGGTCCAGAGGCCCATACTTGGCCTCTAACCGGATGACTTTTTGTTCACAGCGACAGTTGGTACCGTCGATCTCTCCCGTCAGTACGCCGTCGACTGATGCCAGCCGGGTACCGATCAGGCCGATACCAAGCTTTTTGGCGAAAGGCGTGAGCACCAGTTCGGGGGACGCCGAGCAAATGGTGACCGTGGCGCCCTGCTCCAGCTGGTTGGCGACAGATGTTAAGCCCAAAGGGCGCATTAGGCGCTGCCACGAAACGTCACAAAATGCTTCTGCACGTTCCTTGACCCAGGCTTCTTTGGCACCTGTCAGATAGACCGTGATCAGCTTTTCCTTCAAATCATTACGCGATATCTGACCCAGCAGGTAACAAACTGTTGATGGAATCATCCGCATCAAGCGCATGGCGAACAGCCGGTTGCCAAAAGCAAAGCGCAAAAACGGCACAAAGGTATCGTGATAGGTCAGCGTGCCATCGAAATCAAACGCTGACAGAACCTGCTTGCCTTTAACTGGTGTATTCAAAACGTCGTTCAACCCACTAATTCAGCCAATCGCAGGCTGCCTCCAAAAGTGTCCGACGAGCCGCCGGTTTCAGGGCGAACCCCCTGCCAGTGCGCTCGCTCAATAATTGTTTGCGCCCATTTGTAATGGGTCGCAGGCTCGCACATGGCGTCGTTGAACTTGAACACCGCAGGCGCCGCCTCACTCAGTATGTGGCGTGCGCTATTGAGATCTTCAAGGCTGACTTGCAACGCCCTGTGGATAACTGCAATTTGCGACGGATGGATAGCGGTTTTACCCACCAGCCCGTGGGCCATGTCCAGCGCCAGTTCCTGCTCCAGCAACTGCGGGCTATTGAGCTGTTCAAACACCGGGGCCGTAAGGGCGAAACCGGCAGAGCCCATCACGCCGCACAGCATCGGAATAACATAGCTCATGGGCGTGCTGTACAGGGTCATCGCCGGGCTGCGACGCAAGCCCAGGCAACCCATCAAATCGTTGCCGCCGATGCGCAAGGCGATAATCCGCCCCGGCAGTTGCTCGAGCATCGCACTGCGCAATTCAACCATGGCCCCCGGGTCATACACCTCGGGAGTTTCCAGGGTCGGCATCAGCATCAATTCGTTGCGGGTTACCGCCTGCTGCCACTCGCGGATATTGGCAAGACGCAGTTTGGGCACCACAAAACCGTCGACGTGACGCATCAACGACCACTCATTAAGCACCGCTGCCATTGCCGCATCCCGGGGCCGAACAAACAGGATCGGCCCGCCGGACGGTCGACCGCCGCGCGCCTCGATGCCCAGCAACAGATTTTTCAGGTTGCTGAGCCCCTGCTGCACGTCCGTCTCGGCCACTGCGTCTTCAAGGCACACCACCAGCGAACGCAGGCCCTGGATTTTCTCGCCCATGACCACGTCCATAATGTCGGGACGGGTGGCCGGCATATAAAGAGTGGCGCCCAAGGCAAAGGCGGAATGCTTGATCATCAGCGAACACTCCTGATTACAGTCACGGCGCGATACGGCCCCAACTCTTCACCGACTTCTTCGACCTCGATATTCGCCTGCCGGGTAAGGTGCAGCAGCAATTGAACATCCTGATCGTCGCGGTTGCGCACCAGCACGTGGTCCGGCACCCGGCGCATGACTGCGCGCGTGGCCTCGGCGATGCCCGGTTTGACGCGGTTCGGGTTGCTCACTGCAAACCGTGTCGAGATACGTTCGACCGCAGCCACGGCTGAGCGTTGCAATATTTGCGCCTGCTCCGCAGTCCAGGGTTGGGCGGCTGCCTGGGGCGCCAATTGCGCACGCTCGGCTTCGATACTGCGGATAAAGTCTTGTGTCACGTCGTGCCCGGCCAGATGCGAATACACCACGCAACCATGCAGGCCGGGCTCTTGCGGCCAGATCGAACGGGAAACAAGGCCCGACACTGTCGCCCCCAGGATGCCCGAAGGAATCAGCCAGTCTTCTGCCGAAGCCGCCAGCCAGGCCCTTCCGCAGGGGTCGGCCAGCACCACCAGGCGCGGGTCGGCCGGGAAGCGCGAATCGCCGGCCAGGCTGTCGCGGATCTGCCCGCTGATTGCACCTTTGCCGGTCCAGCCATCCACAAACACGATGTTCTCGGCGCCGTGGGTCTTGATGATAGCTTCGAGTGCGACGTTGTCGATTCCACGATCACGAATAATGCTGATCCCGTAATGCCGGGCGTCACGGCCCGATTCGACCAGCGCACGACGCAACAACACACCCAGCGGCAAGCCGGCACGCACGAACGACACCAGCGCAATGGTCGGGCCGTTGTAACGCTGGTCCAGGGCCCGGGCCAGCGCCTGTACATCTGCGGCCATGCGCGCGCCGTTCTGCGCCAGCGCCAGGCGGTACAGGCTTTTATGGGTGTCGGACGGCGGATGCTCCTGGCTGATCATCTCCGAGTAGTGACGCTGACGGGTCTGGATCAGGCGCTCTTTTTCCTGCACATCGGTGACTTCTATCTGCATGGTGCGCAGCAAAAAATGCACATCATCGGTGGCATAACTGCCACTGCCGACGGTTTGCAGGCCTTCGAAAGCATTACTCATGGCTGACGCTCGCCAGCACATGACTGGCCAGCTGACCACGCTTGGGCGTCCCCCACCAATCGCACTCGGTCATGAAGCCCATGTCCGAGACACTGTCGCCAAAGCCCAGCAACGGTCGTTTACCGTTGATCGCCTGATCGCGACGTACCCATTCGCGCACTGCGGCGCGCTTTTGCAGGGCCACCGGCAGGAACGCCAGGTTGTTGCCGTTGCCGTGCACGTACAACCCGTCCAGCAAACCGCGCGCCTTGACCACGGCCAGCACGGTGAGCAGTGCATCGTCAGTTTCGTTGTTGTGCTTGGTGACCACGTAATTGGCCAGGCCTTGCTCTTCAACCACCCAGCCACGCAGGGAGAAACCCAGCTCGGCGCCAATGGCCAGGGTTTGCTCACTCAACTGATGCAGGCGGGTTTGCTCCAGCGCCAGCTCAGTACCCATGTGCGCATGCCAGACCGGGTCCAGCGAACCGTCAGGATTGAGGATCACCCCGCCATGGGCGCACACCGCGCCATGCACGAAAGGCAGTTGCACCCGTTGATAGGCCTCGATGCTGCGGGCGGTCACCGGGACCACATCGGCAGTGGCCAGCAGCCATTCGACGAAGCTTTTCTGCGTCGCGCTCATAAAGCCGTTGGGCTGACCGTCCACATCCAGGGTCGCCGGGAAGCGTGGCTCATCCCCCATTTTGCGGGCGGTCTGAAACAGGGTGTCGTCCAGATCAACGAACACCAGTGGACGATTAACGCTCATCAACGATCACCTGTGCATTCAATGCGCTGACCAGCGCCGGATCCACCGCCGCTGCCGGGGTTTCAGTACAGATCAGCACCCGGTCGAACTGGCCGGGAGCAACGTTGTACAAGAAGTTGGGAATACCCAGACCGTAGTTGTCGCAGAACGACAGCGCATGATCGATGGCATGCCCCAGCGCAATCGGCGAACGGCTGGTGGAGCTGAAGTGCACATCGGCACCGGCTCGCTCCAGGCGCTCGGCCAGCAGGAACGGGCGCCATACATACTCGCTGGTACCAATGACCAACACCCGCTCCCCTGGCAAAACCTGCAAGCCGGGCGCCAGGGTATCGAGGTGTTCACGCACCCCCATACGGGCCCAGTCGCGATTCGGGTCCAGGGGCCAGTCGCCCCGGGCCACACTGCCGACTTCAGGCATGTCGGGCAGTTCTGCGGCGGGGTCTTCGGTGAAGGTGTAGCGACCGTCGAGCAACGACACGCTGCTGACGTGATCGCCCATGGCCTTGCGCACCGCGTCCCCGGACCAGTCGGTCAGGGTTGCCGTGACTATCCGTTGAATGGAATCCAGCCCGGCTTCGGCAAGCGCCTTGCTCAGGTTGATGAAGGTATTGCCGGTCGAGGCTTCGTCGTCCACCAGAACCAGCGAACGGGCAGTCAGCATCATCTCCCGGGTCCTGGCATCTTGCGGCAGGTGCAGCAAATGCGAGCTGGCGTGGCTGTGTTCTTCTTCAAAACGGGTGAACAGTTCGCCGCCGGTGGGGTGGCGACTGCTGCACAGGTACAGGCTGTCATCACGGGTCCGGCTCAGGGCGCGATGCACACCTGCACCCAGGCCCACGGCGGTTTCTGCCATGCCGATCACCAGCACCGGGCCAGGCAGGTCGGCAGGGATTTTCGCCGCCAGCGCGTTAAAGCTTGCGGCCATCAGCGACGGACGAGCCGGGATATGCCGGCCGAGCACACGGGAAACAAACAAAAAAGCGCGCTTGGGATTGCGGCGCTCGGCAAAACTGAAAAGTGCCTGGGGATCAAAGGTCGATGCATTGACCTCAACATCCAGTCGACCGCGCTTAAGGTTTGCGTGCAAAGCCTTGGATCCGGTCATGGGGTTACCGCTGTTCATCAATGTTTTACTACCTGGAAAGACTTAAAAAGTGAGGGACGATCTGGGAGCCCGGGTTTTAGGACAAGTTAAAAATGGTTACCAAAGATGGCCAAAATCAATTCTGCCGATCCAAAAGCGCTTCGCCGCAAACCGGAACCACGACAGTGATCGCCTTTACCTGAACATTCTCGCGCCAGACACTGGCCGGCGCGGGCATTCCCAGGCGACGGGCGGCGAAAATACCGGGCAGGTTAACCCCCGCTTCCCGGGTATAGCCGATACCACCGGAGTAACGCAGATTGATCTCCAGCAGATGCGGATTGCCTTCGGCATCATCGCGGGTTTGCACGTTGACGATGCCGTCGCAGCAAAAATGCCGCGCGGCTCTGAGTGCCAGTTCGACGGCGGCACCGTCGCATTCGAATGACTGCATCAGCCCCTGTTTGCGCCGCCCGACATATGCCACCGCGTTGCCCGCTTCGCACACCATGTCCACCGACACCTCGCTACCGGGCATGTACGGCATGACCAGCAACGGTTTGGGCTCAATGGACTGGCCGTAGGCCCGGGCAAATACCTCGGCATTCACCTCATGGGCATCGGCATTGGCAAAGCTGCGAAACGGATCGACATCATCCCCCAGGCGCCAGAAGCCCTGACCATAAATGCCGCGGGTCGGTTTCACACACACCTGCCCTTCACGGGACAGCCGCGCGTAGGCCTCTTGCAGCTCGGCCTGGTTGTGCACGGTCACCGCCGGAATGCAGGCAAGCCCTGCGGCCAGCGCCTGACGGGTGAATACCGACTTGTCGTCGACCCGTTCAAAGGTGTCCAGGTCCAGGGCGCCCGTGACCAGTTGCAAGCCTGCGGCCTCGAATTGGCCACGATGGGCTTCATAGACCTGCCCCACACGCCCGGCCAGCACCAGCTTGATCTGATGGCTCAAGGCCTGCTCAATGACCCAGGCAATACGCTCTTGATTGTCCAGCGGCTCGCGCCAGGCGACATCCGCCAGTCCGGTTATTTCAGGGCGATTTTGACGGTGCGAGGCGAAAATCCGAACTGCATCGGGCAGCGCCGCGCGCGCGCCGGCAATCACATCGCGCTGGCTGGATTGCCCTTCAAGAAACCAGATCATGAACATCCTTTGCTGCAGAGGGAGGAGACACACGTTGAGCGCGGGAGTCTAGCGGATGGGGCCGGCAGATGCCCCAGTGATTGACCGGTGTGCCTGCCGGAGCTGGCAGGCCGGCGCCCGGATGAGTACCTCCCGCAGCCAGCACACCCTTTGCAGCCCGGAGGTCTCAGGTTTCACATTTAGTTAAGAATTGCCCTCCTATACTCCAGCGCACCATTACTTCCGACTCTGCCCTGGTAGCCAAATGCGCCTGACCCGCCCTGCTCTGCTGTTATTGCTGCTCGGTTGTCTGCTGTTCTTTTTTGCCCTGGGCAACCACCAACTGCAAGGCTCGACCGAGTCCCGGGTGGCGGGCATCGCCATGCAGATGCACCTGAGCAACGATTGGGTGACGCCGTCCCTGCTCAACCAGCCCTTCCTCGAAAAACCGCCGCTAAGCCTGTGGCTGGATACGGGCGCCATTCGCCTGTTCGGGGGTGAACTGTTCGCCGTGCGCTTGGCATCAGCCTTCGCCGGATTATTTTGCGTCATGTTGCTATACGCCATGCTGCGCAAACTTGGACGCCCCACGGCACTGGCCTGGACGGCTGCCGCCATGCTGGCGACCATGGGCAGTTTTTGGGGCAATACCCGTCAAGTGGGGGAAGATGCCCTGCTGACATTGGGCGTGAGCATGGCGCTGCTGGCGTTTTTTCACGCCAGCCGCCAGCCGGGCTTTGCACGGGGCAGCTGGCTGCTGTTTGCTGCCGGGATCGCCATTGCAACCCTGAGCAAAGGAGTATTGGGGCTGGCGCTGCCAGGGGTGGTGATCTTTACATTTCTGCTGTGCGAAAGCCTGATAGAGAAGCGCTTTGTCCTGCGAGACTGGCTACGACCGGCACTGTTGACCCTGCTGGGACTGATTCCGCTGATGATCTGGTTGTGGGTGCTGTATCAGCGCGGCGGGCTTCAGGCTGTGGGCGAAGTACTGTGGACCAACAGCGTCGGACGTTTCAGCGGCTCCTTTGTTGATGCCGGGCATTACGAACCGTTTTACTACTACCTGAGGAAGCTGCCCGAAGCCTTCCTGCCGTGGAACCTGCTGACCTATCTGGGGCTCTGGCACTTTCGCCGGCAACTGCGAAGCAACCCGTATCTGCTGTTCTTTTGTGTCTGGCTACTGGCGCAGTTTCTGCTGCTGAACCTGGCCTCAAGCAAACGTGCGGTGTACCTCATGTCACTGACCCCGGCCGCTGCTGTCATTGCCGCCGAATATGCCCGGGTGGTGCTGGAGTGGCTGTACAAGAAAAGCCGGACCTCGACCCTGGCCAGATTCCTGAGCGAGCATCATCGTGCCCTGGCGGGAGTGGTTTTAGCCTGCATCGTGGCCAGCTACCTGCTGGCGGCGCTGTGGGCGCCACGGGCCGACAAGGAGGAGTCATTCCAACCGGTAGCGGCCCATGCACTCAACCTGCAAGCCGCCGGCAAACACATCGCGTTGATGCAACCGGACGAGCGCCTGGGCGCCCTGGTGTTCTACAGCCAGCGACTGCAGCAGACGCTGGACTCCACAGCCGAACTGCAGGCCTTTCTCCGCGCCTCGCCCGATAACGTCGCCATCGTCGAACAACCGGTTATACCCGGGTTAGCCTTGAACATAGTGGACAAGGTCAGCGTCGGACGTCACCACTATTACTTCATCAGCCTGGCAATGCCCGGGCCCCGGACTTGATCCCGGGCAATACAAAGCCGGTTAGCGTGGCCGATTACCCTGCATTGACTACGCTCCCTGTGCTGGACGATTCCCAGCCAAGGAGCCTGTCATGACCATCAACATCACCAGCAAGACCCTGAGCGACTATGACGCTCATCTGGCGTTCAATACGGCCACCGCGTTTCTGCGCAAGTCCGATCTTGCCAACTATTTGATTGATCAGCTTGAACAGCAAGACGTAAAACTCAGCATTGACGTCAGCAGCGACCCGGCGCTGGCGCAAAAGGATGCTTCAAACAACGGGGTGATTTTATGGAACCTGCACACCGCGACCTCGCCAAGCCCGCAACTGGCCGACGTGGCGGCCCTGCTCAGTCGTATCCCGGCCGGGCAGAAGCAATACATCACCAGCCAGTGGGTGCTGATGCATTTACTCGCACTTGCCTGCCATCAATTAAACGATCAGCTGAATTTTCGCGATGCGGATGCGACGTGGCCATGGCTGGACGAAAAAGTCCTGAGCGCCGGCGATATCGAAAATGTTGTGGCCCGTGAACTCAGCGACCTGCCGTTGCCCGAAGAGCAAAACTGGAACCGCCTGCTTAATCGGGCGTGAGCTGCACACAGGCCCGGAGAGGTTGTCAGTCAGGGCAAACCCTGTGCAAGCATGGCTTGCCCGCGTTAGCACCGGCTTGTCTGCACTGCAGACAAGCCGGCACCTGCAGTGGGATTGGCTCAGAATTGCGAGGCTTCGAACACGTGATGCTCTGGTGCTGCCTCCGGCAGGATGGCCGACCAGTCGTTGGTCTCGACATACCCCAGCATCTGCGGGTCATGGGTGCCATCGTCCTGGATGAACAATGAAGCCCCGTAGCCGAACGTTGTATCCGTTGGCACATGCATGTCCGCTTCCAGCGCGTCCATGCATTCGCTGTGGGTCACCAGCACCAGGTTGCGCCCCGGCACCTTGTGCTTGAGGGCATCACGCAACATCGTGCCGCGGCAGTTGAATAACCAGTCCTGCGCCGGCACCGGGCGAATGAACATGGCATCGGCGGTTTGCCGCGCACGGGTCAACTCACTGCTGTAAATATCGACGTTCTTCAGCCCCAACTGCCTGAAATTGGCGCCCAGCCCCTGAACCACCTCTTCGCCATGCACCGTGATCCCGTCAGGCAGGCCCAGGCATGGGGTCGACGAGCGATCGCAGCGCTCGCCATGGCGCACCAGTGCAATCACATCACCTCTGGCCCAGCTCTGGGTCAGGGTCAGTACCTGTCCGGCATGTTTTGACTGCGCCAGATTGGGCGCCGGCACTGGCGCCAGAAGGTTCCACGTGACCGCACCGGTGAGCAGGCTTGCGGCGACTATCACCAATGCATTTCTGTAACGCGCCAGCACACCGCGCAGCATGGCACGTGTGGCTCCAGCCAGACGAAGACTCAAAATCACGGAAGAAATACCCTCTATGGCAGTCAGTGGACGACACTGGCCGTTACCCTAAAACGCGAATATGACAATGGGTCGATGCGCGCCTCTTTTTGTAAGAGCAAAGATTGCACACGACGGATATCGGTTAGCTGAACCAGATTCTAAAAACCCCCACGTCAGGGACAGGTGAAACGAATGTGAAAAAAAACGTAAAGCCGCCCCTTGCCCACATGCTTGCAAGGGCTTTTCGCCGAATACTCATTGTTATCAAGAAAACATTTCAGCTCTGAGAACTGCCGCCGATACACCCCAACACAAGCATTCTGCTGGGCCAATAACTAAAACCCTCCAGCGAAATTCGATCCTGCGTGCACCGTTCCTGGAGAACTTTATGAACAGCTGGCTGAGCAACATCAGCGTCAACCTGAAACTGACCCTTGGCTTTGGCCTGGTACTGCTCCTCACTTGCGTAATGGCGATCTTTGACTGGCTCAGCCTGGACAAAATGGTTGATCGCAGTAACTGGATGAGCGATATCACCCGGCTCAATACCGCGTTTACCAACCTGCGGGTGACACGCTTGCAGTACATGCTGACTGACGGCGACGAGACCGCCGCGCAAGCAGTGCAAGGCAGTATTGACGCCTTTCAGGAACAGCAGAAAAAGCTGATCGACACCTTCAAGAGCCAGGAAAACCTCGTACTGCTCAAGGAGCAGCAAGCCATCATCGGCGACTACGAGCGCGCACTGGTGACCATGCGCAAGGCATATGTCGAGTCTGCCGAAGCGCGGGCCGCCATGGACCGCAATGCAAAACTGGCCCAGGACGCCATCGCTACGCTGCTGACCAGCACCCTGCAACTGCCTGCCGCTGAAGAGTCCCGTTTCGCGATGTACCAGACCGTGTCTGAAGTCCGCGAACAATTCCTGCTCTCGCGTTATCAGGTCCGTGCCTATATTGCTGCGCCAACGCCGGCGACCGAAAAGGCCGCCAGCCAGCAACTGGAAAAGACCGTCGACAGTCTTGAAAAGCTCAACCCCTATTTCGCGACGAGCGCCGCAGAGACCCTGCGTACCCTGACCCGGACCATGGAGCAGTACCAACAGGCGCTGCAGGTGTACAGCAGCACCGACAACACCATCATCGACGTGCGCAAGAAGATGACCGAGTACGGCGCCAGCGTTCTGAGCCGCAGCGATGAGCTGTACAAACTCCAGTTGCAGCGCCGCGACATCGAAAGTGCCACCGCCAACAGCATGCAAGCGATCACCACCCTGCTGGTGCTGCTGTTCGGTATCGCTGCTGCGGTGATCATCACCCGCCAGATTACCCGCCCGTTGCGTGAAACCCTGGACGTGGTCGAGCGCATTGCCAGTGGCGACCTGAGCCACAACCTGCAGGTGACCCGTCGCGATGAACTGGGTGTGTTGCAGCAAGGTATTGCGCGAATGGGCACCACCCTGCGCGACCTGATCGGCGGTATTCGCGACGGGGTTACGCAAATCGCCAGCGCCGCCGAAGAGCTGTCAGCGGTCACCGAGCAAACCAGTGCCGGGGTCAACAGCCAGAAGATCGAGACCGATCAGGTGGCCACTGCCATGCATGAAATGACGGCGACCGTGCAGGAAGTTGCACGCAATGCCGAGCAGGCTTCGCAAGCCGCCGCAGCCGCCGACGGCGAAGCCCGTGAGGGCGACAAGGTGGTCAATGAAGCCATTGACCAGATCGAGCGTCTGGCAGTTGAAGTCGGTCGCTCGACCGAAGCCATGGCCGTGTTGCAACAGGAAAGCGACAAGATCGGCAGCGTCATGGACGTGATCAAGGCCGTCGCCGAGCAAACCAATTTGCTGGCCCTTAACGCCGCCATCGAAGCCGCCCGTGCCGGTGACGCCGGACGCGGTTTTGCCGTGGTGGCCGACGAAGTGCGTGGCCTGGCCCAGCGTACGCAAAAATCCACCGAAGAGATCCAGACCCTGGTTGCAGCCTTGCAAAGCGGTACCCAGCACGTGGCCAACGTGATGAACAACAGTCGCTCCCTGACTGACAGCAGCGTGACCCTGACCCGCCAGGCGGGCACCTCGCTGCAGGGCATTACCCGTACCGTGTCGAACATTCAGTCAATGAACCAGCAGATTGCCGCCGCCGCCGAACAGCAAAGTGCAGTGGCTGAAGAGATCAGCCGCAGCATCGTCAATGTGCGCGACGTTTCCGAGCAAACCGCAGCCGCCAGCGACGAGACGGCCAAGTCCAGCGTTGAACTGGCGCGTCTGGGCAATCAGCTACAAGAGATGGTGAGCCACTTTAAAGTCTGACCCTCACTGCAGGAGCGAGCCTGCTCGCTCCTGCACCGGGACCATTGAGCCTCCTCTCTATCGGGGCAGAAACACACCGGCGCGGTTACCGTTGGCCACGCCGTTTTCATAACTCAACACCCCGTTGACCCACACCCCGTCAATCCCTTGTGCCGCTTGTTGCGGGGAGTTGAAGTCGGCGACATCACGTACTTTCGCGGCATCGAACAGCACCAGATCCGCCCAGTTGCCTTCGCGTATTTCTCCCCGCCCCCCAAGACCAAAACGAGCCGCCGACAACCCGCTCATTTTGTGCACCGCCGTGTGCAGCGGGAACAACCCCAGGTCACGACTGAAATGCCCCAGCACCCGTGGAAAAGCCCCCCACAAGCGTGGATGCGGAAACGGATCGTCAGGCAGGCCGTCGGAGCCGATCATTGACAGCGGGTGCGCCAGAATCCTGCGAACGTCGCTTTCATCCATCCCGTAATACACCGCGCCCGCCGGTTGCAGGCGCTGCGCTGCATCCATCAGCGATACGCCCCAAAGCCCTGCAATGTCCTGCAAGTCACGCCCGCCCATTTCAGGATGCGGGGTCGACCAGGTAATGGTGATCCGGAACGCGTCAGTCACTTGCTTGAGGTCCAGAGTCGAAGAACTGGCGGCGTAGGGATAACAGTCGCACCCCACAGGATGGGTTTTGGCTGCCTGCTCCAGAGCTGCCAGCAAGTGCGGACTGCGCCCCCAGTTACCCGCCCCGGCACATTTGAGATGGGAAATAATCACCGGCACCCGGGCCTGGCGACCGATCAAAAACGCTTCATCCATGGCCTCCAGCACCGGCTCGAATTCGCTGCGCAAATGCGTGGTGTAGAGCGCGCCGAACGCGGCCAGTTCTGCGGCCAGTTGCAGCACCTCGTCGGTCTCGGCATTAAACGCACTGGCATACGCCAGCCCTGTGGATAACCCCAGCGCCCCCGCTTCCAGGCTTTCCCGCAGCTGCTGACGCATGCCGCGAATTTCGCCGGGGGTGGCGGTGCGCTGCAGATCGTCCATGTGATTGCTGCGCAACGCCGTATGACCGATCAGCGCACCAACGTTCAACGCGGGACCGGCCGCCGCAACGGCGGCGCGGTAGTCGCTGAAACGCGGGTAGGCAAACGCGGCCTTGTTGCCCAGCAGGTTCATCGGGTCCGGTGGCTCATCGCGCAAGGTCACCGGCGACGCGCTGATCCCGCAGTTGCCGACAATCACCGTGGTCACGCCCTGACTGAGTTTGGGCAGCATCTGCGGCTGGCGGATCACCACCGTGTCGTCGTGGGTGTGCACATCAATAAAACCCGGCGCCAGCACCCGGCCCACCGCGTCTATTTCCCAGGTGCCGCGCACATCACCGAGGTTGCCAATACGCTCGATACGCCCTGCGCGTACCGCCACGTCAGCGCTATAGGCCGGCGCGTTGCTGCCATCTATAACCCGGGCATTGCGGATCACTGTGTCGTAGTTCATTTCAATCCCCCAATGGCAGGCAATCATCACCGCCGCGATAGTCATCCAGTGCCAGTTTGATCCGGCGCAAGCGCTCCTGGTTGGCTTCAGGCATCGACAGCGCCAGCTCGGTGGCAAGCACGTCAATGGCCAGCAGCATCCCGTAGCGGGCCGCCGTTGGTTTGTAGATAAAGCTGGTTTCCACCCCTTGCAGCGCCAGTACCACATCGGCCAGTTGCGCCAGCGGCGTAGCGGGCCGGGTGATGGCAATCACTTTGGCGCCATAGTTATGCGCCAGCTTTACCACCTCGATCAGCTCGGGGGTCAGCCCGGTCAGCGAGCACACAATAACGGCATGCTCCGGTCCCAGGGTCGCCGCCGTGACCCGCATCATCACGACGTCGCGACAGGCCGCGACCGGGTACCCCAGGCGCACCAGACGCACCTGCAATTCATCGCTGTAGACACTGGAACAGCCGCCCATCCCGAACGCATGAATCATCTTCGCTTCGCCCAGCAGCTTGACCGCATCGGCGAAATGCACGCCATTGAAGCCGGCCAGATGCTCGTGCAGCGTCGATTCAATATCACTCACAATCTGACGGAAAAAAGCCGACTGCTCAGGCATGCTGCCGGTATCGAGAAAACGACTGCCCACCCCGCTGGCCTGGGCCAGTTGCAGGCGCAAGTCACGCAAGTCACGGCAGCCGACACTGCGCGCAAAGCGCGACAGCGTGGCGCTGCTGACCTCGGCCCGCAGCGCCAGCTCATCGAGGCTGGCACTGGCGGCAAAACCGGTATCGCTGAGTATCAACCGGGCAATGCGGGCCTCGGCAGCGCTGAAGGTGTCCTGGCGAACCCGGATTTGATACAGGATGTCCATTTAAATCAGCTCTGAAAGGATCAGGGTAAAACCGAACGCCACGACTGAAATCAAGGTTTCCAGCACGGTCCAGGTTTTGAAGGTTTGGGCGACAGTCATATTGAAGTATTCCTTCACCAGCCAGAAGCCGCCGTCGTTGACGTGGGAAAAAATCACCGAGCCCGCGCCCGTGGCCAGCACCAGTAATTCCGGGTGCGGATACCCCAGGCCCAGCGCCACTGGCGCCACAATCCCCGAAGCCGTGGTCATGGCGACGGTGGCCGAGCCCGTGGCGATGCGCATCAAGGCCGCAAATACCCAGCCCATGAGCAGCGGTGACAGCTGAAAGTCCTGGGCCAGACCGACAATTTCGGTGGTCACCCCCGAGTCGATCAGAATCCGGTTCAGGCCGCCCCCGGCCCCCACCAGCAGTGTGATGCTGGCCGTAGGCGCGAGACATTCGTTGGTGAATTTGAGGATAGATTCACGGTTGAAGCCCTGAGCCAGCCCCAGGGTCCAGAAGCTGACAACCGTCGCAATCAGCAAAGCCATTACCGAGTTGCCGATAAATTGCAGAAACTGATTAAACCCGCTGCCGGGGGTAGAGATCAGGTCGGCCCAGCCGCCGATCAGCATCAGCACGACCGGCAACAGAATCGTCGCCAGAGTGATGCTGCAACTGGGTAACCGGGCCCGCGGTTCACGGTTGATGAACTGCTGTTCCAGCGGGTTGATGTCGGGCAACTGAATACGCGGCACGATGAATTTGGCAAAAACCGGACCGGCGATGATCGCAGTGGGGATGCCGATCAGAATCGCGTACATCAGGGTTTGCCCGACCGACGCCTGGTAGGCCTGTACTGCCAGCATCGCTGCCGGGTGCGGTGGCACCAGTGCATGCACCACCGACAGCCCGGCCACCATCGGCAAGCCCACCATCAGTACCGACACCCCGACCCGCCGGGCAACGGTAAAGGCGATCGGCACCAGCAGTACAAAACCGACCTCGAAAAACAGCGGCAAGCCCACCAGGAAGGCGATACAGACCATGGCCCAATGCGCGTTGCGCTCACCGAAGCGATCGATCATCGTCCGTGCTACCTGCTCCGCGCCCCCCGACTCGGCCATCATCTTGCCAAGCATGGTGCCCAATGCCACCACCAGCGCAATATGCCCCAGGGTTTTACCGACACCGCCCTCGTACGCCCCGATCACACTGCCCGCAGGCATGCCCGCCATCAGGCCCAGACCGATGGCCACCAGGGTAATGACGATAAACGGATTGATCTTGTAGCGCGCAATCAAAACGATCAGCGCAATGATGGCAATGGCCGCATACAACAGCAGCCCATAGCCCGAAGATGGCGTCATGCGATGTTCCCCCGGCAATATTTTTTGAGTTCTTCTGAAACTTAAAAAGCATTACCGGGGTGAATTAACAATCTTTATGAAAGTAATTTTCGCGCAACGATATGTGTTGTCGCGATCAGGCATGGACGACAGGCCGAAATGAAAATCACGGGGGTGTATTTTCATCGATCGGGGCTGGGGCTGGGGCTGGGTCTGTAGGAGCGGCTTGCTCGCGAGCTGTCTGAAAAGCTCGCGAGCAAGCTCGCTCCTACAAATAGGCGGGAGGTTACTCGTGGTGGACGCGGGCGCGCTTGAGCAGTTTTTTGCTGCGCTCGGACAAATGCAGGACCCGCAGGTGTTTGCCCGCTTTTGTGTAACGCTCGCGCAGGGTGTCCAGCGCGGCAATGGCCGAGTAGTCGACAAAGCTCAGATGGCTGCAATCCAGGGTCACTCTGGCCGGGTCGCCAGCAGGATCGAACTGTTTGAGAAAGGCCGCCGTCGAGGCAAAAAACAAGGTGCCATGGACCCGGTAAAGCTTGCTGCCATCAGTTTCCAGATAGGTGTCGGCGTACAGCTGGCGCGCCTGCTGCCAGGCAAAATTGAGGGCCGCGATGATGACCCCGCACAACACCGCAACGGCCAGATCGGTGAACACGGTGATCACCGTTACCGCGACAATCACCAGAACATCGTTCAACGGCACCTTGTTCAGCACCCGCAATGAGGCCCAGGCAAAGGTTTGTTGCGCGACCACAAACATCACGCCCACCAGCGCCGCCAATGGAATGCGCTCGATAAACGGCGACAGAAACAATACGAACAGCAAGATCATGATCCCGGCCGTTACCCCGGACAGGCGACCGCGTCCGCCAGAGCTGAGGTTGACCACGGTCTGGCCGATCATGGCGCAGCCACCCATGCCGCCAAACACGCCCGATACCATGTTCGCGGCGCCCAGCGCCACGCACTCGCGGTCCGGATAACCACGGCTTTCGGTGATTTCATCGGTCAGGTTCAGGGTCAGCAGGGTTTCCAGCAGGCCCACCAGCGCCATGACGATGGCGTAGGGCGCAATGATGCCCAGGCTTTCCAGGTTCCACGGGATATCGGGCAGGCTGAACGTCGGCAAGCCGCCGGCAATATGCGCCATGTCACCCAGGGTGCGGGTCGGCAAACCCAGCAGATAAACCGCCAGCCCGACCCCGAGGATTGCCACCAGGGCCGGCGGCGCGGCCCGGGTCACCCGGGGCAGCAAATAAACGATGGCCATGGTCAGCGCCACCAGCCCGATCATCAGGTACAACGGCGCGCCGCTCAGCCAGGTTGCACCATCCTTGAAATGATCCAGCTGGGCCATGGCAATGATGATCGCCAGGCCGTTGACGAAGCCCAGCATCACCGGGTGCGGCACCATGCGCACCAGCTTGCCGAGCCTGAGCAGCCCGAACGCCAGCATGATCAGACCGCCCAGCAGCACAGTGGCCAGCAGGTATTGCACGCCGTGTTGCACCACCAGCGCGACAATCACCACGGCCATGGAGCCGGCAGCACCGGAGACCATGCCCGGCCGGCCGCCGAAGAGCGCGGTAAGGGTGCAAATGATGAACGCGCCATACAGCCCCATCAACGGATTGAGGTGGGCTACCAGCGCGAAAGCGATGCACTCGGGCAGCAGGGCAAACGACGTCGTGAGTCCGGCCAGGGCATCAGCGCGCAGACGTGTGAGTTTCATGGCGTACCTAAAATTCGGGGCGGGAAAAGCGGAGGGGGTATCGAAAAAAGAATGGTAACAAATTGCGAAGATGCGGGATAACCGTAGGAGCGAGCTTGCTCGCGAGCTTTTCAGCGCAGAGCTCGCGAGCAAGCTCGCTCCTACAGGTTTTTCAGGGTGTTCTTACTTCACAACCTTGCCAACCCCGCGACCACGGGGGTCAGAGGCGGTTTCCAGCTGGGTGCCGTTAACCCGGATCGCCTGTATATCACCCATGTTCCAGCCCTGATCCTCCAGGGTGTAGCCCATGGCTTTGAGCTCATCGGCAACTTTGCCGGTGAGCGGCGCGTAGGCGTCGTAGTAGATCGTGTCTTTAGGCAGCAACTGGTGATGTACCCGCTGGGCGGCCACGGCTTTTTCCAGCGGCAGGTTGTAGTCGTAGATATTGTTCAGCACCTGGAAGATCGAGGTGAAGATCCGCGAACCGCCCGGCGTACCTAGCACCAGGGTGACCTGACCATCACGGGTCACCAGGCTCGGGCTCATCGACGACAACATGCGCTTGCCCGGCTCGATGGCGTTGGCATTGCCCCCCACCACACCAAAGGCGTTGGCCACGCCCGGCTTGGAGCTGAAGTCGTCCATTTCATCGTTGAGCAGGAAGCCCGCGCCTTTGACCACGACGCCACTGCCGTAATCCCAATTCAGGGTGTAGGTGTTGCTGACGGCGTTGCCGTCTTTATCGACAATGGAGAAGTGCGTGGTCTGATGCGGCTCAAGTCCGGGCTTGATATTGGCCGTCGGCGAAATCGCTTTCGGGTTCACTTCTTTTGCCCGCTTGGCGATGTAGGCCGGGTCGGTCAACTCGGCCACCGGCATCTTGCCGAAGTCCGGATCACCTAGGTAATCGGCACGGTCGGCAAACACGCGCTTTTCAATTTCGGACAACAGGTGGATGTAAGGTGCCGAGTTCAGTTCGACACCTTTGAAGTCCGCGGCGCGGTCTTCCTTGATGCCGATCAGTTGCGCCAGTGCGATACCGCCAGAACTTGGCAGCGGTGCGGTGTACAAGCTGTTGCCGCGGAAATCGACCCGCATCGGCTCACGCCAGTTGACCTTGTAGTCATTCAGATCTTCTTTGGTGATCAGGCCCTTGTCCTGCTGCATCTGGGCAATCAGCAGGTCGGCGGTCTGGCCGTGGTAGAACTCTTTGGCGCCCTGGTCGGCAATACGTTCCAGGGTGGCGGCCAGTTCAGGCTGCTTGAAGGTTTCGCCAGGTTTCATGCTGCCGAAATAGTCGCTGAAATTGGTGGTGCCCTTGAACAGCGCCAACGCATCTTCGCGGTACTGGTATTGCTGATCGGCCACCTTGAAGCCGTTTTTCGCGTAGCCCACGGCGGGGGTCAACAACTCGCTCCATGGCAATTTGCCAAAGCGCTGATGGACTTCCCACAGGCCCATCACCGTACCCGGCACGCCAGCGGCGCGCGAGCCGACCAGGCTCAGGTTCTCGATGATTTCGCCTTTGTCATTGAGGTACATATCGCGGCTGGCAGCCTTGGGCGCCGTTTCGCGATAGTCGAGGAAGTAGGGTTTGCCATCGATAAACAGGGTCATGAAACCACCGCCACCAATGTTACCGGCTTCGGGGTAAGTCACGGCCAGGGTGAAGGCGGTTGCGACTGCGGCATCGACTGCGTTGCCGCCTTTTTTAAGAATTTGCGCCGCGACTTCAGCGCCGTACTGATCCGGGGCGGCGACTGCCCCGCCTTCCAGCGTAACGGCATAGGCTGAACAGCTGGCTGCGATGGCAGCCGTCAAGGCCAGGGTTTTGAACCATACAACACGCATTGGAACTTCCTTTTATTTTTGTATAACGATGCCGAACATTGTCTGATTTCAGAAACGTTTACAAACAACAAAAGTAAAAATGCGGGCCTGTGCACAAACCGAAAAGCTATCCAAGAACAGCAGGAGCGAGCTTGGGCGCAAAAGAGCTCGCTCCTGCGGGGGGCAGAGATCAGGGGTTACAGCATTTGGTTTTTGATCCACTCCACCACGCTGCTGCGTTGCGGCGTCCAGCCCAGCAGTTCGCGGGCGTTTTTGCCGCGTACCCGGCTGTTGGAACCCAGGCCGTAGTTGGCCATTTCATAGCCCCATTCAGCTTCAGCATCGGCCAGCGGCCAGTCGTGGGCTTCACCCAGCCCCAGCACCCGGGCGATGGCGTTGCTCATGTCGGCAAACGCCGCTTCGCCACTTTCAACAAAGTAGAAAGTCCCGGCCGGGGTGTTTTCCAGTGCCAGCAGGTACAGGGCCACGACGTCGTCGATATGCACGTTGGACCAGATGTTTTGCCCGCTGCCGACATGACGCACGACTCCGCTCTTGCGGGCCTGTTTGAGCAGGCGCGGCAGTTGCACGCTGTCGCGTTTTACCCCAAGGCTGTGGCCGTAAATCAGGGTGTTGCAGATGACCGCTGAACGTACATTGTCGTTGGCCGCCGCCAGTACCAGATTGTCGATGGCAACCCGCGCCGCCTTGTCGACGCTCGGCTCGGGCAACTGACCTTCGTAGTAGACAACGTCGCTGGCCTTGCCACCCGAGGCGTCGCCAACAATGCTCGAACCGCTGGTGTGCAAAAACACTTTGCCGCTGCCGCGCAGGGCCTTGAGCAAGGCTTCGACGGCGCCCCGATGGTCGCTGCTGGCCGCGTTGATCACCGCATCCGCCTGGCTGGCCTGCTTGGCGAGCAAGTCGCTGTCATCCAGGGCGCCCAGCACCGGCGTGATGCCAAGGGCGAGCATTTCCTGTTGCTGATCCGTGTTGCGCACCAGACCCGTGACCTGATGCCCGGCCTTGACCAAAGCGCTGGCAATTGAACCGCCGATAAATCCTGCTGCGCCGGTAACGAAAACCTTCATGGAGTGACTCCCGCGTGAAATAAGTGATGCCGCCAGTATCGAAGAGTGAGGGCAGTGGAAAAACCCGCCGCGGACCAATTCAGTCTTGCGTACAGATCACTAATGCGCGGGGATTTACCCTTTGAAGTACGGCACCGCATAGCTGGCGAGCTTGTCCTGGATGAAGTCCAGAAAGCACTGAATGCGTAGCGCCAGCTGCGAGTTGCGGTAGTACACCGCGTGGATCGGCTGGCGGTAGCCGCTGTTGAATTCGCCCAGCAGCACTTGCAGGCGCCCGGTCTTGACGTCTTCATGGGTCATGAAATGCGACAGGCAGGCGATGCCCTGCCCTTGCAGCGCCAGATGGCGGACCGTCTCGCCACTGGAAGCACTGATGTGCGGCTCGATGGCCCAGCGATCGCCTTGTGCATAACGCAACGGCCATTGGTTCAAACCGTCATTTTGGGTAAAACCGATCAGGGTGTGACTGGCCAGATCGGCGACGCTGCCGGGGGCGCCGTGGCGGGCGATGTAGTCGGGGCTGGCGAGAATGCTCAAGGGGCTGCAGCCCAATGAGCGGGCGTGCAAGGTTGAATCGGCCAGGGTACCGATGCGGATCGCGATGTCAGTGCTTTGCTCCAGCAAGTCGATGATCAGATCATTACTGTTGAGCTCCAGCTGGATCTCGGGGTAGAGCTCACGGAACTCGCTGATATACGGCACGATGGCATGCAGCATGAACGGCGAGGCGGCATTGATCCGCAGACGCCCGGAAGGCGTGCGCTGGTGGGAAATCAAACGGTCTTCAAGCTCATCCATTTGCTCCAGGATCAGCTTGGCCCGCTCGAAGAAAAACTTGCCCTCCTCGGTCAGGTCCATGCGCCGCGTGGTGCGGTTGATCAAGGTGGTTTCGAGCTTGGCCTCCAGCCGTGACAAGGTACGGCTGACCGCCGAAGGGGTTTGTCCGGCCTGTTCGGCAGCCGCGGAAATGGAGCCGCACTCAATCACTGAAACAAAGATTTGCAGCTCATCGGATCTGGCTTTCACACGTGCCCCTCATTGGTAACTGCCTGCAGCGTAGTCGCTGACTCGCGAAGCGAGGCTGCGATCAGGGTAGCAATTTCACACTGATAGCAGTCCCGCGGTGCGCAATCAAACGGCTCGCAGCCGCGCTCCGCGAGTCAGCGACTACCGCAATTGCAGGCGTTAGATGGCGAACACTTGTTTCAGGTGTTGCTCGTAACGGGCGGCATCGTCCTGGGGTTGTGGACGTTTCATCACGTCGACACACAGGAAGGTCGGCAAGGCGCTCATGCCAAGGAACTCATTGGCCTTGTGGAACGGGAAGTACACCGCGTCCACGCCTTTGCCTTCGAAGAAGTCGGCCGGATCATCAAAGGCTTGCTGCGGTGCGTTCCAGGTCAGCGACAGCATGTACTTTTTGCCGTGAATCAAACCACCGCTGCCATAGCGCTGCGAAGCGTCGGAACGGGTACGGCCGTCACTGGCGTAGAGTTTTCCGTGACCTTCGGTGAAGACTTCGTCGATGTACTTTTTAACGATCCAGGGGGCGCCCATCCACCAGCCCGGCATTTGATAAATGATCACGTCGGCCCACAGGAATTTCTCGACTTCCTCGGCCACGTCATAGCCTTCATCGATGTGGGTGACTTTGACTTCGAAGCCCTGGCGATCGAAAAAAGCCAGCGCAGTGTCGTGCATGGTCAGGTTGTAGCGACCATCGGAGTGGGCAAATTTTTTGGCACCGTTAAGCAAGAGTATTTTTTTCATCATCAGCCTCATTCGGGATTAACCCTCAGCGCTGTTGAGCGGCCTTCGGGTGTTAAAGATTTAATACCTGGCAGGGTATCGATCACTGCCCTTGGGAAAAACCCGCATCGGAGCAAATCACCTTTGCTTATCAAGCACGAATAGCTTCCATATTGTTGCCAAAACCTTTAACCAGCAATTAGCAGATGCATACCCAATAGCGCCATACCGATAAAAAATACGGATTTGAATAATGCGCCGCTGATGCGCTGACGCAGCCATTGACCCAGCCACATGCCGAGCATGGCGGGCAGCAGCGCCAGCAATGACCCATTGAGCTCGCCGCCACCCAGACTACCGCGCCAGTAAAGCCCGGCAGCCAGGGCCAAGGTGGAGACGCTGAAGGACAATCCCAATGCCTGTACCAGCTGATTTTTGCTTAAGCCCAGGGCCTGCAGATACGGCACGGCAGGGATTACAAACACACCGGTGGCCGAGGTAATGATCCCGGTGATCAACCCGCAGGTTGGCCCCAGCCAGTTCTCCATCCGTGGCGCGACCCGCAGCACGGGCAGAAACAGCCCGCTCAAGGCATACAGCAACAAGGCCATGCCCAAAGCCCGTACCACCCAGCTGCCGCCATCACTGCTGAGCCACAGCATGCCAAGGCCGGTGCCCAGCAAAATCCCCAGTTGCATCGGCCACAGCCGCTTTATCAGCCCGCGTAGCCGGCCGCCCGCAGCCAGTTGCCAGGTATTGGTGACGATGGACGGGATGATCAGCAATGCCGCTGCCTGTGCCGGGGCAATAGCCAGACCCAGCAAGCCCATGGCTACCGTCGGCAAGCCGAGGCCAATCACCCCCTTGACCGTTCCGGCCACCAGAAAAGTCAGCAGCACCAGCAGTGACAGGGACCAGCCAAGGTTTTGGTAGAACTCGAAGAGTGTTTTCATGGCCCTATGCTGGGCCACGGTGCCGGGGTTGGAAATGCGTCATATACTGAGCCAGCCTCTTGCATGACAAGAGGCTTATTTACCAAGGCAGGTGGCATGGAGGCTTATGCACTTCGATCTGGTGGATTTACGGCTGTATCTCAATTGCCTGCAGACCGGCAGCATCACCGCGGGCGCCGGTCTCAGCCATTTGTCCCTGGCCGCCGCCAGTGCGCGCATCAGGGCGATGGAAGCGGCGCTGGGGGTGGCATTCTTGCAACGCAGCCGGCGGGGCATCAGCCCGACACCTGCGGGCCAGGCGCTGGCGCAACATGCCCGGCTGCTGCTGCGACAGGTGGAACGCATGAATCACGATCTGGCCGAATACGCCCAGGGCTTTAAAGGCCAGGTACGGTTGCTGTGCAATACCGCAGCCCTTACCGAATATCTGCCCGAGTTGCTGGCCGATTTTGTACGCCAGCATCCCCATATCAGCGTCGACCAGCACGAATTGACCAGCCTGCGTATCACCCATGCCCTGCGCCAGGACGCCGCCGATATCGGGATAGTTTCCAATGCAGTCGATACCCGGGATCTGCAAACCCGGCCCTTTCGCGATGATCCGCTGGTGCTGGTGCTACCCCAGGAGCATCCGCTCTCCAGTCTGCCGCAGCTCAGGTTCAGCGACACCTTGAGCCATGACTATGTTGGACTGTCAGCCAGCAGTGCACTGGCCGTGTATCTGGAAGAGCAGGCGCTGCACAGCGGTTGCCGCATGCAGGTGCGCATCCGGGCCGAGGGCTTTGATGGGGTCTTGCGCATGGTCGCCCGGGGCGCCGGGCTGGGCATAGTGCCCAAGGCCACCATCGAACGCTGGCAGGCACCGCGCACCTTCAAGGCAGTGCCCCTGAATGAGCCCTGGGCAGACCGCAAACTGCTGCTGTGCGCCCGCTCCTTCGAACAATTACCGGCCTGTGCGCAAACCCTGCTTGGGGCGCTATCGACCCCGGATAACCGATAAGAAACTTCCTAGAGTACTGTTCGCCTGTATGCCTGAATTTTTACCAAGAGTAATATCCGGGGCTTGCTGACCCAACGCGGCGCCTGTCGTCCCGTTGATTTCATCATCATTGAGAATAACCACCCACAAGGCACCCGATGGCTGACGCTAACTCCCCCCCGGTCACACTCAAACGCGGTTTGAAAAATCGTCATATCCAGCTGATTGCCCTGGGCGGCGCTATCGGTACCGGGCTGTTTCTGGGCTCGGCGGGCGTGCTCAAGTCCGCAGGGCCGTCGATGATTCTCGGTTATGCGATTGCCGGCTTTATCGCGTTTCTGATCATGCGCCAGCTCGGCGAGATGATCGTCGAAGAACCCGTGGCCGGCTCGTTCAGCCACTTTGCCCATAAGTACTGGGGCGGCTATGCGGGCTTTCTGTCGGGCTGGAACTATTGGGTGCTGTACGTGCTGGTGGGCATGGCCGAACTGACTGCGGTCGGCAAATACATCCAGTTCTGGTGGCCCGAGGTTCCGACCTGGGTCAGTGCCGTGGTGTTCTTTGTGCTGGTCAACCTGATCAATACCCTGAACGTGAAGGTCTTCGGCGAGATGGAGTTCTGGTTCGCGATCATCAAGGTGGTGGCGATTGTCGGCATGATAGTGCTGGGTTGCTATCTGCTGATCAGCGGCACCGGCGGCTCCCAAGCCTCATTCAGCAACCTGTGGAGCCACGGCGGATTCTTCCCCAATGGCGGCACCGGTTTGCTGATGGCCATGGCCTTTATCATGTTCTCCTTCGGTGGCCTGGAGCTGGTGGGTATCACCGCCGCCGAAGCCAGCGAACCGAAAAAAGTGATCCCAAAAGCCATCAACCAGGTGGTGTACCGGATTCTGATTTTCTACGTCGGCGCCCTGACTGTTCTGTTGGCGCTGTACCCCTGGGACCAGTTGTTGGTGACCCTTGGCGCCGGTGGGGATGCATACGGCAGCAGCCCGTTCGTGCAGATTTTTGCCTTGATCGGCAGCAATACCGCCGCCCAGATCCTCAACTTTGTGGTGCTGACGGCCGCCCTGTCGGTCTATAACAGTGGCGTTTACTGCAACAGCCGCATGCTCTTCGGTCTGGCCGAACAGGGCGATGCGCCCAAGGCGCTGATGAAGCTGACCAAAAATGGTGTGCCATTGCGGGCACTGGGGGTGTCGGCGCTGGTGACCTTGCTGTGTGTAGTGGTCAACTACCTGGCGCCGCACAAGGCACTGGAGTTGCTGTTCGCGCTGGTGGTGGCTTCGTTGATGATCAACTGGGCGCTGATCAGCCTGACCCATATCAAGTTCCGCAAGGCCATGGCGGTACAGGGCGTGAAGCCTTCGTTCAAAGCGTTCTGGTTCCCGTTCAGCAACATCCTGTGCCTGGTGTTCATGGCCACCATCGTCTCGGTGATCTGGATGATCCCCGATGTACGTGCGTCGGTGTATGCGATCCCGGTGTGGCTGCTGATCCTTTACGGGTTCTATCAAGTACGCCTGCGTACGGGCAAAGCATTGGCAAACCCGCGCTGATCCTTGCCTGACACAACAAAGCCCCGGTCCTTGCATCAAGGATCGGGGCTTTTTCGTATCCGCAGGCTGCGTATTCGGGTCACTGGGGGTCGGAACCAGACATCTGCCGGACACCGCCGCCGGTTAGGCTGAAATCCGTGTCTTGATCCATCTACCGGAGTCCTTATGTCTGCGCCAATTACCGTACTTCGCGACACCCACCCCCTGCCCGTGCTTGATGCCTGCAAATGGGAAAAGCTCGAAGGCGATCCGCACACCGTGAACCTCAATGCCTACACCAGCGATGATGGCAGCAAAATCATGGGCACCTGGATTTGCACGCCCGGCAAGTGGTACGTGGAATACGTGAAGTGGGAGTACTGCGATTTCCGCGAGGGCTACTGCATCATCACCCCCGAGGGCAAACAACCGATTCATCTGCGGGCCGGGGATATCTTTATCGTGGAGCCGGGGATGAAAGGCACATGGGAAGTGGTTGAAACAGTGCGCAAGTATTTTGTCTTTGCCTGATTGGCACCACGCAAAAAACCGGGAGTCCGCCCGACGCGGACTCCCGTAAATGCCCTATTCGGGCTTGCGATAGCTATTGATGATGGCCGAGAAGTCTTTACCGCCCTCTCCGCGCAAACTCATTGCCTGGTACAACTGTTGCGCCACTGCGCCCATGACCACGGGCTGATGCGCCTGACGTGCAGCTTCGGTGGCCAGCCCCAGATCCTTGAGCATCAGCTCGGCACCAAAACCGCCGGTGTAGCCGCGCGAAGCGGGTGCCGTTGGCACAATGCCCGGCCACGGGTTGTAGATTTCGGAACTCCAGCAGCGTCCGGTGGAACTGTTGATCACCCCGGCCAGCACTTCGCTGTCGATACCCAATGCCGCCCCCAGAGCCATGGCTTCACTGACCCCGACCATGGAGATACCCAGCAGCAGGTTGTTGCAGATTTTAGCCACCTGGCCGGTGCCCACATCCCCACAATGGACTATGTTGCGGCCCATTTGCGAAAGGACCGGGTGCAGCGTATCGAACAGGGCCTGGCTGGCACCGACCATAAAGGTCAGGGTGCCTGCCTGCGCCCCGCCGGTGCCGCCGGACACCGGGGCATCGGCCACTTGCACGCCTTGTTTGGCCGCCGCGCCCGCTACATCGCGAGCGGTCTGCGGGTCAATGGTGCTGCAATCCACCGCCGGGACACCTTCGCCGATGCCGGCCAGCACCCCGTCTTCACCCAGCCATACGCTGCGCACATGGGCGGCAGCCGGCAGCATGGTGATCACCAGTTCAGTACCTTTGGCCGCCTCACGGGGCGAAGCGCTGACATGGCCGCCCAGGGCCGCCAGTTCAGCCAGAATGTCCTTGTTCAGATCAAAAAGGTTCAACGAGTGCCCGGCCTTGAGCAGGTTGCGCGCCATCGGTGCGCCCATGTTGCCCAAGCCGATAAATGCAATATTCATGGTCTGTGCCCTCAACGAAGATTGATGGTGGTGTTGACGCCATCATTCACGCTGTCATCGTCGAACCAGCGACTGGTGACGGTCTTGGTCTGAGTATAGAACTGCACCACTTGCTTGCCGTACGGCCCCAGATCGCCCAGCTTGGAACCACGGGAACCGGTGAAGCTGAAGAACGGGACCGGCACCGGAATCGGGATGTTGATGCCGACCTGGCCCACGTCGATTTCGTTCTGGAATTTACGCGCCGCCGCACCGCTTTGGGTGAACAGGCCGGTGCCATTGCCGAACGGGTTGGCGTTGACCAGCGCAATGGCCTGGTCAAGGGTATCGACTTCAATCACCACCAGGACCGGGCCGAAGATTTCCTGGGTGTAGATCTGCATGTCGGTGGTGACACCCGAGAACAGGGTTGGCCCCACAAAGTTGCCGTGCTCGAAGCCCGGGACCTTGATATCGCGGCCATCCAGCTCCAGTACCGCGCCTTCCTTGATCCCGCTTTCAATCAGCCCCAGCACGCGCTCTTTCGCACGCTTGGAAATCACCGGGCCGACATCGGTACCCGCCTCGCTGCCGGCATTGACCTTGAGCTTTTGTGCCAGCGCCTTGAGGTCCGGCAACCATTGTTTGGCCGCGCCCACCAGCACCACCACCGAGGTGGCCATGCAGCGTTGCCCGGCAGCACCGAAACCGGCGCCGACCAGAGCATTCAGGGTTTGCTGGCGATTGGCATCGGGCAGTACCACGGCGTGGTTTTTGGCGCCCATCATCGATTGCACGCGCTTGCCGTGGCGGCCTGCCAGGTCATACACGTGGGTGCCCACGGCGGTTGAACCGACGAACGATACAGCCTTGATATCGGCGTGGGTGCACAGAGCATCCACCACGTCCTTGCCGCCATGGACCACGTTAAGCACGCCTGGTGGAACCCCGGCTTCAAGAGCCAGTTCCACCAGCATCAGGGTCGACAGCGGGTCTTGTTCTGACGGTTTGAGGACGAAGGTGTTGCCGCAGGCGATGGCCATCGGGAACATCCACAGCGGAATCATTGCCGGGAAGTTGAAAGGCGTGATGCCTGCACAAACGCCGATAGGTTGACGCAAGGTGTAGGTATCCACCCCGCTCGCAACGTTTTCTGCGAACTCACCCATCTGCAGGGTACCGATAGAGCACGCGTGCTCCACGACTTCCAGGCCGCGAAAAATATCGCCCTCGGCGTCGGCAATGGTTTTGCCCTGCTCGGCACTGAGCACCGTGGCGATACGCTTGGAGTGTTCACGAATCAGCGCCTGCAACTTGAGCATGATGCGCATCCGCGCGCCGATCGGCGTCAGCTTCCAGGTCTGGAAGGCGCGTTGCGCTGCGGCGATAGCGGCGTTGACTTCATCGGGGGTAGCGAAAGGGACTTTGGCCAGTACTTGCTGAGTCGCCGGGTTGACGATGTCGTGCCACTCGGTGGTCTGGGACTCGACCCACTCGCCATCGATCAGCAGTCGGGCATTTTGGTACGGGGTAGTAGAAACGTTCATGGAAGTCTCCGAAATTATTGTTATGTCCGGTCACGCCAATCTGTAGGAGCGAGCTTGCTCGCAAGCAAGCTCGCTTCTACAGATTAAGTCGTGCACCGGTGCGCCCGGATTGGTCGCAGGACTGTTTTTGGAGTATAGGTGTGCGTTCTTCTAATAAGAACGCACATAAAAGCCGGTCTAACATGCAAAAAAACATCACATCGTTAAGCGCACTGAACTGGGACGACCTGAAGTTTTTTCTCGAGGTGGCCCGCACCCGCAAGGCCAGCAGCGCCGCCAAGCGCCTGGCGGTGGACTACACCACCGTGTCACGGCGTATCAGTTCGCTGGAAGCCGCGCTGGGTACCTTGCTATTCGAAAAATCCCGTACCAATGGCTTCACCCTGACCCCTGAAGGCCAGCGTCTGCTGGGCTATGCCGAGTCAATCGAGAGCACGCTGCACATGGCCTGCGAGCAGGTTTCGGGCTCGGGCGTGGCGCTGTCGGGGCATGTGCGAATGGGCTGCACTGAGGGCTTCGGAAGTTTTTTTATCACCCCGCAGCTGAGCCACTTCGTGGATGCCTACCCAGCCATTTCCGTGGACATCTTGCCGTTACCGCACTTCATCAGCCTGTCCAAGCGCGAAGCCGACATCGTGATTGCCCTGGAGCGTCCGGAACACGGGCCGTATGTGTGCTGCAAGCTGTGTGACTACCAGTTGCAGTTATTTGCTACCCAGGAATACCTGGACCAGCACCCGCCGATTCGCCGGGCGGCCGACCTGGTGGATCACCCGTTTATCAGTTATGTCGACGATCTGGCGTTCAGTTCCGAGTTGCTGTACCTGGCCAATGTGCTGCCCGGCGCCAGCGCCAACCTGCGCAGCACCAGCGTGATCGCGCAGTTCGTGGCGGCGCAGCAGGGCCGCTCGTTGGCAATCCTGCCGTGCTTTCTGGCGGCACAGGACCCGCGTTTGCTGCCGGTACTGCCGGACGAGATCAACCTCACACGCCAGTTCTGGATGTACTGCCGGGAGGATTTGAGGAAGCTCAAGCGGATTACCCTGTTGTGGGATTACATCCGCGAAGTGACGGAGCTGAATGCACCGTTGTTGCTGGGGGAAAGTCGCGAGATGCGCTTCGCCGATTAACAGTCCTTAACGCGCAGCCGACACAGGAGAGCCGCACCTGCGTACTGCGCTGCGCGCCGCCGGCCTTAAGAAATTTAGGACAAATCCCATAGGCGCCAATTTTCACCACTCTTACTCTGCGGCTCCGGGCTCCGACTGTCAGCCCCCGACCTCCGATTAGCCGAGGTGCCATGGCTTCCATGCCCTCATCCATCAAGAGTGTTCCCTCCCATGTGCATTTCCTGCGAACCGTCACCTGCACCCACCATCAATCATCGCCGTAATTTCCTCCGCCTCGCGGGGGGCGCTGCCGGCGCTTTGATGCTGGCCGGCGCGCTGCCCGCGCAACTGGCCCAAGCCGCCAGCGACGGCCCGGTCCCCAAACCGCAAAACCGGCTTGACCCGCAACAGGCTTTGACGCGGTTGATGGCAGGCAATGCCCGTTACGCCCAGGGCGTGACCCGGCGCCATGACTTCCTGACCGAGCGTGAGGCCCTGGTCAACGGGCAAAACCCCTATGCCGCCGTGCTGGGTTGCGCCGACTCGAGAATCGCCCCGGAGTATGCATTCGATACCGCGCGCGGCGACCTGTTTGCGGTGCGGGTGGCGGGTAATTTCGTGACGTCCGACGGCCTGGCAAGCCTGGAATATGCCGTGGCCGTACTGGAAACACCTTTGATCATGGTGCTCGGCCACGACAGTTGTGGTGCGGTCTCGGCCGGGGTCAAGGCGCAGAAAGACGGCGCGAAGTTTCCCGGGCAGATTCAGGGGCTGGCGGATGCGATCAAGCCCTCGGTGGCCAAGGTGTTAACCCGGCCCGGAAACCTGCTGGACAACGCCATCGCGCAAAACGTCAAAGACACAGTGGCCCGCCTCAAAAGTGAATCAAGCCTGTTGTCGGATGCGCTGGCCAAGGGAAAGCTGAACATCGTGGGTGGCATCTATAAACTCGACAGTGGCAAAGTCGAGTTGATCGCCTAGAACCCTGAACATGTCCCCGGGCTGCAGCCTTTGCGTGCTTTATGCAGGGGACTGGCGCCCGGGACATGCACCCCGCTGTTAAAAGCCCTGCTTGCTGCTGATGAACAATCCGCTTCCCGTCCCTCAGCATCCGAGGAAAAACCGCCATGAAACTCAGGACGATGCCCGCCCTTTGGTTACTGGGTGTACTGTCTGGCGCAGCTGGTGCCGCAGACATGATTGCCTTCTGGGACAAGCCTGAGCGTGGAGGAAACAGTTTCAATCGACTGCCTCCCGATCAAGCCTATTTCGATGCTCTGCAGGACTATGGCGCGAGCTGGGTGCGCCTGTCCTATGACAAGTGGCAGCCGGCAGAACGGGACTACCTGATTGGCAATGCAGACCAGTACCAGGGACTGGTTGCCAAGGATCTGCAACAGCTGAAAACCACCCTGGACCGGGCACATGCCGCAGGGCTCAAAGTAGTGATCACGCCCCTTTCGCTGCCGGGTATGCGCTGGGCGCAAAACAATGGCGACCGCTTCGATGACCGCTTGTGGCAAGACAAGCAATTCTGGACCCAAAGTGCTGCCTTTTGGCGTGATCTCGCCGCAGTGCTCAAAGAGCACCCCGCGGTTGCCGCTTACAACTTGATCAACGAGCCGGCACCGGAAAAACAGGCGGGGCTGGCCGAGCACGCCGATGCTGCAAAGATGCGGGACTGGTACGAAAAACAGGTCGGCAGCGCACGGGATTTACCCGGGTTTTACCAAACCCTCATCAGCGCCATCCGCGAAGTTGATCCACTCACACCGATCATGGTGGACGCCGGCTGGTACGGTGCGGCCGATGCATTCTCATACTGGCCAGCCCCGTTGGCCGACAGCCGCGTGCTGTACAGCTTTCACATGTACGAGCCCTATGCGGCAACCAGCGCTCCCAATTTGCAACGGGCCAGACCCTATACCTACCCGGGCCTGGTGCCATTTGCTGCGGGCATGCAGAAGTGGGACCCGAACCGGGTTCGCAGCTATCTTCAGCTGCCCCTCGACTGGGCCGCACAGCACGCCATACCGGCCAACCGGATGGTCGCGGGTGAGTTCGGATGCATGCGTAAACTGCCCGGTTGTCAGCAGTATCTGGAGGATGTGCTCAGCGCACTGGAAGCAGCCAGGGTGCACTGGGCGTTTTACAGCTTTCGCGAGGACAGCTGGGACGGTATGGATTACGAGCAGGGAAGCGCCAACGTTCCCTGGGCTTACTGGAAAGCGGCTGAGGACGGGCAGCCGGACCCGGTCAAACGATCTGCCACAGCTGAATTCGAACCCATCAGCAAGCGGCTGAAGAAGAGTGAATAACAGCCCCGGCCCCTCCTGATACTCGCACACTGATTTGATAGCGATGCCAGCAGAGGCCGTAGCCATAACGCGGGCCTTTATTCGGCAATTACCACAATCGCCACCCGCCGATTTTCAGTACGTCCGGAGCGGGTGCTGTTGGACGCTACCGGCACCCGGCTACCCAGCCCGCGGACCTCAACATTTTCAGGCTGCATGCCGACTTTGGTCAGCACTTTGACCACGCTGTTGGCACGCCGCACGGACAGCTGCTCGTTGTAAGCGTTGCTACCGGACGAGTCGGTATGGCCGTCAACCCGTACGCGCTGGATGTCGGCGGCGAGCAATGCTTTACCGATGCGTTCCACGATTTCCTGGCTCTGGGGGTTGAGCACTTCCAGGTCGCTGCCGAACAGCACTTTGCCTGACAAGCCAAATGCCCAGCCTTCATCGGTCAGTTCAAACCCCTGTTGCTTGAGCACGGCAATCTGCGCCGGCGTCAGCCCTTTGGGCGGGGCGGTCTGACAGCCGGTCAATGACAACATGGCCAACAACAAGACAGCACTAAAAAATTGCAGGTAACGCTGGGTCAATACACGCATGGGGGGACAAGCTCCTGATTATCACTGGGCTGCGGGGTACTCCAACTCCGCAACCTGTTGCCCGCCTCGGGCGAGGCGTTTGGCCTGGTACATCGCCGAATCCGCGGCACAGAGCAGCGTATCCGGGGTTGCACCATGTTCGGGGTAAACGGCGATTCCAATACTGAGCGACGTCACGACATGGCTGTCATCCGGTAACCGGATCGGCTCAAGCATGCTGGCGATGATTTTGTCTGCAATACGCTGGGCATCTTCGATGCGGTGCAGCGGGGTCAGGGATATGGCGAATTCGTCGCCGCCCAGACGCGCCACCACATCGTTTTCGCGCAACTGGGCGCGGATCCGCGTTGCCACTGCGACCAGCACCGCGTCTCCTGCGGCATGGCCATGGGTATCGTTGATGTCTTTAAAGCGGTCGCTGTCGAGAAACAGCACGGCAACCTTATCTCCGGGCTTGTTCAGCGTGCGCAAGGTCAGCGCCAGCCGCGCGGCAAAATAGGCACGGTTGGGCAGATTGGTCAGCGAGTCGTGGCTGGCCTGGTGCGCCAGACTCTGATTTTCATTTTGCAAGTGGCTTTGCCATGACTCCAGCTCATCAAGCAAGGCATTGAAGTCGTTGCCCAGGCTGTCCAGCTCGGCGATATGGGCAGGCGGCACGCGACGGTCAAACGCCCGATCGATGCGCGCGGCGTGGGCAACTTCGGCCAACTGCTGCAAGGGGCCGGTGATGCCGCCAAGCAGACGCCGCGACAGGTACAACGCGCTCCAGGCACTGAGCGCCGTACACAGAAGCACGCCAAGCAAGCCGCTGAGTAAAAAGCGCAACATGTTGGCGCCGTGCCCGCTGACCACCACCACCCCGACTTCCCGCCCCTGATGCTCAATCGGGACCTTGATCGGCTGTTGCAGCAAACTGTCGGCCAGCAGCATTTCGACCTTCGACAGCAAGCCGGTTTCCGGGCGCCGCCAATGGGCGAGCAATTCACCATTGGCGGTGTAGACCTCAGCCTCGGCGACGGCTTCGGTGGAAGCGATCATGTCCAGCGCTTCGGTTGCCGCCACCTGATCATCAAACACCACGGCAGCTTCCACGGTGTAGTTGATGGAGCGGGCAATCAAGTGCAGGTTGTGGTCCGCATAAACCTTGAGCGCCAGCACGCCCAGCAGGGTCATGGACGCGCTGGCCAGGATCACTGCTACCAGCGCTACTCCCAGATGCCCGCGCCGCAGCACAGAGCGCAGGCTGCGCCGCTGTTCAGGAGCTTTGAACAGGCTCATGGTTGAACCGCCCGACGCCGTGACAGTTGCAACACGCTGGGGTGAATACGCACACCGCTGCGGGCAACAGAGTCGAGGTTGACCTCAAATGTCACTTGCTCATCGGTCACCCGCAGGCAGAACAGACTGCCGACGGTGCATTGATCACCGTATTCGCTGATGCTCAGGACGGCTTGTCCGCTCAGGGAACTGAACAGGCTGCTGCGCTCTGCGGTGCTTAGCTTGCCCAGATACACCGCGTTGCACTCGCGGGCTATGGCCGGGTTACTCACCAGCATGCGCCGCACTTGCACCTGCCGACCACTGGACTGGGTAGCACCTTGAAGCAAGTCATCGGTGTATTCAGTGGGGCCCACCACGCACAACTGCATTTGAGCCGGCTCGATGGGCCAGCGTGCATAGCTGAGGATGCCCAGGACCACTTGGGTCACAGCCTTCGCTCGCTGATCTGCCAGGTTGCTGGACGCTTCAGGCTGGGCCAGGCAGGGAGTGCTCAACAGTAACAGGCAAAGTGATAGCCGCCGTAGCCGCCATCCAGCCCCTTGTCCTGTCGGTGGGACAGCCACGTCCATGCCTGAAATCTCTGTGTTCATTAGGTGAGTGATGTCGCAACGATAGCACGGCGCGCATCAAAACGTGATGCGCGTCACATTATGCCCGGCCCGCAACGGTTTGCGCAGGACTCATGCCCCGAGGTTCTGCCGCAAGTTGCGGCCAGGGCCATAAGCAGGGGGCAAATCCTCTTTGACCATGGCTACTTCAGCCCCAGCATCAAGCCGCTCAAGCGCTTAACCTTGCGCTGTACCGCTTCTTCGAAGACACCGGCACGCGGTTCGACCAGGCTGAACCAGTGTTTGGCCCGGGTGATACCGGTGTAAATCAGCTCCTTGGTCAATACCGGGTTCAGCGCTTCCGGCAGCACCAGCGCGGTGTGGGAGAACTCCGAGCCCTGGGATTTGTGCACGGTCATGGCGTACACCGTTTCCACATCATTGAGGCGGCTTGGCAGCACAAACCGAATGCCGCCCTGCCCGTCGTTGCGAGCGAAAGCCACGCGCAACACGTACTTTGGTGTCAGTCCGTCACGCTCAGGGAGTTTGAGAGCAATGCCGATATCGCCGTTCATCAACCCCAGGCCGTAATCATTGCGGGTCATCAGCACCGGGCGACCTTCGTACCAGTGCTGGTCGCTGTCAATCAGCTTGTGGCCGAACAGGGCACGGGTGATGCGTTCATTCAGACCTTCGACACCCCAGGGGCCTTTGCGCACCGCACACAGTACTTGAAACGCTTCGAACGCCTCCAGCACCTTGCCGGCCCACGCGCCCCAGCAGGGGTCTTCAAGCCCCGCCTCGGCTGCCGGGCGCTGCTCGCGCAACACCTCGAGATAGTGTCGATAGCCTTTGGCCTGCGCCCCTCGCCCTTCCAGCGCCAGGCGCTCAAAGGCACGGTCCTGTTCACCCTTGAGGGACAGGGCAAAAAGGTCGGCATGGCTGCCGGCCGCCAATAGCGCCCGCGCAGCATCGGATTGCTGACGATTGACCAGGCGCGAGAGCTGGCCGATGCCGCTGCCTTCGCCAAAGCGCCGCGAATGGCGGAGCATGACCACTTGTTGGGCTAACGGATGAGAACCGTCGAGGTCTTGCTGCAATTCACTGGCGGCCAGGCTTTCGCCGCTGACGTGCTCCAGCCACTCCCGGGTTTGCGGGGTGTACCAACCCGCTTCGGCATCGCGACACAAATCCCCCAGCACGGCACCGGCTTCAACCGACGCCAGCTGGTCCTTGTCCCCCAGCAGCACCAGCCGGGCATGGGCGGGCAGTGCATCGAGCAGGTTGGCCATCATTTCCAGGTCGATCATCGAGGCCTCGTCAACCACCAGCACGTCCAGCGGCAAACGGTTGCCCGCGTGATGGCGGAAGTGCCGGGTGCCGGGGCGACTGCCAAGCAGGCGGTGAACGGTGGTCACATCACTGGGGATTTTTTGCCGGACCTTGTCGTCCACTTCCAGTGACTTGACTTGCAGACTGATGGACTCGGTCAAGCGTGCCGCTGCCTTGCCGGTCGGCGCGGCAAGACGGATCCGCAACGGGGTCCCCGCTTCAACGGCCGGGGCTTGAAGCAGTGCCAGCAAACGTACCACCGTGGTGGTTTTACCCGTACCGGGACCGCCGGTGACAATGCTGAACGCGCCCCGGGTGGCCAGGGCGCAGGCCAGCTTCTGCCAGTCAATCGGCGCATTCGCGGCGGGGCTGCCGAACAGGCTGTCGAGGCGCGCAGGCAAATCCGCAGAGGTCACTTGAGTGGCTGCCAGCCGTTGGCGCAATGCGCTGTCGATGCGCCGCTCATACGCCCAGTAACGACGCAGATACAGACGCCGGTCACTCAGCACCAATGGCCGGCTGGCGGCATCGGCCAGCGACTGGCCGGCATGCTCTACCAGCGGGCTGGCTTGCAAAGCCTTGCACCAGGCGTCGCCATCCAGCGCTTCGAGTAATTGTGAGGGCAGCAACATGGCACCGGTCTGCACATCACCCTCAGGCGGCAGGGACAGCGCGAAATCGGGCTCTTTCAGGGTTTCAAACAAGTCCAGGCAGACGTGCCCGTGCCCCAGCTGGTGGCTGGTCAACGCCGCCGCCAGCAGCACCAATGGATCGCCATGGGGGTCGCGCTCATGCAGAAATGCGACAAAGGCTTTATCCAGAGCGCGCAGCCAGCCGCGCTCCACCCAGCGCTCCAGCAATAGCAGCAAATCCTCGGCCCGGTGCAAGGGTTGCAGCCGGGCCAGGCTCTCGGCCGTCAGCGGGGTAGGCAACAGCTCGGCAAATGAACGACTCATAACAACACTCCCTGTTCCCACGCCGGCTCAGCCTGTTGTGCCGCAGGTTTGCCCTGGAACATCAGGTCCAGGCTTTCGATCAATAGTCTGGGCGGACGGGTGAAGAACACGCCCTGCCCCTGGGACCGGGTACCGCGCAAGAACAGGTAGAGCGCGCCGCCCATATGCCGGTCATAGTCGTAATCGGCCAACCTGGCCTTTAGCTGGCGATGCAGGGCCAGCAGGTACAACACGTATTGCAGGTCGTAGCGGTTATCCAGTATGGAGGCCGTCATCGCTTGCTCGGTGTAGGCCGAGTCGTCGGCACCCAGCCAGTTGGATTTGTAGTCTGCCACGTAGTAACGCCCCTGGTGTTCAAACGTCAGGTCAATAAAGCCTTTGAACATGCCATTGAGCAGGCTCGGTTCCGCTGCCGCACGTGCGGCACCGCCATGGGTGTGCTGGCGTACCAGCCTGTCCAGTTGCAGGACATCAACCTTGTGGCTGGCAAACCAGAATTCCATTTCGATCTGATACTGGCTCAGCTCGCTGAGGACCACTGCCGGCTGACCGTTATTGAGGCGCAGCGGCTCATCTTGCAGATGCTGCAACCAGTCGCTCAGGGTCTCGATCCAGCCTTGCCAGCCGCGACGGTTGCAACGCCGGGCCACGGCATCCTGGATGGCCTGCGGGTCCGCCTTGAAGCCTTCGCCGCCCGCCCATTCGAGCAGACCATGGAGGAAGGTTCCGGGATTGGGCCCGCGGGGAAACCGGTGAATGTCGCCGCCACTGAGCAGCACTTCACGCGGCGCATCCGGATCAAGTCGCTCATCGTCCGAGAGTTTTTGCGCCAGGGCGCTTTCAGGGGCTTCGGCGGGGCTGAGGCTGTCACCAATGCGCAAGGCACTGTAGGACGCGATCCACCAGTTTTCCGCTGCCCGACGTGCCGGTAGCAGCGGCTTGAGCAGGGTCGCCTGATTGAGCGGTGGATAAAATTTCGCCTCGCTGGCCGTCGGCACGGGCAAGTAGCGGATCGCCGCGCAGTCTTGTTGCAAGTCAGTCAGCCAACCCTGCAATCCTGCGGACTCGGCCAGCAGCGCACCACCTCCGAGCAAATAGCCCAGTGCTGAAAGATGCAGCACCGAACGATTGTTGTTACCGCGCTTGAGGTCGGCCACCCCCAGCCAGCAAGCATGCTGGGCCCGGGTCAGAGCCACATAGAGCAGGCGCAGGTCTTCGGCCAGACGCTCGTCATCGGCCTGGGTTATCAGCTCTGGCGTGGCCTTTAAACTCACCCGCGGGTTGCCCGCATCATCGTGATAATGCAGCGGCAAACGGCTGCCATCCACAGGTTTGGTGGAGCAAATAAACGGCAGGAATACCAAGGGGTATTCCAGGCCTTTGGACTTGTGAATGGTCACCACTTTGACCAGTTGCTCGTCACTTTCAAGGCGCAGGATTTGCTCTTCTCCGGCCTGCCCGGATAGCGCCAGGTGCTCGGCCAGATGCCGGATCAGCGCCTGTTCGCCATCCAGTTCGGTGGCGGCCTGCTGCAGCAGTTCGGACAGGTGCAGGACGTTGGTCAATATCCGTTCGCCATCGACACGGGCAATCAGCGCCTGAGGCAATTGGAAGTCATGCAGCAGTCGGCGCAACATGGCCAGCACACCCTGCTTGCGCCAGATCTCGCGGTAGCCCCGGAATTGCATGACCCGGGATTCCCAGGCCAATTCGTCCTGATTCAGACGTTCGAGTTCAATCAGCGGCAGGTCGAGGGTGATGCAGGCCAGGGCGGCCCGCAGCGGGCGTTCAACGTCCGGCTCGGCACAGGCTTTGAGCCAGGCCAGTACATCGTGGGCTTCCTGGGCGGCGTAGACCGAATCCTTATCAGACAGGTAAACGCTGCGTACGCCCCGTGTCGACAATTCACGCCTGACCGCCTGAGCTTCCTTACCGTCACGCACCAGAATGGCAATGTCTGCCGGCAATACACCGCGCAGGGCTTTGCCCGGCTGGGCAAAACCGCACCGACCTTGCTGACCGCCATTGAGCAACTCAACAATTTGGCTGGCACAGGCCGCTGCCAGTTGCTGACGATAAATGACACCTGACAGCGGCTGCTCGGAGGGCAGTTGCCAAAGGGTCAATGCAGTGGCGGGCTGGCCATCCAGTTGCAGGACTTCTTTACGGCCCTGGGATTTGACCGACACAAAGGGCACCGGATTCTCCGGACCTTCGCGGAACAAAAATGCCCCCCGCCCGCTGTCCCGCTGCTCGGCCCGGGCAAATACGTGGTTCACCGCTTCGACCATTACATGGCTGGAGCGGAAGTTGGTATCAAGGGTATGCAGTCGGCCACTGGTGGCGTGACGGGCACGCAAATAGGTGTAGATGTCGGCGCCGCGAAAGGCATAGATCGCCTGTTTCGGGTCGCCGATCAGGAACAGGCCGGTATCGGGACTGTTGTCTTCGATACGGTAGATGGTCTCGAAGATGCGGTACTGCACCGGGTCGGTGTCCTGGAATTCGTCAATCAGGGCCACCGGAAACTGCTCGCGAATCAGGGTCGCCAGACGCTCGCCGCCGTCGGCCTGCAACGCCGCGTCGAGCCGCAGCAGCATGTCGTCAAAGCCCATCTCGGCACGCCGACGCTTTTCTTCTTCAAAGCGTTTGCTCACCCAATAAGCGGCGTGCTCAAGAACTGCGGCATCCGGCGTCGGCAAGGCATCAAGCGCGGCTTTCAGGCCGTGCATGGCGTCCAGCGCCGGATGCTGCGGGGGCTCGCCTTTCCAGGCTTCTGCGAAGCCATCGGGGGTCAGGCGGGTGAAACCTGTGCCCAGATCCAGCTGCTCCAGAGATTCGTCAGCCGCCCAGGCACTGAGTTTTTCAAACCAGGGTTCAAAATAACGGGCCTGCATTTTCCTGCCGTCCACCGCTTTGGCGGCCACGGCCTGCAGGCAGATT
Source organism: Pseudomonas paraversuta (assembly GCF_904067025.1). Classification (NCBI taxonomy): domain Bacteria; kingdom Pseudomonadati; phylum Pseudomonadota; class Gammaproteobacteria; order Pseudomonadales; family Pseudomonadaceae; genus Pseudomonas; species Pseudomonas paraversuta. The sequence goes on from NZ_CAJFDA010000001.1 coordinate 4,338,626, forward strand.
TCACGCAGCTGCTGGGCCCATTGCAACCAGGGGGTTTTCAGCTGTGCAAGGGCCTGGCGACGTTCCAGCAAACAGGCTTCGATCATCGAGGCCGGTGTTTGCTCCACATTTTCAGGCGCCCTTGAGCTGCCGAACAAGGCTCGAACCCGCGGTAACAAGGCGGCCGGGCCACTCCAGTTGGTGCGCACCCAGTTCAAGGCATCGCCATGCATGGGGTAACAAAACAGTCGCCAGTAATCGCGCAGTACTTCGCCGAGCAAATCGCTGTGGTCGGTTTCCAGGGTCTGGGTAAACAGGCTGCCACTGTCGAAGGCATGTTCACGCAGCATCCGCTGGCACCAACTGTGGATGGTCGAAACGGCAGCTTCGTCCATCCACTGTGCTGCGATATCGAGGCGCCCGGCACAGGCGGCCCATTGCCCGGGCGCGAACTGGTCCCGCAGTTGTGCAACCAGGGCGTCCGGGGCTTCGATCTCGTCACGGAAGAACCGCGCGGCTTCAGCGAGTCGGGTGCGGATACGGTCACGCAGCTCTTTGGTCGCGGCATCGGTGAAGGTCACCACCAGGATTTGCGGGGGTAGCAACTCGCGGCCGAAGCCCGACTCCCCGGCGCCATGCCCCAGAATCAAACGCAAATAGAGTGCCGAGATGGTGAAGGTTTTGCCGGTGCCCGCGCTGGCCTCGATCAGTTGACTGCCGCGCAGGGGAAAGGCCAGGGCCAGAGGTGTTTTTTGCTCGTTCATTAGCGGGACGCCTCGCTGTTCAATGAACGCCATGGCGCATCAAAGAGTGGTCGATAGAGGGCATCGCACCACTCTGCAAATTCTTCACTGGCCATCAGGGCCGGGTAATCAGGGAACTGGCGTGCGAGTGCGGCACTTTCGCGACGCTCGCCATCGCTGGTCTGGCCGTCGCCTTCGTAGGCTTTTTGCGCCGCGGCATCGGCTTTGGCCGGATCGGTCTGGGCCAGCCAGGCGAAGGCTGTTTTGACGGCAATGGGTAACGGGCGGCCCATGCCGACTTTCCAGGCCATCAGCAAGTTGCCAAGAATTTCACTGGCGTGCTTGGCCTCCAGAGGTGCGAGCAGCAAGGTGTCATCGCTGGCTACCAACGCAGTGGACATGTCCAGGCCACTGGCGCAAGCGACCAGGTGGTTGACCCAGGGCCGGGTCAAGCGATGCCATTTACGGGTTTTGATCGCGCCAATACTGTTAGGAATAGTCGTGACGGACAGTAGGCCCTTGTCACTGCGTTGATGCAGATTGCTCAGCCAGCCTTCCAGAATCAGGCCGTTTGACTCAAAGCTGACGGGAAGCGCGCTATTGAGCGGCGTAGGCCAAAGGGCAAGTAATTGCTGATAGCGCTGTAGTACATCTGGAAGTGGCTCTATCAGTTCTTGCTGCAGACTCTCGCCAAAACCGGCCATGGGCAGCAGACCGCTGCCCTGTAAACGCAGGGCCCGGGTATGCAAGGCCTGTTCAGGCTGGTCTGGCTGCGCCAATGCGGCCTCGAGCAAGCTGTCGCTCAGGGTGTAGCGCTGTAACGCGTCGAGTACGAAGGGTTCCTCATCTGCCAGAGGCACTTCGGCCGCCTCAAAGAACACTTTCAAACGTTGGCTAAAGAAGTGCCGTACAGGATTACGCAAGAAGTCCTGCAGTTGGGTCAGGTTCAAAGGTTCTTCTTGTTCGTGTGCGGTCAGGATGCCCGGCGCAACAGGTGCCGGTTGGGGCTCGTGCAAACGCTGCCATTCCCGGGCATAGCTGAACAGGTTGGAATTACCTTCATGGAAGTAGCGGGTACTGAAGGGTTGGAGCGGATGTTCCTGGGTCATGGCTTGCAGCAAGTCGCCCCCGCCCGCCAGTTGCCAGCCGCTGGCCAGGTGGTCGCGCAGTTGCCCGATCAATACGCAGGCAGGACGCTCGCTGTTGTCGCGAATACTGCGCCCGACCCAGCTGATATAGAGCTGATCCCGTGCAGAAAGCAGCGCTTCGAGCAGCAGGTAGCGGTCATCTTCCCGGCGGGATCTGTCACCCGGGCGGTAGTCACTGCCCATCAGGTCGAAATCAAGCAGTGGTTGCGCACGCGGGTAGTCGCCATCGTTCATGCCCAACAGGCATACCAGCTTGAACGGAATGGCCCGCATCGGCATCAGGGTGCAAAAATTCACCGCCCCGGCCAAAAAGCGCTGCGACAGCTTGCCTTGATCAAGCCCGGCCAACCAGGCTTCACGTACTACGGTTAGCGGTAACTCGTCTTGCAGACCGACCAGCTCACAGGTTTCGAGCCAGGTTTCGCGAAGCTCTTCGAGCTGGGCCAGCAGGTAATCGTCATGTTCGGTTTCTGCCTGGAAAAACAGTTGCACCAATGCCTGCAGGCGCTCGCCCCATTGCCCCGGCAAAGCCGGTCGGGACAGCTCCTGGTGGGCAATTTCCAGTGCGTCCAGCAATGCCACGAGGGGACCGATCAGTACCGCATCGAGACCGCCAATTTCATCATAAGGCTCAATTCCATCGCAGGCTTCGGCGCTACCGACGGCATAACCGAGCAACATGCGGCGCAGGCCAAAGCGCCAACTGTTTTGTTCCAGATGAGCCGGCAAACCGAGGCCGGCCCGTTGCTCTGCATTCAGTCCCCAACGAATCCCCGCACCTTCAATCCAGCGATGCAGGGTCGGCAAGTCGCGCTCTTGTACGTTGAAGCGGGCGCGCAGGGCCGGAACATCCAGCAAGTCGAGAATTTCACTGACGGGAAAACGGCTGTCCGGCAGCTTGAGCAGATGCTCGATGGCGATCAGCAGTGGATCACGGCCACGCTGGCCCTGGTCTGCCAGGGTGTAGGGGATGAACCGGCGGTCGTCTCGCTCGATCTGGCCAAATACCGCACGGATATGGGGCGCGTAGCTGTCGATATCCGGCACCATCACGATCACATCCCGCGGCTGCAACTGAGGATATTTTGCGAATCGGGCGAGCAACTGGTCGTGAAGGATCTCGACTTCGCGCTGCGCACTGTGGGCAACCTGGAAGCGGATTGATTGATCCTGATCCAAATCGACGGCGGGCCATAACTCGCGGGTTTCGCTGAGGGGGCGCAGTTCGAGGATGTCATCCTGCAACTGGTTCAGCTGGTTCAGCGGTTGCACCTCACTGAACAGGTCGATACGACCATCACGAAAAGCAGCGCGATAACTATTGGGGTCATCGTAGCTGTCGAGCAAATTGATGTAGTCACGCCCTTGTTTGCCCCAGGCAGCAAGCAACGGGTGGGCGTGTTGATGCAGGATATCCAGGTCCAGGGCTGCAGGCATTCCCGCTTTGCGCGCCTGACGTTTGTACTGGTGACGCAGCAGGTCTTTATCCGCAACGATGTCTGACCAGTGATGGCGACAAGGGTTGTGTACGCACAGCAGCACCTGGCTGAAACGGGAAAGTCCGGCCAGGGCTTCGAGCGCCTGGGCGGGCAGTGAAGATATCCCGAATACAATCACCCTGGCCGGTAAACCGGGCGGCGCTTGCTCAAGGCTGTTGATCTTATCCATGAAGCGCTGGTGAACACCGGCCCGACTCTGGGACATGCCCTCCTCACCCACATCGAGCAATAACGCACGCCAGAGTTCGGCCTGCCAGCAGTTAGCCGGGCTCAGGGCCGGACTTTCACCCCGGGCGTTGCGCAATTGATGGCGGCCTGCGGCCCAATCTTCCAGCCAGTCGGCCCGGTAAACCTGATATTGGTCGAACAGGTCAGCCAGCCGCTCTGACAGCTGATAGCGTTTGCGCAGATCGCTGTCATGGGTAAGGAAGCGCTGCAAGGGTTCGAAGTGCGGCTGATCGATAAGCGCCGGGAGCAAGCGCATCAGGCGCCAGGTCAGCGGGGCCTTATCGAGCAGGGACGTTGCAGGAATTTGTTCACTGCCCAGGACGACTCTATAAAGTTGCCACATGAAACTGCCGGGCAACTGCACGTCTACCGCGGCGGCAATACCACAGCCGCCAAGGTCATCGTCCCGGGCATCTTCCGCCAGAGCCAGCTTCAGCCATTGGGCGATACCGTTGCTCTGCACCAAAGCAATTTCGTTCTCCAAAGGAGCCAGAGGGTAGCGGCGCATCCAGCTCACAACCAGGCTGCGCAACTCATCAAGGCGGTTACCGTGAACCACCATAAAACCCGCATTGAGGGACGTAGCAACCGGCATGACGGCATCCTTAGGAGAGAGCAAATCCAAAGGCGAACCTTATCATTGCCCGGGAGAATTGGTGGAGTATTGCAAGACCGGTCCGGCCCTGCAGTCGCTACCGAAGGCTGCGATAGACAGTAAGTCTTGCGCAAGAGAAGCCCTGTGCCACCTGTTGCCTTGCGCATTCGGCGACTGCAGCAGCGGAAGAGTTGTTGCAGCGTATCGCGGGCTGCAACTTTTCTCGGCACAAAAACAAACCCCCTGTCTGCGTGAGCAGACAGGGGGTTTGGAATTTAATCTTGACGATGACCTACTCTCACATGGGGAAACCCCACACTACCATCGGCGATGCATCGTTTCACTTCTGAGTTCGGGATGGGATCAGGTGGTTCCAATGCTCTATGGTCGTCAAGAAATTCGGTAGCCAGCGCGTTTACCTTACGGTCAACGTTCCAGCGAATGGGTATGTAATAGATTTGTGTGTTGTGCAAACTTTCGGTTTGTATCGTCTTCACACACCGCAACTTGTCTGTTCTTGTCACCAAGAACGCAAATTGCTTGGGTGTTATATGGTCAAGCCTCACGGGCAATTAGTATTGGTTAGCTCAACGCCTCACAGCGCTTACACACCCAACCTATCAACGTCGTAGTCTTCGACGGCCCTTTAGGGAACTCAAGGTTCCAGTGAGATCTCATCTTGAGGCAAGTTTCCCGCTTAGATGCTTTCAGCGGTTATCTTTCCCGAACATAGCTACCCGGCAATGCCACTGGCGTGACAACCGGAACACCAGAGGTTCGTCCACTCCGGTCCTCTCGTACTAGGAGCAGCCCCTCTCAAATCTCAAACGTCCACGGCAGATAGGGACCGAACTGTCTCACGACGTTCTAAACCCAGCTCGCGTACCACTTTAAATGGCGAACAGCCATACCCTTGGGACCGGCTTCAGCCCCAGGATGTGATGAGCCGACATCGAGGTGCCAAACACCGCCGTCGATATGAACTCTTGGGCGGTATCAGCCTGTTATCCCCGGAGTACCTTTTATCCGTTGAGCGATGGCCCTTCCATACAGAACCACCGGATCACTAAGACCTACTTTCGTACCTGCTCGACGTGTCTGTCTCGCAGTCAAGCGCGCTTTTGCCTTTATACTCTACGACCGATTTCCGACCGGTCTGAGCGCACCTTCGTACTCCTCCGTTACTCTTTAGGAGGAGACCGCCCCAGTCAAACTACCCACCATACACTGTCCTCGATCCGGATAACGGACCTGAGTTAGAACCTCAAAGTTGCCAGGGTGGTATTTCAAGGTTGGCTCCATGCAGACTGGCGTCCACACTTCAAAGCCTCCCACCTATCCTACACAAGCAAATTCAAAGTCCAGTGCAAAGCTATAGTAAAGGTTCACGGGGTCTTTCCGTCTAGCCGCGGATACACTGCATCTTCACAGCGATTTCAATTTCACTGAGTCTCGGGTGGAGACAGCGCCGCCATCGTTACGCCATTCGTGCAGGTCGGAACTTACCCGACAAGGAATTTCGCTACCTTAGGACCGTTATAGTTACGGCCGCCGTTTACCGGGGCTTCGATCAAGAGCTTCGCGTTAGCTAACCCCATCAATTAACCTTCCGGCACCGGGCAGGCGTCACACCCTATACGTCCACTTTCGTGTTTGCAGAGTGCTGTGTTTTTAATAAACAGTCGCAGCGGCCTGGTATCTTCGACCGGCGTGGGCTTACGCAGTAAATGCTTCACCCTCACCGGCGCACCTTCTCCCGAAGTTACGGTGCCATTTTGCCTAGTTCCTTCACCCGAGTTCTCTCAAGCGCCTTGGTATTCTCTACCCAACCACCTGTGTCGGTTTGGGGTACGGTTCCTGGTTACCTGAAGCTTAGAAGCTTTTCTTGGAAGCATGGCATCAACCACTTCGTTAACTAAAAGTTAACTCGTCATCAGCTCTCGGCCTTAGAATCCCGGATTTACCTAAGATTCCAGCCTACCACCTTAAACTTGGACAACCAACGCCAAGCTGGCCTAGCCTTCTCCGTCCCTCCATCGCAATAACCAGAAGTACAGGAATATTAACCTGTTTTCCATCGACTACGCTTTTCAGCCTCGCCTTAGGGACCGACTAACCCTGCGTCGATTAACGTTGCGCAGGAAACCTTGGTCTTTCGGCGTGGGTGTTTTTCACACCCATTATCGTTACTCATGTCAGCATTCGCACTTCTGATACCTCCAGCAAGCTTCTCAACTCACCTTCACAGGCTTACAGAACGCTCCTCTACCGCATCATCCTAAGATGATACCCGTAGCTTCGGTGTATGGTTTGAGCCCCGTTAAATCTTCCGCGCAGGCCGACTCGACTAGTGAGCTATTACGCTTTCTTTAAAGGGTGGCTGCTTCTAAGCCAACCTCCTAGCTGTCTAAGCCTTCCCACATCGTTTCCCACTTAACCATAACTTTGGGACCTTAGCTGACGGTCTGGGTTGTTTCCCTTTTCACGACGGACGTTAGCACCCGCCGTGTGTCTCCCATGCTCGGCACTTGTAGGTATTCGGAGTTTGCATCGGTTTGGTAAGTCGGGATGACCCCCTAGCCGAAACAGTGCTCTACCCCCTACAGTGATACATGAGGCGCTACCTAAATAGCTTTCGAGGAGAACCAGCTATCTCCGAGCTTGATTAGCCTTTCACTCCGATCCACAGGTCATCCGCTAACTTTTCAACGGTAGTCGGTTCGGTCCTCCAGTTAGTGTTACCCAACCTTCAACCTGCCCATGGATAGATCGCCCGGTTTCGGGTCTATTCCCAGCGACTAGACGCCCTATTAAGACTCGCTTTCGCTACGCCTCCCCTATTCGGTTAAGCTTGCCACTGAAAATAAGTCGCTGACCCATTATACAAAAGGTACGCAGTCACCCAACAAAGTGGGCTCCCACTGCTTGTACGCATACGGTTTCAGGATCTATTTCACTCCCCTCTCCGGGGTTCTTTTCGCCTTTCCCTCACGGTACTAGTTCACTATCGGTCAGTCAGTAGTATTTAGCCTTGGAGGATGGTCCCCCCATATTCAGACAAAGTTTCTCGTGCTCCGTCCTACTCGATTTCACTGCAAAGATGTTTTCGCGTACAGGGCTATCACCCACTATGGCCGCACTTTCCAGAGCGTTCCGCTAACATCAATACAGCTTAAGGGCTGGTCCCCGTTCGCTCGCCACTACTAAGGGAATCTCGGTTGATTTCTTTTCCTCAGGGTACTTAGATGTTTCAGTTCCCCTGGTTCGCTTCTTAAGCCTATGTATTCAGCTTAAGATACCTAACTTATGTTAGGTGGGTTCCCCCATTCAGACATCTCCGGATCAAAGTCTGTTTGCCGACTCCCCGAAGCTTTTCGCAGGCTACCACGTCTTTCATCGCCTCTGACTGCCAAGGCATCCACCGTATGCGCTTCTTCACTTGACCATATAACCCCAAGCAATCTGGTTATACTATGAAGACGACATTCGCCGAAAATTCGCATGTTCAATTAAGAACGTTCACAAATTTTACCTTAGCCTGAATAAACACCAGTGAAAGTGCTATCCAGTCTAACTTTCTATTACATACCCAAATTTTTAAAGAACGATCTAATCAAAAGATCAGAAATCAACATTCACCATCATTTGATGGAATGCTCATTTCTAAGCTTTACGATACAGAAGCAAGTAATGGTGGAGCCAAACGGGATCGAACCGTTGACCTCCTGCGTGCAAGGCAGGCGCTCTCCCAGCTGAGCTATGGCCCCATATTTCTACAGGCACTTTCCACACAAAATTGGTGGGTCTGGGCAGATTCGAACTGCCGACCTCACCCTTATCAGGGGTGCGCTCTAACCAACTGAGCTACAGACCCAATTTCGAGCTTGTAACTGTTAGCGTGCGCTATCAGCCTGGAGCTTAAATTTGCTTCTATCGTCTTCTTCAATGAATCAAGCAATTCGTGTGGGAACTTATGGAGCAGCTGATGTCGTCGATTAAGGAGGTGATCCAGCCGCAGGTTCCCCTACGGCTACCTTGTTACGACTTCACCCCAGTCATGAATCACACCGTGGTAACCGTCCTCCCGAAGGTTAGACTAGCTACTTCTGGTGCAACCCACTCCCATGGTGTGACGGGCGGTGTGTACAAGGCCCGGGAACGTATTCACCGTGACATTCTGATTCACGATTACTAGCGATTCCGACTTCACGCAGTCGAGTTGCAGACTGCGATCCGGACTACGATCGGTTTTATGGGATTAGCTCCACCTCGCGGCTTGGCAACCCTTTGTACCGACCATTGTAGCACGTGTGTAGCCCAGGCCGTAAGGGCCATGATGACTTGACGTCATCCCCACCTTCCTCCGGTTTGTCACCGGCAGTCTCCTTAGAGTGCCCACCATTACGTGCTGGTAACTAAGGACAAGGGTTGCGCTCGTTACGGGACTTAACCCAACATCTCACGACACGAGCTGACGACAGCCATGCAGCACCTGTCTCAATGTTCCCGAAGGCACCAATCTATCTCTAGAAAGTTCATTGGATGTCAAGGCCTGGTAAGGTTCTTCGCGTTGCTTCGAATTAAACCACATGCTCCACCGCTTGTGCGGGCCCCCGTCAATTCATTTGAGTTTTAACCTTGCGGCCGTACTCCCCAGGCGGTCAACTTAATGCGTTAGCTGCGCCACTAAGAGTTCAAGACTCCCAACGGCTAGTTGACATCGTTTACGGCGTGGACTACCAGGGTATCTAATCCTGTTTGCTCCCCACGCTTTCGCACCTCAGTGTCAGTATCAGTCCAGGTAGTCGCCTTCGCCACTGGTGTTCCTTCCTATATCTACGCATTTCACCGCTACACAGGAAATTCCACTACCCTCTACCATACTCTAGCTTGCCAGTTTTGGATGCAGTTCCCAGGTTGAGCCCGGGGATTTCACATTCAACTTAACAAACCACCTACGCGCGCTTTACGCCCAGTAATTCCGATTAACGCTTGCACCCTCTGTATTACCGCGGCTGCTGGCACAGAGTTAGCCGGTGCTTATTCTGTCGGTAACGTCAAAACACTAACGTATTAGGTTAATGCCCTTCCTCCCAACTTAAAGTGCTTTACAATCCGAAGACCTTCTTCACACACGCGGCATGGCTGGATCAGGCTTTCGCCCATTGTCCAATATTCCCCACTGCTGCCTCCCGTAGGAGTCTGGACCGTGTCTCAGTTCCAGTGTGACTGATCATCCTCTCAGACCAGTTACGGATCGTAGCCTTGGTGAGCCATTACCTCACCAACTAGCTAATCCGACCTAGGCTCATCTGATAGCGCAAGGCCCGAAGGTCCCCTGCTTTCTCCCGTAGGACGTATGCGGTATTAGCGTCCGTTTCCGAACGTTATCCCCCACTACCAGGCAGATTCCTAGGTATTACTCACCCGTCCGCCGCTCTCAAGAGGTGCAAGCACCTCTCTACCGCTCGACTTGCATGTGTTAGGCCTGCCGCCAGCGTTCAATCTGAGCCATGATCAAACTCTTCAGTTCAAACATCTTTGGGTTTTTAAGAAACCCTAAACTTGGCTCAGCAATCGTTGGTTACATCTTTGATTTCTCGCGGAGTAACTTGTGATGCTGATAATCTTGTTGACTATCAGTCTGACTCCACAAGCACCCACACGAATTGCTTGATTCAGTTGTTAAAGAGCGGTTGGTTAAGCTTTCGCTCAACCGAGGCGCGCATTCTACAGCAGCCTCTGTTGCTGTCAAGTGGTTATTTTCAGATGTTTTCAAAGTTTCCTTTGTAACATCAACCACTTGCGCTTTCGATCTCTCGTTAGCGGGAGGCGAATTCTACAGCGTTACACGCTGCTGTCAACACCTTAATTCCTGCTTCTTTCGATTGAGATAACCGAAGTGCTAACCAGGTAAACGACTTGATTAGCAGTACAGGCTTTATACAAAGCTTGTACTTATACAAAAACAAAATCCCCGTCTGCGTGAGCAGACAGGGATTTTGGAATTTAATCTTGACGATGACCTACTCTCACATGGGGAAACCCCACACTACCATCGGCGATGCATCGTTTCACTTCTGAGTTCGGGATGGGATCAGGTGGTTCCAATGCTCTATGGTCGTCAAGAAATTCGGTAGCCAGCGCGTTTACCTTACGGTCAACGTTCCAGCGAATGGGTATGTAATAGATTTGTGTGTTGTGCAAACTTTCGGTTTGTATCGTCTTCACACACCGCAACTTGTCTGTTCTTGTCACCAAGAACGCAAATTGCTTGGGTGTTATATGGTCAAGCCTCACGGGCAATTAGTATTGGTTAGCTCAACGCCTCACAGCGCTTACACACCCAACCTATCAACGTCGTAGTCTTCGACGGCCCTTTAGGGAACTCAAGGTTCCAGTGAGATCTCATCTTGAGGCAAGTTTCCCGCTTAGATGCTTTCAGCGGTTATCTTTCCCGAACATAGCTACCCGGCAATGCCACTGGCGTGACAACCGGAACACCAGAGGTTCGTCCACTCCGGTCCTCTCGTACTAGGAGCAGCCCCTCTCAAATCTCAAACGTCCACGGCAGATAGGGACCGAACTGTCTCACGACGTTCTAAACCCAGCTCGCGTACCACTTTAAATGGCGAACAGCCATACCCTTGGGACCGGCTTCAGCCCCAGGATGTGATGAGCCGACATCGAGGTGCCAAACACCGCCGTCGATATGAACTCTTGGGCGGTATCAGCCTGTTATCCCCGGAGTACCTTTTATCCGTTGAGCGATGGCCCTTCCATACAGAACCACCGGATCACTAAGACCTACTTTCGTACCTGCTCGACGTGTCTGTCTCGCAGTCAAGCGCGCTTTTGCCTTTATACTCTACGACCGATTTCCGACCGGTCTGAGCGCACCTTCGTACTCCTCCGTTACTCTTTAGGAGGAGACCGCCCCAGTCAAACTACCCACCATACACTGTCCTCGATCCGGATAACGGACCTGAGTTAGAACCTCAAAGTTGCCAGGGTGGTATTTCAAGGTTGGCTCCATGCAGACTGGCGTCCACACTTCAAAGCCTCCCACCTATCCTACACAAGCAAATTCAAAGTCCAGTGCAAAGCTATAGTAAAGGTTCACGGGGTCTTTCCGTCTAGCCGCGGATACACTGCATCTTCACAGCGATTTCAATTTCACTGAGTCTCGGGTGGAGACAGCGCCGCCATCGTTACGCCATTCGTGCAGGTCGGAACTTACCCGACAAGGAATTTCGCTACCTTAGGACCGTTATAGTTACGGCCGCCGTTTACCGGGGCTTCGATCAAGAGCTTCGCGTTAGCTAACCCCATCAATTAACCTTCCGGCACCGGGCAGGCGTCACACCCTATACGTCCACTTTCGTGTTTGCAGAGTGCTGTGTTTTTAATAAACAGTCGCAGCGGCCTGGTATCTTCGACCGGCGTGGGCTTACGCAGTAAATGCTTCACCCTCACCGGCGCACCTTCTCCCGAAGTTACGGTGCCATTTTGCCTAGTTCCTTCACCCGAGTTCTCTCAAGCGCCTTGGTATTCTCTACCCAACCACCTGTGTCGGTTTGGGGTACGGTTCCTGGTTACCTGAAGCTTAGAAGCTTTTCTTGGAAGCATGGCATCAACCACTTCGTTAACTAAAAGTTAACTCGTCATCAGCTCTCGGCCTTAGAATCCCGGATTTACCTAAGATTCCAGCCTACCACCTTAAACTTGGACAACCAACGCCAAGCTGGCCTAGCCTTCTCCGTCCCTCCATCGCAATAACCAGAAGTACAGGAATATTAACCTGTTTTCCATCGACTACGCTTTTCAGCCTCGCCTTAGGGACCGACTAACCCTGCGTCGATTAACGTTGCGCAGGAAACCTTGGTCTTTCGGCGTGGGTGTTTTTCACACCCATTATCGTTACTCATGTCAGCATTCGCACTTCTGATACCTCCAGCAAGCTTCTCAACTCACCTTCACAGGCTTACAGAACGCTCCTCTACCGCATCATCCTAAGATGATACCCGTAGCTTCGGTGTATGGTTTGAGCCCCGTTAAATCTTCCGCGCAGGCCGACTCGACTAGTGAGCTATTACGCTTTCTTTAAAGGGTGGCTGCTTCTAAGCCAACCTCCTAGCTGTCTAAGCCTTCCCACATCGTTTCCCACTTAACCATAACTTTGGGACCTTAGCTGACGGTCTGGGTTGTTTCCCTTTTCACGACGGACGTTAGCACCCGCCGTGTGTCTCCCATGCTCGGCACTTGTAGGTATTCGGAGTTTGCATCGGTTTGGTAAGTCGGGATGACCCCCTAGCCGAAACAGTGCTCTACCCCCTACAGTGATACATGAGGCGCTACCTAAATAGCTTTCGAGGAGAACCAGCTATCTCCGAGCTTGATTAGCCTTTCACTCCGATCCACAGGTCATCCGCTAACTTTTCAACGGTAGTCGGTTCGGTCCTCCAGTTAGTGTTACCCAACCTTCAACCTGCCCATGGATAGATCGCCCGGTTTCGGGTCTATTCCCAGCGACTAGACGCCCTATTAAGACTCGCTTTCGCTACGCCTCCCCTATTCGGTTAAGCTTGCCACTGAAAATAAGTCGCTGACCCATTATACAAAAGGTACGCAGTCACCCAACAAAGTGGGCTCCCACTGCTTGTACGCATACGGTTTCAGGATCTATTTCACTCCCCTCTCCGGGGTTCTTTTCGCCTTTCCCTCACGGTACTAGTTCACTATCGGTCAGTCAGTAGTATTTAGCCTTGGAGGATGGTCCCCCCATATTCAGACAAAGTTTCTCGTGCTCCGTCCTACTCGATTTCACTGCAAAGATGTTTTCGCGTACAGGGCTATCACCCACTATGGCCGCACTTTCCAGAGCGTTCCGCTAACATCAATACAGCTTAAGGGCTGGTCCCCGTTCGCTCGCCACTACTAAGGGAATCTCGGTTGATTTCTTTTCCTCAGGGTACTTAGATGTTTCAGTTCCCCTGGTTCGCTTCTTAAGCCTATGTATTCAGCTTAAGATACCTAACTTATGTTAGGTGGGTTCCCCCATTCAGACATCTCCGGATCAAAGTCTGTTTGCCGACTCCCCGAAGCTTTTCGCAGGCTACCACGTCTTTCATCGCCTCTGACTGCCAAGGCATCCACCGTATGCGCTTCTTCACTTGACCATATAACCCCAAGCAATCTGGTTATACTATGAAGACGACATTCGCCGAAAATTCGCATGTTCAATTAAGAACGTTCACAAATTTTACCTTAGCCTGAATAAACACCAGTGAAAGTGCTATCCAGTCTAACTTTCTATTACATACCCAAATTTTTAAAGAACGATCTAATCAAAAGATCAGAAATCAACATTCACCACCATCTGATGGAATGTTCATTTCTAAGCTTTACGATAGAGAAGCCACGATTTAACGTTGCTTCTACCGTCTTCTTCAATGAATCAAGCAATTCGTGTGGGAACTTATGGAGCAGCTGATGTCGTCGATTAAGGAGGTGATCCAGCCGCAGGTTCCCCTACGGCTACCTTGTTACGACTTCACCCCAGTCATGAATCACACCGTGGTAACCGTCCTCCCGAAGGTTAGACTAGCTACTTCTGGTGCAACCCACTCCCATGGTGTGACGGGCGGTGTGTACAAGGCCCGGGAACGTATTCACCGTGACATTCTGATTCACGATTACTAGCGATTCCGACTTCACGCAGTCGAGTTGCAGACTGCGATCCGGACTACGATCGGTTTTATGGGATTAGCTCCACCTCGCGGCTTGGCAACCCTTTGTACCGACCATTGTAGCACGTGTGTAGCCCAGGCCGTAAGGGCCATGATGACTTGACGTCATCCCCACCTTCCTCCGGTTTGTCACCGGCAGTCTCCTTAGAGTGCCCACCATTACGTGCTGGTAACTAAGGACAAGGGTTGCGCTCGTTACGGGACTTAACCCAACATCTCACGACACGAGCTGACGACAGCCATGCAGCACCTGTCTCAATGTTCCCGAAGGCACCAATCTATCTCTAGAAAGTTCATTGGATGTCAAGGCCTGGTAAGGTTCTTCGCGTTGCTTCGAATTAAACCACATGCTCCACCGCTTGTGCGGGCCCCCGTCAATTCATTTGAGTTTTAACCTTGCGGCCGTACTCCCCAGGCGGTCAACTTAATGCGTTAGCTGCGCCACTAAGAGTTCAAGACTCCCAACGGCTAGTTGACATCGTTTACGGCGTGGACTACCAGGGTATCTAATCCTGTTTGCTCCCCACGCTTTCGCACCTCAGTGTCAGTATCAGTCCAGGTAGTCGCCTTCGCCACTGGTGTTCCTTCCTATATCTACGCATTTCACCGCTACACAGGAAATTCCACTACCCTCTACCATACTCTAGCTTGCCAGTTTTGGATGCAGTTCCCAGGTTGAGCCCGGGGATTTCACATTCAACTTAACAAACCACCTACGCGCGCTTTACGCCCAGTAATTCCGATTAACGCTTGCACCCTCTGTATTACCGCGGCTGCTGGCACAGAGTTAGCCGGTGCTTATTCTGTCGGTAACGTCAAAACACTAACGTATTAGGTTAATGCCCTTCCTCCCAACTTAAAGTGCTTTACAATCCGAAGACCTTCTTCACACACGCGGCATGGCTGGATCAGGCTTTCGCCCATTGTCCAATATTCCCCACTGCTGCCTCCCGTAGGAGTCTGGACCGTGTCTCAGTTCCAGTGTGACTGATCATCCTCTCAGACCAGTTACGGATCGTAGCCTTGGTGAGCCATTACCTCACCAACTAGCTAATCCGACCTAGGCTCATCTGATAGCGCAAGGCCCGAAGGTCCCCTGCTTTCTCCCGTAGGACGTATGCGGTATTAGCGTCCGTTTCCGAACGTTATCCCCCACTACCAGGCAGATTCCTAGGTATTACTCACCCGTCCGCCGCTCTCAAGAGGTGCAAGCACCTCTCTACCGCTCGACTTGCATGTGTTAGGCCTGCCGCCAGCGTTCAATCTGAGCCATGATCAAACTCTTCAGTTCAAACATCTTTGGGTTTTTAAGAAACCCTAAACTTGGCTCAGCAATCGTTGGTTACATCTTTGATTTCTCGCGGAGTAACTTGTGATGCTGATAATCTTGTTGACTATCAGTCTGACTCCACAAGCACCCACACGAATTGCTTGATTCAGTTGTTAAAGAGCGGTTGGTTAAGCTTTCGCTCAACCGAGGCGCGCATTCTACAGCAGCCTCTGTTGCTGTCAAGCGGTTATTTTCAGATGTTTTCAAAGTTTCCCTTGTAACATCAACCACTTGCGCTTTCGATCTCTCGTTAGCGGGAGGCGAATTCTACAGCGTTACACGCTGCTGTCAACACCTCATTTCCTGCTTCGATGACTTGAAGCTGACACTGCCGAAGAACCATCCAACTCATTGAAACTCAAGGAGTTTTCCGTTTCGACTGCGCCGGAAGTGGGCGAATTATAGGCCGTTGGAATTCTGGGTCAAGGACTAATTTCACATTAGTGTCATATTGCCTTTAATGCCCCCAAAAGCAGAGGCCAGCCTGGCGGCTGGCCTCTCTTCATCTATATAGGGCTTTCGCGAGTCTTACAGACTCGGAAATGCAAACTGCGATGCCTCATGGCTAGCGCGTTGCGGCCAGCGCTGGGTGATTGCCTTGCGGCGCGTGTAAAAGCGCACACCATCCGGCCCGTACGCATGCAGGTCGCCAAACAGCGAACGTTTCCAGCCGCCAAAGCTGTGGTAAGCCACCGGCACCGGCAGCGGAACGTTAACGCCCACCATCCCCACTTCAATCTCGTCGCAAAACAGACGCGCCGCTTCACCATCACGGGTGAAGATACACGTACCGTTGCCATATTCATGATCGTTGATCAGTTGCATTGCCGCTTCCAGGCTATTAACCCGCACGATGCAAAGTACCGGACCAAAAATCTCTTCTTTATAGATGCGCATCTCGGGGGTCACGCGGTCAAACAGGCAACCACCCAGGAAGAAGCCATCTTCGTGATCCTTGACGCTTAACCCGCGCCCATCAACCACCAGCTCAGCACCTGCCGTCACACCGTCCTGGACATAGCCGCTGACCTTGTCACGGGCCTGACCGGAAACCAGTGGGCCCATATCCAGACCGCACGAAGTACCTGCGCCAATTTTCAACGCCTTGATTTGCGGAACCAACTTGGCCACCAGTGCATCGGCCACCTGATCGCCTACACACACTGCAACCGAAATCGCCATGCAACGCTCGCCGCACGAACCATAGGCAGCGCCCATCAAAGCATTGACCGCGTTATCCAGATCGGCATCCGGCATCAATACCGCATGGTTCTTGGCACCGCCCAAAGCCTGAACACGCTTGCCGCGCTTAGTGCCTTCGGCATAGATGTATTCGGCAATCGGCGTCGACCCGACAAAGCTCAAGGCCTTCACTTCTGGAGCCTCGATCAATGCATCCACAGCGGTCTTGTCACCGTGGACCACGTTCATTACGCCTTTAGGCAAACCGGCTTCCTGCAACAACTGGGCAATCAACAGCGTCGAGCTCGGGTCACGTTCCGACGGCTTCAGAATGAAACAGTTACCGCACACAATGGCCAGCGGATACATCCACAGCGGCACCATGGCCGGGAAGTTGAAAGGCGTAATCCCCGCCACCACACCCAATGGCTGGAAGTCCGACCAGGCATCAATGTTCGGTCCTACGTTACGGCTGTATTCGCCCTTCAGGATTTCAGGAGCAGAACAGGCGTACTCGACGTTCTCGATTCCACGCTTCAACTCACCGGCTGCGTCTTCCAGCGTCTTGCCATGCTCTTCACTGATCAACTGCGAGATGCGTGCTTCGTTCTGTTCCAGAAGTTGCTTGAAACGGAACATCACTTGAGCGCGTTTGGCCGCAGGCGTATTACGCCACACCGGGAATGCTGCTTTGGCGGCATCGATAGCTTGTTGAATAGTCTCGCGACTGGCCAGTGGCACCTGATGAATCACTTTACCGGTCGACGGGTTGTACACATCGGCAGTGCGGCCAGAATCACTTACCATCTCGCCATTGATCAAATGTTGAATCGTGCTCATTGGAGCTCCAAAAAGTTGTCCACAGGCGCGAACAGTGCGCGCCTGTCAAAATTCAAAAAAGTCCCTTCTATATAGATAGAAGAAATCAGTCGATCTGATTCAGCGCTTCGCCGACCGCATCGAACAGGCGATCCAGTTCCTGCGGCTTGCTATTGAAAGTCGGCCCGAATTGCAGAGTGTCACCGCCGTAACGCACGTAGAAGCCAGCCTTCCACAGCTTCATCGCGGCATCGAACGGGCGCACAATCGCATCGCCATCGCGCGGAGCAATCTGAATCGCACCGGCCAGGCCGTAGTTGCGAATATCGATGACGTTCTTCACGCCCTTCAGACCATGCAACGCATTCTCGAAATGCGGTGCAACTTGCGCCACGCTCTGCACTAGGTTTTCTTTTTGCAAAAGATCCAGGGCCGCCAGACCCGCAGCACACGCCACCGGATGAGCCGAATAGGTATACCCGTGCGGGAATTCAACCGCGTACTCAGGCGTCGGTTGATTCATGAAGGTGTGATAGATCTCGCTGGTAGCAATCACTGCGCCCATAGGGATCGCACCGTTAGTGACCTGCTTGGCAATACACATCAAGTCTGGCGTCACACCGAAGCTGTCGGCACCGAACATCGAGCCTGTGCGACCAAACCCGGTAATCACCTCATCAAAGACCAGCAGGATGTTGTGCTGATCACAGATTTCACGCAGACGTTTCAGATAACCCTGTGGCGGCACCAGCACACCGGCAGAGCCTGCCATCGGTTCCACAAACACGGCCGCGATGTTCGAAGCGTCATGCAGTTCGATCAACTTGAGCAGTTCATCGGCCAATGCAATCCCGCCCAACTCGGGCATACCGCGAGAGAACGCGTTGCTGGCCAGCAGTGTGTGCGGCAGATGATCAACATCCATCATCGCCTGACCAAACATCTTACGGTTGCCGTTCACACCGCCCAGACTGGTACCCGCGATGTTCACCCCGTGATAACCACGAGCACGACCAATCATCTTGGTTTTGCTCGACTGGCCTTTCAAGCGCCAGTAAGCGCGGACCATTTTCACTGCGGTATCCGCGCACTCCGAACCCGAGTCAGTGAAGAACACGTGATTCAGGTTGCCCGGCGTCAGCTCAGTGATCTTCTCGGCCAGCTGGAACGACAGTGGATGCCCGTACTGGAACGCCGGCGAGTAATCGAGGGTGCCCAACTGCTTTGAAACAGCTTCCTGAATTTCTTTGCGGGTATGCCCTGCGCCACAGGTCCATAGACCTGACAGTGAATCGTAAATTTGCCGACCCTTATCGTCCGTCAAATAGCTCCCTTTGGCCCCCACGATAAAACGCGGGTCACGATGGAAGTTACGGTTAGCGGTGTAAGGCATCCAGTGGGCATCCAGCTTGAGCTGGCTAGTCACTGTTATTTCGGCGTTTTCAGGCATGTTCATGGGCAAAACCTCGCAGAGCAGAAAGCGGCGTGGGATTGAAAGCGTTGTTGCAGCTAAATTGCCATGGCTATAAAGTCGGTGAAATCCAACTCTTCTAACCTTTAGTCAGGCCTCCACTAAACTATGAGCAGCCGTCGTCCCGATGCACTGGCCCAAGTCAGCGATTTTGATATTCGATTGCTGCGTATTTTCCGCAGCGTGGTGGAATGCGGCGGGTTCTCGGCGGCAGAAACGGTGCTCGGCATTGGCCGCTCGGCCATCAGTCAGCAGATGAGTGACCTGGAACAACGACTGGGTTTACGCCTGTGTCAGCGTGGGCGGGCGGGATTTTCTCTGACAGAAGAAGGCCGCGAGGTTTATCAGTCATCACTCCAGTTGCTGGGGGCACTCGAAAGTTTTCGTACCGAGGTCAACGGCCTGCATCACCACCTGCGCGGTGAACTGACGATTGGGCTAACCGACAACCTGGTCACCCTGCCCCACATGCGTATCACCCATGCCCTGTCCCAACTCAAAGAGCGCGGGCCCGATGTACAAATTCACATTCGAATGATCGCCCCCAATGAAGTAGAGCAAGGGGTTCTCGACGGCCGCTTGCATGTAGGCGTCGTACCCCAGGCCAGTGCGCTGTCCGGTCTTGAGTACCAACCGTTGTACAGCGAGCGCTCACTGCTCTATTGCGCTGTGGGCCACCCGTTGTTTTATGTCGATGATCGGCAACTGGCCGACCAGCGTCTCAACGAACAGGATGCCATTGCCCCGACTTTCCGCCTGCCTTCCGAGATCCAGGCGCACTACCAGGCACTTAATTGCACCGCCAGCGCGTCAGATCGCGAAGGCATGGCCTTTCTGATTCTGACCGGGCGCTACATCGGCTACCTGCCCGATCATTACGCCAGCCTGTGGGTGCAACAAGGCCGCCTGCGGGCCTTGAAAGCCAAAACCCGCTTTTATGACTTGAGTCTGGCCTCGGTCACACGTAAAGGTCGACGTCCGCATCTGGTGCTGGAAAGTTTCCTTGAGAGCCTGGAAGCGACGCGCTAACGTGAAACTGCAGCGAAAGCTCCCACAAAGATTGCTCTGGAAAACCTATGACCTTTGAAATCCCCGCCCACGATGGCAAGCCGGCTGGCCGTATTCGTCAAAAGAACGAAGAGGTCATTCTCAAGGCCGCAGAGGATGAATTTGCCCGTCATGGGTTCAAAGGCACCAGCATGAACACCATCGCGCTCAAGGCCGGCCTGCCAAAAGCCAACCTGCACTACTACTTCACCAACAAGCTGGGGCTCTATATTGCGGTATTGAGCAATATCATCGAATTGTGGGACCGCACCTTCAATACCCTGACCGCCGCAGACGATCCGGCCCAGGCACTCAGCCGTTACATCCGCGCCAAGATGGAGTTCTCACGCCAACAGCCACAGGCCTCCCGTGTATTTGCAATGGAAATCATCAGCGGTGGCGCCTGTCTGACCGAATACTTCACCCAGGACTACCGCATTTGGTTCCAGGGTCGTGCGGCCGTGTTTCAAGCCTGGATAGATGCCGGAAAAATGGACCCGGTCGACCCGGTACACCTGATTTTCCTGTTATGGGGCAGCACCCAGCATTACGCTGACTTCGCGACCCAAATCTGCCGCGTATCGGGGCGCTCGCGTTTGACCAGGCAAGACATGCAAGACGCCAGCGACAACCTGATCCGTATCATCCTCAAAGGCTGCGGCCTGACGCCTACCGTCTAAGTCTGGAACCGACATGCCTTCGACCCTCCTGGGTCTTTGCGAATACCGCGAAGAAATCCGAAAAAGCCGCTTTATCACCCTCGCCGCGCCGATCACCAATGCTCAACAGGCACAGGACTTTATCGAGCAACATAGCGACCTGAATGCCTCGCACAATTGCTGGGCCTGGAAACACGGTGATCAATATCGCAGCAGTGACGACGGCGAACCCGGCGGCACCGCTGGCCGGCCGATACTGTCAGCTATCGAGGCCCAGGACTGCGATCAGGTCGTGGTACTGGTCATTCGCTGGTATGGCGGCATCCAGCTGGGAACCGGCGGGCTGGCACGGGCTTACGGCGGCGGCGCCAACAAATGCCTGCAGGGCGCAGAAAAGCTGAGGTTGATTAGCCGTGTTGCGCTGGACTGCTCGTGCAACTTCAGCGAACTGGCACTGATTAAACTGCGGGTGGCCGAATCAGGAGGTTTGCTGATCAATGAAACCTTCACCGCCAATGGCGTTGACCTGCAACTGGCACTGGCCGAAGAACAGATCGCCCCTCTACAGCAACAACTGGCCAGTATCAGTCGCGGCAGGATTTTGCTGCACCGGCGCGAGCCCGGCACAGAGGAGTAAATACGCCATATCCTTCCCCCGGACTTGCCCACAGTCACTGTGCACCCAACTGTGGATAACCTGAGTACACAAGGCTGCAGCCCTTGTGTCACGGGCATTGCACAGGTTTGTACGTTTTTTGACCTGCTTTCTTCAAAACAAAGAAAATCTATTTAAAAACAGTCATTTAGACAAGGTTATCGCGGTTAGAACAAAGCAGCCCGGTGCTTATACCCCTCAACCGAAGTTGCACACAGTTACTGTGGAACAACCTGTGGATAACCCGTGCAAATACCCCGCGAATTCAATCTGCGTAACGCCTGCTTATCTTTGTACGTTTTTTAACCAAATCGATATTTAAACAACCATAGCCTGACGCGCCCTGAAACTCTCTCCTACCTGAACAAAGGAACAGGCCCACACCTCAAAGCTGGGCACTCGCACAGCGATGGAGTAAAAACCTTTACGGTGAATTCCCTTTAGCTCTAGAAGGACGCTACTCATGACAGCAAAACATGCACTGATTATCGGAGCTTCACGCGGATTGGGACTGGGCCTGGTCAAAGAGTTACTCAAGGACGGCTGGCAAGTCACCGCGACTGTCCGCGATCCCAATAAAGCCGACGCCTTGAAATCACTGGGCCAAGTGAGCATTGAGCAACTGGACATCGACAACCACCAGGCCATCAAGGCATTGAGCAACAGGTTGAACAACCAGGTCTTCGACCTGCTGTTCATCAATGCCGGCATCAAAGGCCCGGATGATCAATGGTCGGGCAACGCAACCCTGGCTGAGGTTGGCCAGTTGTTTTATACCAACAGCGTGGCGCCAATTAATCTGGCGAAAGCGTTTGTCAGTAAAGTCCGAAAAGACAGCGGCGTACTGGCCTTCATGAGTTCGGTGCTGGGCAGCATCACTGTGCCGGACGCGCCTGAAATGGCGCTCTATAAAGCCAGCAAGGCTGCACTCAACTCCATGACCACGACCTTTGTGCATCAGGAACTGGGGGACAACAATCCCACCGTGCTCTCCATGCATCCGGGCTGGGTAAAAACCGACATGGGCGGCGAAGGTGCCGAGATCGATGTCGAAACCAGCACCCGGGGCCTCGTTGAACAAGTCAAAGCCTACGCAGGTAAAGGCGGCCATCACTTTATCGACTACAAAGGCCAGACAATTCCCTGGTAAGCAACCGCTGAGCCCGCTCCCGACGGACCGGGCTCAGCTGTGGTTAAAGCCCCAGCAACGACAACATGATAAAAGTCGCAAACAACACGAAATGGGTCATGCCCTCGATGGCATTGGTTTCGCCGTCATTGAGGTTGATGGCACAGACCACCAGGGTAATCAGCACCATCACTGTCTGCACCGGGGTCATGGCCATCTGAAACGGCTGCCCGGTATACAGTGCCATTGCCTCCATCACCGGCACCGTCAGAATCACCGTGGACAATGAAGCGCCCAACGCCACGTTAACCACCGACTGCATGCGATTGGCCAATGCGGCACGCAGGGCCGTGAGGATTTCCGGCGCGGCCGAAATTGCGGCCACCACAATGGCCGTGATCACCGGCGGTGCGCCCGTGCCCTCAAGACCAAGGTCCAGGGTTTTGGACATCACCTCTGCCAGCGCACCAATCACGATAACCCCCAGTGCCAGCACGGTTACCGACAGTTTGAGGTTCGCCGGCTCTTCTTTGTGCTCACCCTTGCGGCGTTTCTTGTCCGGGTAGCTGTAACTGAAGAAGTAACTGTGCGGCCCG
This sequence comes from Pseudomonas paraversuta, assembly GCF_904067025.1. Lineage (NCBI taxonomy): Bacteria > Pseudomonadati > Pseudomonadota > Gammaproteobacteria > Pseudomonadales > Pseudomonadaceae > Pseudomonas > Pseudomonas paraversuta. The sequence continues at coordinate 4,361,455 of NZ_CAJFDA010000001.1, forward strand.
ACCTGCATCCGCAAAAACAGGGTGTAGAGCAATACCATCGCGCCGATGGTGAAGGCCGAGTAAATTTTCCAGTCAGCCTCGGGGATAAACTCCGGCACCACCATGGACACCCCCATGGCAGTAAGAATCATCACCGTGTAGGTGCGGGCGGAATCATCGTTGTAGGACTGCTCGCCATGTTTGATCCCGCCCATCAGTGCCGCCAGGCCGAGAATGCCATTGATGTCGAGCATGACCGCAGAGTAAATCGTGTCCCGTACCAGGGTCGGTGATGCTTCGTTGCTCATCATGATGGCCAGGATCACTACCTCGACCAAAACGGCGGACAAGGTAAGGATCATCGTGCCATAGGGATCGCCGACTTTTTCTGCCAGTACCTCGGCGTGATGGGCCACGCGCATCGAGGCACACACAATCGCCGCCACAAGCACAACCCCTGCTGCCAGGGCGGTAATCTGGCCGTTGCTCAGTAGCCAATGCTCCAGCGGGTAAGCCAGCGCCACCATCACGATCGCCAGCAACAGCAGTTTTTCGTCTTTCAATAGAGTCAGCATTGCGGGCCTTTTGCCAGTAAACAAACACAGGTTGATGGGTTACAGACTTCCACAACTTGCTAACGTTTCGTTACATGTTAGTTCACAGGCCCGCCCGTCCAGGCCTCTGTCACCCCTGGCAACCGTAGGCTGCGACAAATAGCTTGGTCGGGTTTTACCAAATGTGTAGCAGCACGCCTGTAGAATGCTGGGATCTGCACCTGATTTAATGAGAATTTTTTATGTACGACTGGCTCAACGCCCTGCCAAAAGCTGAACTGCACATGCATCTTGAGGGATCCCTGGAACCCGAACTGCTGTTCGCTCTGGCTGAGCGCAACAAGATTGCCCTGCCCTGGAACGACGTTGAAACCTTGCGCAAAGCGTATGCCTTCAACAACCTGCAAGAGTTCCTCGACCTGTATTACAAGGGTGCAGACGTATTGCGTACGTCCCAGGATTTCTACGACCTGACCTGGGCCTACCTGCTGCGTTGCAAGGCGCAGAATGTGATTCACACTGAACCCTTCTTCGACCCGCAAACCCACACTGACCGCGGGATTCCCTTCGAAGTGGTGCTCAACGGCATCGCCAGCGCACTCAAGGACGGCGAGCAGCAACTGGGTATCACCAGCGGTCTGATCCTGAGTTTTCTGCGTCACTTGAGTGAAGAAGAAGCGGAAAAAACCCTCGACCAGGCACTGCCATTTCGCGAAGCATTTGTCGCCGTTGGCCTCGACAGCTCAGAAATGGGCCACCCGCCGAGCAAGTTCCAGCGCGTCTTCGATCGCGCCCGTCACGAAGGCTTTCTCACCGTCGCCCACGCCGGCGAAGAGGGCCCGCCGGAGTACATCTGGGAGGCGCTCGATCTGCTCAAAATCCAGCGCATCGACCACGGTGTACGGGCGATTGAAGACGAGCGTCTGATGCAGCGCATTATCGACGAGCAAATCCCGCTGACCGTGTGCCCGCTCTCGAATACCAAACTCTGCGTGTTTGATCACATGTCGCAGCACAACATTCTCGACATGCTCGAGCGCGGCGTGAAGGTGACCGTCAATTCCGATGACCCGGCCTATTTCGGTGGTTACATGACCGAAAACTTCCACGCCCTGTACACCGACCTGGGCATGACCCAGGATCAGGCCAAGCGTCTGGCGCAAAACAGCCTGGATGCACGCTTGATCAAGCCGTAAACCTGTTGTGGGAGCTGGCTGCCGGCTCCCACAGTCAGCCTTGACGGCCTCGGTCGCGGGCCAACCCCGCGCACCGCTCAACCAGCATGTCGTGTAATAACCTCACCGGCTTGCTCAGTTGCGCACGATGGCCGCACAGCAGGTTCAACGGCGCCCGCTCACAGGTCAGCTCGGGCAACAGCACCTTGAGCCGGCCCGAAGTCACATCCCCCACTACATCCAGCCAGGACTTGTAGGCAATCCCGGCCCCGGCCAACGCCCACAAGCGCACCACATCGGCATCGTCACTGAACCGGTCGCCACTGACCGTCAGCCGAAGCTCACGCTTGCCATCATTGAATTGCCAATAGTCGTGGACTCGCGTGCCGAGCATGTACAGCAGGCAATTGTGTTGCAACAGCTGTTCGAGCTGACGCGGCTCGCCCTTGCGCACCAGGTAGTCAGGGGACGCACACAGCACCCGGCGATTGTCTGCCGCCACCGGCAAGGCCACCAGGCTGGAGTCTTCAGGCTCACCGTAGCGCAAGGCGATATCTACCGGCTGACGGAACAGGTCGGCAATTCGGTCCCCCAGCAACAAACGCACCGTGAGCTTCGGGTGCTCACGCTGAAACTGATCCAGCCAGGGCAGCAGTAAATTACGCCCGAAGTCCGAGGGGGCCGACAGCTGCAGCACCCCACTGACCTGATCTTGCCCACGAGCCAGCAAGCGCCGTCCTTCATCCAGACTGCTTAATGCCGTACGCGCATATTCGAGAAAACCTTCACCTTCTGCAGTCAACCGCAAACTCCGGGTGGAGCGGGCCAGCAGCCGGGTATTCAGCTGCGCCTCGATGCGCTTGAGCGCCGCACTGGCCACCGCCGGCGACATGTCCATTACCCGTGCTGCTGCCGACAAACTGCCCAGGTCTGCGGCGCGAACAAACAGTTGCAGGTCATCGAAACGCAGCATTGAAAACACACCCGGGAATTATCAATAAAATATTGAAAGAGACTGCTGTTTTAGCCGGTTTTATCATTCCACGAAATAGCTAATCATGGTTCTACTTTCTTAATCTCCTTCAGGACTTGTCCCATGAAAGCTATCGCCTATTACCAGTCGCTACCGATTCAAGACCCCCAAGCCCTGCAAGACATCGAACTGCCAGAGCCGATTGCCGGCCCCCGCGACCTGCTGGTTGAAGTAAAAGCCATTTCCGTGAACCCGGTGGACACCAAAGTCCGGCAGAACGTACAACCGCAAGACGGCGAAGCCAAAGTGCTGGGATGGGACGTCGCCGGTGTGGTCAAGGCGGTTGGCAGTGAGGCGAGCCTGTTCAAGGTTGGCGACAAGGTGTTCTATGCAGGCTCCATCGCCCGCGCCGGCGCCAACAGCGAACGTCATGTGGTGGATGAGCGGATCGTCGGTCACATGCCCAAGAGCCTCGGTTTCGCCGAAGCCGCGGCGCTGCCACTGACCGCAATCACCGCCTGGGAACTGTTGTTTGAACGGCTTGGCATTAATGAGGGCAAGGTCGACCAGCAACAGAGCCTGTTGATTGTCGGCGCGGCCGGAGGCGTCGGCTCGATCCTGACTCAACTGGCCAGCCAGCTCACGGCACTCAAGGTAATTGGCAGCGCATCGCGCCCCGAGACCCAAGCCTGGGTACGGGAGTTGGGCGCGGACCTCATTGTCGATCATCGTCAGCCCCTGAGCGAAGCGCTCAAACACCAGGGCATCAACAGCGTTACCCACGTCGCCAGCCTGACCCAGACCGATGAGCACCTGGATCAACTGGTCGAAGCACTGGCTCCCCAGGGCAAACTGGCCCTGATCGACGACCCCAAGGCCCTCGACATTACCAAGCTCAAGCGCAAGAGCCTGTCGCTGCACTGGGAGTTCATGTACACCCGTTCGCTGTTCGAAACGCCGGACATGATCGAGCAACATCATCTGCTCAACCGGGTGGCCGAACTGATCGATGCCGGCACTTTGCGCACCACCGTTGGCGAGCACTTCGGCACCATCAACGCGGCCAACCTGCGCCGCGCCCATACGTTGCTGGAAAGCGGCAAGTCCAAAGGCAAGATTGTGCTCGAAGGGTTCTGATCTGGCATGACGCGAGGCTGAAAGCGCCAGTTTCAACCGTCAGTCAGAGACTTGATCCCTGACATATTTCACCGGGGATTCGGTAATACACTGGCCTCCTTTGCGAACCAAGGGAGGCCAGTAATGAAAATCCTGATAAAAGCGTTAGCAAGATCCCGTGACTGCCAATGGCAGGTTCAACTCGACCAGCAAGCCGTCAATTTTCGCAGCGAGGCCGAGGCTCGCGCCTTTGTGGACAAGCTGCAGTCCCGCCTGCAAGCCCCGCATGTACTGCCCGCACCTTTGGCGGGCTGATTCAGACCGGCTCTTGAGCGGCGATCCGGGCGCTATAGACACGCCGGGTCGCCATCCCGATAGCCACCGCCAAGACCCCGCACAAGGTGATCACCATCGCCATTGGCAGCGCCGTGCCATCGTGCAACACGCCGACCAATGAAGCTGCGGCTGCGGCCACACTGAACTGCAAACAGCCGAGCATGGCCGAAGCACTGCCGGCCCGCGCGCCCTGCCCGCTCATGGCGCAGGCAGAAGCGTTGGGGATGATGCAGCCCAGGCTGGCAATACAGATAAACAACGGGATCAGCAACGGCCACAGCTGCTCTGTGTGCAAGGCACTAATGCCCAGCAACACCAGACCGGCCGCCAGATAAACCCACACCGTACGCGCCAGCAAAAAGGCCGGCCCGCGTCTGGCCAGCAACCGGGCATTGACCTGCGCCACCAAAATAAAGCCTGCGGCATTGCTGCCAAACAGCCAGCCGTAATGCTCTGCCGGTACGCCGTAGAGTTTGATAAATACGAAAGGTGAACCCGCAATGTAGGCAAACATCCCGGCCATCGCGATCCCGCCGGTGAGTGCATGCCCCAGGAATTCACGGTCCTTGAGCAGGCGGCCATATTGACGCAAGGCCCCCGACAAAGGCTGGCGCGGCACATTGGCGGGCAGGCTTTCCGGCAGACCCAGCGCCACGGCCAGGGCCGCCAGAGCACTGAACACCGTCAACACGATAAAGATCGACTGCCAGCCATGCAGATTGACCAGCAGACCACCGAGCATCGGCGCCAGAATCGGTGCCAGCCCCATTACCAGCATCAGTTGCGAAAACACCTTGGCCGAACCTACCGCGTCGCATTTATCACTGACAATCGCCCGCGATAGCACCATGCCCGCGCAACCGCCCAGTGCCTGAACGAATCGGGCACCAATCAACCATTCCAGGGTGGGGGCAAATGCACAGGCCAGGGAGGCCGCAGTGAACAGGCCGACACCCACCAGCAGCGGAATGCGTCGACCAAAACGGTCTGCGATCGGCCCATAGGCCAGCTGGCCGATGGACAAGCCCAGGAAGTAAACCGCCAGCGTTAGCTGGATATGTTGTTCATCTGTTGCAAAAGCCTGTGCCATCGCCGGGAAACCCGGCAGATAGAAGTCGATTGCCAAAGGACCGAAGGCGCTCAGGGCGCCTAAAATCAGGATTGTTCTAAAGTTCATCAGGTATCCAAATCGAGCTGCGGTTGGCGCAGCCCGATAGTCTAGCTGTGGTTACAGAACTTGAACATAACGATAGCCAGCTAGCTAATAAACCAGACTGACCCAAGCACTGCAGGCGCCACTGCGCGCCAGCAGAGGGCCTGCATTAATGGGCGGTACGCGCCTCGAATCCGGCATTGGTAATGGCGTCGATGATTTCCAGTGACGGCAGCACGCTCTCGACTTTTACGGTCTTGGTCTCCAGATCGACCTCAACTTTCGAATTCGGATCGATCCGCTGAATGGCGTTGGTTACCCCACGCACACAGCCACCACAGGTCATTCCGTCTACTTTGAATGTTTGCAAGATAATTGCTCCTTGGTTTGAGAGGCCTGCAGCTTTCACCTTCCCACCATGGCAAGGTCAAGCCCCGTGTTGCTATCGCGCGCTGGCAATCTGTCCCCCGCTCGGCCAAGCTGCAGCCATGGGATTTAACACAGGATACTTAGCCATGCGCTGGTCCGCTTTGAGCCTAGTCAGCCTTTTGGGTCTTGTCAGTGTGCCGCTATGGGCACATGCCGATCAGGACTACGGGGTTTTGATCATCTCCCGTGAGCGCCTTGAAGTACCGACCAGCTGCGAAGTCGGGGTGTATATAGATGACCAGTTGGCAGGGCGTTTGTTTCAGGAACAAACCCTGGCGTTCAATCTGCCGCCAGCCACTGTGGGTATCCGCCTCAAGCTTTTACCGGGCCAGGCGCCGGGCTGCTTGCCGGGCATGCTGGTACCGCCGGCCCAGCAATTCTCTTTAAAAGCCGGGGATGTGCGCAAATACCGCATCGCCCTAGGCAAGGACGGCATGTACCTCAAGCCCGCCAGGCTGGAATACTGATTGCGGTGCACACCCGGGAATCTTGAGTAATGAGGCGAGCGTCATGAATATCGGCCAGGCCGCAAGGCACAGTGGCTTGAGTGCCAAGATGATTCGTTATTACGAGTCCATCGGGCTGCTCAAACCCGCGAACCGCAGCGATAGCGGATACCGTCTTTACAGCGACGATGAGCTGCACACACTGGCGTTTATCAAACGCTCCCGTGATCTGGGCTTTTCACTGGATGAGGTCGGCAAACTGCTGGCCCTCTGGCAAGACCGCCAGCGCGCCAGTGGCGATGTTAAAGCCCTGGCCCGTCAGCACATTGATGAGTTGAATCAAAAAATCCGCGAGCTGACCAGCCTGCGCGACACCTTGCATGAGCTGGTCGAAAGCTGCCAGGGTGACCACCGCCCAGACTGCCCGATCCTCAAGGATCTGGAGTCGGGCGCCTGTTGTACTCACTGAAAACAGCCAGCCCCGGTGGGAGACGCCGCTGTTGCTCCCGTCGCCAGTAATCCGGGCACCGAGATAGTACGGCTCAAAACACTGTCATCAGCACTTTGCCGATCATCATGACGCTGACCAGCGCGCAGAGCACTGCAAACCCTTGCTGCATCAGGCGCTCGGAGACCTTCGGCGCAATCATCCGTCCGGCGATCATCCCGCCAAGGGTCGCACCGATAAACAGCGCCGCATCCCCCGAAAGACTGAAGCCCTGATACAACAGATGCCCCACAGTGCCCAGCGACACCAGCGCCACGACCATCAGCGACGTAGCAACAATGCCGTGCATAGGGACATCACTGAATTTCCGGAAGGCCGGGACAATCAAAAAACCGCCGCCCACCCCCAGCAATCCGGTGAGCCAGCCCGACACCGCACCAATGGCGGCCAGGGTGGTGGAGCACTTTACATCCCACTCCAGTCGCCCGGTGGAAGGGTTCACCCGACAGTTCTTGTGAGGCGCAGCCTCAGCCACGTGGGCGCAATCCGTTCTGGCCTGCATGAACATGCGCCCACTGACGAATACCATTACACAACCAAACATCGCCATCAGCGCGGTGCCCGGCAACAGCTTGGCCAGGTGCAGTCCGAACGGGGACGCCAGCCAGCCGGCACTTGCCATCAGCCCGGCCGCCTTGTAACGCACCAGCCCCTTGCGCAGACCGTCCAGCGCGCCCACTGCCGCCGCAATACCCACGGCCAGCAGCGCCACCGGAGTCGCCTCGAGCAGAGACCAGCCCAGGCCCAGCGTCAGCGCCGGGATGGCCAGAATCCCCCCGCCTGCTCCCGTCAGCCCGAGCAACAAGCCCACCAGCACACCCAACACGATGATCAACATAATCTGGCTCAGTCCGCCTTGCAGTCAGTGAACCACTCGCGCCCCTTGAGCATGCCGTTCCAGTAGAACCAGGGGAGCAAGGTTGCCTTCAGCAACCAGGCCGACTTGCGGGCCACCGTCGGGTCCAGCGGGAACGTCGGCAGCAGTTTGCCACCATAACCGAACTCGGCCAGAATCACTTTGCCTTTCTCCACCGTCAGCGGGCAGGAACCGTAGCCATCGTAGCGCTTGGGCAAGACGGCCCCATTGCGCAAGGCGATCAGGTTGTCAGCCACTACCACCACCTGTTTGCGGGCTGCTGCGGCAGTCTTGGCATTGGATGTGCCGCACACATCGCCCAGGGCGAATATGTCTGGATAACGCGGATGCTGCAGGGTCGCCGGGTCGGTCTCAAACCAGCCGGCTTTATCCGCCAGCTCACTGCGCCGGATAACATCGGGGGCCTGTTGCGGTGGCACCACATGCAGCATGTCGAACTTCTTCTCGACCCGCGTCACGTTGCCGTCTGCGCCCGTCACATCAAACCAGGCGGTCCTGTTCGGGCCATCGACCTTGACCAGATTGGACTGAAAGGCCAATTGGGCGTTGTAGGCTTCAACGTATTTCATCAGCGCCGGGACAAACGCCGGGACGCCGAACAGCGCTGCTCCCGCCAGATTGAATTGCACCTCGATCGAATCCAGCACCCCCTGTTTACGCCAATGATCACAGGACAGGTACATGGCTTTTTGCGGAGCACCGGCACACTTGATCGGCATGCCCGGCTGGGTAAACAGCGCTTTGCCGCCACGCAGGGTGCGCACCAGTTCCCAGGTGTAAGGCGCCAGATCGTGGCGATAATTGGAGGTGACCGCGTTTTTGCCCAAAGTCTCTTCCAGGCCCTCGATGTTCTCCCAGGCCAACTGCAACCCGGGGCACACGATCAATTGCTGATAGCCAAGCTCGGAGCCATCACTGAGCAACACCACCTTGCGTTGCGGGGCAAAAGCGCTCAGTGACGCTTTAATCCATACAACCTGTTTGGGCATCACTGTCGCGGTGGGGCGAACCGTGTCCTTGACCTCGTAGGCACCACCGCCGACCAGTGTCCACGCTGGCTGATAATAGTGTTCGGTATTGGGCTCGATCACCGCGATGCGCAGGGACGAGTCGCGCTTCAACAGGCTTGCCGACACCGAGATGCCCGCCGAGCCACCGCCGACCACAACCACGTCGTACTGCTTGATTTCCGGGGTACCCAGAGTGGCCGCTTGATAGAGCTTCGAAGAGCGGTTACCGGTGCGACAGTAGGCCAGAACAGGGGTTGCCAGTTCGCCAAGCAGATGCTGCAACTGCTGCGCTTGCTCCGGTGTTGCGCCAGTGGTCTGTACCGGCAGGTAAACAAAACTCAGGCCCAGGGCTTCGGCGGCTTGCTGCATCGAAGTGTGCCCGGGTTGTTCTGGCCCGCCTTCATGATCCGGCCGGTTGCAGATCACACTGCGAAACCCCAGCGCGGCTAAAGTATGGAGATCAGACTGCTCGATCTGACCCGTCACAGAAAATGACTCGTCGATTCGCTTGATGCTTTGCTCCATTGAGCACTCCAGGCACAACAAAAATGAATGGAATAGGCAGGTGAGTAACCGTCACTTTTTAAGCGCTTGCCCACAGTACAAGCCTGACAGGGTTTGCATCACCGAGACCACTTCGAAGCTGGCGAGCGAGTAGAAAATATACTTCCCCATGCGACGGGTATTGACCATGCCTTCATCACGCAACACCCCGAGTTGTTGCGACAGCGTTGGCTGCCTGATGCCCGTCAGCGCCTCAAGCTCGCCGACATTGCGTTCGCCCTGGGTCAATTGGCAAAGCAGCAGCAGCCGGTCTTCGTTGGCCAGGGCTTTGAGTAGCGTGCAGGCTTTGGACGCAGAGTCGCGCAGAAGTCCGATTTCTTCGCTGGTTAGCTGAGCAGACATGGAAAGCTCCGGGACGTGATGATCGACAGTCTACGACCCGATAATATATGTTTCAATATATTGAGTATTTACTGATCCATGGGAGGACCTTCATGCACACCGAAATTCAAGGTTTCTTCGACGCCGTAACGTCGACCGTGAGCTACGTGGTCTATGAGGCTGACGGTGGCGAGTGCGCAATCATTGACCCGGTACTCGACTACGATGCCGCTGCCGGGCGTATCAGCACGACAGGCGCCGACACGATCGCCGCCTTCGTCCAGGCCCATGACCTGAAGGTGCAGTGGTTGCTGGAGACTCACGCCCATGCCGATCATCTGTCTGCCAGCGCCTACCTCAAGCGTACCCTGGGAGGCCGGATCGGCATCGGCGCGCCGATCACCCAGGTCCAGAGTGTGTTCCGTGACATCTACAACCTTGAGCCGGCATTCAAACTGGACGGTTCGCAGTTCGACCATTTGTTCCAGCCCGATGAGGAGTTCCGCATTGGCCGCCTGCACGTACGGGCACTGCACGTGCCGGGGCACACCCCGGCCGACATGGCCTATCAGGTAGAACACAGCAACCTGTTTGTGGGCGACACCCTGTTCATGCCCGATGTCGGCACCGCCCGCTGCGACTTCCCCGGGGGCGATGCGCAACAGTTGTATCAATCGATCAGGAGGTTGCTGGCCCTGGCGCCAGAGACCCGACTATTCATGTGCCATGACTACCCGCCGGCAGGACGCGAAGCCACATGGTCAACCACCGTCGGCGAACAGCGCGCCAGCAATATCCATGTCAACGACAGCGTTGATCTGGCGGGTTTCGTCGACATGCGTACCGCCCGCGACGCCACGCTCGGGGTTCCGGCACTCTTGATTCCGGCCATTCAGATCAACATTCGGGCCGGTAACCTGCCGCCCGCCGATGACAGCGGTTTGTGCAGTCTGAAGATTCCCCTGAACCGGTTTTAAACCAGCCCGCCCCCTCATCCGCTCCTGCGGGGTTTGGGCCGCGCCCATAAAAAATCCGGCCTGGGCCGGATTTTTTATTCATCGAATTACTGCATCCAGGGGGGAGGCGGCTCTTCGGCTTTGCTCGGTGGCGCATCGTCCGCAGCACGTACGGCCTGACGGAACGCTTCGTCCAGACGCGCAGCTTCAATCTCGCGCATCACACCGCCAACATCGGCCAGCTCGTCCGGTTCGTCAAACTCACCGGTCAGCACGCTGCCCGGGTGCAACGTAGCCGCTTCGTAAAGCGCCCACATTTCCTTGGCGTACTTGGTGGTCTTGAGCTCCGGGGCAAAACGTCCGAAGTAGGAAGCCATGTTGCCCACGTCACGCTCCAGCATGCTGAACGCGTGGTTGTTGCCCGCAGCATCGACCGCTTGCGGCAGGTCGATGATCACCGGCCCGGTAGGCGTCAGCAATACGTTGAATTCCGACAAGTCACCGTGGACCAGACCGGTGCACAACATCAGCACTATCTGTTGAATCAGAAACCCGTGGAACTCGCGGGCCTGATCCGGCTCCAGCACCACGTCATTCAGACGCGGCGCAGCATCACCGTACTCATCGGCCACCAGCTCCATCAACAGCACGCCTTCCAGGAAGTCGTACGGCTTGGGAACCCGGACTCCGGCACCCGCCAAACGGAACAGTGCTGCCACTTCGGCATTCTGCCAGGCATCTTCGGTTTCTTTACGACCGAACTTCGAGCCCTTGGCCATCGCTCGGGCCTGACGGCTGTTGCGAACCTTGCGACCCTCCTGATATTCGGCGGCCTGGCGAAAACTACGTTTGTTAGCCTCCTTATAAACCTTGGCGCATCGCAGCTCATTGCCGCAGCGGACTACGTACACAGCTGCTTCTTTGCCACTCATGAGTGGGCGCAGCACCTCGTCGATCAGACCGTCTTCGATCAGGGGTTCTAAGCGTTTTGGAGTCTTCATCAGCTTTTATTGTGGGTCCTTTATTACCAAACACGCGAATGTCACTCGTTATACGGCAATCCACTCACCACGGGGAGAGGGGGGCCGTGTTAAGAGTCGCTTGTGTGCACTCCATGTGCCAACAAATCCGGAAAGTCGCTTCCTGCGCCAGCCGTCCCGAATGATAGACGAGCGCAAACTTTAGAGCATCGTCTAATCCAACCAGCGGTCATGCCGCCCCCGCCGGGAGCGCTTTTGTCCTTTGCAGGAGCATCCCGCATAACGGGCGAATCAATGCCTGAACAACTCCCCCGGAGTAAAGCCGAACATTTTTTTGAATGCAGCAATAAAGGCCGACGTCGAGTCATAGCCACAGGACAACGCGGCGCCCGTCACACTGCCACCCTCCTCCAGCAGCCTGAGCGAGGACAGCAAACGCATGCGCTGACGCCAACGGCGAAAACTCATCCCGGTTTCACGGGCAAACAAACGCATCAGGGTTTTCTGTGAAGTTCCCAGGCGCTCAGCCCACAGGCTCAGGCTGACCTCGGCATCCGGGCATGCGATCAGCTCATTGCACAGGCCCAGCAACCGCACATGCCGGGGCAATGGCAGCGAGAAGCCGACCTGATTCAAGGCCGCCAGTTGATCAAGCAACACCTGCACCAGGCGCTGCTCGGGGCTGCCGCCTTCGGGGTACTCCACCGGCAATTCGCAGAAGTGCTTGATCAACTCCCGCGCCAGCGGCGTTACCTCCAGGACCCGGCAATGCTCGGGCGCCCACAGGCAATCCTGCCGGCGTATATACAGACTGCGCATTTCAGCCCGGGTCGAGGTGACTACCTCATGCTCCAGCCCTGCCGGTATCCAGATCCCCCACTGCGGCGGGGCAAAGAAACTGCCTTCATCCGTGTGCACCCCCAGCACGCCACTGATCGCGTACGAAAACTGCACCCAGTCATGCCGGTGACGCGGCGTCCACGAACCTGCCCCCAGACTTTCGGCACGGGCATACAGCGGCCGCGGCAAAACATCGAGCACCGGAATGGCACGCTGGGCGCTAGCTTGTCCGTTTGGCGGCATTGGTTGGCCTTATATCGCAAGACGTCAGATAAATCCGACGTTAGGCTAAGTCATCATTTCTTACAATATCGCGGTGCCCGGAATGCCTGTGCTCAAACATCTCAAACGAATGTTCACCGACTGGTTTCTGTGCGGGATGCTGCTAGCGACATTTCTGGCCTATGTATTCCCCCATTTCGGCAGCACCGGCGGCGCCATGCATGCCGAGTGGGTGATCAATATCGGCGTGTTCCTGGTGTTTTTCCTGCACGGGGTCAATCTGTCCAGTGAACAGATCAGCCACGGCCTGAAAAACATTCGCCTGCACTTCATGGTGCAAGGCTTCACCTTTATTGCCTTTCCGCTGATCTGGGTGGTGGCCAACAAACTGTTGGGCGCCCATATCCCGCCCTTGCTGATGCTGGGGTTCTTCTACCTGTGCGCGTTGCCCTCGACCATTTCATCCTCCGTGGCACTCACCGGGAGCGCGGGCGGCAACGTGCCGGCAGCGATTCTCAATGCCAGCCTGTCCAGCGTTCTGGGGATATTCCTGACCCCGTTACTGGTCAGCTTTGTGGTCGGCAGCGGCGCCGGCGGGATCGATCTGGGCTCAACCTTGCTCGATCTGTGCGCCATGCTGTTATTGCCACTGGTATTGGGCCAACTACTGCGCCCGCTGATTGGACGCTTCTTCGCCCGCCACAAGCGCTATACCAACATCGCCGACAAAGTGGTGATTCTGCTGCTGGTGTACGCCGCGTTCTGCAACTCGATGGTCTCCGGCATGTGGCAACAACAGGGTACTTCGGTGATATTCAGCGCCCTGGCCGGCAGTGCGGTATTGCTCGCAGTAATCCTGTGGCTGACCACCCGCACCGCTCGGGCCCTGAAATTCAGCACTGCAGATGAAATTGCCGCCGTGTTCTGCGCCAGCAAAAAATCCCTGGCCGCCGGCGCCCCCATGGCAGCACTGATCTTTGGAGCCAACCCGGGGCTGGGCCTGATTCTGCTGCCAATCATGATCTACCACCCGCTGCAACTGATCGTCTGCTCGGTGATGGCTGAAAGCTACGCCACCCGTAACCGAGAACAAGCCGCCGCTCAAAACCAGGCCATCGCGCCCGCCCGCTAACCTGCACAATGCTCCGGGAGCTGGCTTGCCAGCTCCACTGGGTTCGGCTCAGCGCTCAATAATTGCCGTCACCCCCTGGCCGCCTGCGGCGCAAATCGAGATCAGACCCCGGCCTTTGCCGGCGGTGGCGAGCAGCTTGGACATGTTGGTGAGGATCCGTCCGCCCGTCGCGGCAAACGGATGCCCCGCTGCCAGTGAACTGCCCTTGACGTTGAGCTTGCTGCGATCAATAGAACCCAGCGGGGCATCAAGGCCAAGCCGGGTTTTGCAATAGTCTGCGTCTTCCCAGGCCTTCAGGGTACAGAGCACCTGTGCCGCAAAGGCCTCATGAATTTCGTAGTAGTCAAAGTCCTGCAATGTCAGACCATTGCGCGCCAGCAGTCGTGGGACGGCATACACCGGGGCCATCAGCAAACCCTCCGCGCCATGCACAAAATCCACCGCTGCCGTTTCGCCGTCGCGAAAATACGCCAGAATCGGCAGACCACGTGCCCGGGCCCACTCTTCACTGGCCAATAACACCACAGAAGCGCCGTCGGTCAGCGGTGTTGAGTTGCCGGCCGTCAGCGTGCCCTTGGCGCTTCGCTCGAATACCGGTTTAAGGGCCGCCAGCTTCTCCAGGGTCAGGTCCGGACGCAGATTGTTATCGCGGCTCAAGCCCAGAAACGGCGTAATCAAATCGTCTTCCCAGCCCGCGTGATAGGCCGCCGTCAATGCCTGGTGACTGTGCAGGGCCAGCTCATCCTGCTCGATGCGGGGGATGTTCCAGGTTTGCGCCATCAGCTCGCAGTGCTGGCCCATTGACAGCCCGGTACGCGGTTCACCGTTACGCGGAAACTCGGGCTTCAAAAAGTGCGGCCGTAATTGCAGCAAGGTTTTGAACTTGTCCACAGGTGCCTTGGTGCGATTGAACTGCAGCAGCCATTTACGCAGCCCGTCATTCAGGCCGATCGGCGCGTCAGATGTGGTGTCGACGCCACCGGCAATCGCGCATTCGATCTGCCCCAAGGCAATTTTATTGGCCACCAGCAATGCAGCTTCAAGGCCCGTGCCGCAGGCCTGCTGCACGTCATAGGCCGGGGTTTGCGGCGACAGCCGGGAGCCCAGCACGCACTCGCGGGTCAGGCTGAAGTCGCGGGAATCCTTGAGCACCGCCCCGGCCACCACCTCCCCCATCCGTAGCCCGTGCAAGCTGTACCGCTCGATCAGACCTTCCAGAGCGGCGGTCAGCATGTCCTGATTACTGGCATTCGCATAAGGCCCATTGGAACGGGCAAACGGGATTCGGTTACCGCCAATAATGGCTACACGACGCAGACTCATACGATTCACCCTATTCTCTTACGGTCAATGTTCGTAACAAGCGTAGGTCTTATCGCTGATAACGAACGACCCACCCGTGTTTGTGGTCAACCCTTTGAACCCAATCTGTCGGAGAGTGTTCCATGTCAGACCGTTATATCGACTTCGTCAACTCATCCCTCGGCCAGCGTCTGGTCGGCGCGTTGGGGCTGCCGTCACCGGTGCGACTGGAACGCTGGCAGGCTGGACGGCTACGCCCCATCGAGGGGCCGCTCTTGATTGGCGGCGGTAGCCTGGCCGCAGAGGTCAACAGCTTTGCTTCCAAGCTGACCGACGCTGTATTCAGTTACGGGCCTGACCCCCTGGTCGCCACACCCTGGATTCCAGGTACCGGCCCCAAACTCAAGGCGGTGGTGTTCGACGCCAGCGAGCTCTTGCACACCGACCAACTCAAACAGTTGCGCGAGTTCTTTCAGCCCTTGCTGCGCAGCCTTGAGCACAGTGCCCATCTGCTTATTTTGGGCCGGGCGCCTGAAACATTGAGCGATCCATTCGCTGCCAGTGCCCAGCGCGCCCTTGAAGGCTTCAGTCGCTCACTGGCCAAGGAGTTGCGCAACGGCGGCACCTTGCAGCTGCTGTATGTCGGCCAGGGTGCCGAAGACCAGCTTGAAGGCGCCCTGCGGTTCTTCCTGTCACCCAAAAGTGCTTATGTCAGCGGTCAGGTCATACGCCTTGGCACCTGCGCCACCCGGGTTCAGGACTGGACCCGGCCGCTGGCAGGACGCAAGGCACTGGTCACCGGCGCCGCCCGTGGCATTGGCGCGTCCATTGCCGAAACCCTGGCCAGGGACGGCGCCGAAGTGATCCTGCTGGATGTACCACCGGCCAAGACTGACCTCGACGCCTTGGCTGCACGCCTGGACGGACGCAGTATCACCCTGGATATATGTGCCGCTGACGCCGCCGCCCAACTTATCCAGCAGTTGCCGGACGGCATCGACATCGTGGTGCATAACGCCGGCATCACCCGTGACAAAACCCTGGCCAACATGACCCCCGAATTCTGGGACGCAGTGCTCGCGGTCAACCTCAACGCACCGCAAGTGCTGACCAAAGCCCTGCTCGACAGCGGCACCCTGCGCGATAACGGCCGGGTCATTTTGCTCGCCTCCATCAGCGGCATTGCCGGCAATCGCGGCCAGACCAACTACGCCGCCAGCAAAGCCGGGCTGATTGGCCTGGCGCAGGCCTGGGCGCCGCTGCTGAGTGAGCGCGGCATCAGCATCAATGCCGTGGCGCCGGGGTTTATCGAAACCCAAATGACCGCCCACATTCCGTTTGCCCTGCGCGAAGCAGGCCGGCGCATGAGCTCGCTGGGCCAGGGTGGCCTGCCCCAGGACGTTGCCGAAGCCGTAGCCTGGCTCAGCCAGCCGGGTTCGGGGGCCGTCAGCGGGCAAGCGCTGCGGGTATGCGGTCAAAGTATTCTGGGGGCATAAACCATGAGCGTGAATTGGCTGGATCTCGGTAACCCGCCGCATTTACCCGCGCTGTACGCCCATGCGGCGGCCAAACGTAAAATCACCGGCAACACCCTGCCAGAACAGGGTTTGCGCTGCTGGGTAGAGGTCCAGGCCAAACCGCTGGCCGCGTTCCGTGACATCTGCGCACTGGCGCCAGGGCCGCTGCTGCCGCCGACCTACCCCCATGTTCTGGCGTTCGGTCTGCAAATGCAGTTGCTGACCGACAAGAGCTTTCCCTTCCCCCTGCTGGGCTTGATTCACCTGACCAATCGCATTCGCGTGTTGCGCCCGATGGGCGGGGTAACGCAATTGCGCATCGGGGTATTTGTCCACAACCTGCAAAAACACGCCAAGGGCGCCACCTTCGATGTGGTCACCCAGGTTGACGACTTGATCGGGCCATTGTGGGAGGCCGACAGCACCTTGCTGTGCAAAGGCGTCGAGCTGCCGGGCGACGTAGCTCAACCCGGTGCACAGCAGCCGGTGGCGATGAACGAACTGACCCGCTGGTTCGCCCCGGCCAATATCGGCCGCCGCTATGCCAGGGTCTCGGGCGACTACAACCCCATTCACCTGAGTGCCGCCAGCGCCAGACTGTTCGGCCTTCCCAGCGCCATCGCCCATGGTTTGTGGCTCGAGGCCCGGGCCCTGGCGGCCCTCGACTCGCACCTGCCCAAGGCCAACGTCGAGATCAGCGTGGCCTTCAAAAAACCGGTACGTCTGCCCAGTGAGGTGATCCTGCTCAGTAGCGCGGCGGGCTCCAGCGGCGACTTCCAGCTCAACGGCCACGGCGATCTGCTGCACATGTCCGGCAACTGGCGGCCGATCAGCTAGCGCCCACAGGGTATAGCCACCGGCTAGTAGCGCCTTTCACTTGCGCCAACTTCTGTTCGGCCGCAAGCTTTGCGCCTTCTGGAGAGCACACCCTCGATGAACCTCGACGAACTGACCAAACGCCTGCACCGCATCCGCGATAACAATCACTGGAAACAGTTCCACAGCCCGAAAAACCTGGCCATGGCGGCCAGTGTTGAAATGGCCGAGCTGGTGGAAATTTTTCAGTGGCTGAGCGAAGACCAATCGCGCCAGCTCCCCGCCGACCAATTGGCCCACGCCGGGCAGGAGGTGGGGGACATCGTGCTGTACTTGCTGTTGCTGTGCAGCGAACTCGGACTGGACATGAACGAAGTGGTGCGCAACAAACTGGCCGACAGCGAAAGGCGTTTCAGCAAATGAGTGACCGTCACTTCGATCAACTGGCGACCCGCTTCGCCGAAAAAATCTACGGTGGCGCCAAGGGTGCCATTCGTCTGGCCGTACTTCAGGCCGACCTTACAGAGTCACTGCCCGCCCGCCCCCTGCGCGTGCTGGATATCGGCGCCGGGCTGGGCCATATGTCGCTATGGCTGGCCCAGCAGGGGCACGACGTAACCCTGGCCGAGCCGGCAGCGCCCATGCTCGAAGGTGCGCGCCAGCGCTTTGCCGACGCGGGCCAGAACGGCACGTTCATTCAGGCGCCGTGGCAAGAGCTGCTGGGCCAGCTGACCGAGCCTTACGACCTGGTGTTGTGTCATGCGGTGCTGGAATGGCTGGCCGAACCCCACGCCATTCTGCCCGTACTGCACCAGCTCACGGCCAGGGACGGCTGGCTGTCGCTGGCGTTCTACAACCGCGACGCGCTGATCTATCGCAACCTGCTCAAAGGCCACTTCCGCAAAATGCGCAAGAACGATATGGCCGGCGAAAAACAAAGCCTCACCCCGCAACAACCCCTGGACCCACGGGAACTGGCCACTGCGCTCGAAGGCTTGTGGCAGGTCGAAACCCAAAGCGGTGTGCGGGTATTTCACGACTACATGCCCGTGGAGTTCCAGGCCCGCGCCGAGCTGCAAGCGCTGGTAGAAATGGAGCTGGCCCACCGTCGCCACCCAGCCTTTGCCGGGTTGGGACGTTATCTGCATTGGGTGTGCCGCCCGGTTTGAACCGCCCGTTCGGGAGAACAACATGTATCGCCGTTTCGCCTTAGTTGTCTTGAGCCTCGGGCTGGTGGCTTGCCAGAGCCCGAACCCTTATACCCCGAGCGCACTGCCGATGCCGCCCGCTCCGGCCCAGACAGCCAACACCCTGGACTTGAGCGCCTACCCTGCGCCGCCACGGGATTACGGGCGCTATCAAAGCTGGGCCTGGCTCAATGGCCACCTGCCGGCCGGCACGGCCTGGGCTGACCCGGCACAAATCGCCGAGGCGGTAAATAACGCCCTCGACCAGCGCGGCTTGCGCCCTGCCCAGCCGGGTCGCCCGGCAGACTTGTGGGTGAGCGCTGATTTACATACAGAAAAACGTCTGCGTCAGGTGCAGGACGACTATGGTTATGGAGCCGGTTACGGCAACAGTTATGGCCGTTACGGCAATCAGTACGGGATGTACAACTCGTTCCCCGTGGTACGCACCTACGAAGTTGAAGTCATGGTGGTGCGACTCAATTTCTACGACGGCAAAACCGGTCAACCCGTATGGAGTTCAAGTGCAGAAACCAGCAGCAAAGGCAGCCTGAGCGAACGTAGTGACGCCCTGCGCGAATCACTGAAAAAGGCAGTGCAGGCTTACCCACCTCAGTAAGTTTGAATGTTGAAGCGGAGATATCATCATGCTACGTCGCATTGCACTATTGGGCCTGGCCCTGCTGCTCAGCGCCTGCGAGTCCATGCAGGTCACCAGCGACTACAACCCTTCTGTCGATTTTGCCAGGTTTCAGACCTGGGCCTGGAAAGACCCGGCGCTGCAATACCAGCCCAATAGCCTGATGCTAAAAAGCGACCTGACCGAGCAACGGATCATGCAGGCCGTGAGCAGTGGCCTCGACCAGCGTGGCCTGCGCCCTGTGACGGCGGGCAACAAGCCGGACCTGCTGGTGCAAACCTATCTGATCGTGGCCAACCGCCAGGAACAAATTGTCACCAACTACGGCTATGGCGGCCCATGGGGCGGACCTTGGGGCTATGCTGGTGGCCCGTGGGAAGGTTACTGGGGCGCACCGATGTACAACGAAACCCGTAATGTGGTTTATCAGGTGGGCACCCTGCAAATCGACTTGATCGATGCCAAAGACGGCAGACTGGTATGGCGTGGCAGCGCAGAAAAAATCGTCGACAACAGCCCGACCCCTGCCGAGCGCAGCGCTGCCATCCATGAAGCGGTGAATAAAATTCTCGGCAACTATCCGCCCAAGTAAGGTTTGAGGCGTATCATTAATAACTTGCTCGCGATGTATACAAGTAAGAATGGATTAATACTTTCGCGAGCAAGTTAGCTGCTACACGTTTTATCTCTTCAGATATCAATGACTTTTGCACAGTTGTTCACATCACTCATATAAAACTGGCAACTGGCCAGCGCTTCGTCGACTTTTTGGCTACACTCGGTAAACTTTGGAGAGTTAGCGCTGGACCATGTTCCAGTATCAGGAGTGCTCGATGTCTCCCCGTCTAAGTGGTATCCGTTTTTCTGGCCCCCGACAGCAGCGCGGCGCAATCGGCTTGATGGCCGTAGTCGTCCTCGGCATGGTGCTGATTTTCATGTTGTTGGTGGTCGACAGCGGACGGCTTTACCTGGAGCAACGCAAATTGCAACGGGTGGCGGACATGGCGGTGCTGGAGACAATCAGCCGGGGAGGCTCGTGCGTGACCGGTACCGCACTGACCTACGCCAAGGACAGTGCAACCCGCAACAGCTTCATACCCGGGGCTGTTCAGCAAGTAAGCACCACCTGCGGCACCCTGGTGACGGGAAGCGACAACCTGCGCACTTTCAAGGCAGACAACAGCCAAACCGAGGCCATACGCGTTATCGCCACCACCACCGTCCCCACCAGTGTCGCCGGCGGGTTGTGGAGCATGTTTTCCACGGGCAAGTTTAATTTCGATACCCATTTAACTGCGAGTGCAGTGGGGGCTGCACCAAAGGGGTTACTGGCTCAACTTACGATTCGCAGCACGGCCGTAAACATCGACTCTGCAAAGTCCCAGTTACTTAACGCGCTATGGGGCGGGCTGCTGGGAGGCTCGCTCAATCTAAGCGCTGCGGGCTGGCAAGGTCTGGTCGACAGCAAGATCAACTTGCTGAGTTACCTGGATCAGTTAGCCATTGATTTAAACATCAATGCCGGCAGTTATACCGATGTCTTGAACACTAAAATACAACTCACAAAACTTATCGACACGGCCATTAAAGTGCTGACACTTAATGGCAATACTACCAGCGTGGCCGTTGACGGGCTCCTCGGACTTAAAGCTGCGGTGGGCAGTATTCAGGTCAAACTGGCCGATATATTGAAACTGCAAACGGGTACAAGTGGCGCGGGGCTGGACACCAACTTGAATGTCTTCCAGTTAGTGGAGGCTTTTGTCCAGCTCGCCAACATCAATAATGGCGTAGTGGCTACCGTCCCGCTGAACGTTCCGGGCGTGATCAATGGCGTGGTGAAATTAAAAGTCATAGAGCCACCTCAGCTTTCAGCCATTGGTGATCCGGCAAAGGCCAAGGCCAACCCTACCGATCCTGCGTCCCGGATCTACGTGCGTACTGCACAACTGCGGGCGGGGGTAAGCATCAGCCTGCCAGTGCTCGATACCCCGGCAGTCTCGTTCGTTCTCAATAACCTGGTCGGCCCCCTGACCAATACGCTGAACAGTTTACTAAGCCTCAATCTGGCTGCCACCCTTGAGTCGGTCCTGTGTCTGGTGATACTTCCTTGCAAGCAAACCGATCTCAAAGTACTCCCTGCCCCCAGGATCGACATTATCCTTGAGCTCGCCAGCGCCAACTCCTATGTCACTGATTACTCATGCCCCAGTACGACCACAAAAAGCCTGACTGTCGCGAACAATGCAGCCCTGGTAAAGGTCAAGTTCGGAAGTATTGACAACATGACCAATGCCTTGTCTTCAACCGGCGATGTCACCATCAAGCCATTGCCCATCGTTGATATTGGTTCCGTCACCTGCTCGGGGCTGGTTCTATTCAAAGTATGCGACCCTAAAACCCGGATACCTTTTTATGGTGGCGGGATTGGTCTAATGGTAGACACCAGTATTGGCAGCCTTACCGCTCCCTACCAGACCCATACTTACAATCAACCACCCGAAGTAAAACAGGAGCCGCTTTTTTTCACCGTAGAAGCAAAAGATCTGGTGGGCACGCTTAAAACCACGCTGCAAGGTATAAAGCTGGCGGTCTATAGACCCACAGGCACCAGCGCCCTGGGCAATCTGCTCGAGGGTATCGGCAATATATTGAACGGTTTAATTACGGCCATCAGTAATATCATCGGTACTTTGCTTAGCCCGATTGTCGACCCGCTTTTAAACAACATCCTTAATTTGCTGGGGATAACCATCGACAAGGTCGACATTGGCGCCAACCTCTCCTGCGGCCAGGGCGGACGCGCCCAACTGGTGCTCTGACCCGCAACACCTGTAGCCGCTACGGGAAACAAAGCTGCGATGGGCAACCAAGTCCATCACATCTTCTGTCGCACCTCGTCAGCGGCGGCTGGCCTCTAGCCTTCTGACACCGGCAACTCTACGCAAAACCGGGCCCCGGTTGCGCTGTTGCTCACGCTCAACCGCCCGCCCATGTTGTCGATAATGCCGTAGCTCACCGACAAGCCCAGGCCAGTGCCAATGCCGACGGGCTTGGTGGTAAAGAACGGTTCGAAGATGCGCTCCAGCAAACGCGGGTCGATACCGTCGCCGTTATCCTGGACCCAAAGGCGTACATGGCTGCTGTCTGCTTCGGCGCTCAGGGTTATCAGGGGCTGGAAGTCGTGGTCCGTCTCGCGTTTGCTCAACAAGGCGTCACGCCCATTGACCAGCAGGTTGATCAGCACTTGCTCCAGCTGATCAGCGTGGCCGCGCACCTGCACGCTACACACCAGCTCTTCAGTGCGAACTTCGACCCCTTTGCTACGCAGGCCTTCGCCCAGCAAGGCCAAAGTGCCTTCCAGTGCCTGCACCGGGTTGAATACTTGCTGCTCGATTTCGGAGCGCCGGCCGAACACCCGCATATGGTCCACCACCCGCGCAGCACGCTGGATTTGCGAATCGATACGGGTGAGTTTTTCCGTCAGGTAATCAATCTGCACATCGCCGTTACCCAGGCGCTTGAGCACGTTGACGATCGCCATGCGCATCACATTCAGCGGCTGGTTGATCTCATGGGCCAGGCCGGTGGCCATTTCGCCGAGGGTGGCCATCTTCGCGCCATGGGTCAGTTGCTGTTGCGAGCGCCGTACTTCGGTGTTGTCGCGACCTACCGCCTGGATTTCGAGCAACTGGCCCTGGGCATCGAACACCCCGCGATCCGACCAGACCCACCACGCGTGTTCACGCCCGGGCAGTTGCAGGCTGATTTCAGCCGTGCTGACCGGAAACTCCGGGCTCAAGCTGGCAATCCGCCGGGCAAACAACTGACGCTGCTCCGATGAGAGCCAATCCCCCAGGCTGATCCCCGGCAATTGCTCCGGGGTGCATTCCAGATAAGTGGCCAGTGGCCGGTTGCCGAAAGTCAGGGTCAGGTCCGGCAAGTAGCGGCAAATCATCGCCGGGGAATCTTCGACCAGTATCCGGTAACGCTCCTCGCTGTGCTTGACCCGATCGGCCGCTTCGGTGGTCTCGGTGATATCCAGCCATAAACCCACCGCCTCGACGGGCAGCCCCAGGTCATCGCGTAATAGTTTGGCCTCATCCAGCAACCAGTGATACTCGCCACTGCGGTCGCGCAGGCGATAGCGGCTGCGGCTGCTGCCTTGGCGCAGCAGCTGGCGGGTACGTTCAAAATACTGCTCGCGGTCGTCGGGGTGAATCTTCTCGATCAAGGCGCCGCCTGCGCAGTCGTCCAGACTCCAGCCCAGCAAAGGCTGCAAGCTGTCGCTGAAGAAAGCGGGGAGCAAGGCGCCTTCGTCGTAGCGCTGTACGTAAATCACCGCGGGCGAACTGGCAATCAGGTTGTCCAGTCGCGCATGGGCGGCAGCGGCTTGCAGTTGCTGGTTTTTAATGTCGCTGATATCGAGCATGTAACCCACTATGCGCCGACCTGCGCCAGCCCCCAGCACCTGGCCCTGTATCCGGTACCACCGCGCAGGCTGCCCGCCCTGGGGTTGATGCACCCGCGCGCACAACAGCAATGCTTTGCCGTGCTCCAGCAGCGCATTGAAACCGCTGCTGATTTCATCCCGGTCCGCTGGGTGAAACAGCGCCAGCCACGCCTCGCGGGTCAATGCCGCAGGCTCCAGCTCGGGCAACAGACTGGCGCTCAATTGTGCTGCCAGCTGAATCTGCCGGGAAGGCTGCAACCACTCCCACCAGCCCGTACCCAGCAGTTCTTGCAACGCGACCATGCGCTCCTGTTGCGCAGTGTGCTGCTGATCGCGCAGACGGTCCTGCAAAGGCCCGGCCATCGCCGCACACACCAGCAACCAGTCGCTGTCGCTCATCAACCGGCGCTGCTGCGCCTCCGGGTAAAAACCCAGCAGCAACCAAACAGACTGCCCGCGTTGATCACGGTATGGCACCAACAAACCGTCGGCATTGCCAAACAGGCTGTTGAGCAAAGGGGTACGGCTCCTCTCAAGATCCGCATTTATGTGCCGGGGCGCTGTTGCGTCAAGATCATCGAGAACCTCGCCAACGGTCTGCCCGGACGTCCACAACAGCGGCGCATCAAAAGCGTGATAAGCACTGTAAAGACGCCAGCCGAGGGCGGTATCACTGCGCACGGCCAGCGCCACGCAGGGCACACGCCACTGCTGGGCCACACACCGCAGGGCTTCATGGATCACTTCAGGCAGGCGGGCAGCGCTGCACTGGCGCAGCTGCTGAGTGATGCTGAGGGCCAGTTGCATGCATTGTTCGCGGCTGCCGGCTTGCTGACTGTGGCGCCGTAAATCGCTGATATCCAGCAACTGCAACAGCCAGTGATCGCCCTGGGGCTGCACCCAGCCCCGGGTGTTCAGCACGTTCAGGCCCGGCCCTTGAAAGTCCAGATCAAGGCTGTGCCCGGTCCAGTCTGCCGGCACACCTTCAAGGGCCTGGGTGCTGCCCGGCACCAGATAGTCCAGCAACAGACGCGGCGTTCCTTCACCTGTAGCCAGCCCCAGGCCAAAGCGCTGCAGACCATGGGCGTCAATCACCCGCCCCTGCGGATCGAGCACCAGCTGTATGCCCGCATCGGTTCGCCACTGCAGGCCTGGGGATTCGGGCGCCTGCTCGCCGAAGCCGCCGAGCAGGCGTCCGAAGAATCGTTCACCGTGAATCAAAATTTCATACTCGATGTCACCGTCAAGGAGCTCGGCAGATCAGGTACGGTAATAGTTCCAAATTTAAGTACCGGCATGATGCTGCGCAACGCAACGGACGGCAGACTGACAGTCGCAGTCAGTACCCCTTTGGTGGCGTCATAAGTTGCAGTTTTGACCAGGCTTGTAGCCACGGTTTTAGGGACCCAGCTCAGTTTGTCGTTCAGCACGCTGGTGGCCAATGCCTCAACCGTGGATTTATAAGTCGCCGCCGTCAGCGAAGGATCGACCGCCACACTGCGGCGCACCGCCTCGGCGGTGGCGTTATTGAATGACTGCATCAGCAACAACGGCAAGCTGTAACTTAGTACGCCATAAAGCACCGCAAAAAAAACAACAAATACCAGCGCGAACTCAATGGCAGCGGCGCCTTTTTGTTTTTTAGGAAGGCCTGTTTTCATGACTGCGTCCACCCTGTCAATCTAAAGTAATATCATCATAGAATCATTGGTAAAAAGGGATGTTAATTACGTGATCCATTTATCCGTTGTGTTTGTTTGGTTCTTCGCCTGCGCCACCCAAGACCTTATCCAGCGCCAGATTGCCAATATCCTGACCTTTGGGGGTGCGGCGCTGGCGTTGTTGTATCTGCTCTGGACGGGTAGCACCTGGCTTGGCGCCAGCGCCGGTGAAGGCGGCTGGGCGCTATTGATCGCTTTGTTACTGACACTTCCCGGCTATGCCCTGAACAAGCTGGGCGCCGGTGATGTAAAGCTGCTGATTGCCCTGGCACTGGCAACCGACCGTCTGACAATTTTAGGTACCGTGATCGGCGCCAGTTTATGTACTGCCCTGTGGTGGCTGCTAGCGTCAAAAATTCTGCCTGTTGTGAATCAACGATTTAAGTCAGACGCCAATAACGACCAAACCGCACTGTCAAAAAAACTTCCGTACGCACCCTTCTTGTTAGGTGGTTTCACCCTGACAGTGATGTTACTGCCATCGTCAGTTTGAGGGATTAACACCTTGTACATAGTCGTAAAGTAGGTCTACGTTTAAACCAGACACCTCAAGCGGGTGCCCAAGATGTCGATGCAAGATGTCCATGATTGGTTTACCAGGATGGAGAACCGTGTGAAAACACCAACGTTCAAAATAAAAATACTCGTCGTCGATGATGAACCATTCATTGTCGAAGAGCTATGCGAGTTCCTGGAAAGCAGCGGCTATGGTTGCGTACCTTGCCAATCCAGTCGTGATGCCATAAGTGCTTTCACCGCCGACTCGAATATCAACCTGGTGCTGTGCGACTTGCACATGCCCGACATGGATGGAATCGAACTCACTCAACACTTGCAAAAAGTTGCCGGAAAACAGCGCGCCTTTGAAAGCATTTTATTGACTGGTCGTTCAGATAAAAAAGACGTGATCAAAGCGCTGCGTATTGGCATCGCCGATTACTATCAAAAGCCCGTCGATCTAAGTGAGTTACTTGAAGGTATTCAGCGTCAGGAAGAAATTCTTCGCGAACAGCACAAGAGTTACCAGTTGGGGCATCTGAACCAGAAGTTGCAATATCTGGCCGAGTCCATCGACGACCTCTATCAAGATATGGCAGCAGCTCGCCGCCCCTCCCAAATAACCTCTTCATCTTCGGGCGACAGTTCCGGGCTTCAGATCCCCTCCATTTTCAAACAACTGTCGCCACGCCAACTGGACGTTGCCAAGCTGGTGAGCAAAGGCCAGACCAACTACCAGATCGCCTGTGATCTGGGCATTACCGAAAACACCGTAAAACTCTACGTGTCGCAAGTGCTGCGCCTGACCCACATGAACAACCGCACCCAACTGGCCCTTGCCCTGTCCCCCAACTCCTCCGGCCAACACCATCGGCAGATGGTTGACGGCTGATCAGTTATCCAGGCTATGCCCCCCTGTCCCGCACTGGATGGAACAGGGGCCTGAACCACATTGATCAATCCGACTTGCCGCTACCGCCTTCATCCTGTTTGTAATACTCAGGAATAGGGTGGGTGTAGCTGTCCAGCCAGCGTTGCAGGCTGAGCTCGCGCTCTTGCGGGGTGGCTGTCTGGGGGATCGGTGACTGGGCACGGCCACTGACCTGAAGCTGCAGCCAGTTTTCGGTGTCCTGCTGGGCTCTGGACACAGGTCCCGGCCCGATGGCAAAGGCGCCAAGCGGCAGCACGGCCAACAACACACCGACTCGAATATAAAGACTCATGGCACACCTCCAACGCATTATTTGATCGCAGCCACTTGATTGCTGGCTGTCTTGGCTTGGGTTTTCAGGGCTTGCGCCCTGGCCTGGGCATCACCCACTTGCGCAGGGGTCAATTCGGCACGGTTCGCAAGTTCTGCGGCCTGGTTCCACTGATCCTGATAAATCAGCAAGGTCACCAGGTTCAGCGCCGCCAGCGAATCCGTCTGCTTGAGCTCCAGAGCGGTCAAAAACTCAAAGCGCGCTTCGTCTAGGCGCAGTTGATTGAGATACACCACCCCCAGATCGTTACGCACCTTGTCATCGGTCGGTGCCATGCGTGCCGCACGCTCCAGATAAGTGGTCGCCAGCGCGTTATCACCCCGCCCTGCTGCCAGCTGACCCAGGCCATGCTCACCTTCGGCCGCCAGACAGGAGCCCAGCAACCCGCGATACAAAGGCTCGGCTTCACTGCGACCCAGTTGCCGGTAGATTCTGGCCTTGCGCAGTTGCACCTGGGCGTAACGCTCCGGCAGACCTTGCAGGTTGGCCAGGCTGGCGTGCAGCTTGCCCTCCTTGGCCATGTCGTCGGCCAGGCTCATCGACAGTTCCTGATCATCACTCAACTTGGCGCAACTGCTGCCGGTCAGACTCGACCACGGCGAATTACCCTGCCCCCCTGTCGCACAACCGCCCAACATCAGCAGCGCACACGCGGCAATGACAGCTTTCATACTCATACTCCTGATCAAGAGGTAAAGGCCCTTGCGATAGCCATCAAACTCGGCCCGGCCAATACAATCATCAGCGCCGGAAACAGAAACACCATCATGACCACCGACATCTTGGCCGACATTTTCGAGATGTATTCCTCCAGACTCGTCATGCGCCGGTCATCGAGCAGCTCTTTAAGCGCCTGCAACGATTTCATCGCCCCGCCGCCCTGTTGAATCAATTGCTGCAGGATCACGCAGGTGTCGTTGAATTCGTCCACATCCAGCAAGGCTGCGGTTTTGTTGAGCTCCTGGCTCAACTCCAGGCCCGAGTCCACCCTGGCCAGCATCACCCGCAACTCTGCAGTAAGCACCGGCAGCAATTGCCGCCCCTCCAGGCTCAACACCCGCAGCGCCTGCTCGACTGCCATGCCGGATTCAAACAGGATGCGCAGTAACGGAATGAAGGTTGAAACCTCCACCGCCACTTCTTGCTGCCGCTTTTTCGCCACGTAGGCCAACATTCGCTTGGGAATCAGATACCCCAGGGCAAGCGCAAACAGCAGTACAAGCATCAGATTTCCCGAACCGGGAAAGAACAATTCATGCCCCAGAAAGATCAGCCCGGCAAAGGCAACCGGAGTACCGATCTGGAACGCGGCAAACAATGACCGCTGGCTGGCGGTGCGCCAGCCCACGCGGTTGAGCAGGACCTGGGTTTCGCTGTCCATCGAAACCGAGCGCTGGCCAAATTTGCTGCTGCCCACTGCCCGCATCCACAGGCTGAGTTTGCCGGGACCGGTCCTGTCACCCTCCAGACGCTGCATCACCCGCTGCTGGCTCAGCCGCTCCTGGATCACATGGTTAATTACCAGCCCCAGAGCGCCGATCAATAAAATCAAACAAATCAGCAAGGCCATGTCATACGCTCCGCACCATGCGCCACAGTCCCAGGCTACCGATAGCCTGCATTGCAAAGGCGGTGAGCAGCATGTGCTGACCGCTCGGATCCTGCCACACCTTGGTCAGGTAACTGGGGTTGGTGATCATGAAGTAGCCCCCCACCAACAGTGGCAACACCGCCAGAACCACTGCCGTGATGCGGGTTTCCCCGGTCAGGGCCTTGAGTTTACGGGCACCTTGTTCACGCTCACGAATCAGCACAATCAGGTTTTCCAGCAACTCACTGGCGCTGCCGCCGTAGCGATGGTTGACCTTCAATCCGAGGGCAAACATGCGAAATTCATTGCGTTCATACAGCTCGGCAAAATCCTCCACCGCATCGGGCAGACTCACCCCCAGGTGCACGTTGCGCGCCACCCGGCTGATGGCGCTTTTAAGCGGATCATTCGACGCCTCAATCGCGTGCAGCACCGCATCGGACAAGGTGCGGCCCGCCTTCAGGCTGCGCACACAGTGATCAAGTAACTGCGGCAATTGTTCGACCATGCGCCGCACCCGACGGTGGTATCGCCAGCTGACATAGAGTTTTAAAAGCAACGGCGGCAGCAGCAGCAACAGGAGGAAAAAACCCCAGCCGCCCATCAGCCCGGCCAACACTGCGACAGCGCCCCATATCGCCAACCACAACCCCAGACGTTCCGAAGGACGGCCCATACCGGCCTGCAAAAAGGCCCGGTCCAGCCATGCCACACTCAGAGGTGTTTCCAGCGGTCGCGGCTGACCCTCACCCAAGCGGTCCAGCACCCTGTTGGTTGCCGGGTCTCGCAATGCGCGGTAGACCAGCGCCAATGACATCACGAACATCAAAAAGCTGATCAGAAAAAGTATCAAGGCCGGGATCATGGGCGCGCCTCAGCCGTTTGCATTCAAAATGGGGTCACGACGCAACTTGTCACCTGCCGGGTTCAAGGCTTCGCGCATAAAGCCAAAACCGGTGCGTTTATCCAGCCGGAACAGGGTGTTGGTGACATAAACATCGTCACGTACCCCGACCACTTCCAGTACCTCACTGACGCAGCGCCGGCCATCCGGCATGCGGGTCAGTTGAATGATCACGTCCAGCGCGGCACAGATCATCTGACGCAAGGTTTTTTCCGCCACCGTACGCCCTGTGAGACCCACCAGGGTTTCCAGGCGCAGCAACGCATCTTGTGCAGTGTTGGCGTGCACAGTACTCATGGAACCGTCGTGGCCGGTGTTCATCGCGGTCAGTACGTCGAGCACTTCAACACCCCGGATTTCGCCAAGGATGATGCGGTCCGGGCGCATCCGCAGGGCGTTGCGGATCAGGTCGCTGGATTTGACCTCACCGTGGCCTTCAGCATTTGGCGGCCGGGTTTCAAGACGCACCACATGGGGATGGCCGAGCTGCAATTCCGCCACGTCTTCGATGGTGACCAGACGTTCGTGGGGGTTGATCAACTGGCTCAGAATATTGAGCAGCGTGGTTTTACCGGTGCCGGTACCGCCGCTGATCAAGATGTTGCAGCGCTTGCCTACTGCTTCCTGGAAAAACTCGTAGATCGGCTGATCAATGGTCTGCATCGCCACCAGGTCGCTGCTTTTGAGCATGTCCTTGCGAAATTTCCGGATCGACAGGCAAGGGCCGTCCAAAGCAATGGGCGGAATGATGGCGTTGACCCGGCTGCCGTCAGGCATGCGCGCATCGACCATCGGCGAGGACTCGTCAAGGCGCCGGCCCAGCGGCGCCAGAATGCGCTGCATCACCCGCTCGACGTGATGATCGTCGATAAAGCGCAGATCACTTTGACTGAGCAACCCCTCGCGTTCGACAAACACCCGGTGCGGTCCGTTGACCAGAATCTCGGTCACCGCCGGGTCGCGCAGCAGCACTTCCAGGGGACCGAAACCGGTCAGTTCGTCGACGATTTCTTCAGCCAGGCGTTCCATCTCGTAACGGGAAATGGCCAGATGCAGGCGCAACACGTATTCAGCGACCCGCTCGGTGACAAACTGCGACAGGACCTGGCGTGAATCTTCCAGCAGGTTCTTCCCGGTCTCCTCGATGGCATCAATGATATAGCGATGCAGTACCAGCTTCAGACCGTCATGGTCCGCACGCCCGTCCTTGTACAGGCCCGAGCCGAACAACTGTTCCCCGGTCATTTCGGCCCCCACAGGCGGTTGAGCCAACTAGCGGATTTGGCCGGTGACTTGCCCGGCAGTTGCGAACGCCTGGCCAGCCGCTCACCGAGTTTTTGCAGACCCTGGCTCAGGGCTTCCCGCGGGCCCAGCTCAAACAGAGTGATGCCCTGGTTTTTCGCATTGATCCGTAATTCGGGACTCGCCGGTAATGTGGCCAGTACTGGCAAGCCAAAGCTTTTGGCCAGTGCATCGGCATCGGGAGCCACGCCACGCATATAGCGGTCGACCAGTAACCCCGCGTGTTCGAGCTTCATGCCCTTGGTGCGCCAGACACCCAGTACCTCCAGGTTACGCCGGCAATCGAGTACGTTTTGATCGGTGTAAAACAGCAACTTGTCGCAATGGCTGACAAAGGTGCGCAGTGCTTCGCTATCAGGCTGGCCCGTCAGATTGACCACGATATGCTGGAAGTGCTGCCGCAAGGCGCTGAGCAACATATACAACTCGGCGGCGCTGGTCTGCTCCAGAGGCTCGTCGTTGTCGCTGTGTACCAGGATTCGCAAGCCTTCCGGGGTTTTGGTAAATGCACTGTCGATCAAGGTGCTGTCCAGGCGGCGTAGATGACGCAGGGCATCCCCAAAGAAAAACGAGCTCTCAAGGCTCAGCTGCGTCAGGCCATCGCCACGGGGCACCCCCAGATCGAGGAACAGGGTTTTTTGATCATGCTTTTGCACCACCAGCCCCAGGTGGCAGGCGAGCAATGCACCGTCGGCATTGCATTGGGCACTGAACAGTACGGTCAGCCCCCCAAGCTCCGTGTTCGGAGTGACTGGCGGCAAGCGCTTGCTCAAGCGCCGTACCAGCCCGGCCACTTCACTGGAGCGCGAACCGTAGGCAACAAAGTCCCGCGCCCCGGCACGCATGGCATTGAGCACCAGCTGGTTATCCATGCCATCGCCCAGGGCAACCACGGCCAGCATCGGCTTGGCTTCCAGCAGGCCCTCGATCAAGGCGCACTGAGACACGACTTTCTCGCGGTCCAGTCCTACAAAAACCAGGCCGGCGAAAGTGACATCAATCAATGCCAGCAACTCATCGAGACTGCTGGTGCCTGCGCCCACGACCTGGCCAAGTGGCGCCAGGGCGCCCTGCAGCCATTCAAGATCGGTATTGCTGCGCGTCAGCGCGAGAAAGGTCTGGCTCAGGCTTTGGCTCATTGTGACAACCCGCTACGGGTATTGAATTTACCGTTCTCAAGGAAATACAGGCGGTACCAGTTAGGGTCGTAGTTACGCAGTTTTTCGCCGGGCATGGCTGGCAATTGCGCATTCACGGCAAGCGGCTGGACCAGATGCGGGGTCACAATCATCAACAGTTCCTTTTCTTCACTGCTGGTGTTGGAGTCGCGGAAAAATGCACCCAGGATGGGGATATCCCCCAGCCCCGGGAATTTGTTCACTTGGGCACTGTTACGCGAACTGATCAGGCCGCTGATCACAAAGCTCTCGCCATCGGCCAGGGAAATACTGGTGTCGGTGCGGCGAACGTTAAGACCCGGTACTAATGTGCCGGCGATATTCACCGCATTGGTGTAGTCCAGCTCACTCACTTCGGGGGCGACTTTGAGCATGATGCGGTCACGTCCGACCACGGTCGGGGTCAGCGTCAGGCGAATACCGAATTCCTTGTACTCAATCGACACGTTGTCGCTGCCGCTGCTCGGGACCGGGATAGGCACTTCGCCACCCGCGAGGAAGGTTGCACTCTGACCGCTTAACGCCACCAGGCTCGGACGCGCCAGGGTGTAGGCAAAACCGCTGCCCTCCAGCGCGTTAATCATCGCCTTGACCCGGCCACCGCCGAAGCCGATGTTGAAATACTTGCCGTTAGCCACCGGGCCGCCGGTAATGATGTTTTCCGCACTGGAGATAAACGAACCGGGCGAGCCAAACAAAAAGTCTTTACCCATGCCAAAGATCTGGGTGCTGGCTTCCTGCATTTTGGTGCGATTGACTTCGACAAAGCGAATATCGGTCTGTACCTGGCTGGGCAGGGTCGGATCTGCCGAAGGCGGCAACGAAGCGCTGGTATAGCCGGTGGCGGCTTTGCCCTTGACGAACACCATGCTCTGACGCGGCGCCTTGGAGCAGGCGGTCCAGACCATCAGGCTGGTGGTTCCCGGCGCAACACCGGTGAGCAAAAAGGCGTTGCTGCCATTGGCGAGCACATCAGCCACGGCCGGGTCACCTACCGCAATACGGGTAATACTGACCGGCGAGTCCAGCGCTTGCTGGGCCCCCTGGGCCACTTCCAGTACCGAGGGTAACTGGCCGAGTGCAGCGCAATTATTTGAAGCAGCCAGTGCCATTTCAAATGGCAGGCTGCTTAAGATCAGTGTCCAGAAAGCTCGTTTGTACAGCGGAACGCAACGGTATCTCATGCTGGGCTTCCCTTGCAGATCATATTTTTATTGAGCGGGCCGTTGGGTGTTCTGACTGCCGCGAATGATTTCAATACCGCGCTCGCGCTGGGCCACGGGGTTACCTGCAACAGGTGCTCGCACCGGGCTGGCCATGGCTAACTGGTTAAACCGGTACAGGCTGCGCTTGGCGTTCTCAATATTGCTGGGCGACTCCTGCTGCCCTGCCCAGTACTTGCTCAAGCGCTTTTCCTCGGCGCTGCGTACGGCCAGACGCAAGGTACCTGCCTGAGTGGCAAGCATCAGTTGATTGATCAAGGGTTCTGGAACCGCCAGCACCGCGGTGCGCGCAGTGGCACGGCGTTGCGCTTGCTTGAGGGCTTCTTCGGCATTCAGCGGTGGACTGGCCAGTTGGCCATCGTTGGTCAGGCCCAACTCATCGCCCACGCTCAACACCCGTACGGCTGGCAGGACGATTTGCGCGGACTGTTGCGGATTGGCGGTGTCCTCACGCAAAAAAAGCAGGATATCGACGTAATCACCCGGGGTTAACTGCCCTCCCGCGCCGGTCACTTCATCAATGGCCACGGCCAGTGCACGCTCATCAGGGCGAATCATGCGAGCCAGGGGCCCGCCCACTTCAAAACTCTGCTTGCTCAACCAGGTGCCCGCAGCAAGCGCTCGCCACGGGGTAAGGCCCACAGCCTGATCGATAGACGTCAGGCTGCCAACGGGCGCAGTCTGAAGTTTTTCCAGGGTCAGATCTTCGGCCGTCAAGGCCACATGGGGGGGAACATCACGGGCTAACACCACCACTGGCTGGCGGGTTGTATCCTCAACTGCGGCAACCTTCTGCTCGACCAGCTGGGTCACCGGCACTTCGGCAACCGGCTGCTGACGAGTCAATACCAGCCCCCAATAACCGGCCGCGATGGCACCGATAAACAAAATGGCCGCCAATACCAGACTGCGTCGATTGTTCATTAATAAACTCCCTTTACAACTGCACACCGCAGGTCAAAAATAAATCATTCGCAATCAGGCAGCCGAACCCAATAACGCTGTTTGAACCATTTCGCTATTTGAACGTAGCGCAGGCAAAGCAAAATGCCATTACCGGCTTTAAAAATCTCTATTTAATTGCGAATAGTTTGATTTACCACACATTTTCAGCGTTCTCATTTGGATTAATACTTTATGATTAGTGCTTTTTTACAGTTGCTTGAAAGTTATTTATTGCCAATGCTGTACTGGCAGATGGAAATCACGCAACTTTGAAGTTAAGCGGTGCCCGACCGGTGCACTAAGGAGATATCAGATGTTTTTAAATACTGTTCTGAAAGTGTACGTGCCGACCCAACTTTTCGTGGCGCGCCAGGTCAAATTATTTGCCCAACGCACCGAGGGCGCTTCAGGTATTGAATACGCACTTATCGCGGGCATGGTCGCCGTGGCAATCATCACCTTCGTCACGCCTATCAAAACGGCAGTGACATCGATCTTCCAGGCTATCTCTACTGAACTGACTTCTGTCGCCGGCTAAAGAGTGTGAGTCTTTCTTCTTCCCGCCAACAGCTTCTCCTAGTGGATGACGAAGAAGATGCACTGCTGGAGTTGACCGAACTGCTAGAGGGCGAGGGCTTTTGTTGCTATACCGCAACATCAGTCAAACTCGCCCTTTTGCAGTTGACCCGACATCCGGACATTGCGCTGGTCATCACCGACCTGCGCATGCCGGAAGAGAGCGGTATTGAACTGATCAAACGTCTGCGTGAACACACTTCGCGCCAGCACTTACCGGTGATTGTCATTTCCGGACATGCCGACATGGACGACGTAAGCGACCTGTTACGTTTGCAGGTACTGGATCTGTTCCGTAAACCCATCTACCACGTGCGCCTGCTCGACACCCTCGACAACCTCTTCCCGAAGCTCTAGCCGGCTGCGGCCTGCTGTGGCTCCTTGCCCAAAAATCTGTGGTTGTCTGATTGGCCACGGTTTGTGTATGTCACTCATACCCTTTGCAGCACAGACAATGCAGCTCACTCTAGTGAGCTGCATTGCCCACTGGTCAGCGGGCATTTAATGTCCATGCACCTGGAACGCCTGGATTCGAAAGCGCTCTGCTCTGATGTCAGAGATACATTTCATTGATCCAGACATCACAACCCCACAGGATTTCATAAACAGTCTGTCACTTGGTATTAACGCCTTATATAACAAACTCCACAAAACCAAACACAGGCATGAAAACAAACAAGATATATAAAATAAAAAGCCCCGCGAACAGGGTTTCTCACTAAAGTTATTACACTATTTAATATACTTTAGCTTCTTCCAGGCATTCTCCCGAATCTTGTAACCTCGGGCGTTTTGCATAAACAGCCCCGCCGCCCCTCGTATTTCCCCCATAGCCGCAGCCCTTGTTGCTCGCATCACTGCACCACGCTGAACTCAACGCGCGCGGTTTGTCCGCTTTGGTCAAGCACGCTCAGCTCATAACGGCCCACGTGTTCAAGTGTGGTGTTGAGCGCCGCCTGATGCTCGCTGTCCCCCAAGGGTGCGCCATTGAGGAACCACCAGCGCCGACCGTCGCCACCCAGAGCAGAAACGCTGAGCCGCAGCGCAGCCTGACTTGCTGCTGGACGTCGCAGCCGGTCGCCATCGCGAACCCCTGCAATCGACAGCTCTGTCACCGAGCTCAAGGGCGGCGGCGGGCATTGCGTCGAGGCCATCGGCAGCCGTGCTTCACGCCGCTCAATGCGGGGCAACCAAGGCTCAAGCGGTGCTGGCCAGAGCGCCACTTCGCGCATCTGCGCGGTGCTGCATTGCGGGCCGACCCGCAAGCCCCGGGCATCGACCCAGATTTTCTCCCGCAACCCCACGCCCAACGGCTGATCGGCGGCGAGCAACGTCGGCGGCGTGGTGTGATCCAGGGTCCAGGCAAAGCGCTGACGCCGGCAATCGGGGTCCCTTTTGCTCAATGGCTGGCCCAGCGGCCAGCAAATAGCGGCCACTGCGACTGTATCCGGCACCGGCTCCACGGGGGTAACAATGCCGCGCTGGCTGTCGCGATTGCTCAGCACATCGTGGACTTGCAACATCAACGGCGCCGCCGACGCCAGACCAAACTGTCCGGGCACCGGCGTGCCATCCGGACGCCCGACCCATACCCCGATCAAGTAACGCGGCCCGACCCCAATGGCCAGCGCATCACGAAAGCCATAGCTGGTGCCGGTCTTCCAGGCCAGCGACGGACGCTGTACCAGTTCGGCATGGGGGTCGCGATCCGGTCGCGCTTGCCCGCTGAGAATGCGCCGGATGATCCACGCCGAGCCGGGGGACAGCATGCGCCGCTCGCGCAGTTCATCCTGGGGTTGCAACCGCAGACGGGCGCTTTTGCCGCCACGGGCCAGTGCGCTATAGCCGCTCACCAGGTCCTCCAGGCGGCTCCCGGCGCCACCCAGAATCAGCGCCAGACTGGGCTCGGCCAACGCCGGCAGGCTCAGCGGCACGCCGCCGTTGCGCATGTCTGCGGCAAAGCGTTTGGGCCCATAGGCCTCAAGCAACTGCACCGCCGGCAGGTTCAGCGACAGGGCTAACGCCGAGCTGGCCGATACCGGGCCACTGAACCCCATGGAAAAGTTGCCCGGCCGGTAATCGCCATAACGCCGGGGTACATCCTGCAACAGAGACTCGGAGTGAATCAGCCCGGCGTCCATCGCCATGCCGTACAGGAACGGCTTGAGCGTGGAGCCTGGCGAGCGCATGGCGCTGATCATGTCGACATGGCCAAAGCGTCGCGCATCGTTGATATCGACCGAGCCCAGATAGGCCCGCACGGCCATGTTGCCGGTTTCGACAACCACAATGGCGGCCGAGGTGTGCTCGGGCAAACGGGCGCGCCAGCCCAGGAGCAAGTCTTCAAGGCGACGCTGCAAACTGGCGTCAATGGTGGTACGAATCAGCGGCGGGCTATGGGGCCGGTTTAGCCGTCGCGCCAGCAGCGGGGCCAGACTCGGTTCCAGCCGCGGGGCCAACAACAGAGGTTCTTCAAGCGCCTCGTTGACCGCCGACTGTGGCCACACCTGATACTCGGCCAGACGCCGCAGTACCTTGTCCCGCGCCACTTGCGCCCGCCCCGGGTGACGGTCGGGGCGCAGCCGGCTGGGCGCCTGGGGCAGCACCGCCAGCAGCGCCGCCTCGGAGCGCGTGAGCTGCTGCGGCGATTTGCCAAGGTAAGCCCAACTGGCCGCGGCCACCCCTTGCAGCGTGCCGCCGAAGGGCGCGCGGTTGAGGTACAGATTGAGGATCTGATCCTTGGACAGATGCCATTCCAGCTGTGCCGTGCGCCACAACTGCCGAGACTTGCCAAGCAAGGTGCGCTCATGGGGATCGAGCAGGCGTGCCACTTGCATCGACAGCGTGCTGCCGCCCGACAACACCCGGCCACCGCTGAGGTTCTGCCAGACGGCGCGGCCCAGGGCCAGCGGATTGACCCCAGGATGCTGATAAAACCAGCGGTCTTCGTAGGTCAGCAACGCCTCGAGGTAATACGCCGACACCTCCCCCGTCTGCACCGGGTAACGCCACACCCCATCGGCGTCGGCAAAACGCCACAGGGGCGTGCCGTCTTCGGCCAGCACCACACGGGCCAGGCCATCTTCAGGCAAGGGCAACGGCCAGATCCGGTCTGCCAGCCACAGCAACGCGCACACCAGCACCACACTGGCGATGCTCCAGCCCAGTATTTTTCCAGTTCTAGAACCCACTAACATTCACTCGCTACGCAACTTTGCATCATGACTGGTTGCCCAATGGGTATCTCTGGCACAGTTGCCATCTTATTGATCGGGACATACCCATGCACGTCGAAAGCTTTGTTGGAAACCTGGGCCTGTGGCTAGGTACTTTTGTCCGTTTTATCGTAGAGAGCCTGAACGGCCTGTTCACTGCCATCACCCAGGCTGGCAGTAACTTCATCGACGGCATGGCCCGCGCGCTGGGCATGGACACATCGATCGTGAGCATTGCCGTGCTGGTGATCGGCCTGCTGTTTTTGTACAGCGCCGTGCGCGCGTTCATGCGTGCCTCGATCATTGCCGGGGTGATCTGGTTACTGCTGGGGTTGTGGGTGCTGAGCTGGATTATCAGCTAAGTACCCAACCCTTGCAGGAGCAGCCGGTCGACGCTCGATGGCCTCGCGATCTTTTGATCTTGAAAAGCTCGCGAGGCAATCGAGCGTCGACCGGCTGCTCCTACAGTTCAGGTCAGGGTCAGCGGCCCTTGATCACCATCTCCCCCGGGGTCTCGCCCACGGCTTGCCAGTTGGGGCGATACATCGACTCCACTTGCGGCGGCGGTACCCGGTAGGTGCCCGGGGTCACGGCGCGGGCCAGGTACAACAGGTGCGTGGTGCCGGAACCTTCCAGCTTCAGCGCAGCCACGTAGCGATCATCCCGATACTCCTGATGTTGCACATTGGCGTTCTGCATCGACTCGCGCCATTGCTTGACCTGGGTACTGGCATTTTCAAGACTCGCGGCACTTTGCCCAAGGTTCTGGTTTTCCAGCTCCAGACCCGCAGGCAGCAAATCCACCACCAGCGCGTCCGGTACCTGCTGCCTGGCCGTCACCGCCAGATGCACCAACATCAGATCGCCACTTGCCAGGCTGTCGATATTCAACGGCTCGCCATTCATGCCCAGGTAGTCGCGACGAATGCTCATGTTCTCGCCACCCGCCAGCGGCGCCTGCTGTGGATAACCGGAAATCGTCAGCTGTTGATAAACCGCTTCGCTACCTTCATTGCGCAGGGTCAGCGGCGTGTCCAGCAACGCCCCGTCCAGCTTGAGCCCCGGCTGGCTGTTGTTCAGCTCTCGGGTCTGGCTACCGCTAGCCAGCGTGGCCGTCCAGCTGGCTTCAGGTTTGCCCAGCAAATTACGTCCCGCCAGGAACAGGGAATTACTCTCCTGAGTCGACAACCATTGGCTGGCCGCCAGTTGATCTGACAAATCAAACAAGCGCTGTTCACGCTGGCCGCCGAGCAGATTGTTCTCTTCCAGCAGCGCCAGTATCAGCGCCTGATCACGCAGCGGACTGCCATAATCCCCCAGCCACTGATCGCCCTTACGGGTGGCCGCCAGACCGGCCAGCAACGCCTGATCGGCCCGCGGCTGATCGCCCATCTTCTGCAGGGCAATGGACAGTTGCACCAGCGGCAACCCGGATCGGGCATCGCTGCGCCGTTCAAAGATGCCGCGTAACGCCCCCAATGGCGCCTGTTGGCTGCGGGCCAGAACCAGCGCGGCATAGGCTTGCACCGCAAAGCGGGTGTGATCGAGGTTGTCGCTGTAATCCGCCTCGATCAGGTTGCGCTCCTGCACGTAACGCAGCAGGCGCTCGCTGGCTTTTTTCAAGGCTTCAGCCGGCACCGCGTAGCCCTGGTCCCGGGCACGCAGCAGGAAGTCGGTGACGTAAGCGCTCAGCCAGTACTCTTCTTCACCGTCAGCCCCCCACAAACCAAAGCTGCCGTTAAAACGCTGCATCCCCAGCAGGCGCTCGATACCGAGTTCGATCTTGCGCTTGCGATCGGCATCCGGTTCGCCTTCAAGGCCCAGCCGCTTGAGCAACGCCGCATCTGCATACAGCGCCGGGTACAGGCCGCTGGTGGTTTGCTCCGAGCAGCCATACGGGTACGCCTTGAGTGCGCGGATTTGCTCACCCAGGTTCAGCGGCGGCCGGCTCGACAAACTCAGCAAGGCTTCACGCCCCGCCGGTTCAAAGGCTTGCAGCGCATCTTCCGGCAGGCTCCAGGGCTGATCCTTGAGTACCGCGCGGTAATGCTTGAGCATCGCCGGGTACGCCGGGCGAATACCCAGGGTCCATTCGCGGGTGAACGGCGCCAGTGTTTCCCCTGGCAGTTCGAGGCCATTGACCGTGACCTTGACCGCTCCGGTGCCGAAACCGCCCAGGGCCTTGACCGGGATCTGCAAGGTGCTGCGCTGGCCGGGGCTCAAGGTGACAGGTTGCGCGGCAGTGCCCGACAGGCTCAATTGGCCCCGGGTCTCGAGTTTGACCTCAAGTGTCTGCGGCTTGTCGGTGAGGTTGGACAGGTCCAGCGCTAACCGGGTCTCATCCCCCGGGGCCAGAAAGCGTGGCGCCGCCAGCTCTGCCACCAGGGGTGCGGCGACCACGGTTTTACCTTCGGCCATGCCGTAGCTGTCATCGCTCCAGACTTGCGCCATCAGGCGCAGTTCGCCGTTAAAGTCGGGAATATTGACGCTGACTTCACCTTCACCCTGCTCATTCAAGGTCACGGGTACGCTTTGCAACGCCACGATGTTCACGCTGGTGGCTGGCCGCTTGCCGCCTTTGGCCAGCGCCGCATCACCGCCGAACGCCAGGCTGGCCAGACGGCCCTGCCCGGCCTCGATCAGCTGCCCGTAAATATCCAGCTGATCCGCGCCGTAGGCCTTGCGCCCGAACAGGCTGGTGTAGGGATCAGGGGTCGGGTAGCCGGTGATATTCAGCACCCCCACGTCCACCGCTGCCAGCAGTACATGGGCCCGTTCGGGAATGCTGCCATCGGCGTTTCTGGCGGTAAATTTCACGCTCAACGGCTGCTTGGGACGCATTTTTTCGGGCGCATCAAGGGTCAGCGCCAACTTGCGCGCCGTGCGGTCGAGCGGCAGATGCAGCACGCCCACGGCCCGCTTGGGAGTGATATTGGTCTTGCGCTCGCCCGGGCGGATAACCAGCGCGCTCACGTACAGATCGTGACGGGCCCACTTCGGATCGAGTTTGATATCGAAGGTTTTGCCTTCGGCCGGCACCTCGATTTCTTCCCACCACAACGGGCCATCACTGCCTTCAAGCAGCAGGTAACCCTTACCGGCTGCGGGCGGCGTAACCGTTACCCTGGCGGTGTCACCATCGGCATAGGCGGCCTTGTCCAGCGCCAGCTTGACCTGATCGGGGCGCACGGCGCCGCCTTCGGCATTGTCCTGGGCGCGATAACCGGCCCAGAAACGCAAGCTGCTGATCAGCCCGGTTTGCGGGTCTTCAACTTCAACCCGGTATGGGCCCCACTCCACCGGGAAACTGACCTTAGCCGTTTCTCCGGCTTTAACGCTGACGGTTTCCTCGTTGAGATTGAGAAATTTCTCGTTGTAG
Organism: Pseudomonas paraversuta; assembly: GCF_904067025.1. Classification (NCBI taxonomy): domain Bacteria; kingdom Pseudomonadati; phylum Pseudomonadota; class Gammaproteobacteria; order Pseudomonadales; family Pseudomonadaceae; genus Pseudomonas; species Pseudomonas paraversuta. The sequence continues at coordinate 4,402,735 of NZ_CAJFDA010000001.1, forward strand.
TGATAGCTCCAGCCGTCGTTGTCCGAGTAGTTCCAGTAGTAATCGCGGCGCTCACGCACCAGCCTTACCTTGAGGTTTTCAGCGGCCAGTTTGTGCCCTTCGCTGTCAGCCACCAGTAACTCGAACTCCGCCGGGCCATCGCCATCGGTTTCAGTGCCGGCAAACAGACCGCGCACCCCCGGCAAGCGCTCGGCGGGCCACACGGGTTGCACCAGACGCCGGGTAATCGGGCGCCCGCCCGACTCCTGCAAACTGGCTTGCACTATCAACTGCAGCGGCGATTTGGCATCGCTCCACTGGCTTTCCAGGCTGATGGTTTCCTGGCCTTCAGCGTTCAGCACGCTTTCGTCCAGCTCCAGATCCTGGGTCAGTTCCGGCTCTGTCACTGAGCCGAACTGATAACCCGGCAAGGCACTGACCGCATCACGCAATGGACGCACATAAACCTGGCCGCTGAGGCGATTGCCTGACGCCGGGGCGCCGTACAAATAACGACCGCTGACTTGAATTTCTGCGGTCTGATCAGGGCGCAGCGGTGCGTCACTGCCCTTGAGTTCCAGCGCCAGGCGCTCGGGCAGGAAGTCTTCAACCTGAAAGTCATACCACAGCGGCTGGCCGTCCCCCAGATCAAAGATCAGTAGCCAGCGCCCGGTCGGCGCCTCCTCGGCCAGTTGCAACGGATACTGATATAAACCGGAAGCATCGGGCGACCAGACAAACTTGCGGCTGACCTCATTACCCGGACGACGCACCTCGACACTCACCGGCTGCGGCTTGACCGGTCTGCCGTCGCGGTCGCGCAACAAGGCATTGAGCAGCACGGTTTCGCCGGGGCGATACAGATCACGCGGGCCAAACACAAAAAATTGCAGCGGGTGAGCCTGCGGACCGCCAATGTCGAATTCGGCCAGATCCAGCGCCGCGCTGTTCAAACGCAGCAAACTGGTCTGGTCGCCCTGACGCGCCACCAGCACTTCAGCGTCGGACGGCAACGCCAGTTCCGCGTGCCCTTGTTTATCTGTCTTGCCCTGGGCCAGCATCTTGCCCTTGCGGTCAAGCAACTCCAGATCCACATTGGCCAGTGCGCTGCCACCTTCCAGCGCCTGGGTGAACACATCCAGACGCTTCTGATAACGATGTACGGAAAGGCCGATATCGCTGAGGGTGAACAACGTTGCAGGTGTCGAATAGTTGTAACTGCCGGACGCCTTCATCACCGCCAGGTAAACCCCCGGCTGCTGCAAAGGCTTGACCCCGGAAATCGGCAGGATCAACGTCTCACGGGTATTGCGTGCCGGGTTCAGGTCAAAGCGAGCGCTGTAAACCAGATCGGCCATGCTCAGCAGATCCTTGGCGTCGTAGCTTTGCAGGCTGCTGTTGCCGCCCCAGCGGCTAAGAAAGTTCGGTAACGATTCGGGTTTGACCCGGAAGAACTCGACATCCACCTTGTCGACGTTCAACGCGATCACCGGCAAGCCTTCAGCCAGGCGGGTGGGTAACAGGTTGCCACGGCTGGCGAAGCCGACAGTGGGCTGCAAGTCACGGGTTTCCAGGCGGCTGACGTATTCGGCGGCGAGCCTGGTGTCGTTGACACCGCGCAGGCCGGGATCGACGGTAAGGATCAACTTGCGCTGCGGCTCCAGGTGCCGCAAACGCAGTTCCATCAGGTTGTCCGAGAGCTCCCAGGCGCCATCGACCTTGCCGGATTTAGCGTCAACCAGATGCAATTTTTCGGCGAAGTTCTGCTCCGGGTCCAGAGGCACCGAAAAACTCACGGACAAGGTGCTGGCGCCGTCCAGTTGTACTTCGGAAACATCCACCACACTCAACTCGCGTCCGGCATAGCGCTCGGCCAGTACCTTGACGTCCGGTTTGGCCGCCTGGACGCTGACAGCCGGTGGCGCCCCGGGCTTGTCGGTTGACGATGAATCACAGGCGCTCAGCAGTGCCAGCGCACAAGCCAGGAACAGTCCTTTGTTAAGCATGGTGTACTCGTTGACTAGGCATTGAAGGGAATGACTATATATCAGCGCGCCATGAACAACTGACGCACCGGTCAGATTGACCGGTAAACGGGCGATTGGTTGCGCTGCCCCATGAGCAACACAAAAACGCTGGGAGCTGGCTCGCCAGCGATGCAGGCGCCCCGGTTTGCCGGGTGTTGATGCCATCGCCGGCAAGCCGGCTCCCACGGTGGAACTGCCCTGAACTGAAACCCGGCGCCCACACAAATTCTACGGCCCCGCTACAATGCACTCCCCCAAGGAGCCTGCATGTCTTCCCTATTAGCTGACTGGCGTGACCGTCCTACCCATCGCCGGGTGTGGGCGCTGGCAGCACCGATGATTTTGTCGAACATCTCGGTGCCGCTGGTTGCGCTGGTCGACAGCACTGTAATCGGCCATTTGCCCCACGCCCATCAACTGGGTGCCGTGGCCGTAGGCGCCAGCCTGTATATCTTTCTGGCCTGGATGATGGGCTTTTTGCGCATGGGCACCACCGGCTTCGCCGCGCAGGCCGCCGGGCGTGACGATGGCACCGCCCTGCGGCAAATCCTGGTGCAAGGCTTGCTGCTCAGTGTGCTGTTGTCGATGCTGCTGGGGGCGATAGCTGTCCCCTTCAGCGGCCTGGCCTTGAGCGTGATGCAACCGTCCGCCGAGTTGCATGCCCTGACCCTGGATTTCTTCCATACCCGCCTGTTTGGCCTGCCCGCAGCTTTGGCAAGCTATGCGCTGGTGGGCTGGTTTCTGGGCACGCAAAACGCACGGGCGCCGCTGGCCATTCTGCTGACCACCAACCTGGTCAACATAGCCCTTAACCTGTGGTTTGTCCTCGGTCTGGACTGGGGCGTAGTCGGGTCGGCCCGGGCCTCGGTGATCGCCGAGTGGAGCGGCGCGCTGCTCGGCCTGTGGCTGACCCGCGGCGCCCTGGGCAAATTCCCGGGCACGGTCATGTGGGCCGCCTTGCGGGTATGGCACAACTGGAAGCCGCTGCTGGGGGTCAACCGCGACATTTTCATTCGCAGCCTGATGCTTCAACTGGTGTTTTTTTCCATCACCTTGCAGGGCGCCCGGCTGGGGGATGCCACCGTGGCGGCCAATGCGCTGTTGCTCAATGGCTTGCTGCTGGCCGCCCATGCGCTGGATGGCCTGGCCCATGCCGTGGAGGCACTGTGCGGGCATGCCATCGGCGCCCGTGATCGCCTTGCGTTGCGCCGTTCGATGGTGGTTGCATGCGGCTGGTCATTGATGGCCAGTACCGCGTTTGCGCTGCTGTTCCTGTTTGGCGGGCATCTGTTTGTCGAGATGCAAACCGACATTGCCAGCGTGCGGGAAACCGCCTTCCAGTACTTGCCGTATCTGGCGTTGTTGCCGCTGATTGCGGTGTGGAGCTACTTGCTCGACGGGCTGTTTATCGGTGCCACCCGCGCCCGGGAAATGCGCAATGCGATGCTGATCAGCGTCGTTATCGCCTTCCCCGCAGCCTGGGCGCTGCACGGTTATGGCAACCATGGCCTGTGGATAAGTTTTCTGCTGTTTATGGTGCTGCGCAGCCTGACCCTGGGGGTGTATGCGTGGAAGATGCAGCGCAAGGATGAGTGGTTTACTCCAAGAGCGTGATCCGGATCAGTGATCACTGACGAACTCGCCAATGTTATCCAGCACCGGGGCCAACCAACGTAACGGACGTGAAAGCGCCGCCACCAGGGTTACGTGGCTGGTGCGCGTGAAATAGAGTTCCTGGACCGGCACCCCGGCGCCCCGCAACGCAGTCGCCAGCCCCCCGGTATTGCGCGTCGGGTTGACCAGCGTGTCCGTCCTGGCGGCCATCAACAAGGTCGGCGGCGCCTGGCGGCTCACGTGCCGCACAGGCTGCGACTCGGGTGGGGAGTCCGGGTAGAAAAATACTGGTCGCACCGCTTCGTCCTTGATCGGCAAAAAGTCATAGGGCCCGGCCAGGCCAATCCATCCGCGCAAACTGGCAGGACTCATGCCTACAGCCCGTAACCATTGCGGATCAAGGGCAAGCATTGCTGCGTTGTACGCCCCGGCGCTGTGGCCCATCAAAAACAGACGCTGCGGGTTGCCGCCATATTGTGCGATGTGTTGATAAGTCCAGCCTGTGGCCTGAGCGCTATCTTGCAGAAACTGCGGATAACGCACCTGTGGATAAAGTCGGTAATCGGCGATAACCGTGGTTATCCCCCGCGAAGCCAATGCTTCACCGACAAACAGGTAATCGCTGCGCGAGCCGCTGTTCCAGCTGCCGCCATAGAAAAAAATCACCACGGGGGCTCCGGGGGCGGGCTGCCTGGGGCGATAGATATCGAGGGCCTGCCGCGGGTCTGCGCCGTAGGCAATATCACGGGTCATGTCGAAGTTGGAGGTGGGGGTCAGGCCGTTGATGATGCGTACCGGCGAGCAGGCGCTGAGCACCCAGCCCATCAGCCCGGCGCAAGCCAGTCCTGCTGCACCCTTGAAGCTGATCGACATGGGGTACGACCTCCGGGCAAAAAAAAACGCTGACCTGCACACATGGCACAGATCAGCGTAGTTCAGTCACCGGAGACCTGGTCGGGCTATCAGTGGCTCGACAGGTACGACGAACGGGTCAGGCCAAGACGCAGTGCATCGAGGTACTGGGTACGCTCTTTGGCACTGATGTTGGCGCTGGCCACTTTGTCGCGGTAGTGGTTCATCAACTCTTCCGGCGACAAGTGCACGTAGCGCAGCATGTCCTCGATAGTGTCGTGGGTCTCGATCCCGGCGTGGTACACGCTGCCGTCGTCGTTCTGGTAGATGTTCACCGAGTCGGTATCACCGAACAGGTTGTGCATGTCACCCAGGATTTCCTGGTAAGCGCCCACCAGGAAGATACCCAGCAAGTAATCCTCGCCTTCATTCAGCCCGTGAACCGGCAGGCTGGTTTCGATGCTCTGCTCGTCCACGTACTGCTTGATCTTGCCGTCGGAGTCGCAGGTCAGGTCTTGCAGTACGGCGCGGCGCAGCGGTTCTTCATCAAGACGGTGCAACGGCAGAATCGGCAGTACCTGGCCAATCGCCCAGGTGTCCGGCAGGCTCTGGAAAACCGAGAAGTTGCAGATGTACTTGTCGGCCAGCTTGTCGTTGAGTTCGTCGAGCACCTGGCGATGGGAACGCTGACGCGCTTTCAACGAGTTGTGCAAACGACGGCACACGGCGAAGTAGCACTGCTCGGCCAGGGCTTTTTCAGCCAGGGTGATTTTGCCGTCGGCGTACTGGGCAGCGATGTCGCTCATGTAGTGCGTGGCGCGCCAGTAGGTTTCGGTGACCATTTCAATATCGGTCGGGCCCAGCAGGTCCACCAGCCATTGCACGGTCTCGGGCAGGATGTCCTTGTTCTCGATTACCGGTACGTCGTCGTTGTGCTTCTCGACGTCGGTCACCTGCACCACCAGCATGGCGTGGTGCGCGGTCAGGGAACGGCCGCTTTCCGAGAAAATGTTCGGGTGCGGCAGGTTTTGCGCATCGCAGAACTCTTTGAGCATGCCTACGACAACGCCGGCATAGTCGTCCATGTCGTAGTTGATCGAGCTGGCGTTGCGCGAGTGCGTGCCGTCGTAATCCACCCCCAGACCGCCGCCCACGTCGATGTGGTCAACCGGCAGGCCGAGGTTGCGCAGTTCGCCGTAGTAGCGGATCGCTTCCTTGAAACCATGCTGGTAGTCCGCCAGGTTGGCGATCTGCGAGCCCATATGGAAGTGCAACAGACGGATGCCCTGATCCAGACCGGCCACCCGGAAGCGCTCAACCACCGACAGCAACTGCGCGGCAGACAAACCGAACTTGGATTTCTCACCGCCGGTGTCAGCCCACTTGCTCGATGCCAGGGACGACAAGCGCACGCGCAGGCCAACCTGTGGCTTGACCTTGAGCGAGGCCGCTTCTTCGATCACCAGGTCTACTTCGGATTCCTTCTCGATCACGATAAACACGTTGTGACCGAGCTTCTGCCCCATAAGCGCCAGACGAATGAACTCGCGGTCCTTGTAACCGTTGCAAACGATGGTGCCACCCTTGGGGGCCAGCGCCAGCACGGCCAGCAGCTCAGGCTTGGAACCTGCTTCAAGGCCGATCGACACGTCTTTGGTGGCGATGATGTTTTCGATCACGGCTTCTTGCTGGTTAACCTTGATCGGGTACAGCGCGGTGTACTTGCTCTGGTATTCCAGACGCTCGATGTTGGCATCGAAAGCGCCGGTCAGCTGACGTACACGGTCTTGCAAAATATCGGGAAAACGCACCAGCAATGGCAAGGACAAGCCACTTTTGCGCAGTTCGTCGACTTGCTCGTACAGATCGATGGGCGAGCTGTTCGGGCCGTTCGGACGTACTTCTACGCGACCGGCTTCATTGATCGCGAAATACCCGGCCCCCCAATGGCGAATCCCGTAAACACTGCGGCTGTCCGCAACTGTCCATTGGCTGCCATCGTCTTTGCGTGTGCGTCGTACGGACATCGAAGTCCCCTATAAAGAAGTCAAATAGCCCAACCTGAAGGCAGGCTGGCGCAGTCTAAAGAGTAAATATGAAGATTAGTCTGCGCAGGGGTAGACCCTGACAACAGCGCGGAGTTTAGAAACCGGTCAGAACAGGCTCTGTGAAAACCATGGCGAGCGACAAAAAGCACTTGGCGGTGGTCTTCACAGAAGCTGCTAGCCGCCGGACTTCTTGGCTTTGAACCCGTGCTTGAGCAGTTCGGCCAACAGCAATTCGACGTGATCGCCCTGGATCTCGATGATGCCGTCTTTCAACGCACCACCGGTGCCACAGCGTTTTTTCAACGTCGTCGCCAAATCCTTGAGCGCGTCTTCCGCCAGCGGCACTCCGGTCACAGTGGTGACTGTCTTGCCGCCACGGCCCTTGCTTTCGCGACGTACGCGAGCAATGCCATCGCCATCGGGGATACGGGTTTGTTTGCAGGTACAGGCGTCCACCGGCTGACGACAGTCCGGACAGTGACGACCTGCGTCGGTGGAAAATACCAGGCCACCAAGGGCGGCGAAGGATGCGGCTTTTTTGGCCACCGGCAATCCTCATATGGAGGACAAAAAATTGGCCGGTGCCTGACACTGTTGCGCCAAGGAGTACCGACCGCGAAGCCCCACTCTGGCAGGGGCAGCGCAACTCAGGCGGGAAAACCGCTTGAGTCTGAAAAAGGTCGCGCAGTGTAACGACAAATGCGCTGCTGCCCAATAGCCAATCGGCGGCAATTTATAAACCAGTCAACCGTAACTTTGCAGGAGCAAGCTTGCTCGCAAGCTTTTAACCTCAACCGCTCGCCCCTACGGCTTGATCTGCGCCAGATAGCGCTTGAGGGCTGCCAGCGAATCCGGGCAAAAAGGCTGTTGCTGACTCAGGCGCAATGCCTCGGCCACCGACATGAAGCAGGCCTGCTGCACCTCTTCAGGCTGCACCTGCAACGGGCCATCCCACACGGCGGAAAAAACGGCGCACCACAGGTGATTTTGTTCGCCTTCGAAGTAAAAGCGTTCATGGGCCGTCAGCGATACGCCGCTCACCCCCAGCTCTTCTGCAAGTTCACGGGCTGCCGACTCGGCGTAGCTCTCATCAACCCCTACCATGCCACCCGCCGCCACATCCCAGAACCCGGGATACAGCGCTTTGCTCAGGGTGCGCTGATGCACGCACAATTCACCGGCAGAGTTGAACAGCAAAATGAAAGTGCCGCGCCCGATCAAGCCCTGCTCACGCAACTGTTGTCGGGGCAAGCCGCCCAGCAGCCGGTCTTGAGGATCAACCCAGGCCACCATTTCGAGATCAGAGGCCGCACGGTGTGCGGCCTCCAGCGCAGAAATCGGCATCACTCAGCCCTGGGACAGCAATTGTCGAAGGTCCATGACCGCCGCGTTGGCGCGGGAAATATAGTTGGCCATGACCAGCGAGTGGTTGGCCAGAACGCCGTAGCCGCTGCCATTGAGGATCATCGGGCTCCAGACCGGCTCCTGGGCCGCCTCCAGTTCACGAATGATCTGACGCACACTGACCGTGGCATTCTTTTTCGCCAGCACGTCAGCGAAGTCGACTTCAATGGCCCGCAGCAGGTGCGACAGGGCCCATGCCTGGCCACGCGCCTCGTAGAACACGTTGTCGATTTGCATCCATGGGGTTTCTTCTATTTCTTCATCAACCACGGGTACCTGGCCGGGCTTCAGGCTTTCGGTCTTCAGTGCGCCATTGAGCTTGACCCGGCCGACGCTGGCCGACAAACGCTGCGACAGCGATCCCAGACGAGTACCCACATCGCCCAGCCAGTTGTTCAGGTTATCGGCGCGCGCATAGAACAGGGCGTTCTTCTGGTTGGGATCAGACAAGCGCGCCTGGTAGCGGCTCAGGGAATTGATCCCTTCCTGGTACTCCGACTCGCTGGACGGCAGCATCCAGCTCTTGTTGTCGAAGTTGAAACGCGGTTCGGCCTTGGCCAGATCGGCGTCTTCGGCCGACTGCGATTGCGAACGGGCAAAGTCTTTACGCAAGCCGCGGGTCAGGTCACGCACCTGTACCAGCACGCCATATTCCCAGCTCGGGATATTGTCCAGAAACACGCCCGGCGGAAAACGGTCATTGGACAGATAGCCGCCCGGTTTATTGAGCAGGGTGCCGGCCACGGTTTTAAGGGTTTCAACAGTGGTGAACCCCGGAACCATTTGCTTGCCATCCCTCTCGGCAGCCAGCTGGGCGTTTTGCTGCACCGGGAACAAGTCCGGTTCCTGGCTCCAGTACCAGCCCAGACCCAGGCACACCACGACGAAGATCCCCACCAGCACGGCGATTGAGCGGCTAAACAGAATGCTTGTGAAATAGCCACGCGACGGGGCACGGGTCTCCCTGACCGACTCACGGGCACTGCTGCCCTCACGTTTTTTCCAGTCCAGCATGGCTATATCCTTTCAAATTCCAGGTTCAATCGTTCGACCACAACCCTACCTCATAGTGCCTAGGGTCTGTTGGCGTTTCATTGGCTACAGGCTTTTTAATCACGTCCGGGCCGTGCAGCTAGCAGGCCGGGCCAGTCCGCCCGGCACTATAGAACAAGCACGGACGAGCCATGGTAAATATGGCTGCGCGGCTGTCAATTTCAAGCGGGACAGCCTGATTGGAAACCGGGAGACCGCCTCGGGCCGAGAATCCAGCAATCAAGGCAAATAGCCACTATTTATGCGGAATACCCCCGCCCCGTCACATCGATGTCATACAAACGCCATAACTTCAGGCGCTTCTTACTGCGTAGTAGGCAAAACCCCGCATGCGCCTGAAGCTGCTAACCAACTTGAACACCCTGTTACTGGTCGCCGTATGCCTGGCGCTGGGCGCCACTTTATGGTGGTCGCAGCGGGCGCTGGAGCGTCCGTTCCTGTTGATGGAGCGCTACCTGAGCCTGTCGCAGCTGTTTCAGAATCAAGTTTCGCGCAACATTGAAGACTACCTGGCCAGTGGCGATGCCGTGCGCCTGAGCGAGGCCAACAGCGCGCTGGACAGGCTCCAGACAGCGCTCGACTCACTGCCCCCTGCCCTGGCCCAGGCCTGGCGCCCCAGCCTTGAAGAGCTGAGCCACTTCAGCAACAACCAATTGCTGGCTGCCGGCAAACTGGCCGCAGACCCACAAGCCCTGCTGCTGCAGGCTGAACGCGAGCTGGCCGGCAACCTGGAACAGCTCAGCCAGTATGCCCGGCAGGCCAGCACCCCCGAAGCCCGCCTTTATTCTGCGCCGTTGCTGACTGGCGCCCTGCATCTGGCCAGACTGTCCCTGAGCCGGGACAAACTGGTGAGCAGCGCCCGCAGCGAGCTGGCAGGCGAGGTGGAACGCGAACTCGCCAGCATCCGGGCCCAGGCACAGCAGATCGACGCCATGCCCTTACTGGGAGTAAGCGCGCAAAATACTTCCGGCAACGACGATTTCGCCGCGCTGATGGGGCTGCAAACCGAACGCACGACACAGGCCGAAGATGCGGGGATCGGCCTCAAGCGAGAGCTGAACAACCTGCTGAACCGCTACCCCGCCGAACTCAAGCGCACCCAGACCCAAATAGAACAACGGGCCCTGCTCGGCAACAGCACCCACCTGAAACTCAACGCCGTGCAACAGGCAATTGCCGCGCTGGAACCGCAAGTGCGCGCCGAGCACGGGCAGATCCAGAGCGAGGTGAGGCTGATCCAGGGCCTGATGATTGGCCTGATTCTGCTGATCGCACTGCTGATCGACACTCTGCAACGCAGACTGGCCAAGGTCCTGACCCATTTGACCGGGTCGCTGTCGACCTGGGCCGACGGCGACTTCAGCCGCGACATCCAGCTGGGCAAGACCAATCGCGAGCTGCATGACATTGAGGCTTCGCTCAATCGCCTGCGCCAGTACCTGGTGAATCTGGTGGGCACCCTGCGCCTGAATGCCCAACAGGTCGCCGGCAGCAGCCAGACCCTGGCCGAACTCAGCAACGGCCTGCACGGCGGCGCCGAACGCCAGGCTGTTGATACGGCCCAGATCCGTGACGCACTGGGCGAACTGGAGGCCACCATCACCCAGGTCGCAGGGGATGCCAGCCATGCTGCCGATGCCAGTCGCAGCGCCGGCCTGGCCGTTGCCCAGGGGCAGCGCGTAATAGACCAGAGCCTGACCGGGTTGCGCGCGCTGGTCGGGGAAGTACAAGGCAATGCACAGAGCATCGAACGCCTGGCAGAAGAGTCGGCGACCATTGGCGGGGTCTTGACCGTGATCCGCTCCATCGCCGACCAGACCAACCTGCTGGCACTCAATGCGGCCATTGAGGCCGCCCGTGCTGGAGAAATGGGCCGCGGCTTTGCCGTGGTTGCCGAAGAAGTCCGCTCCCTTGCGCAACGGACCGCAGGCGCCACCAGCGAGATCCAGACCCTCATTGGCGGGCTGCAACTGGCCGCCCGGCAATCGGTTGAGGGCATGCGCGCACAAGTGGAACATGCCCGGGCCACCGCCGAAAAAGCCCAGGACGCTGAAGGCGCGCTGGATGAGATTGTCGGTGCGATTACCACCATCTCCGGCACCGCAATGCGCATCGCCGACGTCACCGCACAACAAGGCACGGCTGTGGGGGAGATTCGCAACCACAGTGAGCGCATTCACCAATTGGGCGACGACAACCTGCAACGCATCGCTGTTGCTCGGGACCAGAGCCAGCAATTGCTGGAGCTGGGCGGCAAATTGAACTCAGCCGTGCACAGCTTTCGCCTGTAAAAGCGAGCTTGCTCGCGAGCAAGCTCGCTGCTGCAGGGCATCTCAGCATTCACTCCGCTATCATGCGCCCACGTTTGATTTGCGAGATTCCTATGCGCCGCCTGTTCCTTGTTCTGTGTTTGCTGCTCGCCGTACCGGCCATGGCCGCCGGCCTGCTGGATAACCGGCCCAGCTCTACCCTGGGTGCAATCAATAACAGCAACGACTTTTTACCGGTGCGTGACGCGTTCAGGCTCAACCTGATCGACAGCACGCCCGAGACCATCAAGCTGCGTTTTGTCCCCACCGAAGGCTATTACCTGTATCGCCACAAGTTCGCCTTTAGCACCGAACCCGCCGATATCGCCCTGGCCACGCCACAGTTACCGCCCGGCGAGCAAAAGCACGATGAGTATTTCGGCGACGTCGAGGTCTATCACGGCATTCTTGATGTCGACATCCCGCGCCCGACCGATGATCAGCGTCCGTTCACCCTGGTGGTCACTTACCAGGGCTGCGCCGACAAGGGTTTGTGTTATCCACCGGAAACCGAACGCCTGAGCATCGGCGGCACCCCGGTTTCGACCGCGACCGGCGACAGTGCCGCACCAGCCATCAATAGCTGGACCTGGCGCGAGCTGGCGCTGTTCTTCCTCGCCGGCCTGGGCCTGACCTTTACCCCCTGCGTGCTGCCGATGCTGCCGATTTTGTCGGGCGTGGTATTGCGTGGCCAGGTGGGCGGGCTGCGCGGCTTTAGCCTGTCACTGGCCTACGTGCTGCCAATGGCCGCCTGCTTTGCACTGCTCGGCGCGCTGATGGGGATGTTCGGCGCACAGCTCAACCTTCAGGCACGCCTGCAATCGGTGTGGGTACTGGCGCCCTTTGCCCTGTTCTTCGCGATTTTTGCCCTGGCCATGTTCGGGGTGTTCGAACTGAAGTTGCCGCAAGCCATCAGCAACCGCCTTGATCGCGTCGCCAACCGCACCCAGGGTGGCTCGCTGTGGGGCGCTGCCGTGCTCGGCGTGGTGTCCAGCCTGCTGGTATCGCCCTGCGTCTCGGCCCCGCTGGCGGGAGCATTGCTCTATATCAGTGCCAGTGGTGATGCCCTGGGCGGCGGTTTGAAACTCTTTGCCCTGGGGCTGGGCATGGGCGCGCCCCTGCTGCTGGTCGCAACCGGCGGTGCGGCCTGGTTACCAAAAAGCGGGCCATGGCTGGTCAGCGTCAAAAACGCCATTGGCGTGCTGTTGCTCGGTTTGGCCATCGCCCTGCTCAGCCGCGTGCTGCCGGGCCCCGTTACCCTGCTGTTGATTGGTCTGCTGGCGGCCGGGGTGAGTCTGTTTCTCGGCACTCTGGAGTTCGGCTACAAAACCCCGCGCCAACGTCTGGCGCAGTTGCTTGGGCTATTTCTGCTGGTTTACGCCCTGGCCTGCTGGTACGGCGCCCTCAGCGGTCAAAGCGACCCGTTCAGGCCGCTTGGACACTGGCAGCCTGCGGCATCAGCCGCCGGCCCGGCCCAAAGCAGCAGTGAATGGCAAACCGTCAGCACCGCAGAGGAGCTGGACAAGGTGTTGGCACAAGCCAGTGCCGCCGGCCAGCCGCTGTTGCTGGACTGGTACGCCGACTGGTGTATCAGCTGCAAGGTGATCGAGCACGAGGTCCTGAACAACCCGCAGGTGCTGGACCGGCTCAAAGGCTACCGGCTGGTACGGTTTGACATGACTGCCAGCAATGCCGGGCAGCGCGCCCTGCTCGACCGCTACCAATTGTTCGGCCCTCCGGCACTGATGTTCTTTGGCAAAAACGGCAGTGAAAAAAGTGACTTGCGGGTCATCGGCGAGATCAATGCAGCAGACTTCGCCGAACGTGTCGACAACGCAAATGACCGGATCTAGAGAGCTGGTCACAAACTTTTCGCGAACATCGGTCATCGTGCTGGCTATTGCAGTTAACTGGACAGCGAATCCGCTTTTCGGCATAGTCGCCCGGCATTGATAACTGCACACACATAACAAGGAACAGCAGATGGCGACTTTTCTGGTTCTGCACGGCCCCAACCTGAATTTGCTCGGCACCCGCGAGCCGGGCGTCTACGGCGCTACTACCCTGGCGCAAATCAATCAGGACCTGGAGCAGCGGGCCCGCGATGCCGGTCACCATTTGCTCTATCTGCAAAGTAATGCCGAGTATGAGTTGATCGACCGGATCCACGCTGCCCGCGATGAAGGCGTGGACTTTATCCTGATCAACCCGGCTGCTTTTACCCACACCAGCGTGGCATTACGTGACGCGCTGCTGGCGGTGAGCATCCCATTCATCGAAGTGCATTTATCAAACGTGCACAAACGCGAACCTTTCCGCCATCACTCCTACTTCTCCGACGTTGCGGTAGGTGTGATCTGCGGCCTTGGCGCCAGCGGTTATCGACTGGCCTTGGAGGCCGCCCTGGAACAGCTTGAACTACAAGCTAAACGCCCCTGACCGACCCATTGGGAGTTGACGATTCATGGATATCCGTAAAGTTAAGAAACTGATCGAACTGCTGGAAGAGTCCGGCATCGACGAGCTGGAAATCAAAGAAGGCGAAGAGTCCGTACGCATCAGCCGTCACAGCAAGACTCCTGCTCAACAGTTCTACGCACCAGCGCCAATGCAAGCTCCGGCTGCTGCTCCGGTTGCTGTTGCTCCGGTTGCCACCGTGACCGAAGCACCTGCTGCACCAAAACTGAACGGTTTTGTGGTCAAGTCGCCAATGGTCGGTACTTTCTACCGTACCCCGGCACCTACCTCGCCAGCCTTCGTTGAAGTCGGCCAGACCGTTAAGGTCGGCGACACCATTTGCATCGTTGAAGCGATGAAAATGATGAACCACATCACGGCCGAAAAAGCCGGTGTTATCGAATCCATCCTGGTAGAAAACGGTCAACCGGTTGAGTTCGATCAACCGCTGTTCACCATCGTTTGAACCACGGGGAGCCAACGATGTTGAAGCCTCAGAAGCTGGAAAAAGTCCTGATCGCCAACCGCGGTGAGATCGCCTTGCGCATCCTGCGGGCCTGTAAGGAACTGGGCATCAAGACCGTTGCGGTGTACTCCACCGCCGACAAGGAGCTGATGCACCTGGGCCTGGCAGACGAAACCGTCTGCATCGGTCCGGCACCCGCCAACCTGTCCTACCTGCACATCCCGGCCATCATCGCGGCAGCCGAAGTCACTGGCGCCACGGCGATCCACCCGGGCTACGGCTTTCTGGCTGAAAACGCCGATTTCGCCGAGCAAGTCGAGAAATCCGGCTTCGCCTTTATCGGCCCGAAAGCCGACACCATTCGCCTCATGGGCGACAAGGTATCGGCCAAGCACGCCATGATCGCTGCCGGCGTTCCGACTGTTCCGGGTTCTGACGGCCCGTTGCCGGAAGACGAAGCAACAGCCCTGCGCATCGGCCGCGAAGTCGGCTACCCGGTGATCATCAAAGCCGCTGGCGGCGGTGGTGGTCGCGGCATGCGTGTGGTGCACCGCGAAGAAGACCTGATCGAAGCAGCCAAGCAGACCCGCGAAGAAGCAGGCGCCTGGTTCAGCAACCCGATGGTCTACCTCGAAAAATACCTGACCAACCCGCGTCACGTGGAAGTTCAGGTCCTTTCCGATGGCCAGGGTCACGCGATCCACCTGGGCGACCGCGATTGCTCGCTGCAACGCCGTCACCAGAAAGTTCTGGAAGAAGCACCGGCACCGGGTATCGATGAAACTGCTCGTGCAGAGGTTCTGGCGCGCTGCGTCAAGGCCTGCATCGATATCAACTACCGTGGCGCAGGCACCTTCGAGTTCCTGTACGAGAATGGTCGCTTCTACTTCATCGAGATGAACACTCGTGTGCAAGTGGAGCACCCGGTTTCCGAAATGGTCACCGGCATCGACATCCTGAAAGAGATGTTGAGCATCGCGGCAGGCAACAAGCTGTCCTTCACCCAGGATGACGTGAAAATTCACGGTCACTCCCTGGAGTGCCGGATCAACGCTGAGGACCCGGCGACATTCATGCCGAGCCCTGGTCTGGTCAAGCATTTCCACGCACCGGGCGGCAATGGCGTTCGCGTCGATTCGCACCTGTACAGCGGCTACAAGGTTCCGTCCAACTACGACTCCCTGATCGGCAAACTGATCACCTGGGGCTCGACCCGTGACGAAGCCATGGCCCGCATGCGCAATGCGCTGGACGAAATCGTGGTCGACGGGATTAAAACCAACATCCCGCTGCACCGCGACCTGGTGAATGACGAAGGCTTCTGCAAAGGCGGCGTCAACATTCACTACCTGGAACACAAACTGGCCAAGCAGTAAGTTTGATTCCAGATCAACCAGGCCGCCTTCGGGCGGCCTGGTCGTTTCTGCAACCTACCCACGCTTTGCGGGAGCTGGCTTGCCAGCGATTGTCCCGTCGCCAGCATCGCCGGCAAGCCAGCTCCCAGTGGCGATGTACGACGAGGGCTTTTCATCGTTTTTTGATTACCCGCACCGCCCTCGCTCGCGTAAACTGGCGCGCTTCTCGCAGCCCACCGGTTGCACACTCCTATTTTTCAAAGGTGCCCGCCATGCCTTGGCTGCAAGTACGCCTCGCCATCAGCCCGGAACAAGCCGAAACCTACGAAGACGCGTTCCTCGAAGTCGGCGCCGTATCGGTAACGTTCATGGATGCCGAAGATCAGCCGATCTTCGAACCTGAACTCAACACCACCCCGTTGTGGTCCCACACCCATTTGCTGGCACTGTTCGAAGGCGGCACCGAAGCCGACCTCGTTCTGTCCCATCTGGAACTGCTGACCGGCTCGCCCCTGCCCGAGCACCATGCCGAAGTCATCGAAGACCAGGACTGGGAACGCAGCTGGATGGACAACTTCCATCCGATGCGCTTCGGTCAGCGCCTGTGGATCGTCCCGAGCTGGCACGCCGCGCCGGAACCGGACGCCGTGAACCTGCTGCTGGATCCGGGCCTGGCCTTTGGTACCGGCACCCACCCGACTACCGCACTGTGCCTGGAATGGCTCGACGGTCAGGACCTGAAGGACTGCAGCGTGCTGGACTTCGGTTGCGGCTCGGGGATTCTGGCAATCGCCGCCCTGTTGCTGGGGGCCAGACAGGCCATCGGCACCGACATCGACGTACAGGCGCTGGAAGCCTCGCGCGATAACGCCGGGCGCAACAATGTCGCCGCAGAGCTGTTCCCGCTGTACCTGCCCGAAGACCTGCCACAGGTTCAGGCCGACGTGGTGGTTGCCAACATCCTGGCCGGCCCCCTGGTCTCCCTGGCCCCGCAGCTGTCGAGCCTGGTCAAACCGGGCGGTCGCCTGGCGCTGTCGGGCATCCTCGCCGAACAGGGCGAAGAAGTCGCCGCAGCCTACGCCGCAGACTTTGATCTTGACCCGATCGCCAATCGCGATGGCTGGGTGCGCATCAGTGGCCGTCGCCGCTAGAGCCTGTTGACCTTTGGTTGCGGCCGCGACGCGGCTCGCAATCAAACGGGTACAGCCCCTACAATGCACGCCTGCCCAATCCGGATGGCCACATGAGCGATAGCTTCGTTACCCAGTGTCCACACTGCCAGACCAATTTTCGCGTCAACCACGCCCAACTGAGCGCGGCTCGCGGCGTTGTGCGCTGTGGCGCCTGCCTGCAAGTGTTCAATGCTGCACAGCAACTGCTGAACAAACGCACTGAAAATGAACAACTGCCGACAGTAACGACCCCTGATGTTGCAGAACCCGAGGTCATCGAGCCGCCTGCCGGGCCCAAGCCCGTCAGCCCGGAACACTGGCAAGCAGCCGAACTCGATCTCGACCATCTGGATCTGGATGAAGAACTGGCCCGGCTCGAAGAGCGTGAGATCCAGCCCAGCAAAAGCTTTGGCCAGCCCCACAAGGCAAAAGACAGCTCACTGAGTGCCCGGCGCGACAGCCCGGACGCCGAAGAAAGCCAATGGGCAGACAGTCTGTTCAGCGATTCGGCGGCCGAACGCGCCGAAACCTCAGCGCTCGCCAGCAAAGCCGCAGAGAAGCTCAGCGAACCCGCCTCAACGGGGCGCACCGAGCCGTCATTATCACTGGACCTCGACGAGCCGGATGAAACGCCGCCGCTCAAGCTTTCACTGGACGATGAGCTGGAGCCGGGACTGACCGGCGAACACCTGAGCGCGAGCGATGATGAGGACGACGAGCCCCCTGAGCCGTTGCCCCTGAGCAAGCGCAGGCGCAACGAACCAAGAGTGCGTGAAGACGCACTGCTGGATCTGGTCGACGACCCGCTGCAGCTGGACTGGCAAAAACGCCGTACACCATGGGGCAAACGCCTGCTTTGGGTCTTGCTGATACTGCTGGCCGGCGCGGCACTGGCCGGACAATATATTGCCAATCATTTCGATGAACTGGCCCGACAGGATCAATACCGCCCGATCTTCCAGCAACTGTGCCCGCATCTCGGCTGCACAGTGCCGTCCAGGGTCGATATAGACCGAATCAAAAGCAGCAATCTGGTGGTACGCAGCCATCCCGAGTTCGCCGGAGCGCTGGTGGTAGACGCCATCCTCTACAACCGCGCGCCGTTCTCCCAGCCTTTCCCGCTGCTGGAGCTGCGGTTCGCCGACCTGCACGGCAAAATGATCGCCAGTCGCCGTTTCAAGCCCGGCGAATACCTGATCGGTGATCTGGCCAAGGCCGAAATGCCGCCACAGACACCTATCCACATTGCCCTGGACATTCTCGATCCAGGCCCGAAAGCCGTGAACTACAGCCTGAGCTTTCATTCCCCGGAATGAGCGCGTGGCGCTTTTAGCTGCAAGAGGCAAGTTAGAAGTGAAATGCTGATTTGCTGTGTATTGCAGCTTGTCGCTTGAGGCTTGTGGCCAGCCTTCGGCTCCAATTGTTCAAAATTCATCCAATTGCGTCTTTATCCGGTCATCGAGAGCGGGTATCATGCCAACCCTTTTTCGAACTCCCAAGATCCGGCCCCACAACAGGGAAGTCCTATGTCGGCGGTACGCATCGGCCCATATACATTGCACAACGGTTTGATCCTCGCCCCTATGGCGGGCGTCACCGATCAACCTTTTCGTCAGCTTTGCCGACGGATGGGCGCGGGACTGGTTGTCTCGGAAATGGTCACCAGCGACATGAGTCTCTGGAATAGCCGCAAGTCACGCTTGCGCATGATTCACGACGGTGATCCCGAGCCCCGCTCGGTACAGATTGCCGGCGGTGACGCGCAAATGCTGGCAGATGCCGCCAGGGCCAATGTGGAACTGGGCGCGCAGATTATTGATATCAACATGGGATGCCCGGCAAAAAAGGTCTGCAACAAGGCCGCGGGCTCCGCGCTACTGAAAGACGAAGCATTGGTGACCGAGATCCTGCAGGCCGTCGTGGCTGCGGTTGATGTGCCGGTCACCCTGAAGATCCGCACCGGCTGGGACCGGGACAACAAAAACGGCCTGACCGTGGCGAAAATTGCCGAACAGGCCGGAATTGCTGCTCTGGCGGTGCACGGCAGAACCCGCGCCGACCTGTACACCGGTGAAGCCGAATACGACACCATCGCCGCGATCAAGCAGGCGGTGTCGATACCGGTATTTGCCAACGGCGACATAGATTCACCCCACAAGGCCCGGCACGTGCTGCAAGCGACCGGCGCTGACGGACTATTGATTGGCAGGGCGGCCCAAGGGCGGCCCTGGATTTTCCGCGAAGTTGATCACTTTCTGCGTACCGGGCAACTCCTGCCGGCACCACAGATGAGCGAAGTGGAACGTATTCTGCTAGAGCATTTGGCTGCACTGCACACCTTCTATGGGGAGGTATTGGGGGTACGTATTGCCCGCAAGCATGTCGGCTGGTATCTCGCAACCTTGCCGGGCGCCAAGGAGTTTCGCGCCCACTTCAATCGTTTAGAAGATACGGAAGCACAATGCGCCAACGTTCAGGCGTTTTTCGCCGAACGACACAAGAGCCTGGGGACAGGGGACGAAGGATGGGTGGCCGCATGACGATGATGACCGAGACATTAGTGAGTGGAACAACGCCCGTGAGCGACAACGTCAACCTGAAACAGCACCTCAATACACCGAGCGAAGAAGGTCAGACCCTTCGTGGCAGTGTCGAAAAGGCGCTGCACAATTACTTCGCCCACCTGGAGGGCGCTGAAGTCACGGACGTGTACAACCTGGTACTTTCCGAAGTCGAGGCCCCGCTGCTCGAGTGCGTCATGAACTACGTCAAGGGCAACCAGACCAAGGCCTCAGAGCTGCTGGGACTTAATCGCGGCACCTTGCGCAAAAAACTCAAGCAGTACGATCTGCTGTAAGCATTCAATCAAACCTGAAAGGCGTCCCGGTAAAACGGGTCGCCTTTTTTGCTGACTCCTTTGCTTTTGATGGAAATCGAGATGACCGATCAGACTACCCGCCTGCCGATCCGCCGCGCTTTAATCAGCGTTTCCGATAAAACCGGAATCCTTGATTTCGCCCGTGAACTGGAAGCCCTCGGCGTCGAGATCCTCTCCACCGGCGGTACGTTCAAGCTGCTCCAAGACAACGGCGTAGCCGCTGTCGAAGTTGCGGACTACACCGGCTTTGCGGAAATGATGGACGGGCGGGTGAAAACCCTGCACCCGAAAATCCACGGCGGCATCCTGGGCCGTCGCGGCATCGATGACGACATCATGAACGAGCACGGCATCAAGCCGATCGATCTGGTAGCCGTAAACCTCTACCCCTTCGAAGCAACCATCAACAAGCCGGGCTGCGACCTGCCGACCGCCATCGAGAACATCGATATCGGCGGCCCGACCATGGTCCGTTCGGCAGCAAAAAACCACAAAGACGTAGCGATCGTGGTCAATGCCAGCGATTACGCCAACGTGCTGGAAAACCTCAAGGCCGGTGGCCTGACCTACGCCCAGCGTTTCGACCTGATGCTCAAGGCGTTCGAACACACCGCCGCCTACGACGGCATGATCGCCAACTACCTGGGCACCGTTAACCAGACAGCCGAAACCCTGAGCACCGAAGGCCGCAGCCTGTTCCCGCGCACCTTCAACAGCCAGTTCATCAAGGCCCAGGAAATGCGCTACGGCGAGAACCCGCATCAAAGCGCGGCGTTCTACGTAGAAGCCAAGCCGGCCGAAGTCAGCATCGCAACCGCCACCCAGCTGCAAGGCAAAGAGCTGTCGTTCAACAACGTGGCCGACACCGATGCCGCGCTGGAATGCGTAAAAAGCTTTGTCAAACCGGCCTGCGTGATCGTCAAGCACGCCAACCCGTGCGGCGTCGCAGTCAGCCCGGACGCCGAAGGCGGCATCCGTCAGGCCTATGAGCTGGCTTACGCCACTGATACCGAGTCGGCATTCGGCGGCATCATCGCCTTCAACCGCGAGCTGGACGCCGAAACGGCCAAAGCCATCGTCGAGCGTCAGTTCGTTGAAGTGATCATCGCCCCGTCCGTGAGCGAAGAAGCCCGCGCCATCGTGGCCGCCAAAGCCAACGTACGCCTGCTGGCCTGCGGCGAGTGGAGCGCAGACCGCGCACCGGCCTGGGACTTCAAGCGGGTGAATGGCGGTTTGCTGGTACAAAGCCGCGACATCCAGATGATCGGCAGCGAAGACCTGAAAGTCGTCACCAAGCGCGCACCGACCGAACAAGAGATCCACGACCTGATCTTTGCCTGGAAAGTCGCCAAGTACGTCAAATCCAACGCCATCGTCTACGCCAAGAACCGTCAGACCATCGGTGTCGGCGCTGGCCAGATGAGCCGCGTAAACTCGGCCCGCATTGCTGCGATCAAGGCCGAGCACGCCGGTTTGCAAGTGCAGGGTTCGGTCATGGCATCCGACGCGTTCTTCCCGTTCCGTGACGGTCTGGACAATGCAGCCAAGGCCGGTATCACTGCGGTGATCCAGCCGGGCGGCTCGATGCGTGACAACGAAGTGATTGCTGCAGCCGACGAAGCCGGGATTGCCATGGTGTTCACCGGTATGCGCCACTTCCGTCACTAACTAGACGTCCCTTTCTGTAGGAGCGAGCTTGCTCGCGATCTTTTGACTGCTCGCGAGCAAGCTCGCTCCTACAGAGAAACAAAGCGTTTCCCAGAATTCAGCGTCATCCGAGGTTTTTGAAATGAATGTTTTGATCATTGGCAGCGGTGGCCGCGAACACGCACTGGCCTGGAAAGTAGCTCAGGACCCGCGTGTCGCCAAAGTATTCGTTGCCCCGGGCAACGCCGGCACCGCCATTGAAGCCAAGTGCGAGAACGTTGCTATCGACGTGCTGGCCCTTGAGCAACTTGCAGATTTCGCCGAGAAAAATGTCTCGCTGACCATCGTTGGCCCTGAAGTTCCACTGGTAGCCGGTGTGGTCGATCTGTTCCGCGCCCGCGGCCTGGATTGCTTCGGCCCGACTGCCGGCGCTGCCCAGCTCGAAGGCTCCAAGGCTTTCACCAAGGATTTCCTGGCACGCCACAAGATCCCGACCGCCGACTATCAGAACTTCACTGAAATCGAGCCGGCGCTGGCGTACCTGCAAAAAGTCGGCGCCCCTATCGTGATCAAGGCTGACGGCCTGGCAGCAGGCAAAGGCGTAATCGTCGCCATGACCCTGACTGAAGCCGAAGATGCCGTGCGCGACATGCTCGCGGGCAACGCATTCGGCGAAGCCGGTTCGCGCGTCGTTATCGAGGAGTTCCTCGATGGCGAAGAAGCCAGCTTCATCGTGATGGTCGACGGCAAGAACGTGTTGCCGATGGCCACCAGCCAGGACCACAAACGCGTCGGCGATGCCGATACCGGCCCCAACACCGGCGGTATGGGCGCTTACTCCCCGGCGCCAGTGGTCACTGCGCAAGTGCACCAGCGCGTGATGGATCTGGTTATCTGGCCAACCGTGCGCGGCATGGCCGAAGAAGGCAACGTCTACACCGGGTTCCTGTACGCAGGCCTGATGATCGACAAAGCCGGCAACCCTAAAGTCATCGAGTTCAACTGCCGTTTCGGCGATCCGGAAACCCAACCGGTGATGCTGCGCCTGCAGTCGAGCCTGGTGCTGCTGGTAGAGGCTGCTCTGGCCCAGGCGCTGGACAAGGTAGAAGCACAATGGGACCCGCGCCCGAGCCTGGGCATCGTCCTGGCTGCAGGCGGCTACCCTGGCGACTACGCCAAGGGTGCAGTGATCCATGGTCTGGATGCTGCAGCCAAACTGGAAGGCAAGGTGTTCCACGCCGGCACCGCCCTCAATGCCGCTGGCGAAGTGGTGACGGCCGGTGGCCGTGTACTGTGCGCGACCGCCATGGGTGACACCGTTGCAGCAGCTCAAGAACAGGCTTATGCACTGGCCAAAACCATCGAATGGGATGGTTGCTTCTACCGCAACGACATTGGCTACCGGGCCATTGCACGCGAGCGCGGCGAAACCCAGGAATAGGTAACCCATATGGACAGGCAAGGGATCAAACCCTTGCCTAACTATTCCAGCGCCGCGCATAGTTACCATCAGGCTTCAATATACGAAGGGATTTCAGCGTGCGCTGGCTTAGGATCGCCATAGGTATTACCGTCAGTCTACTGACTGCTTTGCTCTATTTAACGCCGGTGCAGGCGGCCCAAGGCAACCTTTGGTCTGTCCTTCTGGACCATAGTGGCGACCTGCAACTGAGCGATGTCAGTTCCCCCCGCTTAAGCAATCAATTCAGCCCAATCGAGCTCGAAGAGCTGACCGCAGCCAACCCCGATGAGGCGTTATGGTTGCGATTCCGGCTGCAGCCCAACAAGCATGAACAGATTTTGCGAGTCTTCGCCCCGGATCTTGCACGTCTTGACCTGTACGTTCTCGACGGCAAAAAACTGATCAGCGAAACCAGCGCCGGCAGTACATTGCCGACGTCCGACAAACCGCTGTCCAGCAGCGACTACCTGCTGCCCTTGCCCCAAAGCTCTCAAGAGCTGGATGTGTATCTGCGCCTGGTTTCGGAGCATCAACTGCGCCCGCACATTACCCTCGATTCCGCCGTCATACTCGCCGCCAACCAGGGCATGACCCTGCTCTACGGGCTGTTGCTCGGCTGCCTGGCAATGCTGGTGCTGCACAACCTGATCCGCTTTGCTTTCACCCGCTCAGTCAGCAGCCTGTGGCTCGCTGCCTGCGAAGCCTTGCTCCTGATCAGCTCGGCGCTGTTCTTGAATCTGCTGGGGCCCTGGTTTCCCGAGTGGCACAGCGCCCACCCACCCGGGGCCTATCTGGCGCTGATACTGACGGCGCCTTGCGGGTTGATGTTCACCTACAGTTTCTTCGGCGCCCGCAGCGCCCACAGGTTGCAGAAACTGTTGCTGCTCAACACCCTGATTATCTGTATCGGCGGCCTGCTGGTGCTGTTCTTCGACACCCTGCCGTTAAACGTGATGACCTATGGCCTGGTCGGGCTTGCAAGCATGAGCATCCTGCTGGTCTCGGTTCACCACTTGCAGCAAGGCTACCGCCCTGCCCGCCTGTTCGTGGTGGCCATGATTGTGTTCAACATCGGCACCCTGGTCATTCTCCCGACGCTCCTGGGCCTGACCCTGATCGCGCCCCAGGAACTGATCCTGGCCTTGATGGCGGTGGTCTGTATCTGCGGCCTGCTGATGAGCATCGCCCTGAGCGAACGCGCTCGCAGCATCGCCGAGGACCAATTCAGCATCAGCCGTGACCTGGCCGCCAGTAACGCCGAAGTGAATGCCAAAGCCGAATTCCTGGCCAAGATCAGCCATGAAATTCGCACCCCGATGAACGGGGTACTGGGCATGACTGAACTGCTGCTGGGGACACCACTGTCGGTCAAACAACGTGACTACGTACAGACCATCCACAGCGCCGGCAATGAACTGCTGACGCTCATTAATGAAATTCTCGATATTTCCAGGCTCGAGTCGGGCCAGATCGAACTGGACGATGTGCAGTTCGACCTCAATGCCCTGATCGAAGACTGCCTGAATATCTTCCGCACCAAAGCCGAACAGCAAAACGTCGAACTCATCAGTTTCATTCAGCCACAGGTCCCGAGGGTCATCAGCGGTGACCCCACCCGCCTGCGCCAGACCCTGCTGAGCCTGCTCGAAAGCGCGCTGAAGAAAACCGTCGAAGGCGAGATATTGATTGTCGTGGCACTGGAAGAGCGCACTCAGCCGCCACGGTTGCGCATCGCCATCCAGGACTCCGGCCAGCCGATGGATGAACAGGAGCGCGAAGCCCTGCTCAGTGCCGAACTGCACAGCAAGAACTTCCTCGCCGCTACCCGCCTGGGCGGTCACCTGGGGCTGGTCATCGCCCGCCAGCTGATCAGCTTGATGGGCGGTGAGTTCGGCATAAAGCCGGGGCAAACCAGGGGCAGCAATCTATGGCTGACCCTGCCCCTGGACCCGCAACACCTCGAGCACCCGACCTCCGACCTGGACAGCCCGCTCAAGGGTGCACGGGTACTGGTGGTCGATGACAACGACACCTGCCGCAAAGTGCTGGTACAGCAATGCTCGGCCTGGGGTTTGAGTGTCAGCGCGGCGGCCTCGGGCAAAGAAGCCCTGGCCCTGTTACGCACCAAGGCGCATCTGCGCGACTACTTCGACATTGTGCTGCTGGACCAGAACATGCCGGGCATGACGGGCATGCAACTGGCGGCCAAGATCAAAGAAGACCCGAGCCTGAACCACGACATCCTGCTGGTGATGCTGACCGGCATCAGCAACGCCCCGAGCAAGATCATTGCCCGCAACTGCGGGATCAAGCGCATTCTGGCCAAACCGGTGGCGGGCTATACCCTGAAAACCACCCTGGCCGATGAACTGACCCAGCGCAACAAAGGCCAGGTCTCTGCGCAGCTCCCGGCCAATGGCCCGCCAACAGCGGTGACGGTGCCTGGCGACTTCCGCATCCTGGTTGCCGAAGACAACAGTATTTCCACCAAGGTCATTCGCGGCATGCTGGGCAAGCTCAATTTGCAGCCCGACACGGCCTGTAACGGCGAAGAGGCCTTGAAGGCCATGAAAGCGCAGCGTTATGACCTGGTATTGATGGATTGCGAAATGCCGGTAATGGACGGCTTCTCGGCCACTGAGCAATTACGCGCCTGGGAAGTCAGCCATCAACGTATCCGCACCCCGGTGGTGGCGTTGACCGCACACATCCTGGAGGAGCACAAAGAACGGGCGCGCCAGGCCGGCATGGACGGACACATGGCCAAGCCGGTCGAGTTGTCGCAACTGCGCGAGCTGGTGGAATATTGGGTGGCGCAACGGGAGTTGCGTGAATCCCAGGCGCAGCATTCCTAGGGCCCTACGCTGGCCGACAGACTGCCGGCGGCCTGATAGACTTTCGTCGCCTTTCTTCGGTGTGAGCTCAGACCATGCTCCATGTATTGTTCAGTGTGTATTTGAAGATGCTGGTGCTCTACAGCCCGTTCTTCGTGCTCTCATGCTTTATCAGCCTGACCCGTGGCTACTCCAACAAAGAGCGCCGTCGTCTCGCCTGGAAAGTGGCGCTGGCCACCTTGATATCCAGCGTCTTGCTCTACCTGTTCGGGCGGGCGATCTTCAGTGTTTTCGGGATTACCGTCGACGCCTTCCGCATCGGCGCCGGCAGCGTGCTGTTCATCTCGGCACTGGGCATGGCCCAGGGCAAATCGGCCGTGCAAACCGACAACGTGCAGCAGGATGTCACCATAGTGCCGCTGACCATTCCGTTGACGGTCGGACCGGGCACCATCGGTGCCCTGCTGGTCATGGGGGTCAGCCAGCCGCACTGGGATGACAAGCTGATGGCGATAGTCAGCATTACCCTGGCCAGCCTGACCGTCGGCGTAGTGTTGTACCTGTCCAACAGGATCGAGCGGATTCTGGGTGACCAGGGCCTGCAGATCGTCAGCCGCCTGATGGGCCTGTTCGTTTGTGCGCTAGCGGCGCAGATCATCTTCACCGGAATCCGCGGGTATCTAGTGCCCTGACCTCCCGCGCCCCGTCAGCGATTACAGAGCATGGCCCCATTGCGGGGCCATGCTGCCCGTCAGGGCTTTTCGCCGTACCAGCGTGGCGTGTACACCCACTCTGTGCCGTCGGCACGCGGGAAGGTGCAGGTGGTAGACGAGCCAATCAGCACCATGGTGCGCATATCCACCTGATCCGCAGTCAACGCGCCCAAAGTGATAGTCCGCAATGTCTGGCCCGGGCGGCCAATGTCGCGCCCCAGCACCACCGGCGTCTGTGGGCTGCGGTGCCGGGCCACGATTTCCAGCGCAACCCCCAGCTGCCAGGGCCGTGAGCGGGAAATCGGGTTGTAGAACGCCAGCGCCAGATCCGCCTCGCAAGCAAGGTCCAGACGCTTTTCGATGATGCTCCACGGCTTGAGGTTGTCCGACAGCGACATCACGCAGAAGTCATGCCCCAATGGCGCACCGGCCTGCGCGGCGGTAGCCAGCGATGCCGAAACCCCGGGCAGGATTTCCAGGTCGACGTTGTGCCACTGCGCATCACCAGACTCATGCAAGGCTTCAAGCACGGCGGCGGCCATGGCAAAAACCCCCGGATCACCCGAAGACACCACCACCACCGAGCGACCACTGGCCGCCAGTTCAAAGGCATGCCGCGCGCGCTGCATTTCTTCACGATTATCGGTGCAGTGCAGCACTTGATCGTCGCGAAACGGTCCGGCCATCCGCACATAGGTTTCGTAACCCAGCACGTCATTGGCCCGCGCCAGTTCGGCCTTGACCGCAGGCACCATCAATTCTGCAGCGCCGGGGCCAAGGCCGATGACTGCCAACCGCCCCCGGGCCCTGCCGATCTGTTGCGGGTCCAGAGGAACCGAAGCGACCCCCAGGGCCAAACCACTGCCCGACTCGTGCCAGGCCAAAGGTAGCGCCTGCTCCTCGGCACTCACGAAGCGTAGCGGCACAGCCAGCTCAGCCGCCGCCTCACGCAGTTGCGGGCTCGCCATCAAGGTGTCGTCGGCAACGATGCAGGCCAGCGATTGCCAGGCCAGCTTCACTGCATGCAACGCCTCACGGATCCCCTGCGCTGCAACAACGGAGCTGACCCGGGCTACAACATTGCGCGGGTAGATCAGCAGTTCATTGGCCGCGGGTTCACGCTCGGCACTGCTGACGCAGATCGCCAGCCGCGCCTGCGGGTTTTCAGGCAGTTGTGCACCGGCCAGCCAGGGCGCATCGCCTTCGATACGCACTGACTCGCCCGCGAGCAAATCCGAGACAAAGCGTTTGCCCACCTCCAGGTCGCCCAGGGCATAGCCCCTCGGCGGGTTCAGCAGGCAGGTGCCAAAACGCAATTCGCCGCTGGTGGTGATGGCCGGGGCAACCTGCAGACCGGCAGCGATTTCCCGCGCCATGTCATTCACCCCCCCCAGACCTCCCAGCAGCGGAACCACCGCGCTGGCGTCTTCGGCCACGGCCAGCACCGGCGGCTCGGCGCCTTTCTCCAGCAGCAGCGGAGCCAGGGTGCGAATCACAATCCCGGCGGCGCACAGCGCAATAATCGGCGTGTCTTGCTGATACAGCTGGCGCAGGGTCGCGCCAAAATCGCTGTAGCTGCGGTCTGGCGCGTCAACCCGCCCGGCCAGGCCGTAAATCAACGCCTGAGGGTAAAGCTGCTGGATGCGCCGGGCCGTTGCCAGGCTGCCATTGCCCAGAATCACAATGGCCGGGGCCGGGCGACTCAACCTTGCCACCGTTCGCCGGGCACGATGATCAACGAGAAATAAGGCGACGACATCGGCTCCACTTCATTGAGCGGGACGATTTTCTGGTTGCTCATGGTCGCGCGCTCGACGTACAGCGCACGCTCGGCCAGCCCCAGCTCCCCCAGAACCTCGCGCACTTTATGAAAGTTGCGCCCCAGCTTCATGATCACGGCAGCGTCGGCATCGGCCAGACGCCGCTTGAGTTCATCGTGGGGCAGCACCCCCGACAGCACCGACAGGCTCTGATTGCGATACACCAGCGGCACGCCGAGCACCGAAGCGCCGCCCAGCATCGAGCACACCCCCGGCACCACTTGCGCTTCAAAGCGCTCGGCCAGACGGTCATGCAAGTACATGTAGGAGCCATAGAAGAACGGATCGCCTTCGCAGATCACCGCCACATCACGGCCGGCCTGCAAATGCACGGCAACCTCTACGGCCGCCTGATCGTAGAAGTCGCTGATGATTTGTTCATACGACAGCGGTTCGGGCAACACCTCGGTGGTCACCGGGTACACCAGTGGCATCAAGGTTTGCGCGTCTTGCAGGTGCGCTTCGATGATGCCGAACGCGTTGCCTTTTTTGCCTTTGGCCACGAAGTACGCCACCACCGGCGATTCGCGCAGCAGGCGCAAGGCTTTAACGGTAATCAGCTCCGGATCGCCGGGACCGACGCCCAGACCGAGCAAACGTCCAGGTTGAGTCATCATTCGATCTCCGTGGCCAGTGCGTTGACCGCTGCCGCAGCCATCGCGCTACCGCCGCGGCGGCCCTGCATGATCACAAACGGCACGCCACGGCTGTCTGCCGCCAGCATCGCCTTGGATTCTGCTGCCCCGACAAAACCTACCGGGAAGCCCAGAATCAGGGCCGGTTTCGGTGCCCCGGCGTCAATCATCTCCAGCAGGTAAAACAGCGCGGTCGGTGCATTGCCAATCACCACCACGCTGCCTTCCAGATACGGGCGCCACAGTTCCAGGGCCACCGCCGAGCGGGTGTTGCCCTGCTCCAGCGCCATCTCGGCCACGCCTTCTTCCTTGAGCGTGCAAATCACCTGGTTATTGGCAGGTAAACGCGTACGCGTCACACCTTCAAGCACCATGCGTGCATCGCACAGAATCGGCGCGCCGGCGGCCAGCGCATCGCGCCCGGCCTTGCCCGCACCGGGGGAAAAACGCAGGTCTTCGATGGCGTCGACCATGCCGCAGGCGTGAATCACCCGCACTGCGAGTTTTTCCAGGTCTGCCGGGATGCTCTGGAGGTTGGCTTCGGCCCGGATAATGGCGAAGGAGTTGCGATAGATCTCTTGACCATCGCGGATGTAATCAATCATCGGTGTTGCTCCGTTGGCGGGCCTCAAGCCAGGCGCCTGCCGCTTCAATAGTAAGATTGCGCCCATGCAGAACACCGAAACCCGGCTGTTCTGGAGCACGTAAATAGAGGTCGTAATGACCGGGCGCCACGGCCAGCAGAGTGACCGGCGCAATATGGGCTGCCGCACATGAACGCCGGCAACCGGTCAGATGCACATTCAGCGGTTGGCGCAGACCCGCAGCGAGCTGGCGGGCATCCTGTTTGGTGTCCGCCAGGCCTTTCGCGCACGCCTCGGAGCCAGTGCAGGCCACCAGATGGGCCAGCGGCTGCGCCGCCTCACACAACAAACCCAGCGCCTCTAACTGGAGGGTCACAGCTGGTGCATCGCTGGTCTTGATCCCAGGCAGCAACACACTTTGCCAGGGGCTGAACCGCAGGGTGCCGTCACCAGATTCGTCAGCCAGTTGCGCCAGCCCCCGGAGCATGGCGGCATCCAGACGCCCCAGGCCGGGAACCGCGCCGATATACACCCGGCCCTGCTGGCGCTGGGCAAAAGTACCGATATGCCTCACCCCGGGCGCGACACCCCGTGGCCCAATGGCCAGCGGGATCAACCCTACGCTGAGCCGTTGCTGTAACTGCTCGATGAAGTGCTCGACGGCAACTTCCTCAAGCAGATGCCGCATTCTGGTTTGCTCAGGCCGGGCCAGATCGAGAAACAGCAACAGCACCGCCATCACCAGTTCATGGGCCTGTGCCAGCGGCACCGCAGCCAATGCCGGGTTGTGCGCCGGGCAGCCGGCCAGACCGAAAGCCATCACCAACTGACCGTCCAGCTCAATCACCGATAGCCACAGATCGTGCGGGTGCTCCAGCATCACCAGGGCTTCGCCAGCGTCCAGTTGCAGCGCGAACTTGGCTGACAACTCGGCCAGCCGCGGGGTGTTTTGCAGACTGGCAAGCAGCTCTGCGGCCAGCGGCCGGGTATCGATGCGCATCTGCGGGTCGATACCCGCAGCCGGGCTCAGCATCAGGTTGCGCACATCGTCACCCGCTGCCGTCGCAGGCCCCAGACCTGCCGCCAGCAAGGGTTCAACCAGAGCCCGATGTTGCGCCCCGACCCCGCGAATCTGCAGGTTGCCACGGTTGGTCGCTTCAATGACGCCACTGGCATAGCGCTGCGCCACATCCGCCACGGCACGGGCCTGCATCGAGGTGATGCAGCCACCATCGAGCTTGACCCGGCAAATCCCGCCGTCCAGCGCCTGCACGATACGCAGCAACCCCGGGCAAGCCGTAGGGCGCACGGGCGTCATGACAGGGAGTTGAGGTGGCAAGGTCAAAGGTCGATCCAGGCAGGCAATGGGCTGTTGCAGGTGGCGCATTATGCCTGCTTTGGGCGACCGCATGAAAAGCTTGCCGGACGGAATACCCGCTGCGGGCAACCTTAAGCAGCATTACCTGCAACAGAGCCCGCCCGCCCGCTTTATGGGCGAGGCGCCGAGAGCCCAAGGCGCGCTATCATGGGCGCCCTGCCGGCGCGTCTTGCAACAGTGCTGGCGGATGGAAAAATCAGCGTTTACCAAGAGGATCGGCATGTCGCCCTGGCTAACAATTGTGGGAATCGGTGAAGACGGCTTCAGCGGCCTGGGCAAAAACGCCCGGCGCGCCCTGCTCAGTGCCGGCAACGTGTTTGGCGGTCCGCGCCAGCTGGACTTGCTGCCCGCCTGCATCCGCGCCGAACGCCAGGCGTGGCCGAGCCCGTTCTCACTGGCACCGGTCCTGGCCTTGCGCGGTACACCGGTGTGCGTGCTGGCCAGCGGCGACCCCATGTGGTTCGGTGTGGGGGCCAGTCTTGCCCGGGTGGTAGCCAGCGATGAAATGCAGGTGCTGTCTGCCCCGTCATCTTTCTCGCTGGCCGCCGCCCGACTGGGCTGGGCCTTGCAGGATGTACTGACGCTGTCGGTGGTGGCGCGGCCTGTCGCCGCGCTCAATGCTCATCTGCACAGCGGCGTGCGCCTGCTGGTGCTGAGCAACGACGCCAGCAGCCCGGCGGCCGTTGCTGCCCTGCTGCGTGAACGCGGCTTTGGCCCGAGCCGCCTGAGGGTACTTGAGCATCTGGGCGGCCCGGCCGAGCGGCGAGTCGAGGCCAGTGCCGATGACTGGAACGACCCGCCCGTGGCGGCGCTCAACCTGATCGCCATCGACTGCCTGGCCGATACCGACACCCGGCCGCTGTCACGAAGCGGCGGGCTGCCCGACAGCGCGTTCCGCCATGACGGCCAACTGACCAAACGCGATGTACGGGCCGTTACCCTGGCCCGTCTGGCGCCGTTGCCGGGGCAGTTGTTGTGGGACGTGGGCGCCGGCAGCGGCTCGATCGGAATCGAATGGATGCGCACTTACCCCAGTTGCCGCACCCTGGCCATCGAAGCCGATGCCGGGCGCCAGCAATTGATCGAACACAACCGCGATGCTCTGGGCGTACCCGGCCTGCAACTGATCCGCGGCAAGGCTCCGCAAGCCCTTGAAGGGCTGGAGCGCCCGGACGCGGTCTTTATCGGCGGCGGCGTGACCCGCGAAGGGGTGCTCGACACCTGCTGGCAACAGCTCAAACCCGGCGGGCGCCTGGTGGCCAATGCCGTCACCCTGCAAAGCGAAATGCTGCTGATGAGCTGGCGCGAGCGTCACGGTGGCGAACTGACCCGAATCCATATCGCCCAGGCGCAACCGCTGGGGGAATTCGATACCTGGCGTCAGGCCTTGCCGATAACCCTCTTAGACGTGACCAAACCTCTCGATGCGTGACGAAACCGCCGAACAACCCGCGCCGCTGCGCAGCGGCCTGACCACCGGCAGCTGCGCCACAGCCACCAGCCTGGCCGCCGCGCGCCTGCTGCTCAGCGGGGTCAGCCATGACGCCGTCGCCATCACCTTGCCCAAAGGCAAGATCGTCACCATGCGCCTGGAGTTCTGCCGCCTGTGCGATCAGGGGGCCGAAGCCGGCACCATCAAGGATGCCGGGGATGACCCGGATGTAACCCACGGCGCGCTGCTTTACTCCCAAGTGAGTCTCAGGCCGGAACCGGGTATCGGCTTTGTCGCCGGCCTCGGAGTGGGCACCGTGACCCGCCCGGGTCTGGTACTGGCCGTGGGGGAACCGGCGATCAACCCGGTGCCGCGCAAAATGATCACCGAACACCTGCTGCTGCTGGCAGCCGAACTGGGCTACAGCGGCGGCTTTACCGTCACCGTCAACGTCCAGGACGGCGCGGCCCTGGCGTTGAAAACCATGAATCCGCGACTGGGGATCCTGGGTGGTCTGTCGATATTGGGCACCAGCGGCATCGTCCGCCCGTTCTCCTGCGCGGCTTACATAGCCTCGATCCATCAAGGCATCGATGTGGCCAAGACCAACGGCTACCTGCACATCGCCGCCTGCACCGGCAATGCCAGCGAAGACACCATGCGCCGGGTCTACAACCTGCCGGAAATTGCCCTGATCGAAATGGGCGACTTTGTCGGTGCCGTACTCAAGCATCTGCGCAAAGTACCTGTGGATAAGTTGAGCCTCTGCGGCGGCTTCGGAAAAATCACCAAGCTGGCGGCCGGGCATATGGATTTGCACAGCCGCCACTCCAGTATCGACCTGCCGCAGCTGGCCGAATGGGCCGCCGCCAGCGGTGCCGACAGCGAGTTGCAAGAGGCGATCCGCCAGGCCAATACCAGCCAGCAAGCCCTGGCAATGGCCAGTGCTGCGGGCATCGCCCTGGGTGATGCGGTGTGCCAGCACGCCCTCGACTTCGCCCGTAGTGTGGTGCCGGCACAGGTGCAGGTCGAAGTGTTTGCCATCGACCGCCAAGGCGGGATAGTCGGTCACGCCGGAGCCTTTGCATGAAACGAATCCTGTTGCTGGGCGGCGTCACTGAAGCGCTGGCCATGGCCCGCAGCCTGGGGCCGCAACACATTTACAGCCTGGCCGGCGTCGGCCGCGTGCCCGCGGACTTGCCCTGTGAAGTGCGGGTTGGCGGTTATGGCGGCGCCGAAGGGCTGGCACAGTACATACGCCAGCAGCGCATTGATTTGCTGCTCGACGCCACTCACCCCTACGCCGCACAAATCAGCCACAACGCAGTCAGCGCTGCCGCCCTCGCCGGTATCCCGTGCTGGGCCTTGCGCCGCCCGGCCTGGCAGCCCCAGGCCGGAGATAACTGGCGCGAAGTGGCGAACTGGGCCGAACTGGTCGAGGCGCTAAAACCGTTTCAGCGCCCGCTGTTCACCCTGGGCCGCGAGCCGCTTGAGCATTTGCATGAAATCCCCGAAGGACAGTTCTGGACTTTGCGCGCCCTGGACACTTACCCCGGCAATGCCCGTTGCGAAGTGATCGGCGCCCGGGGGCCATTTGTGATCGAAGATGAGCGCACCCTGTTCGCCCAACGCCGCATCGACGTACTGATCAGCAAAAACAGCGGCAGCAGCGCCACTGAGCCCAAGCTCGAAGTCGCCCGCGAACGCGGGACTCCGGTGTTGATTCTCAAACGCCCGCAGTTGCCAGAGGTTGACCGTGCATTTTTGACCGGCGATGAAGTGCTGCAGGCGCTGAAGCGGGAGAGTTATTTGTGAATATGGACCAATGCTGTGCTGTAAAACCCGCATGCTTGCAGCGTTGAAAAAGCTCGCGAGCAAGCTCGCTCCTACAGGGTTTACTGCGCCATTGTGGGAGCCGGCTTGCCGGCGCGCGGCACCTGCATCGCTGGCAAGCCAGCTCCCACAGCGAACGGGTAAGTTTTCAACCCCAGAACCAAGACAGCCTGAACTACACTGACGCGACATTTCGCCACACAGCCTGTGTTTTTACTTACGTCGGTCATTCAGGCTAAATAGCCGCCTTGATGCCATCACTCATGGAATTGTTCATGTCCCGACAACGCTTTGCATTTGCCTGGATCGCCTGCTTCGCAGTGCTGTTCAACATGCTCGCCATGTCGACGGCCGGAGCCATGGGCGGGGCAAGGCAAGAAGCGGGCGAACAGTTCATGTGGAGCAGCTTTTGCACCTCCACCGGCACCAAGATGGTTGCCGTGTCACTGGGCAAGCTTGACGCCGGCGACAGCCGCAAAGACGATCACTCGAACATGCAGCATTGCTGGTGCTGCTCGGGCGCGGCACCGCTGGTGGCTTTGCCGGCGCATATCCCGACTCTGTATTTCGCCGCCATCGAACATGGCCACAGCCAAGTCCCCGATCA
Source organism: Pseudomonas paraversuta (assembly GCF_904067025.1). NCBI lineage: Bacteria > Pseudomonadati > Pseudomonadota > Gammaproteobacteria > Pseudomonadales > Pseudomonadaceae > Pseudomonas > Pseudomonas paraversuta. The sequence goes on from NZ_CAJFDA010000001.1 coordinate 4,437,294, forward strand.
CCTCAAACGCCCCACCCCGCGCCAGCAATGGCCGAGCCTCAACCCCCGCGCTTCCCCTCTGGCCTGATTCATCCTCGCAACCACTTTGCGTTTGAATCGTTCCGGAGAATTGCCATGTTGAACCTGTCACTGGTCAAGAATGCCCTGATCGCGGCGGCTTTGCTGCTGCCTGCCTGTTTCGCCAACGCCCATGAATACCAAAGCGGCACGCTGCAAATCGCTCATCCGTGGTCCCAGCAGTTACCGCCCAATGCGCCGACCGTGGCCGCGTATTTCGTGATTCACAACACCGGCACCAGCGCCGACCGCCTGGTCAGTGTCGACACCCCCATTGCCGATAAAGCCGAGCTGCATCAGCACGTGATGCAGGGCGACTTGATGAAGATGCAACCGGTGCCCAGCGTCGAGGTTGCCCCCGGCGGCACCGTCACGTTCGCGCCCATGGCGTACCACGTGATGCTGCTCGGCCTCAAAGACCGCAGTCTGCTGCAGGACGGCAAACACTTCCCCATGACCCTGCACTTTGAAAAGGCCGGTGCCATCACGGTTGATGTGAACGTGCAGAAACAGGCGCCGCCCGCCAGCACGGAAGCCATGCACACCCACTAACGGTCACTGATCCCCGTGGGCGCCCCTCGCGCCAGGCACGCCATGTCGCAGATTCGCGGCAGCTGGCTGAGCCTGTTCGCCATGCTGATTATTTTTATCGGCCCGCTGATTTCCCAAGCGGTGCCGATGGATCATCACGCCTCCATGAACATGACGATGCCGATGTCGGCCGGCATGTCGATGCAAGACCACGGCGAGCACGGCAAACCGTCCGCCGATCACCACGCGATTTGGGAAAAGTGCGGCTATTGCACCCTGCTGTTCAGTTGCCCGGCACTGCCCAACGCCCCGACCCTGACCCTCCATAGCGCCCCCCCTCCGGGCAACTATCTGGCGGCGACCACCCTGCTGGGCCATGCCCGGCAACCGGTCTTCCCCGGCGCCCGCTCCCGCGCCCCGCCAGCATTCCTTTAAGCACCGCCCCCACAAATTCACAGGCCCGCCTGCCAGTGCTGCTTTAGACAGCCGCAGGCCGCTGGCCGTGTTGTATTCGCTTGAATATTGGAATGTTTATGTCCCGCTTTACTGTTGCCGCCCGTTTGCCCCACGCCCAAACGGTATTCCCTTTCGCCCTGAGCGCACTGTGCTGCGCATTGTTCGCGCCTGCGGTCATGGCCGACGAACACGCAGAGCACGCCAACGAAATCAGCCCGCTGGTGATCACGGCCATCGCCCCCAGCTCGCCACTGACCATAGTCACCAACCCCAAGGACCCGCGCCAGCCGGTGCCGGCCAGTGACGGTGGCGACTACCTCAAGACCATTCCCGGCTTCGCCCTGGTCCGCAACGGTGGCACCAACGGCGACCCGGTATTGCGCGGCATGTTCGGTTCACGCCTGAACATTCTCACCAACGGCGGCATGATGCTCGGCGCCTGCCCCGGCCGCATGGACGCCCCCACGTCCTACATCTCGCCGGAAACCTACGACCAGCTGACCGTGATCAAGGGCCCGCAAACCGTACTCTGGGGCCCGGGGGCATCGGCCGGCACCATCCTGTTCGAGCGCGAACCGGAGCATTTCGGCGAACTGGGCACCCGGGTCAATGCCAGTGTCCTGGCCGGTTCCAACGGCCGCTTCGACAAGACCGTCGACGCCGCCGCCGGCGGCCCGCTGGGCTACGTGCGGGTGATCGGCAACACCGCGCACGCTGATGACTACAAGGACGGCAACGGCGACACCGTGCCGTCGCGCTATGACAAGTGGAACGGCGATGTAGCACTGGGCTGGACCCCGGACCCGGACACCCTGCTGGAGCTCACTGCCGGCAAGGGCGATGGTCAAGCCCGCTCTGCCGGGCGCGGCATGGACGGCAGCCAGTACCAGCGCGAAAGCCTGGGCCTGCGCTTCGAAAAATCAAATATCGGCGATGTTCTCGACAAGATCGAAGCACAGGTCTACTACAACTATGCCGACCACGTCATGGACAACTACAGCCTGCGTACCCCGTCGGGCACCGGCATGATGAGCGGCCCCATGGCCTCCAACGTCGACCGCCGCACCCTCGGCGCACGGATCAAGGCCACCTGGCACTGGGCCGACTACCAGTTGATCAGCGGTATCGATGCGCAGACCAACGAACACCGCAAACGCTCCGGCATGGGCATCGACACCTATAAGGATCAGAACTGGAGCAAGGACGCCGACTTCCATAACTACGGTGCTTTTGGCGAACTGACCTGGTACGCCGCCGAGCGTGACCGGGTCATTACCGGAGCCCGCCTGGACCGCGCCGCGGCCAAGGATTACCGCGCCCGGATCGGCTCCGGGATGATGAGCAAAGCCAACCCGACCCTGGATAAAACCCGCGCCGATACACTGCCCAGCGGCTTTGTGCGTTACGAACATGATCTGGCCGACAGCCCGGCCACGGTCTATGCCGGCCTGGGTCACGCCGAACGTTTCCCGGATTACTGGGAGCTGTTCTCCCCGACCTCAGGCCCGGCCGGCTCGGTTAACGCTTTCGATGCAATCAAGCCGGAAAAAACCACTCAGCTCGATGTGGGCCTGCAATACAAAACCCGCGATCTCGAAGCCTGGGTCTCGGCCTATGCCGGGGTCGTTCACGATTACATCCTGTTCGACTACGACTCGGGTTCGTCCCGGGCGCAAAACATCAACGCCCGGATCATGGGCGGCGAACTGGGTGCTGCGTATCAGCTGACTGCACACTGGAAAGCCGACGCCACCCTGGCCTACGCCTGGGGCAAGAACACCACGGACGGCAAGGCACTGCCGCAAATGCCACCGCTGGACAGCCGCCTGGGCCTCACTTACAGCCAGGACGACTGGAGTGCCGGGGCCTTGTGGCGGCTGGTGGCACCGCAAGACCGCATCGACCGTAATGCCGGCAATGTGGTCGGCAAGGACTACGACAAGAGTGCCGGTTTTGGCGTGTTCTCGTTGAACGGCGCGTACCGCATCAACAAAAACCTCAAGGTCAGTGCCGGCGTCGACAACCTGCTGGATAAAAACTACAGCGAGCACCTGAACATGGCGGGCAACGCCGGCTACGGCTACCCGGCAAACGACCCGACCCCGATCAACGAGCCGGGGCGCACCTTGTGGACCAAGGTTGATGTGAGCTTCTGACAACAACGGATTGCCCTGTGGGAGCTGGCTTGCCAGCTCCCACAGGGCTCAAGAGAATAATGACCTTGCGGAGCCGCTCCCGATGAGCCGACCAACCCCCTCTTTCTACAACCTGGCCTGGCGCTGGCATTTCTATGCCGGGCTGTTTGTCGCCCCCTTCATGATTCTGCTGGCGCTGACCGGGATCATTTACCTGTTCAAGCCCCAGCTCGATCCCTTGATGTATGACCACCTGCTCAATGTCACCCCCGGCCACCACCGCCTCAGTGCCGACGAGCAACTGCAGCGGGTGCGCCTCGATTATCCACAGGGCCGGATCAGCCAGTACCTGCCTGCGGTCAACCCCGAGCGCAGCGCCCAGTTCGTGGTCAGCAATGACGGGCGCCAGCTCAACGTGTTCATCAACCCGTACAGCGGTGAAGTGCTGGGCGAGCAGGATGCCAGGTTCAACCTGCAAGCCGTGGCCCGGGCGCTACACGGGGAGTTGATGATCGGCACTGTGGGTGACCGGCTGGTGGAACTCGCCGCCGGCTGGGGCGTGGTGCTGGTGGTTTCCGGCCTGTACCTGTGGTGGCCGCGCGGGCAATCGGCCGCCGGAATCTTATGGCCGCGCCTGAGCCGCCGCGGCCGCGTGTTGTGGCGCGACCTGCATGCTGTCACCGGTTTCTGGGGCGCAGCCCTGTTGTTGTTCATGCTGCTCAGCGGCATGACCTGGACCGGCTTGTGGGGCAAGCAATACGCCGACCTGTGGAACCGCTTCCCGGTGGCGATGTGGAATAACGTGCCGCAGTCAGATATCGAGGCCCGCAGCCTCAACACCCCTGCCCGCCAGACCGTACCCTGGGCGATGGAAAACACCCCGCTGCCGGTCTCCGGGGCCCACGCTGAACACATGGCCCATGCCGCCCACGCAAGCGGCCCGGCGGCCCCCGGCATCAGCCTGCAACAGGTGGTTGAAACGGCCACTGCACGCAAGGTCGAACCCGGCTACAGCATCACCTTGCCCACCACCGCCACCGGCGTATTCACCATCGCCGTGTTCGCTGACGACCCGCGCAACGACGCCACCCTGCATATCGATCAATACACCGGCCAGGTACTGGCCGATGTGCGCTGGGAGCAATACGGCAACGTCGCCCGCGCCACCGAAATGAGCGTGATGCTGCATGAAGGCAAGCTGTTCGGCACCTTCAACCAGATCGTGATTTTGCTGGTGTGCCTGATGATCCTGCTGAGTTCGGTCAGCGCTCTGGTGATCTGGTGGAAACGCCGTCCCCAGGGCCGTCTGGGGGTCCCGCCGCTGCGCCACGATTTGCCGACCTGGAAAACCGGGGTGCTGATTATCCTGGCACTGGCCATTGCCTTTCCGTTGGTGGGCGCTTCGCTGATCGCGGTGTGGTTGCTGGATCGCCTGCTGATGATTTTTCGCAAAACGCCACCACTTGAGCTGCGCTCATAAACAACATGAAGCATCCGAGATGCGCGATCTAGAGCCCTGGCTATACTGGCAAGCCAGTATCAAGCAGAAAAACTATTGTTACTGTATAACAAAAGCCTTTAAGCTCCATCACCCGCCGCCAGGAGGCAGCGGGGACACCTCTTGAAATAAGCGACTCACTGCCCCGATGAACAAGTACCTTTTTTCCAGCCTCTGTCTGCTGGCGATCAACAGCGCCCACGCGGATGACTCCGCCCCGTCCCTGATGCTGCCGGCCGCGAACATTACCGCGCCGCAAGTCGATGCCGAACACATCGACCTCAAGACTGCCACCAGCGCCGGCTCACGCCTGAACCTCAACAGCCTTGAAACCCCGGCCAGCGTCGAAAGCCTGAGCGGCGAACGGATTCGTGCCCGCGGCGACCGCAGTGTCCAGGACGCGGTGACTCGTACCACCGGTATCACCAACACGGCTACCCCGGGCAACGGCGGCTCGTCGTACTCGGCCCGGGGTTTTGTCGGCCAGGGCTCGGTGATGCAGTTGTATGACGGGATTCGCATGTACAGCGGCGCCGGCACCGTGACCTTCCCGGTGGACGACTGGTCGGTGGAGCGCATCGATGTGCTGCGCGGCCCGGCATCAGTGCTGTACGGCGAAGGCGCGACCGGCGCGGTGATCAACGTGATCCCGAAAAAACCGTTCAGCGGCGAAATCGAAAATCATCTGCGGGTTGGCTACGGCTCCTACGACAGCCAGCAGCAAGCCCTGGACAGCGGCGGCTCGCTGACCGATACCCTGAGCTACCGGTTGAACCTCAACCACATCCAAAGCAATGGCTGGATCGACCACGGTGACTCCGAAAGCACCTTTATCAGTGCCGCCCTGCGCTGGCAGGCCCGGGATGATCTGGCATTTACCCTGAGCCACGACTACGGCGACCAGGAGCCGCAGAACGACTTCGGCGTCCCCCTGATCAATGGCCGTTATCACAAGAGCCTGCGGGACAAGAACTACAACGTGCGCGACGCCAAGCTGCATTACAACGATCAGTGGACGCGCCTGAACAGCGAGTGGCAGATCAACGACGATCTGGTTGCCAGCAACGAACTGTATTACCTCAAGGCCCAGCGTCGCTGGCAAAACGCTGAAAACCATGCCTGGGACCAGGACCGACAAACCTTGATGCGCAGTGGCTACTACAGCATCAAGCACCAGCAGGAACAGGTCGGTGACCGTCAGACGTTCACCCTCGACCACGATCTGTTCGGCCTTGAAAGCAAAACCCTGGTGGGCGCGGACTACAACCGTATCCACTTCGACCTGCACAGCAATGCGCCTTACAAGGATGTAGTGACTGGCGGTACACCGATTGACATGAACCACCCGGATCGCGGCGAGTTCACAAGCAATTCGCCCTACCGCGACCAGTTCAAGACCACCACCCAGCAAGTGTCGCTGTTTGCCGAAAACCGCACGCAACTGAGCGAGCAGCTGTCGCTGGTCACTGGTGTGCGGCGCGACATCGTGCACCTGGACCGCGACGACTTGATCGAAGACACCCGCAGTGATCGCAGCCTCTCGGCCAACAGCTGGAAAGTCGGCCTGGTGTATGAACTGACGCCGGACATGTCGGTGTATGCGCAACAGGCCACCAGCGTCGATGGCGTAGCCGGGCTGATCAGCCTGTACCCCTCCGAGCAAGGCTTTGACATGGCCCGCGCCCGCCAGACCGAAGTCGGTTTCAAGCAAATGTTCTGGGACCAGCGCGGTGAGTGGACCCTGGCCGCGTATCACATCGTCAAAAAGGACTTGCTGACGCCTGATCCGAACAACCCGGGCAACTCGCTGCAAGTCGGTCAGCAATCATCCAACGGCCTTGAAGCCAGCCTCGATCTGCAACTGCCGGACCGCTGGCAGCTGCAGGCCAATGCCGCGTTCGTGCGGGCCGAATACGACAAGTTCGATGACGAAGGCGTGTCCCGCAAAGGCAACCGCCCCACCGACGTACCGCGGCGCACCGCCAACCTGTGGTTGAGCAAAACCATCAGCGATGACCTGAATGCCGGGGCCGGGGTGCGTTATGTGGACTCGCGTTACGCCGACCTTGCCAACACCGTCGTACTGCCGAGTTACACCGTGGTGGACGCCACTGTCAGCTGGAAAGCGCTGCCAAAAACCACCCTGGGCCTGCGCCTGAATAATTTGTTCAACCGCCAGTACGCTGTAAGCCAATACAATAGCGGCCAGCAATGGATCATGGGCGAACCGCGCTCGTTCTTCGTCACGGCGGATTACACCTTTTAAAGCCCCAACCCCTGCAGGAGCGCGCTTGCTCGCGAGCCGTGAAAAAGCTCGCGAGCAAGCGCGCTCCTGCAGAGATCAGATCAACACCGGAATTTTATGACCCGCCTCACCCTCACTCAACTTGCCTGGACCCCGCTGGGCCACGGCCACTGTCATCACCAGTTCCAGCTGCGTGATGCCAATCTGCACGTGGCCGCAGGCGAGTTCGTGGGGCTGATCGGGCCCAACGGCAGCGGTAAAACCAGCCTGCTGCGTTGCGCTTATCGCTTCAGCAAACCCGAGTCGGGCCAGGTTCACCTCGGTGCGCACAACCTCTGGCAGCAATCGCCACGCTGGTGCGCCCAACGCGTCGCCGTGGTGTTGCAGGAATTTCCGGACGCCTTTGGCCTGACCGTCGATGAAGTGGTCGCCATGGGCCGTACCCCCCATAAAGGCCTGTTCGACGGCGATACCGAGGCCGACCGCGAGCTGGCGAAAAAAGCCCTCGAATCCGTTGGCCTGCAGGGCTTCGAAGACCACGCATTCGCCACCCTGTCCGGCGGTGAAAAGCAGCGGGTGATTCTGGCCCGGGCCCTGGCCCAGCAACCCGAACTGCTGATCCTCGACGAGCCGACCAATCATCTCGATCCGCGCTACCAGCTGGAGCTGCTGCAACTGGTCAAACGCCTGAACATCGGAACCCTGGCCAGCATCCACGACCTCAATCTGGCCGCGGCCTTTTGCGACCGGCTGTACGTGATCGACCACGGCAGGATCATCGCCAGCGGCACCCCGCGCGAGGTGCTGACCGTCGACCTGTTGCGCGACGTGTTTGGCGTCGACGCGCTGATCGACGACCATCCGCTGTCCGGCTACCCGCGCATTACCTGGATAACCCAAGCATGAAACTGATCCGCCTCGCCCTCTGCCTGTGCGCATTGTCCGCTGCCCCATGGGCCCGGGCCGAAGCCAGCAAATACCCGCTGACCATTACCAGCTGCAACCGCGAGGTGACCTTCAACCAGGCACCCGAACACGCAGTCAGCCATGACATCAACATGACGCAAATGATGCTCGCCCTCGGCCTCAAGCCGCGCATGGTCGGCTACAGCGGCATCAGTGGCTGGAAGGCGGTGACGCCCGGGATGAAGGTGATTCTCGATGGCCTGCCGGAGCTGGCGAGCAAGTACCCCTCGGTGGAAACCCTGCTCAACGCCAACGTCGACTTCTTCTTTGCCGGCTGGGATTACGGCATGCGCGTCGGCGGCGACCTCACGCCGCAAACCCTGACCCCGCTGGGCATTAACGTGTACGAGCTGACCGAGTCCTGCGCCTTCGTGATGAAGCGCCCGCCCGCCAGCATGGAAGACACTTACAACGACCTGCGCAACCTGGGCAAAATTTTTGACGTGCAAGACCGCGCCAACACGCTGATCGCTCAGATGCAGGAAAAAATCGCCACCGTGCAAAAGAACCTGCCCGGGGCAAAGCCACGGGTATTCCTGTACGACAGCGGTGAAGACCGTGCCATGACCTCGGGCAAGCTGGGCATTCCCCACGCACTGATCGAAGCCGCAGGCGGCAACGACATCCTCAGTGATATCGACGCCAGCTGGACCCGTATCAACTGGGAGACCGTGGTCGAGCGCAACCCTGAAGTGATCGTCATCGTCGATTACAGCGAAGTCAGCGCCGAACAGAAACAGCGCTTCCTCGAAACCATCCCGGCCCTGCAATCGGTCGACGCGATTCGCAACAAACGCTTCATCGTCATCCCTTACGTGCAAGCCACCCCCGGCATCGACAACGTGCTGGCCATCGAAACCCTGGCCAAAGGTTTCCACCCCCAATGATGACTCGCCGCTACGCCCTGCTGCTGGCCTGTCTCGGCGCCCTGCTGCTGGTGTCGTGCGTGATTTCCCTGGGCTTCGGCCCGGCGCGGGTGCCAGTGGACGTGGTGTGGCACATATTGCTCAACAAACTGTTCGGTATCGGTGAGGTCAGCTGGAGCGCCGGGCAGGAACATATCGTGTGGCTGATCCGCGTGCCGCGCATGCTGCTCGGGGCGCTGGTGGGGGCCGGGCTGGCATTGATCGGCGCGGTGCTGCAAGCCGTGACCCGTAACCCGCTGGCTGACCCGCACCTGCTGGGCGGGACCAGCGGTGCCACACTGGGGGCGGTGATTGTGGTGCTGCACGTGGGCCAGATCGTCGGCCTGCTGACCTTGCCCATCGCGGCCTTTATCGGTGCGTTGCTGAGCATGGTTCTGGTGCTGGCCATCGCCAGCCGCCAGGGCCGCCTGGACAGTGACCGGTTGCTGCTGTGCGGGGTGGCCGTGTCGTTCGTGATGATGGCCATCGCCAATACCCTGCTGTTTCTGGGCGACCATCGCGCCAGCTCCGCCGTACTGTTCTGGATGCTTGGCGGGCTGGGGCTGGCGCGCTGGGAACTGCTGCTGGTGCCCAGCACCGTGGTGCTGCTGGGGCTGGTACTGCTGCTGGGCATGGCCCGCCCGCTCAACGCCTTGATGGCGGGCGAGCAAACCGCCGTCACCCTGGGCCTGAACGCACGCAATGTGCGGCTCAAGGTGTTTTTGATCGCCTCCCTGATGACCGGAGTGCTGGTGGCTATCAGCGGCTCGATCGGCTTTGTCGGGCTGATGATTCCGCACATTGCCCGGCGTCTGGTGGGGGCCGAGCACCGGCGTTTGCTGCCGGTGTCAGCACTGCTGGGCAGCGTGTTCCTGGTTTGGGTGGACGTTGCCGCGCGCACCCTGATCGCCCCTGAAGACCTGCCCATCGGCGTGGCCACGGCGGCGATTGGCGGCCTGTTCTTTATAGGGCTGATGCGCAAGCGCTAACCCCCCTTCCCGTAGCACCAACACGGCGCAGGCCGCGCACCAAAACCGTCTTCAGGCGCCGCACTGGTGCGCCGACACCTCAAAATTCGCCCTTGAGCCCCGTTCCAGAGCCTGCGCACCACTTCGGCACAGCCCTTGCTATAGACCTTCCCAGTGTCCCCGTCGACCCATTAGAAAAATCAGACATCTGGAGATCGCCCCATGAAGCGTCGCAGCTTGCTCAAAGCTTTCACCCTCACGGCATCCATTGCCGCCATGGGCATGACCTGGACGGTGCAAGCCGCCGAGACCATCAAGGTGGGGATTTTGCATTCGTTGTCCGGAACCATGGCGATTTCCGAAACGTCGCTCAAGGACATGGCGCTGATGACCATCGACGAGATCAACGCCAAAGGCGGCGTGAACGGCAAGCTGCTCGAAGCGGTGGTGGTCGATCCGGCGTCCAACTGGCCGCTGTTTGCAGAAAAGGGTCGCCAGTTGCTGACCCAGGACAAGGTCGCCGTGGTCTTCGGCTGCTGGACCTCGGTGTCGCGCAAATCGGTGTTGCCGGTATTTGAAGAGCTCAACGGCCTGCTGTTTTACCCGGTGCAATACGAAGGCGAAGAGATGTCGCCCAACGTCTTCTACACCGGCGCCGCACCTAACCAGCAAGCCATTCCGGCGGTCGAGTATTTGATGAGCGAGGACGGCGGCAGCGCCAGGCGCTTCGTGTTGCTGGGCACCGACTACGTGTACCCGCGCACCACCAACAAGATCCTGCGGGCCTTCCTGCATTCCAAAGGTGTGGCCGACAAGGACATCGAAGAGGTCTACACCCCGTTTGGCCACAGCGATTACCAGACCATAGTGTCCAACATCAAAAAATTCTCCGCCGGGGGCAAGACGGCGGTGATCTCCACGGTCAACGGCGACTCCAACGTGCCGTTCTATAAAGAGCTGGCCAACCAGGGCCTGAAGGCCACCGACGTGCCGGTGATTGCATTCTCGGTGGGCGAAGAAGAACTGCGCGGCATCGACACCAAACCGCTGGTGGGCAACCTCGCGGCCTGGAACTACTTTGAGTCGGTGCACAACCCGGTGAACCAGAAGTTCGTCGCCGACTGGAAAGCCTACGCCAAAGCCCACAACCTGCCGGGTGCGGACAAGGCCGTGACCAACGACCCGATGGAAGCCACCTACGTCGGTATCCACATGTGGGCGCAGGCGGCAGAGCAAGCCAAGTCCACCGATGTCGATAAAGTCCGGGAAGCCATGGCCGGCCAGACATTCGCCGCGCCGTCGGGCTACACCCTGACCATGGACAAGACCAACCACCACCTGCACAAGCCGGTGATGATCGGCGAGATCGAAGATAACGGTCAGTTCAACGTGGTGTGGCAGACCAAGGAGCCGATCCGCGCCCAGCCCTGGAGCCCGTATATCCCGGGCAATGACAAAAAGCCGGATTACGCAGTGAAGAGCAACTAAAGCCAATAACACAACCTCTGCAGGAGCGAGCTTGCTCGCGAGCAAGCTCGCTCCTGCAGGAAAAAGGCCCTGTCTATGCCAACTGCCCTTTACCGTTTTATCTTCGCCTGCCTGCTGTTGCTGCCCCCGGGGGCGTACGCCGACGATGCCGGCGACTTCGCAGCGGCCGACAATTCCCGCCAGGCCCAACTGCTGGAAAGCTGGGCGGCACAACCGACAGCTGAACGCGCAGCGCTGATCAACGACCTGCAACAAGGTCAGATCAGCGTCGACGGGCAAAGCAAAACCCTGCGCCTGAATAACCGTTTGCGCGGTTTGATTGAGACCGCCCAGGCCAGTCAGCAATTGCTCGCTCCAGACCCGAAACTGCGTCTGGCGGCCGCCCTGCAACTGCAAAAATCCGCCAAACCGGCACAACTGGCCTTCCTCGGCCGGCAACTGGCCGGCGAAACCGACAGTACTGCACATAGCGCCCTGAGCCTGGCACTGGCCAACCTGCAACTGGTGGACCCCGACCCGGCAGTGCGTCTGGCAGCCGTGCACCTGCTGGGTGAAACCGGCGAACCCCTGGCCCGCACCCGCCTCGAAACCCTGCTGCAGGACGGGGTCGAAACCGACGCCAAGGTACGCATCGCCGCCGAAACCGGCCTGGCCCAGGTCAAACGCAAACTGCTGATCGGTGACTTGCTGGGCCAGGCCTTCAGCGGCTTGTCCCTGGGCTCGATTCTGTTGCTGGCAGCCCTGGGGCTGGCCATCACCTTCGGCCTGCTCGGGGTGATCAACATGGCCCATGGCGAGATGCTGATGCTCGGCGCCTACTCGACCTACTGCGTGCAGTTGCTGTTTCAGCGCTTCGCCCCCGGCGCCATCGAGTTCTACCCGCTGCTGGCGCTGCCCGTGGCGTTCTTTGTCACGGCCTGCGTGGGCATGCTTGTGGAGCGCACCATCATTCGCCACCTCTATGGCCGGCCGCTGGAAACCCTGCTCGCCACCTGGGGCATCAGCCTGATCCTGATTCAATTGGTGCGGGTGCTGTTCGGCGCGCAAAACGTCGAAGTGGCCAACCCGGCCTGGCTCTCGGGCGGGCTGCAAGTGCTGCCCAACCTGGTGCTGCCGTACAACCGCCTGGTGATTATCGTCTTCGCCCTGGCCGTGGTGTTGCTGACCTGGTTGCTGCTGAACAAAACCCGGCTGGGCCTGAATGTGCGTGCGGTCACCCAGAACCGCAACATGGCGGCTTGCTGCGGCGTACCCACCGGCAGGGTCGACATGCTCGCCTTTGGCCTCGGCTCGGGGATTGCCGGGCTCGGCGGGGTGGCCTTGAGTCAGGTTGGCAACGTCGGCCCTGACCTGGGCCAGGGCTACATCATCGACTCGTTCCTGGTGGTGGTGCTGGGCGGTGTCGGCCAACTGGCGGGCACGGTGTACGCGGCCTTCGGCCTGGGTATCGCAAACAAGATTCTTGAACCGCAGATCGGCGCCGTGCTGGGCAAAATCCTGATCCTGGGGCTGATCATTCTGTTTATCCAGAAGCGTCCGCAAGGCCTCTTCGCGCTCAAAGGACGGGTGATCGACTGATGAATCAGCCTCTGCTGCTTACTGCCACGCAAAAGGCCGGGCCGGCCGTGACCGCCACTGTCGGCGGCCTGGTATTACTGGTGCTGCTGGCCCTGCCGCTGCTGTCGCTGCTGCCTGCCGACAGCCCGTTCCAGGTCTCGGCCTATACCCTGACGCTGACGGGCAAGATCCTCTGTTACGCCATCGTTGCCCTGGCGCTGGATCTGGTCTGGGGCTACGCCGGCCTGCTGTCGCTGGGCCACGGCCTGTTCTTCGCCCTGGGCGGCTACGCCATGGGCATGTACCTGATGCGCCAGGCTTCGGGCGATGAGTTACCGGCCTTTATGACCTTTCTGTCCTGGACCGAATTGCCCTGGTACTGGACCGGCACCGAGCATTTCTGGTGGGCCATGTGCCTGGTGGTGCTGGCCCCCGGTTTGCTGGCGCTGGTGTTCGGCTTTTTTGCCTTCCGTTCGCGGATCAAGGGCGTGTATTTCTCGATCATGACCCAGGCCCTGACCTTCGCCGGGATGCTGCTGTTTTTCCGCAACGAGACCGGTTTTGGCGGCAACAACGGCTTCACCAACTTCCGCAGCATTCTGGGGTTTGGCATCACCGAGCCCGGCACCCGCGCGGCACTGTTCTTCGCCACCGTGATGTTGCTGGTGGCCAGCCTGTTTCTCGGCTGGCGCCTGGCGCGCAGTAAATTCGGGCGGGTGCTGACCGCATTGCGCGACGCCGAAAACCGCCTGATGTTTTGCGGCTATGACCCCCGCGGTTTCAAGCTGTTCGTCTGGGTACTCAGTGCTGTTTTATGCGGCCTGGCCGGAGCGTTGTATGTACCGCAAGTGGGCATTATCAACCCCGGGGAAATGTCGCCCACCAACTCCATAGAAGCTGCCGTGTGGGTAGCCCTCGGCGGGCGTGGCACCCTGATCGGCCCGTTGCTGGGCGCGGGCGTGGTCAACGGCATGAAGAGCTGGTTCACCGTAGCCTTCCCCGAGTACTGGCTGTTCTTCCTCGGCGCGCTGTTTATCGTCGTGACCCTGTACCTGCCCAAAGGCGTGATCGGCCTGCTGAAGAAAAGGGGCGAACAATGAGAATCACTGCAACGGCGGAATTTATGCTCGAACCCGCATTCGATCCAAACAAGGATGCCGGCAGCAGCCGCGACGCCATAGGTCTGGGCCAGGCTGCGGGAACCGGCCTCAATACCCGCCACGGCACCATCCTGACGCTGGAAGACATCAGCGTCAGCTTTGACGGTTTCAAGGCCCTGAACAACCTCAACCTGTACATAGGCGTCGGCGAGTTGCGCTGCATCATCGGCCCCAATGGCGCAGGCAAGACCACCATGATGGACGTGATCACCGGCAAGACCCGCCCCAGCGAAGGTCAGGCCTGGTTCGGCGAAACCCTGGACCTGCAGCAGATGAGCGAAGTACAGATCGCCCAGTCCGGGATTGGCCGCAAGTTCCAGAAACCCACGGTGTTTGAAGCCCTGAGCGTGTTCGAAAACCTGGAGCTGGCGCAAAAAACCGACAAGTCGGTGTGGGCCAGCCTGCGCGCCAGACTCACGGGTGAGCAAAGGGATCGCATAGCTGAAGTACTGGAGACCATTCGCCTGAGCACCTCGGCCCGGCGCCCGGCGGGGTTGCTGTCCCATGGCCAGAAACAGTTTCTGGAGATCGGCATGCTGCTGGTGCAAGACCCGCAACTGTTACTGCTGGATGAACCGGTGGCGGGCATGACCGATGCCGAAACCGAATTCACCGCCGAGCTGTTCAAAAGCCTGGCCGGCAAACACTCGCTGATGGTGGTGGAACACGACATGGGGTTTGTCGGTTCGATTGCCGACCACGTCACCGTGTTGCACCAGGGCAGCGTTCTGGCGCAAGGCTCGCTGGCACAGGTGCAGGCGGATGAACGGGTGATCGAGGTCTATCTGGGCCGCTAACGCCCCGCTGCAATCGCTGGCAAGCCAGCTCCCACAGGGTATTAGGGGATTCACGATGCTACGAATACAAAATCTGCATCAGTTCTACGGTGGCAGCCACATTCTTCGCGGCCTGTCGTTTGAGGTCAAAGTCGGCGAAGTCACTTGCCTGCTGGGCCGTAACGGCGTGGGCAAGACCACATTGCTCAAGTGCCTGATGGGTTTACTGGCCGTCAGGGAAGGCAGCGTGACCTGGGAGGACAAGCCCATTACCACGCTCAAGCCCCACCAGCGGGTTCACGCCGGGATCGCTTATGTGCCCCAGGGCCGGGAGATCTTCGGGCGCCTGACGGTGGAGGAAAACCTGTTGATGGGCCTGTCCCGCTTCCCCGGTTCCCAGGCCCGGGAAGTACCCGGATTTATCTATGAACTGTTCCCGGTGTTGCTGCAAATGAAGCATCGGCGCGGCGGCGATTTGTCCGGCGGCCAGCAGCAACAACTGGCGATCGGCCGCGCGCTTGCCAGCCGCCCGCGCCTGCTGATCCTCGATGAGCCGACCGAAGGGATTCAACCATCGGTGATCAAGGAGATCGGCGCGGTGATCAAGATGCTCGCTGCCCGGGGCGATATGGCCATCCTGCTGGTGGAGCAGTTCTACGACTTTGCCGAAGAACTGGCGGACCAGTATCTGGTGATGTCCAGAGGCGAAATCGTGCAACAGGGCCGTGGTGAAAATATGCAAACAGAGGGTGTGCGTGGACTGGTGACGATTTAGTCTGTAACTCTTTTTGATGAAAAAGCCGACCTATGAACCTGCCTGCCAACCCCGCATTGTTCACCCCCATCTGGCACGCCGAGCTGGAGCTGGGCTATGGCCGTTTTGGCGACAGTACGCGCCCTACCCAGCGCCGCCATGTCGGTCCGTTGCGGGTGCAGAAGCACCTGTATGCCGAAGGCCCCGAGGTGTGCCAGCACATCATTGTTCACCCGCCCGGCGGCATTGCCGGCGGCGACCGGTTGAACATCTGCGCCAGTGTCGGCCCGGATGCCTGGGCGCAACTCACCAGCCCCGGTGCCGCCAAGTGGTATCGCGCGGCCGGCCCGGCGTACCAGAGCCTGACCCTGAACGTGGCCGCCGGTGCGACCCTGGAATGGCTGCCGCAGGAAACCATAGTGTTCAGCGACGCCCGGGCCGAACTGACGACGCGCATTGAGCTTGAAGGCGACGGGCGCCTGTTTTACTGGGACATGGTGGCGCTGGGACGACTGGCCAGTGGTGAGCGTTTTGAGCAAGGGCATTTTCAATCACAGCTGGATATTCGCCGTGACGGCCAGTTGCTCTGGCATGAGCGCCAGCGGGTTATCGGCGGCGACGGCTTGCTGGATTCGCCAATCGGACTGGACGGCAACCCGGTGTTCGCGACATTGCTGGTGACCGGGGAAATCAGTGCCGAGCTGCTGCAAACCTGTCGCGACCTGCCCAACCCGGTACGCGGTGACCTGACCCAGCTGCCGGGGTTAGTGGTCGCACGCTGCCTGGCGGTAGAAGCCTTGCAGGCCCGCGCCTGGCTGATCGAGCTGTGGCGCCTGCTGCGCCCGGCATTGTTGGGCCGTGAGGCACTGGCCCCGAGGATCTGGAGTACCTGAGAGCCGTCGCGATTTTTTTGAGGACCTCTGTGGGAGCTGGCTTGCCAGCCCCCACAGAGGTCCTCGACCAATAATCCTTAATTTAACAACGGACCCACCATGGACCTGACCTCACGCGAAAAAGACAAGATGCTGATCTTTACCGCCGGACTGCTGGCCGAGCGACGGCTGGCACGCGGGGTGATGCTTAACTACCCGGAAACCATCGCCTATATATCAGCCGCCCTGCTCGAAGGCGCCCGAGACGGCCGTACCGTCGCCGAGCTGATGCACTACGGCACCACCCTGCTGACCCGCGAACAAGTGATGCAAGGCATTCCGGAAATGATCCCCGACATCCAGATCGAAGCCACTTTCCCGGATGGCACCAAGCTGGTCACCGTCCACCAACCCATCGCCTGAGGCTGCTGCATGTCTTACCTAATTCGTGATGCCGTCGCGGCTGACCTGCCAGCGATTCTCGATATCTACAACGATGCGGTGCTCAACACCCTCGCAATCTGGAACGAGCAAACCGTCGACCTGGCCAATCGTCAGCAATGGCTCGCTGCCCGCCAGGCCCAGGGCTATCCGGTGCTGGTGATAGTCGATGAGCGCAATCTGACTCTGGGTTACGCCTCGTTTGGCGACTGGCGCCCCTTTGAAGGGTTCCGCCATACCGTCGAACATTCGGTGTACGTGCATCCCGAACAACGGGGCAAACGCCTCGGACCGCAATTGCTGGCAGCGCTGATTGAACGTGCCAGAGCGTGCGGCAAGCACGTGATGGTGGCGGCCATCGAGAGCGGCAATGCGGCCTCGATCCATGTGCATAAACAGCTGGGTTTTGTCACCGGCGGGCGCATGCCCCAAGTCGGGATCAAGTTTGGCCGCTGGCTGGACCTGACCTTTATGCAACTGATGCTCAACCCCGGCGCGCTGCCGCCACAGGAGTGCGGCAAATGAATAATGAACAAGTGCTGCAGCTAACCGCCCGCAGTTTTGCCGAATATCGCGACGGGCTGATTACCTTGCTGCTGGATGCTGTGCGCTACGGCGCCTCCGTGGGATTCATGGACGATCTGGACCTGCCCCAGGCCAGCCACTATTTCAACGAAGTACAGGCCCAGCTGGAGCAAGGCACTCTGCTCCTGTGGGTGTTGATTGAAGACGGCCGGGTGCTGGCCAGCGTGCAACTTGCCCTGTGCCAGAAGCGCAACGGGCTCAACCGTGCCGAGGTCCAGAAACTGCTGGTGCTCAACGAAGCCCGGCGCCGTGGTCTGGGCCAGATAATGATCCACGCCCTGGAGCAAGGGGCGCGGGCAAAAAAGCGCGGCTTGCTGCACCTGGACACCGAGGCCGGCTCGCCCGCAGAAAACTTCTACAGTGCCCTGGGTTACACCCGGGTCGGCGAGCTACCCAACTATTGCCGCAGCCCCGACGGTCACTACAGCCCTACGGCCATCTACTACAAAACCTTGAGTGAGCCGCAATGATTCCCGGCCAATACCGCATTGCAGCCGGTGACATCGAGCTGAATGTCGGCCGTCGGACCCTGAGCCTCAGCGTGTCCAATCGTGGCGACCGCCCGATCCAGGTGGGTTCGCACTATCACTTTTTCGAAACCAACGATGCCCTGATGTTTAACCGTGCTGACAGCCGTGGCATGCGCCTGAATATCCCGGCGGGCACCGCCGTGCGTTTCGAGCCGGGGCAGACCCGCGAAGTGGAACTGGTGGAACTGGCCGGGCTGCGCCGGGTGTTCGGCTTTGCCGGCCGGGTCATGGGCAATCTGGATTAACCCCAATCCCCTAATCCCCTGTAGGAGCGAGCTTGCTCGCGAGCTTTTTCTCAAGAGCGCTCAAGGGCTCGCGAGCAAGCTCGCTCCTACAGGGATTGGGGGATGGTTTATATATTTAGGAACTCACTATGAAAATTTCCCGCCAGGCCTACGCCGACATGTTCGGCCCTACCGTTGGCGACAAGATCCGCTTGGCCGACACCGAGCTGTGGATCGAGGTCGAGCAGGACTTCACCATCTACGGCGAAGAAGTGAAGTTCGGCGGCGGCAAGGTGATCCGCGACGGCATGGGCCAAAGCCAGTTGCTCGCCAGCGAGGTGGTGGACACGCTGATTACCAACGCCCTGATCATCGATCACTGGGGCATCGTCAAAGCCGACGTGGGCCTGAAAAACGGCCGGATCCACGCCATCGGCAAAGCCGGCAACCCGGATATCCAGCCCGGCGTGACCATCGCCATCGGCGCCAGTACTGAAGTGATCGCCGGCGAAGGCATGATCCTCACGGCTGGCGGTATCGACACCCATATCCACTTCATCTGCCCGCAACAGATCGAAGAGGCATTGAACAGCGGGGTCACCACCATGATCGGCGGTGGCACCGGCCCGGCCACCGGGACCAATGCCACCACCTGCACCTCGGGGCCGTGGCACATGGCGCGCATGCTGCAGGCCGCCGATGCATTCCCGATGAACATGGGCTTTACCGGCAAGGGCAACGCCAGCCTGCCGCAACCGCTGATCGAGCAGGTCGAAGCCGGGGCCATCGGTCTCAAGCTGCACGAGGACTGGGGCACTACGCCCGCGGCCATCGACAACTGCCTGAACGTGGCCGATCTGTATGACGTGCAAGTGGCGATTCACAGCGACACGCTGAACGAGTCGGGCTTTGTCGAAACCACCCTGGCCGCATTCAAGGGCCGCACCATCCACACCTATCACACCGAAGGCGCGGGTGGCGGCCATGCCCCGGATATCATCAAGGCCTGCGGCCTGAGCAATGTATTGCCCAGCTCGACCAATCCGACCCGGCCGTTTACCCGCAATACCATCGACGAGCACCTCGACATGCTGATGGTCTGCCATCACCTCGACCCGAGCATCGCCGAGGATGTGGCCTTCGCTGAAAGCCGTATCCGTCGTGAAACCATCGCCGCCGAGGACATCCTGCACGACCTCGGCGCGTTTTCGATGATCAGCTCCGACAGCCAGGCCATGGGCCGGGTCGGCGAGGTCATCACCCGTACCTGGCAAACCGCCGACAAGATGAAGAAACAGCGCGGCCCGCTGCCCGAAGACGCACCGGGCAATGACAATTTTCGCGCCAAACGCTACATCGCCAAATACACCATCAACCCGGCGATCACCCACGGTGTCAGCCATGAAGTGGGCTCGATCGAGGTGGGCAAGTGGGCCGACCTGGTGCTCTGGCGACCGGCGTTCTTCGGGGTCAAGCCGACCCTGATTCTCAAGGGCGGGGCGATTGCCTCGAGCCTGATGGGTGATCCGAATGCGTCGATCCCTACCCCGCAGCCGGTGCACTACCGCCCGATGTTTGCCAGCTACGGCGGCTCGCGGCATGCCACCTGCCTGACCTTTATCAGCCAGGCGGCGGCGGATGCCGGGGTACCCGCGGCACTGGGGCTGAAGAAGCAAATCGCGGTGGTCAAAGGCTGTCGCGAAGTACAGAAAACCGATCTGATTCACAACGGTTACCTGCCCGAAATCGAAGTCGATCCGCAGACCTATCAAGTCAAGGCCGACGGGGTGCTGCTGTGGTGCGAACCCGCTGATGTATTGCCGATGGCACAGCGCTATTTTCTGTTTTGAAGGCTGCGGGCAGTTCCCCTGGCTGGCGGGGACTGTACCGGCAAGCGGTTGTATAGAAAGCTGTCGTTAGGGGCTAAGATGCGACACCTTAATTACTATCGCTCTTGCAGCAGGGTCTGGCTATGCGCCTATCTGAATTCATCGTGCACAACGCTGATCGTATCGTCGATGAATGGGAGCAGTTCGCCGAAACCATCACCCCGGCTGCCGAATCAATGGACAGCGTGGCCCTGCGCGATCATGCCAAGGCCATTCTGCTGGCCGCTGCGCGGGACATGAACACCGCGCAAACCGCCAGCGAACAACAGGCCAAGGCCGAGGGCGAAGGGCCGGAAAAAACCCCGAGCCTGGACGTTGCCGCCGCCAGCCATGGCGAACTGCGCCATACCGTGGGCTTTGATCTGGTGCAGATGACCTCCGAGTTCCGGCACTTGCGCGCCTGCGTGATCCGCTTGTGGGTCGCCAGCCTCGAAACTCTGGAGCTGAGCTACTTGCAGGACATGATCCGGTTCAATGAGGCCATTGATGAGGCGCTGGCCGAATCCACCGAGGCCTACGCCGAGCAGGTCAACCGCTCGCGGGATATCTTCCTGGCGATTCTGGGCCATGACCTGCGCGCGCCGTTGCAAGCGGTGAGCATGTCCACCGAAATGCTGGAACGCAAAATTACCCTGGATGCCAACGCCCTGAATTACGTCAAGGCGATCAAGACCGGGGCGCGCCACATGCAGGCGATGGTCAGTGATCTGCTGGAGTTTGTGCGCAGCCGCCTGGGTACGCAGTTGCCTGTGGAACCCTGCGCCATGAACCTGGCCCAGGCTTGTCAGACCGCACTGGACCAGGCCGGCGCCGGACACCCCAAGTGTGAGCAGAGCTTGCAGGTTAACGGCAATGTTGAAGGCCACTGGGACCCTCGACGCCTCGACCAGTTGCTGCAGAACCTGATCGGCAATGCGTTGCAGCATGGCGCCAGCGAAGGCGCGGTGACCCTGATCCTGAACGGAACTGACGACCACGTGACCCTGCGGGTGCACAACAACGGCACCCCGATTGCAGAGGAGGCGCTGGCCACCCTGTTCGACCCGTTGGTACGCAGCCCGAGCGAAGACATTGGCCACCCGGGCGCGTCCACCAGCCTTGGCCTGGGCTTGTTCATCGTCAAGGAAGTGGTAGACGCGCACCATGGCAGCATCGAAGTGTCCTCGACCGAAGCCGAGGGCACGACGTTTACCGTGGTGTTGCCCAAACAGATCTGACAAATAAAAAACCCGTAGGAGCGAGCTTGCCTCGCGATCTGTATCTGGCGTGCTGCACGCTACTGTGAACAGCTATCTGAAAAGATCGCGAGGCAAGCTCGCTCCTACAGTACGGTCGCGGCTACAGGTCGCCGACAAAGCGGCCCAGTTGCTGCTTGAGCCGCTGGTTCTCGGCCCGCAATTGCTGCACTTCCTCGATCAGGTCCAGCGCCAGTGCGACGCCTTCCCACTCCATCTCCAGGTCGTGGTGCAGCTTGGTCGCACGCTGTGCGATGGCCAGCTCGTAGTCTTCAAAACGCCACACGTCCGGCGTGCGGCCCTGAGGTTCGATAATTCCGTGTTCGACAATCTCTATCACGTAAGTGGCCGGGATGCCGGCCTCTTCGCAGAACCTTTCCATGTCCAGCTGAACGATCAGGGTGCTGCTCATGATCAGTTACTCCATTGGGCTCTCGGATCGAATGCCGATTTGTCGGCCAGGTCTTGCCACAGGGCTTTTGTGGCCTCGTCGCTCTGTTTCGGCATGACCACTTTCAATTGGGCATACAAATCACCACGCTCGCCTTGCTTGTTCGCCAGGCCATGGCCTTTGATGCGCAAGCGTTGACCGCTCTGGCTGTCCGGACGGATGGTCAGGTTGATTTTGCTGGTCAGGGTCGGCACGGCCACTTTGGCCCCCAGAGCAGCTTCCCACGGCGCCACTGGCACCGTGATCACCAGATCATGACCTTCAACATCGAACTTCGGATGCGGAGCAAAGCGGATGATCAGGTATAGATCGCCATTGGCACCGCCACCCACGCCCGGACCGCCCTGCCCTTTAAGGCGGATGCGCTCACCGTCGGTGACACCGGCCGGGATTTTCACGTTAAGGGTCTTGTTGGCGCCGCCAATCTGGAAGCTGATCTGCTTCGATTCGCCGGACAGGGTTTCTTCAAGGAAAATCGGCAGTTCCATTTCTACATCCTGTCCACGACGTCCCGCACTGCGGCCGCTCTGGCCGCCGAAGCCATTACCGCGCGAACCGAAGATCGAGCTGAAAAAGTCTGAAAAATCGCCCTGATCCTCGAAACCACCGCTCGAGTGCCCTTGCCAGCCCGGCGGCCCCTGGAATGGCTGCCCATGTTGACCGTACTTGCGCATTTCGTCGTATTCGGCGCGCTTGTCGGCACTTTTCAGGGCTTCATACGCTTCGTTGACATCCTTGAATTTCTCCTCGGCGTCCTTTTCCTTGCTCACATCCGGGTGATACTTGCGCGCGAGCTTGCGATAAGCGGTCTTGATCGCCTTATCGTCAGCCGTGGGCTCGACACCCAGGATTTTGTAATAGTCTTTGAAGTCCATGTAAGGATCACCATCCGTTATCAATATCGCGCAGCTCGAAGCCACCCAGAATGCTCTGGTTAACCGGCCCGGGGGTTGACCGATCTCAATCCTGTGACTGACCAGCGCTGCAAAAGTTTATCGGCAGCCTTAAGACCGCCAAACCAATGTCTGGAAGTTTGGGGGTGAAGGATAGTCTTTCAAGGGGATTAAAACCTGCGATTTAAAGAATCGTCGCGCTTCGATTCTGCGAGCGTCTGGCATACACTGCGCGGCCGTTTTTTAACCGGAACTCGAAAGACATGAAAAGCGCCACTCCAGCACGTGCCTGCGGCATCGACTTTGGCACGTCCAACTCCACCGTCGGCTGGCTGCGCCCAGGCGTGGAAACCCTCATCGCGCTGGAGGACGACAAGATCACCCTGCCCTCCGTAGTGTTCTTCAACATTGAAGAGCGCCGCCCGGTGTATGGCCGTCTGGCGCTGCATGAGTATCTGGAAGGCTACGAAGGCCGCCTGATGCGCTCGCTCAAGAGCCTGCTGGGTTCCAAGCTGATCAAGCACGACACCAGCGTTTTGGGCACGGCCATGCCGTTCAAGGACCTGTTGGGGCTGTTTATCGCCCAGCTTAAAAAGCGCGCCGAAGCGACCGCGGGCCGTGAATTTGAAGAAGTGGTGCTGGGCCGCCCGGTGTATTTCGTCGATGACGATCCGCTGGCCGACCAGGAAGCCGAGAACACCCTGACCGACGTGGCCCGCGCCATCGGCTTCAAGGAAGTCTCGTTCCAGTACGAGCCCATTGCCGCAGCGTTCGACTATGAGTCGACCATCCAGCGCGAAGAGCTGGTGCTGATTGTCGATATCGGCGGTGGTACCTCCGACTTCTCGCTGGTGCGCCTGTCCCCTGAGCGCCGTGGCATGGACCACCGCCAGGACGACATCCTGGCCACGGGCGGCGTGCACGTGGGCGGTACCGACTTCGACAAGCAACTGAGCCTGCAAGGGGTCATGCCGCTGTTCGGCTACGGTAGCCGGATGAAAAGCGGGGCCTACATGCCCACCAGTCATCACATGAACCTGGCGACCTGGCACACCATCAACTCGGTGTATGCACAGAAAACCCAGATCGCGCTGAACAGCATGCGCTACGACATCGTCGATACCGGCGGGATTGACCGCTTGTTCAAGTTGATCGAACAGCGCGCCGGTCACTGGCTGGCGATGGAAATCGAAGAAACCAAAATCGAACTGACCCACGCCCAGAGCCGCCATGTGCCGCTGGACCGGGTAGAACCGGGGCTAAGTGTCGAACTGAGCCGGGCGCTGTTTGAAGCCTCCATCGACAACCAGCTGGAGCGCATCCGCAACAGCGTGACTGACTTGCTCAGCAGTGCGGGCGTGGGTGTCGAGCAGGTGGATACGGTGTTCTTCACCGGCGGCTCGAGCGGTATTCCGGCGCTGCGCCAGAGCGTCGCGGCCATGCTGCCCAACGCCCATCACGTCGAAGGCAACATCTTCGGCAGCATCGGCAGCGGTTTGGCGATTGAAGCCAAAAAGCGTTACGGCTAAAACCACACCCTTATCGCTGCCGCAGCCTGCGGCAGCGACTAGGGATTGCGGGTTAGACCAGCTCCATCTGCTTGAGCTCACTCTTCAGATACGCATAGTAAATCGGCCCGGCCACCACCCCCGGCAGGCCGAAGGCTGCCTCGAATACCAGCATCGCCAGCAGTAGCTCCCAGGATTTGGCACTGATCTGGCCGCCAACGATCTTGGCATTGAGGAAGTATTCCAGCTTGTGGATAACGATCAGATAGCCCAGAGCCCCTACCGCGACCCAGATCGACAGGGACAAGCCGACGATGGTGATCAGGGTGTTGGAGATCAGGTTACCTATCACTGGCAGCAGCCCCAGCAGGAAGGTCAGCACAATCAGGGTTTTGGTCAGCGGCAAATGCACGCCGAACAGCGGCAGGATCACCGCCAGAAACACCCCGGTGAACACGGTATTGAGCAGCGCGATTTTGATCTGCGCAAACACGATGTTGCGAAACGCCTGCACCAGCAGGTGCAAACGGTCGAACAGCGCGGCTGACAGGGGCTTGCGACGGCTGACATCCGGGATGCGCTGCAACGCGATGATGGCGCCCAGCACCATGCCAATCAGCAACGTCACGAACATGTGCGCGGCGTCTTTGCCCACCAGTTGCAGATCGCTGAGGTGTTTGTTGCCCCATTCGCCGATCGCCACCCTGAACTCGGCCGCGCTGGCCGGCAGATAGCTGTCCAGAAACGGCGGCAATTGACCCCGCGCCCGGTCGACCACGACCATGAATTTATTCAGCGATGCCCCGGGGTTTTCTGCTTCGTGCAGCAAGAAGCTGATGGCGCCGGCAAAAATCAACGCCAGCACGCTGACCACCAGAGTGCCCAGCAATGCCACCGCCAGCCAGCGCGCCCGGCGCCCGGCGATCAGCCGCTGCAGTTGTGGCGTGAGCATGTTGACCAGTTCGTAAACCAGCAACCCGGCCAGCAGGCTGGGCAACAGGCGCAACGGAAAAACCAGCAACAAGCCGCCAGCGATGATGAGGTAACTGGCGAACAAAATGTGACGCTGAGAAAACGATGGCATACAGCCTCAAAACAAGCAGCGCGAAAGGACAGGCAGTCTGCCAGCCTTCAGCGGGCAGCACTAGAAGTTGTGACGTTGCCCTGCTACCTGCAGGCGCGGCTTGCCCGCGATTGCAGCGGATCTGCAGGCGTCGCGAGCAAGCCCGTTGCTGCCGGGGGCTTTATTTCTTCTTCAGGCAATCGCTCATAAAAGCTTTGCGTGCATCGCCTTTGAGGGCCTGGGTGCCGGCAGTGGCGTTACAGGTTTTCATTTTTTCCTGCTGAGTCGCAGGGGCCGCCGGGGCGGCTTTAAGGCAAGTGCTCATAAACGCTTTGCGCTCATCGCCCTTGAGGGCCTTGGCACTCGCATCGGCATTGCAGGTGGTCATTTTGTTTTGCTGGGCCGTGGCCGCAAAACCCTGGGAGCACAGCAACAAGCCCATCATCAGCAGAGGAATACGCAGCTTCGTCATGGAGTTTTCTCCTTATGGCCGCACCGAGTGGCAGCGGACTGCTCTGGAGTGTAGACAAACTCTGTTACATCACGCCCCGGGCCTGACGCCGATATTGCTCCGGCGTGCAGCCGGCCTGACGGGCGAACATGGCGATAAACGCCGATGAGGTGCTGTAGCCCAGATCAAAACCCACGTCCTGCACGCTGCGCGAAGACTCCAGCGCTTCAATCGCCGCCAGAAACCGCAGGCGTTGCCGCCACTCGCCGAAGCTCATGCCCAGTTCCCGGACAAACAGTCGCGCCAGGGTCCGCTCGCTGACATGCACCTGAGCGGCCCACTGCCCAAGCGGCCGATTGTCGCCGGGCTGGCTCTGCAGGGCCTCAAGGACAACCTGCAGGCCGGGATGACGGGCGTAAGGCAAATAGCACTGATGCACAGGTGCCTGGCGCAACTGATCGACCAGAACCTGGGCCAGTCTCTTGTCGGACTCGCTTTGGGGAATGTTGATGTCGCGCCGGGCAAAGTCGCTGAGGATGGCTTTGAGAATGTCGCTGATGGCCAGCGTCACCGGAGTCTTGGGCAGGTGCCGGCAATGGACGACATCCAGGTAGACCGAACGATAGACAATCGCCTGCGGGTTATAGGCGCTGTGCTCGGTATGGGGCGGGACCCAGACCGCGTACTGCGGCGGTGACATGAAGCGCTGGCCGTTGACCTCGTAGCGCATCACCCCGTGGGCCACATAGTCCAGCGAGCCCCAGGCATGGACATGGGGCGCAGCATGGCTGTCGGCATCAAATTCGGCATAACGGAAGTACACCGGGGCCGGCAAGCCGTCGAATTCGGGAACGTTGATCAGATTCTTGCGCATGCTGTCTGGATTCAGGGGGAGATTGGCCGGATCGAAGTATAGGCTTGCAGACAGACAGGCGGATAATCGCTGCTCATTAACCCTGTGGTTGTTCCTGATGCAATACGCTTACCCGCTACTGGCCATTTTTATCTGGGCCGGCAATACCGTAATCAACAAACTCGCGGTCGGCGCCATCTTCCCGTCCGAGATCGGCTTCTATCGCTGGCTGCTGGCCGGCCTGCTGTTCACCCCGTTCATGCTCAAACCGGTGATCGCCAACTGGTCGGTAATCCGCCCCAATCTGGGCAAGATCTTTGTCCTCGGCGTGCTGGGCATGGCGATTTATCAAAGCCTGGCCTACTACGCCGCAGCCCGGACTTCGGCCACCAACATGGGGATCATCCTGTCGTTGATGCCGTTGATGGTGCTGGCCATGTCGATCATCAGCCTGGGGCAGCGTCTTACCGCCGGAGCCCTGGTCGGCGCGATCCTATCCTTTGTCGGCGTGCTGGTGGTGGTATCGAGCGGCAGCTTCAGTGCCCTGCTTGACCACGGCCTCAACCTGGGCGACGCGATGATGCTGATTGCCACCCTGGCCTATGCGATCTACAGCACCTTGCTGAAAAAATGGCAGTTGCGCCTGCCGCCCCTGCAGATGCTGTACATGCAGATCCTGGTGGCGATTGTGGTGTTGCTGCCGTTGTACCTGATGTCACCCAAGACCGGCCTTACGGTGCACAACATCGGGCTGGTGCTGTATGCCTGTATTCTGGCCTCCATGCTGGCACCTTTGGCCTGGATGAAAGCCGTCACCGTGCTGGGCCCGAGCCGTACCACGCTGTTCTTCAACCTGTTGCCGCTGATCACGGCGCTGATTGCCGCGGTGGTGCTCAAAGAGCAACTGCATGCTTACCACCTGATTGGTGGCGCACTGACCCTGGCCGGGGTAATCCTCTCGGAACGCTGGACCACGCCCCTGAGAAAGACACCAAAAATCGGATAAAACTTTCTCCTCGCGCTGAACTCACAACTTGTGAACCGATCTTGCCAGCAGAGCAAGGCGGCAACCTGATGAGTAAGGAGATTGAAATGAGCGACATGCAATTAACCGATAAAAAGACCCTGCGCGAACGTGCCCGCAAGAACGTCGAAGAAGGTGCTGTCACTGAAGGCTACAGCGCCAACCGCGAAGAGATCCTTCGCCTGCTCAACGAATCCCTGGCCACCGAGTGGGTGTGCGTGCTGCGCTACAAGCGCCACTACTTCATGGCTACCGGGATCAAGGCCCACGTTGCCGCGCAAGAGTTCCTGGAGCACGCCACCCAGGAGATGGAGCACGCCGACAAACTGGCCGAGCGCATTGTGCAACTGGGTGGCGAACCTGAATTCAACCCCGACCTGCTGTCGAAAAATTCCCACGCCCAGTACGTCGCGGGCAAAAACCTGAAGGAAATGGTTTACGAAGATTTGGTGGCCGAGCGCATTGCGGTCGACAGCTATCGCGAAATCATTCAGTACATCGGCGACAAGGATCCGACCACACGCCGGATTTTCGAAGAAATCCTCGCCCAAGAGGAAGAGCATGCCGATGACATGGCGGATCTGCTCAAAGGGCTGTAAACAGACCCGCAAATGCAAATGCCCGCCCCCATGTGATGAGGGGCGGGCATTTTTTTGTCTGGATCAAGCCGCCAGCACTGGCCTGCAGGAGCGAGCTTGCTGGCGATCTTTTGATCTTAAAAGCTCGCTCCTGCAGGGTTTGTGGGGCTACTTCACCGTTTTCGGTACCTTGCCCTGCTGCATCTGTTGCAGCAGCGGTGCGCACTGGTTGGGTTCGCCGCCGCTGGGGGCGATCAACGCCAGCAGACCGGCCGCCGGGCCGGCAATCACGCCCAGCGCCACCATGCCGGCACCGCGCAGTAGCAGCGGTACCGCTTCCACACCCGCCGAAGGGTTGCCAAAGGTGCCTTTTACGTACAGCGGTGAACGCAGCGAAAACAAACGCAAGCCCTTGGACTCGGGGGTGATTTTCAGGTCGAGCTGTTCGGTGGCAAAGTTGGCGGTGCCGTCGATGTAGATGATCGCGTTCTCGGTATCAAACACAAACAACTGCGAAGTGGCCAGACCATCCTTGATCCCGAAGTCCGCCGCCGCACAGTTGATCTTCACGTCTTCGTCGCCGAATATTTTGCCCACCACATAGTTACCGACGTTCAGGCCGGCAATTTCCATAAGGCTGCGGCTGATGGCGCCATCATTGATGATCATCTTCAAGCCGCCATTGGCCGTGCCCAGTAACTTGGCCACCGAGTTGCCGGTGCCCGACAGCGTGGCATCGCCATTGAGCTCACCAAAGCTGGTTTTCATCGGTTCAAAGGTCGGGAACAGCTGCTTGAGCTTGAAGTTGCGCGCGGTCAATTTGGCCCGCCCCAGCATCGGCGTACTGCGCCCGTTGAGGTTGATTTGCGCATCCAGCTTGCCGCCCGCCACGCCAAAACGCAGTGGTTCGAGTTTCAGCTCGCCATTGTCCAGCACCACATGGGTGTACAGGTCAGTGAACGGCAGCTCGGCACTCTGGACGATGCGCTTGCCGGTGAATTCCACATCGGCATCCATATCGCGCCAGCGTTCAGTGCGGAACTCTTCAACCGGCAATACTTTGCCCGCCGGTTGTTTGCTGTCGCCGCCACGGGCTTTTTGCTTGGCGTTGGAGTCCGCGCCAATCAACGGGGCCAGGTCAGCCATCAGCAATTGATTGGACACCAGTGCGCCGCTCAGCTTGGGCCGTGGCTGGCTGGCGACGTATTTCAGGTTGCCATGAATATCGCTGCTACCGATTTTGCCGTTGAAGTTTTCGTAAGTGAAAACTGCGCCGTGCGGCTCATGCAGTTTGGCAATCAGGTGGCCATCGGTTGAGTACGGCGGCGAGTCAGGCAGGGTTACGCCGGTCAGTGGATAAAGGTTGGCCAGGCTGCTGCCTGCCAATTTCAGGCGCAGGTCCAGCGCCCCCAGGTTGAGCGGGTCGGTCAGGGTCCCGGCCAGCGCGACTTTGGTGTCGGCAATGCTGACTTGCGCCTGCAACGGGAAGGGTTTGGCCGCGTCCTGCAAGGCCAGCAGGCCGCCAATTTTGCCGGTGCCGTCGAGGTTCTGGCCGTGGTACTGACCTTTGACCTTCAGCGCGAATGCGTAGTCTTGTGGCGCAGAACCTTTCTCCAGCGCTTTTTTCGCCGCGCTCTGGCCGACGATGTCGCTGAACGGGATGGGTTTGCCCAGCGGATCGATCACTACATCCAGACGGGTTTTGAGGGTCTGGTCATTGAGCGTCACATGGCCCTTGTCGAAACCTATGGCGCCAATGTCCACCTTCCAATCCGAGGGTTTTTCGTTCGGGTCTTTGGGGTCTAACTTGAATGTCCAGTTCGCCCGGCCATCGGCCAGACGCTCCAGGCTGGCCGATGGCTCGGTCAGGTCGATACGCGGGATATCCACGGTCTGCGTCAGCAGCGCCAGCGGTGACAGACGCAACTCCACCTTCTTCAGGCCGACCATTTGCGGTTCTTTTGACCACTCGGGATTGCCCAGGCTCAGGTCTTCGGCAATCACATGGGGCCAAGGCACCCAGGCACGCCAGCCAGCCTCGTCCGCTTCGCGCTGCCAGCGCACGGCCAGGTTGCCGTTAATGGCAAATGGGCGATGGAGGATGTCAGACACTTTGGTATTAATTGTTGGCTTGATCCGGTTCCAGTCGAAGGTAGCGAGGATCACCACCAGGACCACCACCAGCAGAAGCAAAATACCGCCAATCCAGGCAAGGACTTTACGGGTGCGTGTCATTTAACGGCTCCTTATTACGGCTGAACGTCCCAACTGCGGCGTTTTACAATGGCTGCGACGCTAATAAAAGTACGACTGTCAAAGACTGCCCAAGGTTTAACCGGAGGCCGACTTTCATGAAAAAAACACCCGAAAGCCGCAAGCCAGAGCACTCGCGCCTGAACAATCAATTGTGTTGATTATCACCATTGGCCGTATGAACTTTGATATCGAAGATCCAAGCGTAGCATTGCTTACCTGACTAACTAATTGCCCTGCTACGGAGCACCGATATCATGAAACGCCCATTACTGCTTGGTCTTGGCCTCTCACTGTTGGCCATCAACGCCTTTGCGATGCCCGCCGACGACGAGCAAACCCCCATGGTGCAGCCTGCTTCCAGCAGCTTGAGCCAACCGCTGAATCCTGTGGCTGAAGACGGTGCCCAACGCACCCTGAACCAGCAGAACCGCGTAGCTGAGGACGGTGCACAACGCACTCTCAACCAGCAGAATCCCGTGGCTGAGGACGGCGCACAACGCACTCTGAACCAGCAGAACCCCGTGGCTGAAGATGGCTACGACCGCACTCAACGCCAGAGCAACCTGGTGGCGGAAGGCGGCGCGGATCGTCTTGCTGAAAGGAATCAACGTGCCAGCTAATCAAGTGATTGCAGGAGCCCGACGGCAACTGATTGCTCGCGATCTGTTTACGCAGTAATAGAGCTCGCGAGCAAGCTCGCTCCTGCAGAGTCTCCATTGCAGTTCGACGTCATCAAAGCCGATTTGCTAGAGTGCGCCGCTGTACTTGTCTGGAATACCAGCTCCGATGCTGCCTCGCGCCGAACAGAAGCAACAAACCCGCCTTGCGCTGATGGATGCCGCCCGCCACTTGATGGAATCGGGTCGCGGCTTTGGCAGCCTGAGCCTGCGCGAAGTCGCAAAAACCGCAGGCATAGTGCCCACCGGCTTTTATCGGCACTTCAGCGACATGGACCAACTGGGCCTGGCGCTGGTCAGTGAAGTCGGTCAGACCTTTCGCGAAACCATTCGTCTGGTGCGACACAACGAACTGTTTATGGGCGGTGTGATCAACGCGTCGGTACGGATCTTTCTCGATGTGGTGCAGGCCAACCGCTCGCAGTTTCTGTTTCTGGCCCGCGAGCAATACGGCGGCTCACAGCCAGTGCGCCAGGCTATCGGGGCGCTGCGCGAAGACATCACCTCGGATCTGGCCGCCGACCTCGGGTCCAAGCCCAAGCTGCAGCACTTGAACCACGCAGGCCTTACGGTAATTGCCGATCTGGTGGTTAAAAGTGTGTTCGCGGCCTTGCCCGATGTCATCGATCCGCCCGCCGAGGCGCTCCCCGACTACCTGCAACCCCAGGCAAAAATCAGCCAGCAGCTGCGCTTTATCTTTATCGGGCTCAAGCACTGGCAAGGCCTGGGCAGTACCGAGTAAAGACGCGCACCTTGTTGGTGCGAAATAAAACTCATAACGCACCATTATCGCTCGCCGCTGCCCCTTTCCCTTCCCAGGATCACTCGCCTTTGTTGTGCAACCCAAGGTTGGCAAGCCCCTTGCTCTGATCAAGGCATTGTCAATTGCAGGAAGCCTACCGATGTTGGTGATTCATCGCAGAGTTCAGCCCCACCCCGTGTGGAGCGCTGAGTTACACCTCAACTTCGAAGCCCGGAGCAAAAGCCGTTTGCGTTGCTTTAGCAGTGACGCCGAGGACGTCGGCCTGTTCCTTGAACGCGGACAACCGCCCCTGCATGACGGCGAATTTCTGCAAGCCCAGGACGGGCGCATCGTGCGGGTGTGTGCCAGCCCCGAAAAGTTGCTGCACGTGACCTGTCTCAATGCCTTTGAGTTGACCCGCGCGGCCTATCATCTGGGCAACCGCCATGTTGCCCTGCAAGTCGGCGATGGCTGGCTGCGCCTGCTCGATGACTACGTGCTCAAAGCCATGCTGGAACAATTGGGCGCGCAGACCGAAGCCATTGAGGCGCCGTTCCAACCGGAGCATGGCGCCTACGGCGGCGGTCATCATCATTCCCGCGCAGGCGAAGAAGACTTCAACTACGCCCCGCGCCTGCATCAGTTTGGTGTGCGTTTGTGAGTCCGGCATGGGCGCTGTTGCGCCTGGCCAGCCCACAGCTGCCGATTGGCGGCTACAGCTATTCCCAGGGCCTGGAAATGGCCGTCGAGAATGGCCGGGTATCCAGCCCGGCAACTGCCAGCCGCTGGATCAGCGATCAATTGCTGCTCAATCTGGCGCGCTTCGAGGCTCCGTTGCTGCTCGCCCATTGCCGGGCGGCGGCCGACGAAGACTGGAGTGCCTTGCAGCAGTTTTGCGACGAACACCGCGCCAGTCGTGAAACCCGCGAATTGCATCAGGAAAGCCGGCAAATGGGCTACTCCCTGCAGCAACTTCTGATGGGGTTGCCCGAGCTGGATGAGCCTGCACGGCTATTTCTCACCCAACAAGCCGAGCCGCACCTGGCACTCGGCTGGGCACTGGCTGCCCGGGCCTGGGGCATCAGTGCGTCAGACGCGCTGGCAGCCTGGCTGTGGAGCTGGCTGGAAAACCAATTGGCGGTGCTGATGAAAACCCTGCCGCTGGGCCAGCAGGCCGCTCAACGCATGACCAGCGAGTTATCCCCGGCGCTGCAGCAGGCGCAACAACACGCCAGCAACCTCGACTTATCCCGTTTGGGCAGTGCCGCTTTCGGCCTGTCATTGGCGAGCATGGCCCACGAGCGCCAGTACAGCCGTCTGTTTCGTTCCTAGGAGAATGCAATGAACACACAACCTTTGCGGGTCGGCATCGGGGGCCCGGTGGGCTCCGGCAAAACTGCCCTGACCCTGGCCCTGTGCCTGGCACTGCGGGACAAATACAACCTGGCGGTGGTCACCAACGATATTTATACCCGCGAAGATGCCGATTTTCTGGTGCGTAACCAGGCGCTGGCACCGGAGCGGATCATCGGTGTAGAAACCGGCGGCTGCCCGCACACCGCCATTCGTGAAGATGCATCGATCAACCTCGAAGCCGTGGATCAGCTGAACCGGCGCTTCCCCGGGCTGGACCTGATTCTGGTGGAATCGGGTGGGGATAACTTGTCGGCCACCTTCAGCCCGGAACTGTCCGACCTGACGATCTACGTGATCGATGTATCCGCAGGGGACAAGTTGCCGCGCAAGGGTGGACCGGGGATTTGCAAATCCGACTTGCTGGTGATCAATAAAATCGACCTCGCACCGCTGGTGGGCGCATCGCTGGAGCTGATGGACAGTGACACCCGGCGCATGCGCGGCGCCAAGCCCTTTGTGTTCAGCAATCAAAAAACCGGCCACGGCCTGGATACCATCGTGAGGTTTATTGAACGGCAGGGGCTGTTGATCTCATAACCCGCGATCTTTTGTGGGCCTGAAGCTTTAAAAGCTCGCGCCTACAGAGTTGGACGTCACGGTGTATCATGTCGCGCAAACGCCCCAGCCGTGACGACGCCTGCCAATGCCCCATGTAGCCAGCTCCGCCTTACCGCTCGAACTGACCGCCCTGTTTGCGGCGGTACAGCAGCATTTTCGCCAGGTCATTGTGCCGCTCTGGCAAGGCCCCGGCTGGAATGCCGAACTGGAACTGCCCTATGAGGCACTCAGCCCCGAGCACCGGCCACTGACGCCCCAGCGCTATCGCGCCATGGCCTGCGCCCGTCAGCTATATCTATTCGCCAGCTTGATCGATGACCCCGCCTTCCCCGGCGCTGCCGAGCGCGCAGGCAGGTTGTTCCGCTCGCTGCAAAGGCACTTTTACGACGCCGTACACGGCGGCTGGTTTTACAGCATCGACCCCGACGGCGCGCCGCTGGATCAGCGTAAAGACCTGTATACCCACGCCTTTATCATCTTTGCCTGCGCCCATTACTGGGGCAAGGTGCGCGAGCCGGCGGTGGAATCAGTGCTCAATGCCGCGCTGAAAGTCGTCGCCGAGCGCTTCAGCGATGGTAATGGCCTGTACGAAGCCAGCCTCGAGCGGGACTGGTCAACGCTGGACACCGGCCCGCTGCAAAACCCGTTGATGCATCTGGCCGAGGCGTTTCTGGCGACTTTGTCGGTGCGCGACGATGCGCCGGTACACAGCGCATTGCTGGCGCTGGCCGATGGCATGCAACAGCGCTTTATCGAGCCTGTGCATAACGCCTTGCTCGAAAAACCGCTGGGGGCTGTGGATAACTGGTTTGAACCCGGGCATCAGTTTGAGTGGTTCTACTTGCTGGAGTCCTCGCCACTGCTGCGTCAAACAGCCCTGCACAACTCGCTTGCGCTCGCCTTCGACTTTGCCGAACAGGTTGGGGTCGACCCGCAGACCGGGGCGGTCTGCGGCATGCTGGCCCCGGATGGCACCTTGCGCGATGGCACCCAGCGCATCTGGGCCCAGGCCGAGTACCTGCGCGCCCTGACCTTGCGTCTGGCGCCCCTGCCCCGCCTGCAACGCCAGTTGCTGGCGTTGCAGCAGAACTTTTTACATGCCGGTGGCTGGTATGAATGCCGGGATGCGGCAGGCAACGTCAGCCGCCTGGACATGCCGTCGACCACGCCGTATCACCTGGCCACCTGCTACAGCGGCCTGGCGCAACTCCTGTAGGAGCGAGCTTGCCTCGCGAATATGTAAAGAGCTCGCGAGGCGAGCTCGCTCCTACAGGGGTAAGGTCAGGCAATCCACTTGCGATCGCCGGTAAAGCTGATGGTCAGCCAGCGCGCACTGTCGGCCGCGCCCAACATGCCTGATATCTCTTCACGAAACCCGTCCAGGGTCTTGATGCTGGTCAGCGGATATCCCGCCGGCAACACGATATGGATCTCGATAAAGCGCGCCCTTCCGTGCTTTTGCACATAGGTTTTGTAGCCCTCAAAGCCATGGCGCGCCGACATTTCCTCGAGCACATCCCGCACCTTGTCATCGAGCTTGTCCGGGGCAATACCCAGGACGTCGCGCAAAGCCGGGCGCAGGATTTTGAACGCCGGAGCCAGCATGCTGAAAGCCAGCAAAATCAGGATCGCCGGGTCTACATAGGCGGCCCACTGGGCATAACCCTGTTGTTTCAGAATCAGCGCCGTGACAAAACTTATCAACAGCCCCACCGACAGCATGGCGTCCACCAGCCAGCTGATGTTGTCGAACTGGATCAGGCTGGACTTGAGCTTGCGGTTTTTACGCCGGACCCAGAAGTAGTAGGCAAACTCGATTACGGTAAACACCGCCGCGTAGATGATCACCAGGCCCAGCTCAATTTCGCGCCCGCCATTGATAATGCCGAACACGCCATTGAGAAAGGCATAGATCGCAATCAAAAACAGGAAACTGCCTTCGATCAGCAGCACCATGGGCTCAAGGTGCCAGAAGCCGAACTGGAAACGTTCGTTGCTTTCCTTGGCGATCAACTGTGCCGTGATCAGCATCAGTACTTTGATAAAGGTCGCGATCAAAGAGAAGAACCCATCGAACAAGATGGATTGCGAACCCGATATAACACCCGTCACGATGCCGGCGATGGCCACCGCGAACATCAGAACGGTCGATTGTTTGAGCAGTTTCTGCTCACCACTGTTACTCACAAAAACTCCTTTTCAGCCCTGTTGAATGCGACCCCCTCAGGAGGTCGCGGGCAGGCTGCCAGGCGTGAGTTTACTCTGTGGCGTGGCGTTCGATGGCAAAACCGCTCCAGGACTGCGTGACGGGCATCAGTTCAAGGCGATTGATGTTGATGTGGGCCGGCGTATTGAGCACCCAGAAAATCGTCTCGGCGATGTCTTGCGGCTGAATCGGCTCAGCACCCTGGTAGGTGGCGTCATAGCGGGCCTTGTCGCCGCCGAAGCGCACCATCGAGAATTCGCTTTCACACAGACCCGGTTCAACGTTGCTGACCCGCACGCCCGTGCCCTGCAAGTCGCAGCGCAGGTTCAGGGAGAACTGCTTGACGAAGGCTTTGGTGCCGCCATAGACATGGCTGCCGGGGTACGGGTAGCTGCCGGCGATAGAGCCCAGGTTAACGATACCGGCACCGCGGCCGTAGGCAATCAGCCGGGGCAGCAGCAGGCGCGTGGTGTAGAGCAGCCCCTTGATGTTGGTATCGACCATGGTTTCCCAATCGTCGAGGTCGCACTTGGGCGCCGGATCGGTGCCCAGCGCCAGCCCGGCATTGTTGATAAGTCCGCGCAGCTTGCTGAACGACGGTGGCAGATTGGCAATTGCCTCTTCCATCGCCTTGCGATCACGTACATCTACTACCAGGCCGTGAACTTCGGTCTGGCTGGACAGTTCTTCGCACAGGGCATCCAGACGCTCTTTACGGCGGCCGGTCAGTACCAGTTTCCAGCCTGCTTGCGCAAACTTGCGAGCGCAGGCCTCACCAAATCCGGAAGTGGCGCCCGTAATAAACAGGGTGGAAGTCATAGCGTTCTCCTTGGCTGGCGGGCATCGGCCGCCGTTGAATAAGACGGGAAGCAGCATGCCCCGGCTGCGATTTGGCGGCAACCCGGCACATGATCCCGGACAAAACCTGTACGAAAAACAACCAACTCCCTGCAGGCCATGCCAGACAAGGGCTGGAGCCATATGCACTCACGTTATCCACAGGCCCGTCCACAGTCTTTGGGGGCAACTTCAAAATGGCCAAAGCCTCTGGCCACAAGGGGTTGAGCGCTGATTGAAGAGTTTTTAGCTTGACCTGGACGCAGGCAACATGCAGACGCCCCAAAAAGGTGCAACCCGGTAAAACCTCTGAGATAGCCAGAGGCCAGTAATTCCGCCGCTCAGGGCATTCCTTCCAGAGTTTAACCACAGACTTATCCACAGGTTGGTTATCGACTAATGACTATGTTTATAACTGAACAAATCTGTTGACAAATCCTGCAGGAAGCCAGGTAAAAACCGCTGATCAAAAAACAACCACACCCATGCAAGCCACGTAAACAAAGGCCTGCAGCCAACTACTCCCACGTTACCCACAGCCACCTCCACAGCAAACGGGGACAAGTCAAAATGATGTTAAAACAGGTATTTAGAGCGGCTTTATGTCGCGCTTTCGCGGGTCTGGAATATTGTTTTCCACAATTTCAAAAGTGCGCTGTTGAAAAACAAAAAGCCCCTAGAAAGGGGCTGCGAAAATTGCAGGAGCGAGCTGGCTCGCGAGATTTGCAAAGCGCTCGCTCCTGCAGGGTGAACCCTTTAGTGCCCGCCTAAATACGCGTTGCGTACTTCTTCGTTGCTCAACAGTTCCTTGCCGGTTCCGGTCAGGCGGATTTCACCGTTGACCATCACGTAGGCCCGGTCCGACAGGCGCAGGGCGTGGTTGGCGTTTTGCTCGACCAGAAAAATGGTCATGCCGGTGGTAGCCAGTTCACGCAAGGTCGCAAAAATCTGCTTCACCACGATCGGCGCCAGCCCCAGGCTGGGTTCGTCCAGCAACAGCAACTTGGGACGGCTCATCAGGGCGCGGGCGATGGCGAGCATTTGCTGCTCTCCGCCCGACATGGTCATTGCCCGCTGATTACGCCGTTCCTTGAGCCTGGGGAAGAGTTCGAACATGCGCTGCATGTCTTCGTCGACATGCTTGTCGCCGATGGGGATGGTGCCCATCAACAGGTTTTCTTCCACCGTCATGTCCGGAAATACGCGACGGCCTTCCGGCGACTGGGCGATGCCATGGGAGGCAATGTAGTGCGAGGACTTCTGAGTGATGTCCACGCCCTGGTAGAAGATCTGCCCGCCACTGGCTCTGGGCTGGCCGAAGATCGACATCAGCAACGTGGACTTGCCCGCACCGTTGGAGCCGATCAGGCTCACGGTTTCGCCTTCCTCGATGTGCATCGAGACTTTTTTCAGGGCCTGGATCGGCCCGTAGTGAACGTCCAGTTCCTTGAGTTCGAGGATAGTGCCCGTCATATCAGCTCCTCTTCGTCGGCGCCAAGGTAGGCCGCGATCACTTTCGGGTCGTTGCGAATGGCTTCCGGCCCGCCCTGTGCGATCACGTTGCCGTGGTCGAGCACCACTATGTGATCGGAAATACTCATGACCATCCCCATGTCGTGTTCGATCAATACCACGGTCAAGTCGTGGTCGTCCCGCAGCAGGCGAATCATCGCACTGAGCGCTTCGGTTTCCTGCGGGTTAAGCCCGGCCGCCGGCTCGTCCAGACAGATGATTTGCGGCCGCGTGCACATGGCCCGGGCAATTTCCAGGCGCCGCTGCTGGCCGTAAGACAACTCCCCGGCCAGGCGGTTGGCACAGTTCACCAGGTCGACGACTTCCAGCCAGTAAAACGCATGGTCCAGCGCATCGCTTTCGGCCTTGCGGTAGCCCTTGGTGTTGAGGATGCCCGCCAGCATGTTGCGGTTGACCCACATGTGCTGCGCCACCAGCAGGTTTTCCAGCACCGACATTTCCTTGAACAGACGAATGTTCTGAAACGTGCGCGCCAGCCCTGCGCGGTTAACCAGATGGGTGCCGCCGAACATTTTGTAGTACAGGCGGCTGGCAAAGGCTTTGGGAGAGACAAAGTCCGTCAGCCTGAATGGCTCCCCCAGCAGCTTGATGACATTGGTCCGCGCACCACGGGCATTGAGTTCGATTCTGCCGCCACTGGCTTTGTAAAACCCGGTCAGGCAGTTGAACACGGTGGTTTTCCCCGCCCCGTTAGGCCCGATCAGGGCAAAGATTGAATTGCGTTTGACCTTGAGACTGACATCGCTCAGAGCCTTGATCCCGCCAAAGTGCATCATCAGCTTGTCGACCGAGAGCACTACTTCGTCGTTGCTGGAGAGGTCTTTCATGGCGCGACTCCCTTACGTGGCGTGACCCCGACACGGCTGACCCGGATCAGGCCCCGTGGGCGCCAGATCATCATCAGCACCATCAATACGCCAAACAGCAGCACCCGGTACTCGGCAAAACTGCGCAACAGTTCCGGCGCCACGGTCAGGACAAATGCAGCAATCACTACCCCCACGGTCGAGCCCATACCACCGAGCACCACAATGGCGAGGATCAGCGCCGACTCGAAGAAGGTGAACGACGACGGGTTGACGAACCCTTGGTAGCTGGCAAAAAACACACCGGCCAGACCTGCCGTAGAAGCGCCGAGGGTGAAGGCTGAAAGTTTGACCAGAACGTGATTCAGGCCCATGGCGCGGCAGGCGATTTCGTCTTCACGCAACGCTTCCCAGGCCCGGCCAATCGGCATGCGAGTCAGGCGGTGCTTGATATACAGCACCAGCAGCACCACCAGAAACAGCACGATGTAGATAAACAGGAATTTGATATTGGGGTTGTAGTCCAGACCGAAGAACTGATGGAACGGTACCCCGCCGTCCTTGGCCACGCGACCGAACTCCAGGCCGAAAAACGTCGGCGATGGTACCGGCATGCCGTTGGGGCCGCCGGTAAATGACAGCCAGTTGTTGAGCACCAGGCGAATGATTTCACCAAAGCCCAGGGTCACGATGGCCAGATAGTCACCGTGCATTCGCAACACCGGGAACCCGAGAATGCATCCGGCCATCGCTGCCGCAATCGCCGCCAGCGGCAGCACCGACCAGAAACCCAGCCCCAGATACTGATAACCCAGTGCCAGCCCATAAGCGCCGATGGCATAGAAGGCCACGTAGCCCAGGTCGAGCAGCCCCGCCAGGCCCACCACTATGTTCAGCCCCAGACCGAGCAACACGTAGATCAGGCCGAGAATGACCACCGTCAGAATGTATTTGTTGGCGAAAAACGGAAACACGATGGCAATCACGATCAGCAACGGCACGATCCAGCGCAGCCGCGATTTGTAATCCGGGGGCAGTACGTGCACGCCGGAGCCGGTGGACTCGAACCCCTGAAGGATTTTCAGGCCCCTGGCCGTTTGCAGGAACAGGCTCAGAACAAAGCGCCCCACCATCACAATCGCAACCAGCCAGCCGACGCGCGCCGGTTGCAGGTTAAAGCTGTAGCCGTCGAGCACCACCCCCACGATAGGTCCGAACACAATCAATGAAATCAACCCGGCAAGGATCGAATCAACGACGCTTTTTTTGATATCAATCGGTTTGTTAATGGCTGCAGACATACTTACACCTTCGCCACGAGAGGACGACCCAGCAGGCCCTGGGGACGGAAAATCAGGATCAGCACCAGCAATGAGAAACTGAACACGTCCTTGTAATCCGAGTTAACCAGGCCGGCAAATAGTGATTCGGAAATGCCCAGGATGATTCCGCCGAGCATGGCCCCGGGCAGGGATCCGATCCCGCCGAGTACCGCAGCCGTGAACGCCTTGATCCCGATAATGAAGCCGGCGTAAAAGTCGAACGTGCCGTAGTTCATGGTAATCAGCACCCCGGCCAACGCGGC
This sequence comes from Pseudomonas paraversuta, assembly GCF_904067025.1. NCBI lineage: Bacteria > Pseudomonadati > Pseudomonadota > Gammaproteobacteria > Pseudomonadales > Pseudomonadaceae > Pseudomonas > Pseudomonas paraversuta. The sequence goes on from NZ_CAJFDA010000001.1 coordinate 4,478,003, forward strand.
CATGGCGGCACCTATTACAAACACGTAGGAGATCACCCGGTCGGTGTTGATGCCCAGGATCGACGCCATCTTGCGGTCTTGCTGGGTAGCACGACACATGCGCCCCAGCTTGGTGTACTTGATGATGTAGGTCAGCAGGCCCATGCCTGCAAAGGCCGCGATCAGAATGAAGACTTTGGTGTAGGTCAGTTGTACAAAACCGGTGCCGATATCGACGCGCCAGGAACCACTGAGCAGTGTCGGGACGCCTTGTTGCCGCGAGCCCTGGGCAATTTGCACATAGTTTTGCAGGATCAGGGAAATACCAATGGCGCTGATCAGTGGCGCCAGCCGTGTGGAATTTCGCAGAGGTTTGTAAGCCACACGTTCAATCACCCAGCCATACACGCCAGTGACGATGACGGTGAAGACCAGGGTGCCCAACATCAGCAGCGGGAAGGATTCAACGCCGAAGTATGCCAACAGAGCCAGACTGATAGCCGCGAGGTAAGCGGAGATCATGTACACCTCGCCGTGGGCGAAGTTGATCATGCCGATGATGCCGTAGACCATTGTGTAGCCGATGGCAATCAGGCCGTAAACAGACCCGAGGGTCAGGCCGTTCAGCAGTTGCTGTAGGAATATACCGTCCATAACGCAATCTCACGCACTTGAGCCATTGCGCAAACCCGCCCGCAGGGCAAGGTTTGCGCCGCTCATGGAAAAGAAGACAGGTGATGCAGACATGCCTGATGCCCTTTCTCCGTAGGACCGAGCTTGCTCGCGATCTTTAACAGCTCGCGAGCAAGCTCGCTCCTACAGGAGAAGGCAGAGCGGCTTATCTCACTTCTGTTTTTCCAGCTGGTGATATTTGCCGTCCTTGTCCCACTGGTAAACCACGTAGTCAGAGACTTTGAGATCGCCTTTGGCGTCCCATTCCTTCTTGCCCATTACGGTTTCAACCGGGTTGGCCTTGAGCCACTTGGCAGCGTCTTCGCCCTTGTTGGACTTGGCGCCATTGAAAGCGTCAGCCAGGGCCTGAACCGAGGCGTAGGCATACAGGGTGTAGCCTTCCGGTTCGGTGCCGGCTTTACGGAACTGCTCAACCACCGCTTTGCTGTCCGGCAGCAGGCGCGGGTCGGCGCCGAAAGTCATGTACACGCCATCGACGTACTGCGGGCCGCCAGCAGTGGCGACCAGTTCGTCGGTTACAACACCATCATCGGACATGAACTTCACATCCTTGAGGCCAGCCTCACGCAGTTGACGCACCAGCGGGCCCGCCTCTGGGTGCAAGCCGCCGAAGTACACCACATCGGCGCCCAGCGAGCGGATTTTGGTGACCAGGGCACTGAAGTCCTTTTCACCACGGGTAAGGCCTTCTTCCAGGACCGGTTTGACTCCGCGCTTGGTCAGTTGCGCACTGGTGGCATCGGCAAGACCTTTACCGTAGGTGTCCTTGTCGTTGATAACCGCGACTTTCTTGCCTTTGAGCACGTCGACAATGTAGTCACCCGCCACGATGCCCTGCTGGTCATCACGCCCGCACATACGGAACACCGCGTCCAGCTTGCGCTCGGTAACCTGCGGATTGGTCGAGCCCGGCGTAATCATGATCACACCCGCATCGGCATACACATCCGACGCCGGAATGGTGTTCGAAGAGCAGAAGTGACCTACAACCCCGATTACTTTGTCCTGATCCACCAGGCGGTTGGCAACGGCTACAGCCTGCTTCGGCTCACAGGCATCGTCGCCCGCCACCAGCTTGATCTGCTCACCGTTAATTCCGCCCGCCTTGTTGATTGCATCCGCAGCCGCCTGCGCGCCCTTCATGTACTGCTCGCCAAATGCCGCGTTGGCACCGGTCATCGGGCCCGCCACACCGATTTTCACATCAGCCTGAACAAACGAAGAAACACCCAACGCTGTTGCTACCGCGAGGGCCAGAAAACCTTTCTTGTAGAACGTCTGCGACATGAGGTGGTGCTCCTGAGGTTTTGTTAGATGGCACTTCGACTTCAGGTGAAGCTCAGAGCAAGCCGCGTGCCATTGGTTTTTTATTCTTAAAAAAGCCGCTGTCTTGTTGTTATATCGGCTGTTTCGAGTCCATTTTCATTGGACGTGCAACCGTCTAGACCAAGGAAGGTAAAACTGTTTTTGATGGGTTGGTGTTACCTGAAACGACAAGGGTTGCAACCGGGTTGCCCGGCTCCGGGCAACCACTCTGTAACCACTTACGTCACCTAACTGCACACTCCCGGTGCGCGACTGCTACAGGCCGCACCATTTGAGGCTAGTCGATGCCGGGGCAGATGCGTCCGGGAGCCTACAAAAGCTTTGTCAGATGACAATCCGCAAGCATTGACCGGCGTGGTACAGCGAAAAACCGGCTTCGTACAGACAGCTGCGCAGCCCCGTGCCAGACAGTGGCCGCATCGGCGCAAAGGGTATCGGCAGGGCTTTGGCATCGCCGTTACACAGGTAATCGGCGAATGCTTTGCCCACCACAGTGCCCGTTGTCACGCCCCGGCCGTTGTAACCGGTGACTGCCACCAAACCGGGCGCGGGCTCGAACAGACGCATCAAATGATCGGGGGTGAAGGCGATGCAGCCGGTCCAGGTGCATTCCCATTCCACCCCTTTGAGGTACGGGAAGTAGTGCTGCTGCACGCGATCGGCCCAGGCTTTGAGAAACCAGGCCGGTTTTTGATTGCCGTTGCCCAGGCTGCCCAACAGCAAACGGCCTTCGGCATCACGGCGAATACTGCTCAACACCTGGCGGGTGTCCCATGAGCCCTGCCCGCCGGGCAAGATGCGGCTGGCGCTGTCATCGGTCAGCGGCTTTGAGGCAACCTGGTAGTAATAACCGGGGAAAAAGTTACGTCGCAAGTCAGTCCATTCGCCTTCGGTGTAGGCATTGGACGCCAGCACCACTTGCTCTGCACTCACCGCGCCCTGAGCGGTTTGCACCGACCAGCGCTGGCCTTGACGCTCCAGGCCGGTCACTGCGCTGTGATCAAACAAACGCCCGCCCAAGTCACTGGCGGCTTTGGCCAGGCCCGAGGTATAGGCCATTGGATTGAGGGTTCCGGCACGCCTGTCGAGCAGGGCGGCGGCAATTTTCGGGGTTCCGGTCGCTTCGGTGCAGGCAGCGCCGGTGAGCAGTTCCACAGGGGCGCCCCGACGCTTCCATTGTTGCTCGCGACTGCGCAGGTCAGCTTCGCCCCGGGCATTGTGAGCCATGTGCAAGGTGCCTTCGCGGCGCAGCTGGCAGTCGATGCGGTACTTGTCGACAAGGCTGAACACCAGTGCCGGGGCAGCACCCAGCATGCGATTGAGCTGGCTGCCCACTGCTTCGCCGAAACCGGCTTCGATCTCGTCCGGGGCAATCCACATCCCGGCATTGACCAGCCCCACATTGCGCCCCGAACCGCCGTGCCCGGTGCGATGGGCTTCGAGCACACAGACGCTTTTACCCTGTTCCAGCAAGTGAATGGCGGCAGACAAACCGGTGATGCCAGCACCAATCACACACACATCAACGCTCAGTTCGCCCTGTAAGGCAGACGATTGCGGACGTTGAGGCGTCAGGTTTTCCCACAAACATTGTTCGAGTAAAGGCATTGCCAAGCTCCAGAGATGAAACCCAACGGTGATGCGTTTTTATCCACAAACAGTGGGAGCCGGGTTGACCCGGCTTCCACAGTGGCCCTTCACATGAGCTCCGGGGGGTTGCCTCAATCGAACGTAATACCCTGCGCCAGCGGCAGTTCCAGCGAGTAGTTGACGGTATTGGTCTGGCGCCGCATGTAGCCGCGCCAGGCATCGGAGCCGGACTCACGGCCGCCACCGGTTTCTTTTTCACCGCCAAAGGCGCCGCCAATTTCTGCACCGCTGGGCCCGATGTTGACGTTGGCGATACCGCAGTCACTGCCGGTGGCCGACATGAACTGCTCGGCCTCACGTACATCGGTGGTGAAGATGCACGACGACAGGCCCTGGGGTACGGCATTGTTCAGGCGCAGGGCCTCGCTGAAGTCGCTGTAACCCACCACGTACAGGATCGGGGCGAAGGTTTCGCTGCACACCACATCGCTCTGCTCGGGCATTTCAACGATGGCCGGGGCCACGTAGTACGCATTCGGGTACTGCCCGGCCAGCTGGCGTTCACCGCCAAACACCCGGCCGCCTTCGCTCAGGGCTTGCTCAAGGGCGTCCTGCATGTTTTCAAAACTGTGTTTGTCGATCAGCGGGCCAACCAGATTGCCTTCCAGCGGGTGACCGATGCGCACCCGGGAATAGGCCGCCTTGAGCCGGGTGACGATTTCTTCCTTGACCGAGTCATGGGCGATCAGGCGACGCAGGCTGGTACAGCGCTGGCCTGCTGTACCGACGGCGCTGAACAGGATGGCGCGCACGGCCATATCCAGATCGGCGCTCGGAGCCAGGATCATCGCGTTGTTGCCACCCAGTTCCAGAATGCTGCGGGCAAAGCGCGCGGCAATCTTTGGTGCCACTTCGCGCCCCATGCGGGTGCTGCCGGTGGCGCTGATCAGGGCGACGCGCGGATCATCGACCAGGGCTTCGCCGGCGTCCCGGCCACCGATAATCACTTGGGCCAGGTACTTGGGGGCATCGCTGAACGTGCTCAGCACCCGATCGAACAGCGCCTGACAGGCCAGTGCCGTGAGCGGGGTTTTCTCCGAGGGTTTCCAGATCACCGCGTTGCCGCAGACCAGTGCCAGGGTGGTGTTCCAGGCCCAGACGGCCACCGGAAAGTTGAACGCGCTGATCACCCCCACCACGCCCAGCGGGTGCCAGGTTTCACGCATGTGGTGGCCCGGGCGCTCGGAAGCAATGGTCAGGCCGTAAAGCTGACGCGACAGGCCGACGGCGAAGTCGCAGATGTCGATCATTTCCTGGACTTCGCCCAGACCTTCCTGGGTGATCTTGCCCGCTTCCCAGGACACCAGTTCGCCCAGATCCGCCTTGTACTCACGCAGCAGGTCGCCAAACTGACGCACCAGTTCGCCGCGGCGCGGCGCCGGAACCTTGCGCCAGGCTTCAAATGCATGTTCGGCGCGGGTCACGTGCTGCTCGACCTCGGCAGCCCCTTCCCAATGCACGGCACCGATCCGGCTGCCATCAATGGGCGTATGTACCGGTTGCCGGCCCTGCTGGTACAGCGCGGGGTCAACACCAAGACGATCCAGTAATGCAGCAAGCATGGGACACTCCTTCAGCTCAAAAAACGGGTTTTCAGGCCATTAGTTGTAGCTGGCCCGCATCGCGGCAACAAACGACCTTTAAGCGAGATATCATTCCGAAAATTCATGCTGCGCTGGTAACGTTGCCTGACAACAAGAATGAGGGGCTTTTTATGCTCAGCGCTGATGCTAAATAAACGCCATCTGCCATCGATCACTGCACTCCAGTGTTTTGAGGCTGTGACCCGCCACCTGAGCTTCACCCGCGCCGCCGAAGAGCTGAACCTGACCCAAAGCGCGGTCAGCAAGCAGGTCGCGCAGCTGGAGGAACTGTTACAGCACTTGCTGTTTCGCCGCGTGCGTCGGCGCCTGCAATTGACCCCGGCGGGTGATTTGTACCTGGTAGAAGTCCGAAAAATCCTGACCCAGGTCGAGATGTCGACCCACACCCTGCGCTCCTACGGCGGCGAAACAGAAGTGTTACGCGTATCTACGCCGTCGACCTTCGGTGCCCGCTGGCTGGTGCCGCGCCTCAAGGGCTGGCGCCTGCAGCACCCGCATATCCATCTGGACCTGTGCAATGAACAGCAGGCCGATGACTTGCTGCAAGGCCGCAGCGATCTGGCGTTCTATTTCGGCCAGGGCTCACGCCCCGGTACCGAATGCCTGAAACTGTTTGGCGAAGAGTTGGTGGCGGTGTGTGCGCCAGCGAGCTTGCCTGACACGCCCTATACCGATCCTACGCAACTGACCGATTTGGTCCTGCTGCAAAACGCCTCCCGTCCACAAGCCTGGCATGACTGGTTTGAAAGCCAGGGGCATCGCACCGATCACAGTTATCACGGCCCGCGCTTCGATACGTTTTATATGTGCATCCGGGCGGCACAAGTGGGCTGTGGTGTGGCACTGCTGCCCAGGTTTCTGGTGGCAGAAGAATTGGCTGACGGCAAACTGGTCGTTGCCTGGCCGCACTCCATGCCCAGTCCCGACGCCTATTACCTGGCCTACCCTGAACATTCGGCGGGGGTGCCCAAGGTGCAGGCATTTGTGACGTGGATAATGGAACACATTGAGGACCTGTAGGCGCGAGCTTGCTCGCGATCTTTTGATCTTTAAAAAGGTCCCCAGGCTTGCTCGCCCCTGCAGACAAGAGAAAAACCGCTGGCAAAACCGCCCGCGGATATGCGCCACTAGCGCCATTCATTGAAAGAGCTGAACGTCGTGATTATCTGGCACGGCCAGCATGGAGATTGCCGCTATGAGCGAGAGTGTGTTTGCCGATCGCATCGTGCAGAACTTGCTCGACACCGACTTCTACAAATTGACCATGATGCAGGCGGTGCTGCACAACTATCCCAACGTTGAAGTCGAGTGGGAGTTCCGCTGCCGTAACAGCGAGGACTTGCGCCCGTACCTGAATGAAATTCGCCACCAGATCGAGCGTCTGGGCGAGCTGAGCATGACTCAGGATCAACTGGGGTTTCTGGAACGAATCACCTTTATGAAGCCTGATTTCATACGCTTCCTGGGGCTGTTTCGCTTCAACTTGCGCTATGTGCACACCGGCATCGAAAACGGCGAGCTGTTTATCCGCCTGCGCGGGCCGTGGCTGCACGTCATTCTGTTTGAAGTACCGTTACTGGCGATCGTCAGTGAAGTACGCAACCGCTCGCGCTATGCCGACACGGTGCTGTCCCAGGCCCGCGAGCAGCTGTACCGCAAGTTTGACTGGCTGCAGGCCAACGCCAGCGCAGATGAACTGGCCGATTTGCAGGTGGCCGATTTCGGTACACGCCGACGCTTTTCGTACCGGGTACAGGAAGAAGTGGTCAGTGTGCTCAAGCACGACTTCCCGGGGCGCTTCGTCGGTACCAGTAACGTCAACCTGTCCCGCGAACTGGACATGAAGCCTCTGGGCACCATGGCCCATGAATGGATCATGGCCCATCAGCAACTGGGCCCGCGATTGATCGACAGCCAGAGTGCCGCGCTCGATTGTTGGGTGCGCGAATACCGCGGGCTGCTGGGGATTGCCCTGACTGACTGCATCACCACCGATGCGTTTCTGGCCGATTTCGATCTGTACTTTGCCAAGCTGTTCGACGGTTTGCGCCACGATTCGGGGGATCCGGTGGTATGGGCCGAAAAATGCATCGCGCACTACCACAAGCTGGGCATTGACCCGATGAGCAAGACCCTGGTGTTCTCCGACAGCCTGACCCTGCCCCGCTCCCTGGAGATTTTCCGGGCACTGCGCGGGCGGATCAACGTCAGCTTCGGCATCGGCACCAACCTGACCTGCGACATTCCGGGTGTCGAGCCAATGAGCATCGTGCTTAAAATGACCGCCTGTAATGGCTCACCCGTGGCCAAGATTTCGGATGAGCCGGGCAAGACCCATTGCTCGGACCCGAACTTTGCCGCCTACTTGCGCCATGTTTTCCATGTTCCTGAACTACCTCCAAAGGAGTGAATCATGCAGGCCGTACAGCGTCAGATTGCTGAAGAGCTCAAGGTCCAACCGCCGTTTAGCGACACTGCAGCCCTTGAGGCCGAAGTGGCACGACGCATTACCTTTATCCAGTGCTGCCTGCACAACTCCGGGCTCAAGACCCTGGTGCTGGGCATCAGCGGCGGGGTCGATTCGCTGACTGCTGGCTTGATGGCCCAGCGCGCAGTCAAGCAACTGCGCGAGCAGAGCGGCGATCAGGCCTACCGTTTTATTGCCGTGCGCCTGCCATACGGCGTGCAGCACGACGAAGTCGACGCCACTGCGGCCGTCGACTTTATTGACCCGGACCAACGTCAAACCGTGAATATCGGCCCGGCGGTCAAAGCGCTGGCCGCTGAGGTGTCGGCTTTTGAAGGCAAGCCCCACGCCACGGTGGATTTTGTCCTCGGCAATACCAAGGCGCGGATGCGCATGGTGGCGCAATACACCATCGCCGGAGCCACCGGTGGCCTAGTGATCGGCACTGACCACGCTGCCGAAGCGGTGATGGGCTTTTTCACCAAGTTCGGTGACGGTTCCTGCGACCTGGCCCCCCTCAGCGGCCTGGTGAAGAATCAGGTGCGGGCGATTGCACGGCACTTTGGTGCGCCAGAATCCCTGGTGGAGAAAGTCCCGACTGCCGACCTTGAAGATCTGGAGCCCGGCAAACCTGATGAAGCCTCCCATGGCGTGACCTACGCCGAGATTGATGCGTTCTTGCATGGCGAGCCGGTGAGTCAGGAAGCGTTCGGGATCATCTGCCGCACCTATGAAAAGACCCAGCACAAGCGTGAAATGCCGCTGGCGCCTTGAAGCAAGCCCGGCACCTGGGGGAGCTGGCTGCCAGCTCCCCCAGGCCTGGCAAAGACTGGGCATGTACGAAAAAACGGAATGAACCCCACGTTTTTTTTCGCTTGCCGCCTCTGCATTCAAAGGCTTTGATAGGCGTCTATTTGGTCGCCAGAGCCCTGCCCCATGTCTTCTTTCGATGGTTTGTTCTCTCTTGTCGAGTCTGTGCTCGGTCAATCTGCAGCCCATTGGCTGCGCGAGCATGTCGAGGTGCCCCGGGGGCTGCTGGCTTTCAGCTGGAATCAACAGGCCGTGCACCGGGCCTGGCTGGCCGAAGGGTTGAACCTGTGCCTGCTGCACAAGCTGGTAGACGCCGTGCCGGATGGCCGACGCTACGTTGAGGAGCAGGCGCAGCAAGGGCGCAAAGTGGTGTTTGACCACGGCGCGATCCGCACCGTCGACTGGCCCGCCAACGGCGAACTGCCCCGCGGCCGCCAGGCCTTTGCGCGGCTGCTGGAGCCACTGGGCTTTACCGATGTACGAACCTATCCGCTGACCAAGCTGAACATGACCGGCTGGGGCTATCGGCAGATGGACCTGCCTGAAGACATTGCGCAGTTTTTTGTCTCGGAATTACATCCGGGGCGTTTTAGCCAGACGTTTCAGCAGGCGGTTACCAGGGTTGTCAGCTCCAGTCTCGATCCGCTGCAAGCCGAACACACCAGCATTCTCGAGCGCCTGAGCCTCACCCGTCATTGCAGCCTCGGCGAGGCGCGCACCCTGCTGCCGGCGCTGTACCGGGCATTCGGCCGTCAACACGGCGTGGTGCTCGAGGCCGATTACCAATCTCTGCTCGATGAAAGTGCAGAGATGGCCTGGATTGCCACCGAGGGCAACAGCTTCAACCATCTGACCGATCGCGTGCAGGATCTCAACGCCTGCGTGGCCCAACAGCGAGACTTGCAGCGGCCGATGAAGGACAGCATCGAGGTCTCTGCCTCAGGCCGGGTGATGCAGACTGCCTATCGTGCCTGCACGGTGACCCGGGGGCTGATCGATGCCGCCGGTCATTATCGCGAGCATCAGGTGCCGGGCTCGTTTGTCGAATTTATTCAGCGCAAGGTCGACCCGGAAAACGGGCGGATCGATCTGAATTTCGACAGCAGCAATGCCCAGGGCATTTTCAAGATGACCGATTCAAAAGCCTGAATGCAAACAGCCCTGAGCGCACAAGGCGCGTCAGGGCTGTTGATTGGCAGGCCGGGGCTTATTTGAGGACCACGGCGCCTTTCATCATCGAGTTGTGGCCAGGGAATGTGCAGAAGAACTCGTACGATTCAGCCGGGTTCAATTTCGACACGTCGAAGGTCACCGAGTCTTTCTCACCGGCACCAATGATCTTGGTGTGGGCAATGATGCGGGTGTCACCGTCTTTCAGGTAGTTTTTATCCAGCCCGGCGGCCATGCCGTCAGTCGCTACACCTGCCATGTCTGCAGTTTTGCTCAACACCCAGTTATGACCCATGACGTTTTTCGGCAAGCTGCCGGAGTGCGTCAGGTTAACGGTGAAGGTCTTGCAGGACTTGTCGATGACGATCTCTTTGGTGTTGTAAGACATTTGGTCAGTCGAATCGACAGTCACAGCGCATTCAGCCGCCAGCAAATGGCCGCTGGCCAGGGTCAAAAGGGATACCGCAAGAACTTTGGCAAACATGGTGTATCTCCAAGGCAGGGTATGAAAAAAATCTGTATACAGATTGCCCGAAAATTGTCTCGATTCCAATGATCTGAATCATGGTCCTGGCATTGTTCGAAACAATTCGCCCACCAGAGGAACGCCGGGCTTATCACCTTAGGTCATCAACAGGGTATTCGGAGGAATAAGTGACGGGACTTTCCGCGCTGATCAGCCGCTGCTCTCAGCTTCGTTCAGAGATTTAATCCACAACCGGCTTTTTCGGCAGTGTAGAGTCGTGTTTTCAGCGCAAAATAGCGACTTGCTAAAACCCAGCTAACGGCTAAGCACTAATACAGGGCAGAATACGCGCCGCTCAACCCCTTCGACCCCCAGAGGATCGCCCATGGCCAAACCAAATTACAACTTCGCTAAGCGTCAAAGAGACTTGGCTAAAGAGCAGAAGAAAGAAGAAAAGCTTGCCCGCAAGAAAGCGGCTGCTGAGGAAGGTACTGTAGAGCTGGACCCGAATGCCGACGTTGACGTCGATGCAGAAGCTGAGGTTGTTGCTGAAAACACCGACGCCGTAGAACAAAAAGCACCCGACGCGTAATACCCTCGGCCCGGTTATCCACAACCCGGCCCACAGGATCTGTGATCAGGATCAGCAGCCCGGCTGTTGATCCTCGCAGTCCACCTGATTGCCTGTGCTGCATCCTCAGACGCTCCAGACCACCCGCCCTCGCATCCCTTGCACCAATCAGTCGATTCACGCCTGACGGGCTTGTGCGCGCGCAGAATGCACAACGCCAGCCCGAAGGCTGGCGTTGTGTTTGGCCAAAGCGCTTTTGCAGGAGCCGGCTAACCGGCTCCAACAGACGTTAGCGCGGTACCACCGGCTTACGGGTCGGCTTCTGGCTCTTGCCGCCCTTGGCCGCTTCATGGCGCTCTTTGGCAGCCTGCTTGTTACGGGCAAATGCAGCGGCCTTGGCCTGCTCGCGCTTGTCCCACGGGTTACCACCATCGCTGGCACGCGGCGGCAGGCCGGTGTGCTGGGTGAGGATCTTGGTGGTTTTTTCGCCGGCGACCTTGTGGCTGCCTGCAGGCGTCGAGTTTTTGCGACGGGCACTCTGGTAGCTGTCAGTGGCTGGCTGATGCAATGGAATCAGCTGGTCTTTACCCGAACCAATCAGGTCGGCACGGCCCATGCGGGTCAGGGCCTCACGCAGCATTGGCCAGCCCTTGGGGTCGTGGTAGCGCAAGAACGCCTTGTGCAGCCGACGCTGTTCTTCGCTCTTGACGATAACCACCGAGTCGCTTTTGTATGTGACCTTGCGCAGCGGGTTCTTGCCCGAGTGGTACATCGCGGTGGCAGTGGCCATCGGCGACGGGTAGAACGCCTGCACCTGGTCAGCACGGAAGCCATTGCCCTTGAGCCATAGCGCAAGGTTCATCATGTCTTCATCTTTGGTGCCGGGGTGAGCGGCGATGAAGTACGGGATCAGGTACTGCTCTTTGCCTGCTTCCTTGGTGTACTTCTCGAACATGCGCTTGAACTTGTCATAGCTGCCAATGCCCGGCTTCATCATCTGGTTGAGCGGACCTTCCTCGGTGTGTTCCGGGGCGATCTTCAGGTAACCACCTACGTGGTGCGTCACCAGCTCTTTAACGTATTCCGGCGACTCGACCGCGAGGTCGTAGCGCAGACCGGAAGCAATCAGGATTTTTTTCACCCCCGGCAAGGCACGGGCGCTGCGATACAGCTGAATCAACGACGAGTGGTCGGTGTTCAGGTTCGGGCAAATACCCGGAAACACGCAGGATGGCTTGCGGCACGCGGATTCGATTTCCGGCGTTTTGCAGGCGATGCGGTACATGTTCGCGGTCGGGCCACCGAGGTCGGAAATGACGCCGGTAAAGCCTGGCACCTTGTCACGGATCTCTTCGATTTCGCGAATGATCGACTCTTCGGAACGGTTCTGGATGATCCGGCCTTCGTGCTCGGTAATGGAGCAGAAGGTGCAGCCGCCAAAGCAGCCACGCATGATGTTCACCGAGAAGCGGATCATGTCGTAGGCCGGGATTTTTTCCTTGCCGTACGCAGGATGCGGAACACGTGCGTAAGGCATGCCAAACACGTAGTCCATTTCTTCGGTGGTCATAGGGATCGGCGGCGGGTTGAACCACACATCCACTTCGCCATGCTTCTGCACCAGCGCACGGGCGTTACCCGGGTTGGTTTCAAGGTGCAGCACGCGGTTGGCGTGGGCGTACAGAATCGAGTCGCCACGCACTTTCTCTACCGATGGCAGACGGATTACCGTCTTGTCACGGGTCATGCGCGGGCTGGCCAGAAGTTGCACGACCTTGGCTTCGTTCGGGTCTTCAACCGGACCTTTTTCCTGCTCGATGGCGCAGGCCTGGGTGTCCTGGGTGTTCACGTACGGGTTGATGATCTTGTCGATCTTGCCCGGACGGTCGATACGCGTGGAGTCGACTTCGTACCAGTCTTTGGGCGTATCGCGACGAATGAACGCGGTGCCGCGAACATCGGTAATGTCTTCGATCTTGTGGCCATACGACAAACGCTGGGCAACTTCGACAATGGCACGTTCGGCGTTGCCGTACAGCAGGATGTCAGCGCAGGCGTCGATCAGGATCGAGTTGCGCACGCGGTCCTGCCAGTAGTCGTAATGGGCGATACGGCGCAGAGATGCCTCGATGCCACCGAGTACGATCGGTACATTTTTATAGGCTTCCTTGCAGCGCTGGCTATACACCAGGCTCGCGCGATCCGGACGTTTGCCAGCCATGCCACCGGGGGTGTAGGCGTCATCGGAACGGATTTTTTTGTCGGCGGTGTAGCGGTTGATCATCGAGTCCATGTTGCCGGCCGCGACGCCAAAGAACAGGTTCGGCTCGCCCAGCTTCATGAAGTCGTCTTTGGACTGCCAGTTCGGCTGCGCAATGATGCCCACACGGAAGCCCTGGGACTCCAGCAAGCGACCGATGATGGCCATGCCGAACGACGGGTGGTCGACATAGGCATCACCGGTGACGATGATGATGTCGCATGAATCCCAGCCAAGCTGATCCATCTCCTCCCTGCTCATTGGCAGGAATGGCGCTGGACCGAAACATTCGGCCCAGTACTTGGGATAGTCAAATAGAGGCTTGGCTGATTGCATGTCGATGACCGGTGTTGAGTACAGAAAATTGGGCGCGTCATTTACGAAGAAATTCGCGGGCGCGGAATATAGCACAAAAAATGATCAATTCCGACGGTAATGGTCGGAATTGATTGGAGCCTGTGATTGCGATCCCTCACATGCCCGCCTTGCCGGCAATAACCTCGGCGTGATCGCCAGGGCAACCACGCAGCGGGCGGTTAATCGTCGTCGAAGTTGTAGCTGCCCGGCGCCAGGTTTTCGAAGCGCGTGTATTTGCCGATAAACGCCAGGCGCGTGGTACCGATAGGGCCGTTACGCTGCTTGCCGATGATGATTTCGGCAATGCCCTTGTGCTCGGTTTCGGGGTGATAAACCTCGTCCCGGTACACGAACATGATGACGTCGGCATCCTGCTCGATGGCTCCGGATTCACGCAAGTCAGAGTTGATCGGGCGCTTGTTGGGCCGCTGCTCAAGAGAACGGTTGAGCTGTGACAGCGCCACCACAGGGCAATTGAATTCTTTGGCCAGGGCTTTCAGGGAGCGGGAAATCTCGGAGATTTCGTTGGTGCGGTTGTCACCGCCCGAACCGGGGATCTGCATCAGTTGCAGGTAGTCGATCATGATCAGACCGATCTCACCGTGTTCACGTACCAGGCGCCGGGTACGGGCGCGCATTTCCGACGGGCTGATACCGGCCGTGTCATCGATGAACAGCTTGCGGTCGTTGAGCAGGTTGACCGCCGAGGTCAGGCGCGGCCAGTCATCGTCTTCCAGTCGACCGGCACGGACCTTGGTCTGGTCGATGCGCCCCAGAGACGACAGCATACGCATGATCAGCGATTCGCCTGGCATCTCGAGGGAGTACACCAGTACCGCTTTTTCGCTGCGCAATACCGCGTTTTCCACCAGGTTCATCGCAAAGGTGGTTTTACCCATCGATGGACGACCGGCCACGATGATCAGGTCAGACGGCTGCAAGCCACTGGTCATGCCATCGAGGTCGGTGTAGCCGGTGGACAGGCCGGTAATGGCGTTGTCGGTGTTGAACAGTGTATCGATCCGGTCGATGGCTTTGGTCAACAGATCATTGACGCTGACCGGGCCGCCGGTTTTTGGCCGGGCCTCGGCAATTGCAAAGATCTGCCGCTCGGCTTCGTCAAGAATCTCGGCGGCATTGCGCCCTTCAGGATTGAACGCGCTATCGGCGATTTCGGTGCTGATACCGATCAGCTGGCGCAGCGTGGCGCGCTCGCGAACGATCTGCGCATAGGCCTTGATGTTGGCGACCGACGGCGTGTTTTTTGCCAGTTCGCCCAGGTAGCCCAGGCCACCGACTTGCGACGTCTGACCTTCCTTGTCCAGTTGCTCGGCAAGGGTCACGACGTCAATCGGGGAGTTCTGGTCCGCCAGCTTGGCAATTGCGCGGAAGATCAGGCGATGGTCATGTCGATAGAAGTCGCCGTCCGAGACTTGATCCAGCACGCGTTCCCAGGCGTTGTTGTCCAGCATCAAACCACCGAGCACGGCCTGTTCGGCCTCGATGGAATGCGGCGGCACCTTCAGGGATGCGGTTTGCAGGTCGTATTGCTCAGGAGCGGAGATATCGTTCATGGCCACTTGGTTAATTTGTAAAAGCTGGGGGTTTTAAAATCAGGAACAGCAGAAAGACAAAGGGCACGACCTGTAAACAGGATCGTGCCCGATGTTAACCGCCTGACACACAAGGTGCCAGTCAGTTAAGACTGCTTAAGCAGCTACCACAACAACGCGTACGGTTGCTTCAACTTCGGCGTGCAAGTGCACAGCCACGTCGAATTCGCCAACGTTGCGGATAGTGCCGTTCGGCAGACGAACTTCGCTTTTAGCAACTTCAACGCCAGAGGCGGTCAGTGCATCAGCGATGTCGTGGGTGCCGATCGAACCGAACAGCTTGCCTTCGTCGCCAGCGGTGGCAGTGATAGTCACTTCCAGCTCAGCCAGTTGGGCAGCGCGTGTTTCAGCCGAAGCTTTCTTGTCTGCTGCTGCTTGTTCCAGCTCAGCACGACGCTCTTCAAACGCAGCCAGGTTGGCAGCGGTTGCAGCGGTAGCTTTGCCGTACGGCAGCAGGTAGTTACGACCGTAACCGGCCTTAACATTTACTTTGTCGCCCAGGTTGCCCAGGTTCGCGACTTTTTCCAGAAGGATCAGTTGCATGTGAAAATCCTCTTAACTTTTAACCTTCACCGTCCGCAGAGTCTTTATCAGCGTCTTTCGGCGCCAGACGTCCACGGAAATCAATCAGGCTGTCGACAATGGCCAAGACCACGAGCAACGGATAGATCAGCTGCATAAACAGCAACAGCGTGACGTACAACCCCACCAGCCAAAACTTGGCCAGTCGCTTTTGCGCCACCAGCCCATGGATCAGGGCCAGCCCGGCGAAGAACAACGCTACGCTGCACAACGGCGTAAGCATGGCCATTTGAGGACCGAAGTTCGGTCCTACAAGCATGCACGCCAGCAACAGTAACGCTGGACCCAGCGGTAGGCGGATGCTGCGAAATTCGCTGGCAAAACCGCCCGGGTTGTACAACAACGCCTGCCAGTAACGCCCGATAATCAGGCTAAGCAAGCTGACGACCTGCATCAAAGCTGCAATCAAACCGGTAAGAACAGGGGCAATCAATGCTCCTAGGCGCGCTCGCTCTACGTCAGATAACTTGTCGTAGAGACCATTGAGGACCTGCGGCAGAAGTTTTTCCAACTCCTGCGCCATCGCACCAATGGGTTCGCGGAAAACCGTACCCAGGATCACGCCATACACTACACCCAACGCCACGCTGACCAGCAGCACGCGATGCCAGGGCTGACCGGCGCGTAACATCATCGCCAATCCCAGAGATCCCAGCAGCACCATCAAGGTGCGAGGTTCTCCGATAAACCACCAGACCAAGGCCGGCAGTAGAGCCCATGAGAGAATGCTCAAGGCATCTCTCGGACCGCGCCGCAGGAGCACAAGGCAACCCGCAGCAGCACTCAACCAGAACAAAAACGGCAATGCCGCACATCCGGCCACGATTAACGCGGCCTGCACACGGCCTCGCATGATGAACTCAGCTAAGGCGCGCATGCTTTCAATCCTTTACTACTTGTCGACTGCCCGGTCTCAGCGGCCGTGGCTGTCGGTGTAGGCCAGCAGGGCCAGGAAGCGGGCGCGCTTGATAGCGGTGGCCAGCTGACGCTGATAACGAGCTTTAGTACCGGTGATACGGCTTGGAACAATTTTGCCGGTTTCGGATACGTAAGCTTTCAGAGTGTTGAGATCCTTGTAATCGATCTCTTTCACTTCTTCTGCGGTGAAGCGGCAGAATTTACGACGACGGAAGAAACGTGCCATGTAATTGGCTCCTCAAAAGGTCCGTGGATTACTCGTCAGCGTTATCGCTGGCGTCGCTGTTATCGCTGTCATCGCCATCGGCGCTGTCAGAATGCTCAGGACGGTCACGACGCTCACGGCGCTCACTGCGGTTCTCTTCAGCCTTGAGCATCTCGGACTGGCCAGTTACGGCTTCGTCGCGACGGATGACCAGGTTACGGATCACAGCATCGTTGTAACGGAAGTTGTCTTCCAGCTCAGCCAGGGCTTTGCCAGTGCATTCAACGTTCAGCATCACGTAGTGAGCCTTGTGAACATTGTTGATTGCGTAGGCCAGTTGACGACGGCCCCAATCTTCCAGACGGTGGATTTTGCCGCCGTCTTCTTCGATCAGCTTGGTGTAACGCTCTACCATGCCGCCGACTTGTTCGCTTTGATCCGGGTGGACCAAAAAGATGATTTCGTAATGACGCATGAATGCTCCTTACGGGTTGTAGCCTGCCGCTAACTAAAAAGCGGTCAGACAAGGAGTGAATGACACTTGTGTGTCTTGCCTAGAGAGGCACATATGCGCCCGCCATGACGGCAAGGGGCGCAATTGTAGAGAAGGGACAAGAGAGGTGCAAGGCAATTGGTGATTATTTGAACAATCTAGACCTTCACCCACCACAAGCGACTGTGGGAGCCTGCTTGCTGGCGATGATTACAACGCGATGGGTCTGACAGACCGCGCTGATGCCATCGCCGGCAAGCCGGCTCCCACAGTGATGTAGCGTGCTGCTTACTTCTTCTTCGAAGAAGTCTTGGCCTTGACGCTGCGCTGGCGCAGGGCTTCGAACAGGCAAACCCCCGTCGCTACCGATACGTTCAGGCTGCTGACGCTACCGGCCATCGGCAGGCGCACCAGGTAATCGCAGTGCTCGCGAGTCAGGCGGCGCATGCCTTTGCCTTCCGCACCCATGATCAGGATGGTCGGGCCAGTCATGTCCTGGTCGTACAGTTCCTGCTCGGCTTCGCCAGCAGTACCCACGATCCACAGTCCGCGCTGTTGAAGCTTTTTCAGCGTGGCCGCAAGGTTGGTAACCGCAACCAACGGAATCACTTCCGCCGCGCCGCAGGCTACTTTTCGTACAGTCGGGGTCAAGGTTGCAGACTTGTCTTTAGGTACGATGACGGCCAGAGCACCCGCCGCATCCGCCGTGCGCAAACAGGCACCCAGGTTGTGCGGATCAGTCACGCCGTCCAGCACCAGAATCAGCGGAGCACCTTCGGTACGATCCAGCAATTCGTTGAGCATGGCCTCGCCCCACACCTGGCTCGGGCTTACATCAGCCACAACACCCTGGTGCACGCCTTCAACCCAAACGTCCATCTCGCGACGTTCAGCGTTGCCGACATCGATCCGGTTTTCAGCGGCCAGCGCGATCAGGGTCTGAACCCGCGGATCGTTGCGGCTTTCAGCCAGCCACACTTGCTTGACGCGTTTCGGGTGGTGACGAAGCAACGCTTCTACAGCGTGAATACCGTAGATTTTTTCCAACTGGCTCATGACTTGACCTTAGGTTTACGCGCCCCACCACTTTTGGTGGCAGGAGCGGTGCCCGATTTTGGCGGGCCTTTACGATGTTTGCTCGGCTTGGAAGGCTTGCCTGCGTCTTTAGCAGGTGCCCCCCTACCCGACTTTCCCGACTCAACTGCACGACCGCCGTTTTTCGCGTCGGCCAGCAGCGCCTGTTTCAATTCACGACTTTTGCGCAGCTCGGCATTTTTGGCCGCAGCATCGCCAGGACGATAGGTCTCGTCGGATTTCTTGGCAGTTTTGGGCGCGCTACGACGAGCGGCCGGAGCCGGTTCGACGGGCTTCTCTGTGGCTTTGGTGCCGGATTTCCCAGCATTTTTGCCAGCAGGTGCGTCAGTACCACGATTTTTACGACCAATCGGCGCGCTGAGGGTTTTCTCAGCCATTTCGAAGTCGATTTTGCGTTCGTCGAGATCGACGCGCATTACTCGAACTTCAACGGTGTCGCCCAGACGGAAGCTGCGACCGGTGCGCTCGCCCGCCAGGCGGTGATGCACAGGATCGAAGTGGTAGTAGTCACCCGGCAAGGCGGTCACGTGGACCAGACCCTCTACATAAATGTCGGTCAGTTCGACAAACAGGCCAAAGCCCGTTACTGCCGTCACTACACCCGGGAACG
Source organism: Pseudomonas paraversuta (assembly GCF_904067025.1). Lineage (NCBI taxonomy): Bacteria > Pseudomonadati > Pseudomonadota > Gammaproteobacteria > Pseudomonadales > Pseudomonadaceae > Pseudomonas > Pseudomonas paraversuta. The sequence continues at coordinate 4,496,872 of NZ_CAJFDA010000001.1, forward strand.
ACTCGCCAACACGATCCTTCATGAACTCGCACTTGAGCCAGTTGGTCACGTCACGCGTGGCTTCGTCGGCACGGCGCTCGCTCATCGAGCATTGTTCGCCGAGCTGTTCTAGGATCGCTTCGTCGTACGGATAGATACGCGCTTTCGGAATCGTCATCGCGCCGGCACGACGAACGTGCGGGGTATCCATTTTGGAATGGATAACGCTGCGAATCGCCCGGTGCGTGAGCAAGTCCGGGTAGCGACGAATCGGCGAAGTGAAGTGGGTATAGGCTTCATAATTCAGGCCGAAGTGGCCCTGGTTATCAGCGCTGTACACCGCCTGGCTCAACGAACGCAGCATCACGGTCTGGATCAGGTGGAAATCCGGACGATCCTTGATGCTGGCCAGCAACGCCTGGTAATCCTTCGGCGACGGGCCGTCCTTGCCTTTGTGCAGGCTCAGACCCAGCTCACCGAGGAATGCACGGAGTTTTTCCAGACGCTCAGGTGGCGGACCATCGTGAACGCGATACAGAGCTGGAATTTCGTGCTTTTTGAGGAACTCGGCGGTGGCCACGTTTGCCGCCAGCATGCATTCTTCGATCAGCTTGTGCGCGTCATTACGGGTGGTCGGGCGAATCTCGGCAATTTTGCGCTCGGAGCCGAAGATAATCCGGGTTTCCTGGGTTTCAAAATCAATCGCACCACGCACATGACGAGCGGCCAGCAGCACTTTATACAGCGAGTAAAGCTGCTTGAGGTGCGGCACTACATCAGCGTATTCGCTGCGCAGTTGCTTGGCTTCGCTGGTTTTCGGCTGTTCCAGAATGGTGCTGACCTTGTTGTAGGTCAGGCGTGCCTGGGAGTGAATCACCGCCTCGTAGAACTTGTAGTCGGTCATTTCGCCGGATTTGGAGATGGTCATCTCGCAAACCATCGCCAAACGGTCAACTTTCGGGTTCAGGGAGCACAGACCGTTGGACAGCTGCTCAGGCAGCATCGGAATCACGCGCTCAGGGAAGTACACCGAGTTGCCACGAACCTGAGACTCGGCATCCAGTGCCGAACCGATTTTCACGTAGCTGGATACGTCGGCAATGGCCACGTACAAGGTCCAGCCACCCGAGAACAGGCGCAGCTTGCCAGGCCTGGCTTCGCAGTAAACAGCGTCATCGAAGTCACGGGCATCTTCGCCGTCAATGGTGACGAACGGCAGATGGCGCAGATCGATGCGCTTCTCTTTGTCTTTCTCTTCGACTTCAGGCTTGAGCTTGGCGGCTTCTTTAAGCACCGCTTCCGGCCAGACGTGAGGAATGTCGTAGGTGCGCAGGGCAATGTCGATTTCCATGCCGGGCGCCATGTAGTTGCCCACCACTTCAAGCACATCACCTTGCGGCTGGAAGCGCGGCGTCGGCCAGTGGGTAATCTTCACTTCGACAAACTGACCCACCTTGGCGCCTGCATTGCGACCCGGGGTAACCAGCACTTCTTGCTGGATCTTCGGATTGTCGGCAACTACAAAGCCAATGCCGCCTTCTTCGAAGTAACGACCCACGATGGTTTCGTGAGCACGCGAAACCACTTCGACGATTACGCCTTCACGACGACCACGGCGATCCAGCCCCGAAACACGGGCCAGCGCACGGTCGCCATCGAACACCAGGCGCATTTGCGACGGGCTCATGAACAGGTCGTCACTGCCATCATCGGGGATCAGAAAGCCGAAGCCATCGCGATGGCCACTGATGCGGCCGAGAATCAGGTCGAGCTTGTCCACCGGCGCATAAGTGCCACGGCGGGTATAAATGAGCTGGGCATCACGCTCCATCGCACGCAGGCGACGACGCAAGGCCTCGATTTGGTCTTCTGTAGTCAGACCGAACTCTTCTACCAACTGCTCGCGAGCAGCCGGCGAACCACGCTCGGCCAGATGCTGAAGGATCAGCTCGCGGCTAGGGATAGGGTTTTCGTATTTTTCCGCTTCACGTGCGGCCTCGGGATCGAGGGTCTGCCAATCGGCCATTAGATAGTTTTCACCTTGTCTATATGCGGGTTAGTTTGGCATACGCGTATTGAAACGGGAAATTTCGGACTCATACAGAGCCGTAATAGCCCGTTCTGGCACACATTCATGTCGCGGACTAACCGTTCGCGAATTTTTTTCACTATTTTTATGCACAACGCTTTACAGGTCAAAGGGTCGTCCGTATAGTGCGCGCCATCGACAACGGCAACAGCGTTGAAGATGATGCCCAGATGGTGAAATTGGTAGACACGCCAGCTTCAGGTGCTGGTGACCGCAAGGTCGTGGAAGTTCGAGTCTTCTTCTGGGCACCAATTCAGAGATGCAGATTAGTACAATCTGCAGACTCACACAAAAACCCGCGAAAGCGGGTTTTTGCATTCTAAGCCGCTGATTTATTAAAACTAAATAAAACAGGGCTTTACAGAATTAAAAGCGCTCCGTATAGTGCGCCACATCAACAGCGGCAACGTTGCTGATAATGCCCAGATGGTGAAATTGGTAGACACGCCAGCTTCAGGTGCTGGTGACCGCAAGGTCGTGGAAGTTCGAGTCTTCTTCTGGGCACCAATTCAAGCTTCAAGTGTTTTCACTGAAAACATTCGAAGCCTCACAAAAACCCGCGAAAGCGGGTTTTTGCGTTTCTGTGGCTGGCAATCGCCTCCCACCCTGCACTTGCCCCCTCTCCTACGACCATCGCCCTATCCTTGTGGCGCACTTGAGAAGCAATATCGTTTATTATTGTTACAAGTTTTGTAGTACCCAAGCGAGGAACCCAGCGAATGATGCTCCGAAATACCCAGCTTGCAACATTTCTACTGCGTAGTTTGTCCATCGCAACTCTTGGTCTGACTCTGATCACTCCCGCCGCTCACGCTGCCGATCCTGTAACCCTGACCCTGTATAACGGCCAGCACAAAGAAGTCGGCGACAACCTCGCCGCTGCCTTTGAAGCCAAGACCGGCATTCACGTCAATGTGCGCAAAGGTAGCAGCAACCAGCTGGCCAGCCAGATCGTCGAAGAAGGCGATCGCTCGCCTGCCGACGTGTTCTACGCCGAGGAGTCGCCGCCACTGAACAGTCTTGGCGAACAGGGCTTCCTGGCCAAGGTCGACGACAGCACCTTGCAAGTACTGCCCAAGGAATACGTGGCCGCCAACGATACCTGGATCGGCGTGACTGCACGCACCCGCGTCGTGGCGTTCAACCCGGACAAGGTCAAGGAAGAAGAACTGCCCAAGTCAGTTCTGGATTTCGCCGGCCCCGAATGGCAGGGCAAGATCGGTTTTGTACCCACCAGCGGCGCATTCCAGGAACAGGCTGTGGCCATCATCAAACTGCATGGCCGCGAAGCTGCAGAAGAATGGCTGACCGGTCTGCGCGCCTTCGGCAAGACCTACACCAACAACATGGTTGCCCTCAAAGCGGTCGAGAATGGTGAAGTGGCCGCCGTACTGGTCAACAATTACTACTGGTTCGCCTTGCAGCGCGAGAAAGGCAAGCTGAACTCCAAACTGCACTACTTCACCGATGGCGATGCGGGCGGCCTGATCACCGTATCCAGCGCCGGCGTTTTGAAGGCCAGCAAACACCCCAAAGAAGCCCAGCAACTCCTGGCTTACATGGCCAGCGAAGAAGGTCAGCGGGTGATCACCAACACCACCGCTGAATACCCGATGCGCAAAGGCATGGTGTCGGAACGCGGCCTCAAGCCGTTCGATGAACTGCAACCGCCAAAAATCACCCCGGCCGACCTTGGCAACGCTGATGAAGCGCTGGAGCTTGAACAAGATGTAGGCCTGCTCTGATGCTGTCTGCCGCCCAACCTGCACGCTTTAACGTGAAACGCAAAAAGGCCTCTGTCTGGCTGTTATTACCGGTGCTGTTACTGGTGGGCCTGAGCCTGTTGCCGCTGCTGTATGTCGGCACCAAGGCCTGGCAGGCCGGATGGGCACAAGCGGTGCACTTGTTGTGGCGGCCCTTCGTATTTGACCTGATGCGCAACACGCTGCTGTTGATGGTTGGTGTAACGGTAACCTGCGCCCTGATCGGTTTGTCGCTGGCCTGGTTACTGGAGCGCAGCAGCTTGCCGGGGCGGCGCCTCTGGGGCGTGATCCTGTGCCTGCCGTTTGCCGTACCTGCATTCGTCAGCAGCTTCACCTGGGTATCGCTCAGCTCCAGCTTCGAGGGCCTGGGCGGCGCCATCCTGGTGATGAGCCTGTCCAAATATCCGCTGATCTTCCTGCCGGTCGCGGCCACGCTGCGCAATCTCGATCCGGCACTTGAAGAGTCGGCCCGCACCCTGGGCCAGAATCGCTGGGGGGTGTTTTTCAAAATCACCCTGCCGCTGCTCTGGCCTTCGTTGCTGGCGGGCTCGCTGCTGATTGCCCTGCACATGCTGGTGGAATTCGGCGCGCTGTCGATCATCGGCCTGCAGACCTTCACCACCGCCATCTACCAACAATTCGAGCTGTCGTTCAGCAACGCCAATGCGGCCATGCTTTCGGCGGTACTGCTGGTGATGTGCTTGAGCCTGCTGTGGCTGGAACTGAAAGTGCGCGGCAAAGGCCGGCACATTCGGATCGGCCAGGGTGCGGCACGGCGCGCCGAGCAGGTGCAACTGGGCAAGTGGTCATTTTTTGGCCAGCTGTATTGCCTGACACTGGCCATCATTGGCAGCGGGATTCCGCTGGGCATGCTGGTGTACTGGCTGGTCAAAGGCAGCTCGGCGGCATTCCCGATGGCAGCCATTGGCGAGGCGCTGTTCGCCTCCCTGTCACTGGCGCTAGGCGGTGCTGCACTGTGCCTGGTACTGGCAGTACCTGTCGGCCTGCTGGTGGTGCGCTACAAAGGCCAACTGGCGATCTGGGCCGAGCGCCTGCCGTATCTGCTGCATGCACTGCCCGGCCTGGTGATCGCCCTGGCGCTGGTGTACTTCTCGCTGCATTACGTGCCTGCGCTGTACCAGACCTCGGCCCTGCTGCTGATCGCCTATGCCTTGCTGTTTTTGCCTCTGGCGCAGGCGCCGATTCGCACGGCGCTGAACAAGGCAGCTCCGCAGCTCGAAGAAGCAGCACGCACCTTGGGCGCATCGTCGTTTTCGGCGTTTTGCCGGGTGACATTGCCAATCATTTTCCCGGCACTGGGGGCGGCATTTGCCCTGGTGTTCCTGGACGCCATGAAAGAACTGACCGCCACGCTACTGCTGAGCCCCACCGGACTCAATACATTGGCAACACAGGTCTGGGCTCACACCTCGAACATCGAGTTCGCGGCGGCGGCACCCTATGCGGCTCTGTTGATAGTGGTCTCGGGACTGCCGGTGTACCTGCTGACCACCAAGATGTACCTGAGCCGCTAACAACCCGCCGGGTAACTCGCTCCTGCAGGTTGCTCGCGGCCTATGCCCTGAACTGCCCCAGGCTCGCTTTCAGCTGCGCCGCCAGGCCATCCAGCACCTGCCCGCTGGCGGTCGTTTCGTTGACCGCCTGCGCCGCACGCTCGGCCTGGGCATGGATCACCTCAACCCGCCCACGTACCGCATGCGCGCCCCGGGCCTGATGCTCAGCAGCTTTGGTGGCGTCACCAATCGCGGCGTGCACCTGCTCAACAGAAGCCTGCACGGTTTTTTGCAACTGCACGCTGCCACGCAGTACTGCCAACCCCTCATTGGCTTGACGCCCTGCCAGCCCGATCGCCGCCACCGCCTCCTTGGCACCCTGCTGCAAGGCCACGATATGGGCCTGGATATCACCGGTGGAGCTTTGCGTCTTGCTGGCCAGCGCCCGCACTTCATCCGCCACCACGGCAAAGCCGCGGCCCGTCTCCCCTGCCCGCGCAGCCTCAATAGCCGCATTGAGGGCCAGAAGATTGGTCTGCTCGGCAATGCCGTGAATGACCGTCAGCACCACTTCGATTTGCTCACTTTGCTGTGCCAGGCGCTCGATGACCCTGGCTCCAGCGCCGACCTGCCCGGCCAGCGCCTCGATCAGGCCGCCCACTTGCGCCGAGGTGCGGGTATTTTCATCGGTCGCCTGACGAATATCCTGCACCTGCTTGAGCGCCGCCTGCATCGCCTGACTTTCAGACTGCGCCGCATCGGCCATGGTCGACAGTGCCTCCAGGCTCTGCGCCACCTCATCGCGCTGCAACTGGGCCGCAGCATTGGCCCCGGCATTGCGCTCCGTCATGGCCCCAATTTCGACCCCGGTACGCTGCGCCACATCCCCCGCCTCCCGCACAATTGGCTGCAACTTGTCGATAAAGCGGTTCACCGCCGCCGCCATATCGCCAATCTCATCCTTGCTGTCCAGGCCCACGCGCTTGGTCAGATCACCCTCGCCTGCGGCCAGATCATTCAACGCGGCAATCATCAGCAGCAGCTTGTTGACCACCCGCCGCCCCAGCACCACCGCCAGCAACAGCAAGACACCCAGACCGACAATCGCCAATCCCATACCAATGCGCCAGCGCAAGGTGTCAGCCGCATCACGGACAGTCTGTGCGGTATTGGCCTGCATCTGTGCCGCCGCTGCCTGAGCCGACTCCAGACGCGCCCCCAGGGCTGCCGAGCTGTCGTTGGCGGCGCCCTGCAGGCTTTCATCCACCAGATGCTCACTGTTGACTATCAGTTGCGCAAAACGCTTATCGAGAGCCGCCAGGTCCTTCTCGACCGAGGCCGTGGAAACCCCCATCAACACCTTGCCAATCTCCACGCCATTGGGGCTGATGGGGGCTTCGAGGTAATACACCGCCGGATCGTGCCGCGCTGCGTCCAGCACTTTATCCAGCGCCCGCTCTCCCTTGCCCTTCTCCAAAAGGGCTTTGTTGATCGGGTTTTCACGATTGAGGTAGCGCGTCAGATGTTGCCCGGCAACGTCGTCATAGACCACGAACAGCACATTGGGATTGCGCTGGGCGCGCCGGGCGAACTCGGACAGCGTGGGCACGTCATTATCCCAGATGGCCCGCGGCGCCACAGCCGCTAACAGTTGCGCCATATCATTGGCCGAATCCATCAGATTCTTTTCCAGTGCATTGCGCAATTGCATCTGCTCTTCTTTCAAACGCGGCGCCAGCCCGGCCGTCAGACGCTCACGGGTGCTGGCAGACAGCCCTTCAAGGCTGCTCTTGACCTCTCGTCCGGCCTGCTCCAGCTCAGCCGAAAGCTTTTGACTGTCCGCCCCCAGCCCCGCATCCAGATCAGACTCCAGTGCCGTCACTGTGCTCCGGGTCAGTGCAACAGCCACCAGCACCTGCACCAAAAGTGCGATACCAAGGGTAACGAATACAGGTCGCAGCAGACGACTTCGTAACAGTGAGAGAACGGCAGACACAGGAAACCCCTCCACAGCGGTGCCATTATATTGATGGCACCTTAATGGCAACTCTCACAGCAAGGGTCGTGCCGCATGGCAGGCAGAAACAACAAAGGGCCCCGAAGGGCCCTTTGCTTTACATCAAAACGTCTTAAGCGAACGGGTGACGCAGAACGATAGTCTCGTTGCGATCCGGGCCAGTCGAAATGATGTCGATCGGAGCGCCGATCAGCTCTTCTACGCGCTTGATGTAAGCACGCGCAGCAGCAGGCAGCTCTTCCAGGGTTTTGGCACCCACGGTCGACTCGGTCCAGCCCGGTACAGCTTCGTAAACCGGCTGCAGACCTTCGTAGCTGTCAGCATCGGTCGGCGCATCAACCAGCACATTGCCGTTTGCATCTTTGTAGCCGACGCAAATGTTGATGGTTTCCAGACCGTCGAGTACGTCCAGCTTGGTCAGGCAGATGCCCGAGATGCTGTTCACATCGATAGCGCGACGCAGGATAACGGCGTCGAACCAGCCACAACGACGGGCACGGCCGGTGGTTGCACCGAACTCGTGACCCTGCTTGGCCAGGTGAGCGCCCACTTCGTCGAACAGCTCGGTCGGGAATGGACCCGAACCAACGCGAGTGGTGTAAGCCTTGGTGATGCCCAGGATGTAATCCAGGAACATCGGGCCAACGCCCGAACCGGTGGCAACACCGCCAGCGGTAGTATTGGAGCTGGTCACGTACGGGTAGGTACCGTGGTCGATGTCCAGCAACGAGCCCTGAGCGCCTTCGAACATGATGTCTTTGCCAGCGCGGCGCAGGCCGTGCAGCTCGGCAGTCACGTCCAGCATCAGCGGCTTGAGCAGCTCGGCGTATTCCTTGCACTCGGCCAGGGTCTTGTCGAAGTCGATGGCGGCTTCTTTGTAGTAACCCACCAGCATGAAGTTGTGGTATTCCACCAATTCACGCAGCTTGGCTTCAAAGCGCGGCATGTTGAGCAGATCGCCCACACGCAGGCCACGACGAGCAACCTTGTCTTCGTATGCCGGGCCAATGCCGCGACCGGTAGTACCGATCTTCAGCTCGCCACGGGCCTTTTCACGAGCCTGGTCCAGCGCTACGTGGAACGACAGGATCAGCGGGCAGGACGGGCTGATACGCAGGCGCTCGCGCACCGGTACGCCTTTCTCTTCCAGCTTGATGATTTCACGCAACAGGGCGTCGGGAGCAACCACCACACCGTTGCCGATCAGGCACTGCACGCCTTCGCGCAATACGCCCGACGGGATCAGGTGCAGAACGGTTTTTTCACCGTCGATTACCAAGGTGTGGCCAGCATTGTGGCCACCCTGGTAGCGCACTACAGCGGCAGCATGTTCGGTCAGCAGATCAACGATCTTGCCTTTGCCCTCATCACCCCATTGGGTGCCCAGGACTACGACATTCTTACCCATAACACTTGTCCTCTTCGCGCAAACTTGGTGCCGGCAGCCGCCGGCAGGAAAACTCAAGAAGCCAGCGGCACTACTTGCCACAAGCCGTTCTGCTGAATCAATTGGCGGTCGCAGTCCGCCTCACTGGCGGCAGCCTGTGACTGCCCAGGCAACGCCTGAACCACACGCTGACCTTCACTGCGAAGCTGGCAAACCTGCTGCCAGAGTGCCGCATCCGTACTGTCAGGCATCCAGATACCGCCAGACGGTAGCTCGACTTCAGCACGCCCCAGGGTGACCAGGGTTTTCAAATCAGTCGAAAAACCGGTCGCCGGACGGGCACGCCCGAAAACAGCACCGATATCGTCATAACGACCGCCCTGGGCGATGGAATCCCCAACGCCCGGAACAAATACCGCAAAGACCACACCTGTGTGGTAGTGATACCCACGCAACTCACCCAGGTCAAAATACAGCGGCAGCTGCGGGAAACGCACAGACAACCGCTCGGCAATCGCCAGCAAATCGTCCAGAGCAGCCAGAACCGGGGCCGGAGCCCGGGCCAGACGCTCGCGCGCAGCAACCAGCACCTCACGGCCGCCGCACAAACCAACCAATGCCTGCAGCATGCCTGCCAAATCAGCCGGCAAACCTTCGGTCAAGGCCGTTACTTCGTCGATCGCCTTGCGTTGCAGAGCGTCGAACAATTGTTGTTCCACTTCAACCGACAGGTTGGCCGCACGGGCCAGACCGCGGTAAATGCCAACGTGACCCAGGTCCATATGGACATCCGGCACATCGGCCAATTGCAACATGGCCAGCATCAAGCTGATGACTTCCACGTCGCTGCTCGGGCTGGCATCGCCATACAACTCGGCACCCAGCTGGATCGGGCTGCGCGAGGATGACAACCCGCGCGGCTGAGCATGCAGCACGCTGCCGGCGTAGCACAGACGGCTCGGGCCTTCACGACGCAAGGTATGCGCATCGATGCGCGCCACTTGCGGAGTGATGTCGGCACGAAAACCCATCTGGCGACCCGTCTGCGGGTCAATAACCTTAAAGGTCCGCAAATCGAGATCCTGGCCAGCCCCTGTCAGCAAGGACTCCAGGTATTCGATATGCGGGGTGACGACGAACTCATAGCCCCAGCCCTGGAACAGATCCAACACCTGACGGCGCGCCACTTCAATGCGGGCTGCCTCAGGTGGAAGTACTTCTTCGATGCCATCTGGCAGAAGCCAGCGGTCTACCGTTGCCATTACGCCATTCCCCTATGATCCGGGCGGCCAGCCAGCAGGCAAGCCTTGAGTAAAGCAGAACGTGGCTGCGTCTTGAACGCGCACAGCAAAAAAGCCCAAAGTGACAGGCTTGCACATCCCTCGAAAAATCTGCCGACGTTGTAACAGTCGGTCAATCAAACATGCAGACGCAAAAAAGCCGGGAATTTCCCGGCTGCCGCATCATACACACGTTTTCTAAAAGGATCACCCCGCCAGGCAATTTGCCCGCCAGGCGGAGTGAATGCATGCGCCAGTTACTCATGTGCAGGAGCGCGTTTCCCCGCTCCTGCAGTGACCGGCGACGCTCCCTTTACTGCTGTGCCGGCTTGGATTTTTCCAGGTAGCGGAAGAAATCGCTGCTCGGGTCCAGAACCAGTACATCGCTCTTGTTCGCAAAGCTTTCGCGGTAAGCGCGCAGGCTGCGATAGAACTTGTAGAACTCCTGATCCTGGCCGTAAGCCTTGGAGTAGATTGCGGAAGCCTGCGCATCACCGTCACCACGAGCCTCTTCAGACTGGCGATACGCTTCAGCCAACAGCACGCGGGCTTGACGATCAGCGTCAGCACGAATGCCTTCTGCCAGCTCGTTACCCTTGGCGCGGTGCTCACGGGCTTCACGCTCACGCTCACTGCTCATACGTTCGAAAACGCTGCGGTTGACTTCTTTCGGCAGGTCGATGGCCTTGACCCGGACATCAACCACTTCGATGCCCAGCTCTTTTTCCGCCATTTTGTTCAGCGACGCCGTCAGGTCAGCCATCAGCGCATCGCGCTCACCGGACACAACCTCGTGCAGCGTGCGCTTGCCGAACTGGTCACGCAGACCCGATTCGAGACGACGCGACAAGCGCTCGTCAGCAACTTGCTTAAGACCCGAAGTCGCTGCGTAGAAGCGACCGGCATCTTTCACACGCCACTTGGCGAAGGCATCAACCATTACCGCTTTCTTTTCCAGCGTCAGAAAACGCTGAGTCGGAGCATCCAGCGTCATCAGGCGGCCGTCGAACTTGCGCACCTGGTTGACGTAAGGAATCTTCACATGCAGGCCCGGCGGAACATCGTCCTGCACCACACGACCGAAGCGCAGCATCACGGCACGTTCGGTTTGCGAAACGATGTAGAAGCTGTTCCAGGCAACAATCGCCACGACAACGGCAACAATAAGGGCGATCAGCGATTTATTGCTCATCAGCGACTCTCCCTGGTACGCGGTGGTGTCGGCATATCCGATTTGGCATGGGATGCCGAATCGTTATTGCCCGCCGCAGCTGCCGAGCCCGTTGCCGGGTTGCTGCCATTACGGCCTTCGATCATTTTGTCCAATGGCAAGTACAGCAGGTTGCTCTGGCCGTTTTTGTTGCCGGTCACGAGTACTTTGCTGGTGTTGCTGAAGACTTCCTGCATGGTGTCCAGGTACAGACGGTCACGCGTAACATCCGGAGCCTTGCGATATTCGCTCACCAGTTTGGTAAAGCGGTCTGCCTCACCCTTGGCGCGGGAAATCACTTCATCACGATAGCCATTGGCGTTTTCGATGATGCGCTGGGCCTGACCGCGCGCTTCCGGCACCACGCCATTGGCGTAGCTTTCTGCCTGGTTGCGGGCACGCTGCTCGTCTTCACGGGCGCGGATCACGTCATCAAAGGCTTCCTGCACTTCACGCGGTGCCGCTGCGTTCTGTACGTTGACCTGGGTCACAGTGATACCGGTCTTGTAGGTATCGAGGAAACGCTGCAAGCGTTCCTTGATGTCTACAGCCATCTGTTCACGGCCTTCGGTCAGCACCTGATCCATCGCAGTGGAGCCCACTACGTGACGCAAGGCACTGTCAGTGGCCTGTTGCAGGCTGACTTCCGGCTGATCGACGTTCAACACGAAGTCGCGCAGGTTGCTGATCTTGTACTGCACGGTCAGCGGCACTTCGACGATGTTTTCGTCTTCAGTGAGCATCTGGCCCTGCTTGGTGTACGCACGCTCACGCGTCACGTTCTCCAGGTACTTTTTATCGAACGGCGGGAAGTAGATGTTCAGACCCGGCCCTACGGTGTCGTAGTACTTGCCCAGGCGCAGCACTACGGCTTGCTCCTGCTCGTCGACCACGTAAACCGCGCTATACAGCCAGGCTGCAGCCAGCACCACCAGACCGATACCCAGCAGGCCATAACCAGCACCTTTGCCGCCGTTCGATCCGCCGTCGCCGCTACCACGTTTTTTCCCACCACCGAACAACCCATTCAGGCTTTCCTGCAGCTTTCGGAAGGCCTCGTCGAGATCTGGTGGTCCCTTGCGGCCGCCGTTATTCGGGCGTTTGCCACCCCAAGGATCTTGATTATTCGAGTTGCCACCCGGCTCATTCCAAGCCATAGCGCTCTCCATCTGATAAAGCAAAGACGCGCCCACGGCGCGCCGACCAATGCTACAGAATGCCTACCATAGCGGCACAGCCGCTTTGCGAGGCTTTTATTGCAAAGTGTGTTGTTCGATAAATTCCAGCGGCTGCATCCCTTCGCGGCTGACCAAGCGGTTTAACTCGGATCGCGGTAGGCGCACATCCAGCAGACAGGCACCTTCTTCATCATGTTGTTCTTTTTGCACCACGCCCAATTCAAAGAACTGGGCACGCAGTCGAGCAAAACGCTGAGGCAAGCGCAAGGTGCCAACGAACAAATCATTACCCAGCAACTCGGCGATGGCCTGTTCAAGCAACTCCAGCCCGACCCCTTCACGCGCCGACAACCAGACCCGCTGCGGTTTGCCGTCGGCATCACGCTGGATCTGCGGCTCGACACCTTCAAGCAAATCGATTTTGTTGTAGACCTCGAGGATCGGCAAGTCCTGGGCACCAATTTCGCCCAGCACCACCATCACCTGCTCAATCTGCGCCATGCGCTCAGGTTCGTGCGCATCGATAACGTGCAGCAGCAAATCGGAATTGCTCGACTCTTCGAGCGTAGACCGGAAAGCCTCAACAAGCTTGTGCGGAAGGTGACGAATAAAGCCCACGGTGTCAGCCAGCACGATCGGCCCCAGATCGGCCAGATCAAGACGGCGCAAGGTAGGGTCAAGTGTGGCGAACAACTGGTCAGCGGCGAACACGTCAGAGCCGGTGACCGCATTGAACAGCGTGGATTTGCCGGCGTTGGTATAGCCCACCAGCGACACCGTAGGAATGTCGGCGCGCTGGCGCCCTCTACGGGACTGCTCGCGTTGACTGCGGACTTTTTTCAGACGGGCCTTGATCTGACTGATGCGTACGCGCAACAGACGACGGTCGGTTTCGAGCTGGGTTTCACCCGGCCCGCGCATACCAATGCCACCGCCCTGACGCTCAAGGTGAGTCCAGCCGCGCACAAGACGCGTACTCATGTGATCAAGCTGGGCCAGTTCGACCTGCAACTTGCCTTCATGGGTACGGGCACGCTGAGCGAAGATATCGAGAATCAGCCCGGTACGGTCAAGCACGCGACACTCGAATACACGCTCGAGATTACGCTCCTGACTGGGGGTGAGGACGTGATTGAAAATCACGATGTCGACCTTCTCGGCCTTGACCAGGTCGCGTAACTCCTCGACCTTGCCACTGCCAATCAGGTACTTGGCCGATGGCCGATGACGCGGCACGTTAAAAAACGCGACCGTCTCGGCGCCGGCCGATACAGCTAACTCCTGGAACTCCTGCGGATCTTCGCGCGCCTCAGGGTCCTGTCCTTCCAAGTGAACGAGGATCGCTCGCTCACCACCACCGTGGCGCTCAAAGAACAAAGCAGACTCCTATCAGGCGTTACCTGGTTCAGCGTCTGCCAGTTCCGATTCAGCTGCGCTTGGCAGACGAATAGGACGTACTGGTACGACTGTCGAGATAGCGTGTTTGTAAACCATTTGGCTCACGGTGTTTTTCAGCAGAATCACGAACTGGTCGAAAGACTCGATAGTCCCCTGCAGCTTGATCCCGTTGACCAGGTAGATGGAAACGCCAACCTTCTCTTTACGCAAAGTATTCAAGTAAGGGTCTTGTAGCGAATGCCCTTTTGACATATGCCGCACTCCTGTAAGGATAAAAAATAGAAACAAAAATTAGATGGCTGATGACGCCATACCCATAGGATAGACGGCATTTCCTGAGACTCAGCTCAATATGGAGACCGATTCCAGGTATTTCAAGGCTCGTGGCAGATTGTCGCAGTCCAGGCTGTCCAGCCAATGCAGATCATTCCAGCTGCGTAACCAGGTGAACTGACGCTTGGCCAACTGGCGCGTGGCAATAATGCCGCGCTCCTGCATCTCGGCTGCTGTCAGCTTGCCGTCCAGGTAATCCCAGACTTGGCGATAGCCCACTGCACGTATAGACGGCAACCCGGCATGCAGGTCACTTCTATTACGCAGGGCTAGGACCTCATCAATGAATCCCTGTTCCAGCATTTGCCCGAATCTTTGTGCAATTCGTTCATGCAGCACCTGACGATTCGCCGGAGCAATGCCCAGGTTCGCGACAGTATAGGGCAATTGACTGCAGCCAGAAGCCGCTGCTTGACTAGATTGTTCAGATTGTTTTTGGCGGTGGGCGGTCATGCTCAGGCCGCTGACCCGATAAACCTCTAACGCACGGGTCAGACGCTGCGGATCGTTGGGGTGAATACGTGCCGCCGACTCCGGGTCGATGGCTGCCAACTGATCGTGCAACGCTTGCCAGCCAAGGCGCTGAGCTTCGTCTTCGAGCTGCGCACGCACTTGCGGATCTGCCGCCGGCATGTCGGCCAGGCCTTCGCTCAGCGCTTTGTAATAGAGCATGGTGCCGCCCACCAGCAGCGGAATATTGCCCCGTGCGGTGATCTCTGCCATGGCCTTGAGCGCATCACGACGGAAATCGGCAGCCGAGTAGCTTTCAGCCGGGTCGAGAATATCGATCAACTGGTGCGGGTGTGCGGCCAGAATCTCTTTCGAGGGTTTGGCCGTGCCGATATCCATGCCGCGATAGACCAGCGCCGAGTCGACACTGACCAGCTCGCACGGCAGTACCTTGCTCAGCTCGATGGCCAGATCGGTTTTGCCTGCAGCGGTCGGCCCCATCAAAAAGATGGCCGGTGGTAAAGCGTTGGAACCTGTCATCAGCGACCGCGCAAAAAGAGTTTGTCCAAGTCGTCCAGGCCCATTTGGGTCCAGGTCGGACGACCATGATTGCACTGACCACTGCGCTCGGTATTTTCCATGTCGCGCAGCAGGCCGTTCATTTCCGGCAGGGCCAGGCGCCGGTTGGCGCGGATCGCGCCGTGACAGGCCATGGTGCCGAGCAATTCATTGAGGTGTGCCTGAATCCGGTCACTGGTGCCGTACTCCATCAAGTCGGCCAGTACATCGTGCACCAGGCGCTGCGCCTCGGCCTGTTTGAGCAGGGCCGGGATCTGGCGGATGGCCAGAGTTTCCGGCCCCAGACGTTGCAGCTCGAAGCCCAGACGCTGAAACCACTCGCCATGTTCTTCGGCACAATCGGCTTCACGCTGGCTGACGGCAATCGACTCCGGCACCAGCAGCGGCTGACCGCTCAGCCCTTCACTGGCCATGGCGATTTTCAGGCGCTCATACATGATCCGCTCGTGGGCCGCATGCATGTCCACCAGCACCAGGCCGTGAGCGTTTTCCGCGAGGATATAGATACCCTTGAGCTGAGCCAGCGCATAACCCAGAGGAGGAATATCGCCCTGCCCTTCAGGCATCGGCGCGGCCCCCGCTTCAGGCAATGGCGCGAAAAACTCCCGGTAGGCATTGCGGGCCTCGGCTGCCGGAACAGACGGCGTGGCAGAGGGTGGTCGATAGAACGACTGATAGCCCGCCCCGGCGCCGGAGCCCGGCACATGCGGTGCAGGCGCAGCCTGAGGCTGCTCAAGCAAATGCGCCGCCAGACGCATTTCGCCTTGCGGACCAAACTCACCGGCGTCGATCCCGGTAGGTCGCTCGGCGCCAGGCACCGGTGCAGGAGCCGCCAGTTGATCCTCGGGGCGCACATCGCCCAGGGCGCGGTGCAAGGTGCCATACAAGAAGTCATGCACCATGCGCCCGTCCCGGAAACGGACTTCGTGTTTGGTCGGGTGCACGTTAACGTCAACCACGGACGGGTCGACCTCAAAAAACAGCACGAAGGTCGGGTGCCGGCCGTTGAACAGTACGTCGCGATAAGCCTGACGCACCGCGTGCGCCACCAGTTTGTCGCGCACCGCACGGCCGTTGACATAGAAGTACTGCAAGTCGGCCTGGCTGCGCGAAAAGGTCGGCAAGCCAACCCAGCCCCACAAATGCAGGCCATTGCGCTCGATCTCGATCGGCAGTGCCTGCTCCAGAAATGCAGCGCCGCACACTGCCGCCACACGGCGGGCGCGGGCGGTGTCGTCGTGGGCTTCATGCAAATTAAGGATGGTTTTACCGTTGTGCCGCAGATTGAACGCCACATCAAAACGCGCCAGCGCCAAACGCTTGATCACTTCTTGCAGGTGATCAAATTCGGTTTTTTCGGTCTTGAGAAACTTGCGCCGCGCAGGGGTGTTGAAAAACAGGTCCCGCACTTCAACCGAAGTACCGACCGGATGCGCGGCCGGCTGGACCCGGGGCGCCATGTCGCGGCCTTCGGTTTCAACTTGCCAGGCCTGATCGGCGCCACGGGTACGCGATGTCAGGGTCAGGCGGGCCACCGAACTGATGGATGCCAGCGCCTCACCGCGGAACCCCAGGCTCATCACCCGCTCAAGGTCTTCCAGGTCGCGGATTTTACTGGTGGCGTGCCGCGCCAGGGCCAGCGGCAAGTCGTCACTGGAGATCCCGCTGCCATCGTCACGCACCCGCAACAGCTTGATGCCGGCCTGCTCCACGTCCACATCGATACGCTTGGCGCCCGAGTCGAGACTGTTTTCCAGCAACTCCTTGATCACCGACGCCGGGCGCTCAACAACCTCGCCTGCGGCAATCTGGTTAGCCAGACGCGGACTGAGCAGCTCGATACGCGCACTGCTGTTCAATACCCCGTCACTCATTGCTTGGATACCAGTTCGGTGGCGGGGATATTCAGGCTCTGGCCTATTTTCAACTCGTCGGTTTTCAAGTTGTTGCTGGAACGCAATGTCGCAACGCCCACTTGATAGCGCACGGCAATCATCGCCAGGGTTTCGCCAGGGCGAACCGTGTGTTCACGGGCTCCCTGGGCGATCTTCCCGGTATCCCGCAGCCAGGCAATGTAAGAACCCGGTGGCGGGTTTTGCTGGAAGAACTGACGCACACCGCTGCTGATAGAGCGAGCCAGCGCTTGCTGATGGCTGGCCGAAGACAGTTTATTGGCTTCATTGGCGTTGGAAATAAACCCGGTTTCTACGAGGATCGATGGAATATCCGGCGATTTGAGCACCATAAATCCGGCTTGCTCTACACGCTGCTTGTGCAGCGGCGTCACCCGGCCGATGTTGCTCAAGACTTTTTGCCCCACGTTCAGGCTGGAAGTCAGTGATGCCGTCATCGACAAATCAAGCAACACCCCCGCCAGCATCCGGTCCTTGTCATCGAGACTCACGCTGCCTGCACCGCCAATCAAGTCAGAACGGTTTTCACTGTCTGCCAGCCAACGCGCGGTTTCGGACGTTGCGCCGCGTTCAGACAACGCAAACACCGATGCACCAAAGGCCGCCCTGGAAGGTGCCGCGTCGGCGTGGATCGAGACAAACAGGTCGGCGCCCTTCTTGCGGGCAATTTCGGTGCGTCCCCGTAGCGGGATGAAATAGTCGCCACTGCGGGTGAGCTCGGCCCTGAAGCCCTTCATGCCGTTGATCTGGCGCTGCAACTCTTTGGCGATCGCCAGCACCACGTGTTTTTCGCGCTGTCCGCCGGCACCCGAAGCACCCGGATCCTCGCCACCGTGGCCGGGGTCGATCATCACAATCACGTCACGTTTGCCAGTGGGCACAGGCGCCAGCTTGATCTCGGGCTGGGTCGGCGTCACCGGTACCACTGGCAGCTTGGCCACATTGGTCGGCGGCAAGCTCGGGGCAATATCAGCGCCCTGATCATAAAGATCGACCACCAGACGGTTGCCGTATTGCGCATTCGGCGCCAGTACGAAGCTCTTCGGGGTGACGGCTTTTTTCAGATCGATCACCACCCGCAGATCGGTGGGCGTGCGTTGCGCCGAGCGCATGCTGGTGATCGGCGTATTGGCAGTGGCCACGTTCAAACTTCCGCCGAGGGTCGCGCCATTGATATCGATCACCAGGCGATCTGGCGCTGTCAGCGTAAACACGCTGTGTTGCACCGGCCCCGTGAGGTCAAACACCAGCCGTGTGTTGTCCGGAGCACGCCATAAACGAACGCTTTTTACCTGAGTCGCAGCCACGGCATTCACCGCCATGACACTGAGCAACAGACCAACGACACTCACTAACGCGCGAAAGCGCATACCAGACCCCATCATTATTTGTTTTCCGGTGCCAAGGCGGCACACCAAGACTCGCCACGTGAACCTTGGGGCGTCAGCTTCAGCAAACGCCCGGTGTTATGCGGACTAATGGTAATGGTCAGGTCAGGCTTTGGCAAAAAGCCTGCACCTTTATCGGGCCACTCGATCAAGCATAGGGCGTCTTCGTCGAAGTAATCGCGAATCCCCATATATTCCAGCTCTTCGGGGTCGACCAGGCGATACAGGTCAAAGTGAAAGGCGCGTATATCGCCAATCTCGTAAGGCTCCACCAGAGTAAAGGTCGGACTTTTAACCGAACCGGTGTGCCCAAGGCCACGAATCAGGCCGCGGGACAAAGTGGTTTTGCCCATCCCCAGGTCGCCGTCGAGAAAGATCAGGCCGTGGCCCCCGGTGACGCTCGCCAGGCGTGCGCCAAACGCGGTCATGGCCTCTTCATCGGCCAATTGCAGTGTTATTTCGTGCACGGTGCGTGTTCCTCCAACAACTGACGAATGGCTGGAATCAAATCACTGGCCGCCAGCCCACGGCCCAATATTCCTTGTTGTTCACCGGCGCGGGCATGCAGCCACACCGCCAGACACGCCGCCTCATATGCAGTCATGCCTTGAGCCAGCAAAGCACCGATCACGCCTGCCAGCACATCACCCAGGCCTGCTGTCGCCATGGCCGGGTGGCCGTGATCGCACACGGCCAGTTCATCATTCAGGCCTGCGATCAAGGTGCCTGCACCTTTGAGAACGCACACTACTGAGTATTTTTTAACCAGCGCCCGGACTGCAGCAGGCCGGTCGGCCTGCACCTGCGCAGTACTTAGCCCCAGCAAACGCGCTGCCTCGCCGGGGTGCGGAGTAATAACCGAGCCTGACGCCAGTTTAAAGTCTGCGTTGGACAACAGATTCAGCGCATCGGCATCCCACACTTGAGGCATTTTTGCCTGGGCCGCCGCCGATAACAGACTGCGCCCCCATGGTGCCAGCCCCAACCCCGGCCCCACCACCAAAACCGAGGCCCGGGCCAGCCCCCCCATCAACTGATTGGCCGATGACACGCCCAGGGTCATGACCTCGGGCAGGCGCACCAGAGCGGCGGCCACATGCTCGGGCCGGGTAGCCAGCGACACCAGCCCCGCGCCGCAGCGCAACGCAGCCTGTGCGCCAAGCGTAATGGAGCCGCCAAAACCGCGGTCTCCGCCAATCAGCAGTACATGCCCGAACAGGCCCTTATGGGCGTCCATAGCCCGTGCAGGCAGGCGCGACAGGCTATCGGCAACAAGGGCTTGCGGTCTGGCAATCAGGCGTTTGGTCTGTGGCATGGGTATCGGACTCCGATGTCTGGCAGAATTATACGCATCTCAGCCCCGGTTTCTCTTGCCTCATGCCTGCTATTACTGTCGACCTCCCCGCTCTCGCTCAATCCATCAAGGAATGGGGCCGCGAGCTGGGCTTTCAACAAGTCGCCATTGCCGGCCTCGACCTGGGAGAACACGAGCAACATCTGGAACGCTGGCTGGCCGCCGGGTATCACGGCGACATGGAATACATGGGCGCCCACGGCAGTAAACGCTCTCATCCTGAAGAACTGGTACCCGGCACCTTGCGCGTGGTGTCGCTGCGCATGGACTACCTGCCCGGCGATACCCACATGGCGCAATTGCTGGCCCAGCCCGAAAAAGCCTACATCTCGCGCTACGCACTGGGCCGCGACTACCACAAACTGATCCGCAAACGCGTGCAGCAACTGGCTGACCGGATCCAGGCGGACATTGGCCCGTTCGGCTTCCGCGCCTTTGTCGACAGCGCCCCGGTGCTGGAAAAAGCCATCGCGCAAAAGGCCGGCCTGGGCTGGATCGGCAAAAACACCCTGGTGCTCAACCGCAAGGCTGGCAGCTACTTCTTCTTGAGCGAGCTGTTTGTCGACCTGCCCCTGCCGGTGGATGCGCCCCACGAGACCGAGCACTGCGGACGCTGCACCGCATGCCTGGACATCTGCCCGACCAACGCCTTCATCGGACCTTATGTGCTGGATGCCCGGCGCTGTATTTCCTACCTGACCATCGAACTGAAAACCGCGATCCCCGAAGACTTGCGCCCGCTGATCGGTAACCGGGTGTTCGGATGTGACGACTGCCAGATCGTCTGCCCTTGGAACCGCTTTGCCCGCACCACGGCTGAAGGCGACTTCAAACCCCGGCACAACCTCGACAATGCCGAGCTGGCCGAACTGTTCATGTGGGACGAAGACAAGTTCCTCAGCAGCACCGAAGGCTCGCCGTTACGCCGGGCCGGCTACGAACGCTGGCTGCGCAACCTGGCGGTTGGACTGGGTAATGCACCATCGAGCATTCCGGTGCTGGAAGCGCTCAAGGCCAGGCTTGAGTACCCGTCCGAACTGGTGCAGGAGCATGTGACGTGGGCGCTGGCCCAGCACGCACAGCGCGCCTGACCAGAGCCTGCGGCAACACTGACTCAGTGCTCGTCGTTGTACACGAACTTGGGCATTTCCCAGTTGAAGCGAATCGCCAGCAAGCGCAGCAACAGCCCACCGAACAAGGTGACGAAAATCGCCTGATCGTTGGGCATCTGCAGATAGGTACAGAGCAAGAAACACCATGCCGCCGCAAACGACACGCTGGCATACAGCTCACGGCGGAAGATCAACGGAATATCGTTACAGAAAATATCCCGCAGGATCCCGCCGAACACCCCGGTAATCACACCGCTCACCGAAGCGACCAGCATGCCCTGGCCCATTTCCAGCGCAGTCATGCAGCCGATCAGGGTGAACGCCACCAGCCCCAGCGCGTCGAGCACCAAAAACAATGAGCGCAAATGGCGCATCAACGGCGCGATAAAAATCGTCACCAGCGCGGCAAAGGTGGTGAGCACCAGGTATTCCGGATGCTTGACCCAGGTTAACGGGTAATGTCCCAGTAGCACGTCGCGTACCGACCCGCCGCCCAGGGCGGTGACGCAGGCAATCAGCACCACCCCGAACCAGTCCATGCCGCGGCGGCCTGCAGACAGCGCGCCGGTCATGGCCTCGGCAGTAATGGCAACTAAATAGAGCATCAGCAACATGGCAGCGATCCTTGCAATAAGGCGCGCAGTCTACTCATTTGCTTCAAGCACCAATAGAGGGCAGCAAACACCCCCTGCAGTCGCGGGCTTAGAACTTGATGAAGTGCTTGCGGTAGTGCTGCAGCTCGGCAATCGACTCGCGAATGTCGTCCAGTGCCAGGTGCGTGCCTTTTTTCACCAGGCTGTCACGCACTTCCGGAGCCCAGCGGGCAACCAGCTCTTTAAGGGTCGAGACGTCGAGATTGCGGTAGTGGAAGTAGCTTTCGAGGGTTTTCATATGGGTGTACAAAAAGCGCCGGTCCTGACAGATGCTATTGCCACAGATCGGTGATTTGCCTTTAGGCACCCACTGCTCCAGAAAGGCGATGGTCTGCGCTTCGGCCTGGGCCATGGTGGTGGTACTGTCCTTGACCCGCTGGGTCAGGCCGCTGCCACCGTGGGTGCGAGTGTTCCATTCGTCCATGCGCGCCAGCACTGCATCGCTGTGATGGATCGCGATAACCGGACCTTCAGCCAGGGTGTTGAGATTGCTGTCGGTAACAATGGTGGCCATTTCAATAATGACGTCGTTATCAGGATCCAGACCGGTCATTTCCAGGTCGATCCAGATCAGGTTCTGCGCGTTGTTCATAAATGGCTCCTGGGCTTAGTCGCGCAGTTTAGCTTAGGCATGCAGCCCACGTGCTAAACTCGCCAGCGTTTTACCCTCCTTATCGTTTTATCAACACGGAACACCCATGGCCAAACGCCAGCTCAATCGTCGCCAAAACTGGCGCATCGAAAAGATCCAAGGCGAGCGCGCTGCACGCGCCGCCAAACGTGAATCCAGTGCCGTCGAAGCGCTTGAAGGCGGCGACCTTGGCGCCGAACAACTCGGCCTGGTGATCGCGCACTTTGGTGTGCAGGTCGAAGTCGAAGCCCAGGAAGGCGAGCTGAAAGGCCAGATGTTCCGTTGCCACTTGCGCGCCAACCTGCCCGCACTGGTCACCGGTGACACAGTCGTATGGCGTGCAGGCAACCAGGGGATCGGCGTTATCGTCGCCCAACTGCCGCGCAAAACCGAACTGTGCCGCCCTGACAGCCGTGGCCAGCTCAAGCCGGTGGCTGCCAACGTCGACATGATCGTCATCGTGTTCGCCCCGATGCCCGAGCCACACGCCAACCTGATCGACCGCTACCTGGTAGCCGCCGAGCACGCCGGCATTCGTCCGCTGTTGCTGCTCAACAAAGCCGACCTGATCGACGATCAAAATGCTCCGGCACTGAATGCCTTGCTGGCGGTGTATCGCCAGCTGGGCTACCCGGTACTGGAAGTATCGGCCCATCACGGCGACGGCATGGAGCAGTTGCAAGCGCAACTGGACGGCCATATCAGCGTGTTTGTGGGTCAGTCGGGCGTGGGCAAGTCGTCCTTGGTCAACAGCCTGCTGCCTGAGGTCAACCTGCGGGTCGGGCCATTGTCCGAAGTGTCGGGCCAGGGTACGCACACCACCACCACCGCGCGCCTGTTCCACTTTCCCGGCGGCGGCGATCTGATCGACTCCCCGGGCATTCGCGAATTCGGTCTGGGCCACGTGAGCCGGGCTGATGTTGAAGCGGGCTTTATCGAGTTCAACGACCTGATCGGCCGCTGCCGCTTCCGCGACTGCAAGCACGACCGCGAGCCGGGCTGTGCATTGCTGATGGCACTGGAAGATGGCCGCGTACAGCAGCAACGCATGAACAGCTATCGCTCGATCATTGCCAGCCTGCCCGAGTCAAGCTACTAACCCCCCCAACCCTGCAGGCGCGAGCTGCAAGCACGCTCCTGCAGGTCAGGGTCTGGCTGGATCCGGCACTTTATCGTCGAAGAGGTTGAGCTTCTGGCGCGGCTCATGGGCCGGCATCGGCTGCTGATCCGCTGGCAAGGCCGTCGGATCTATCGGCGCCTTGGGCAGCTCTTGTGCCTTGACCGGCTCAATGCCCTGCTCACCCTCAATCGCTTGTTGCGCCTTCCTGGTCAGAACCACGATGTCGATACGGCGGTTGACCGGATTGGTCGGGTTGGCCTTGTCAAACAGCACCGATGAGGCATAGCCCACTACCCGCGCCACCTGGTTCTGCGGGTAGCTACCGACCACAAGTGCGCGCCGGGCCGCATTGGCACGGTTGGACGACAGCTCCCAATTGCCGAAATCACCACTGCCGGCATAAGGCGTGGCGTCCGTATGACCGCTGATACTGATCTTGTTGGGCACTGCTTTGATGGTGTCAGCCAGGGCCAGCAAGATATCTTCGAAGTACGGCTTGAGCCGCGCACTGCCAACATCGAACATCGGCCTGTTTTCGGCATCCATGATCTGGATCCGCAGGCCGTCCGGGGTGATTTCAAACAGCAGCTGGTCCTTGAACTTGCGCAATTGCGGGTTTTCTTCGACCTTGTTCTGCAACTCCTGAAGCAGCAGCTCAAGACGCTCTTTCTCTATTTGCTCCGCCACGCTTTCAGCCTGATCGGAATCGACCTCAACCTTGTCGGGCTGGGGCTGCATCTGTTCTTCGGGGTTGAGTGTTTTGTCCGGCGCCAGCGCTGGGGTGCCGCCCAGGTCGATGGTGTAGGGCGTGCCGCTGTCACTGAACCCGATCGGGTCCTTGAAGTAGCCGCCGATGGCGATTTTTTGTTCCGGCGTGGCGGCTGTCATCAGCCACATCACCAGAAAGAACGCCATCATTGCCGTAGCGAAGTCCGCGAAGGCAATTTTCCAGGCGCCGCCGTGATGACCCGAAGCGTAGCGCTTGACGCGCTTGATGATGATCGGCTGATTGTTTTCCATAAATCAGCGACCGCGAACCACTTGTTCCAGCTCGGCAAAGCTCGGCCGGTGTTTGGGATACAACACTTTGCGCCCGAACTCGACCGCCAGCGACGGCGGCATGCCGGAGGCCGATGCCACCAGTGAGGCCTTGATCGACTCGTAAATGTTGAGCTCCTCTTTGGCATCGTGCGCCAGCGCTGTAGCCAGCGGGCCAAAGAAACCATAGGCCGCCAGAATACCGAAGAATGTGCCCACCAACGCCGCACCTACGTGCTGGCCAATGGCGGCCTGATCACCCTCCCCCAAGGAAGCCATGGTCACCACGATCCCCAGAACCGCCGCCACGATACCGAAACCCGGCATACCGTCGGCAATCCCGTTGACGGCGTGGGAGGGATGCTCCAGCTCTTCCTTGAGGTTGAACAACTCCATGTCGAACAGCCCTTCAAGCTCGTGGGGCGCCATGTTGCCCGACGACATGATGCGCAGGTAATCACAGACAAAGGCTGTCATGCGCTCGTCTTTGAGCACGGTGGGGTACTTGGCGAAGATAGGACTGGCCGCCGCATCCTCAATATCGGCCTCAATGGCCATCATGCCTTCGCGACGGCTTTTATTGAGAATCTCGTAAATCAGGCCCAGCACTTCCAGATAAAAAGTGTGGGTAAAACGCGAGCCGAACATACCCAGTGATTTTTTGATCACATGCATGGTCATGTAACCGGGATTGGCCTGCAGGAATGCACCGAACGCCGCCCCGCCAATAATCAGGACCTCGAACGGCTGAATCAGCGCCCCGATCTTGCCGTGGGAAAGCACGTACCCGCCGAGTACGCTCGCGAATACAACGATGATGCCGATAATTTTAGCCATAGATATAAAAGTACTTATTGAGTCGGGTTCAAGGTCATATTCAAGCGCGGTGAAACTCTACTTCTCCTTATCGGCAAATCTGCGCCAGACTATAGCCGGTAAAGGCGAAAAGCCGTTCAGCCCTTTTGGCGCGAGTAACAAATTGATGATGACCAGCTCCCATCATGACCAGTGAAACCACCAGCCCGACCTCAACACCTGCAACCCTGGATGCCTGGGTCGAGCGGCTCAACGCCGCCCGCTTGCCAATCCCGCAGCATAGCCATGGGCTGGTGTGCAAAGCCCTCAACGACAATCGCCGCTCATTGCGCGAGATTGCCGAGCTGATACAAGACAGCCCGGCACTGGCCCTGACCCTGATTCGCGAAGCCAACCAGCACCTGCAAAGCAGCCTGAGCGAACCGGCCGAGAGCCTGGAAGTGGCCATCAACCGACTGGGCCTGCAACGTACCCAGAGATTGCTTGAGCACATGAACACTCTGAGCCAGGAAGAAATCCCCCCGGGGTTCCGGCAAATCCAGCTCATCAGCCAGCACGCGGCGCAACAGGCCGTCGGCCTGTTCGGCAATCGTCTGGCGCGGCTGTGGCCAGAAATCTACTGGGGCAGCCTGCTGTTTCTCTCACCCTTGTGGGCTTTGGCGCTGACCCATCCAGAACTGCTCGAAGAATGGGAACAGCGGGTCATCCACAAAGGCGAGCGCGCCAGTGACGTCGAGCAAGAGCTGTTCGGTGTACGGCTGTTCGATATCTGCCGGGCGCTGGCGCAATTGTGGCGCCTGCCGGCATGGGTGCTACAGGGTTATACGGTCATCATTGAAGAGCAGCGCACCCTGGTCAGCGTGCTGCACATCGCCCGCAACAACCATGACGGGTTACGCCAGCAACAACGACTGGACGCCGATCCGGCACTGCGGCGCTGGCTCAATCACCCCGCCAATAGCGTGCTGCTGGCCAATGCTCTGGCGCTGTCGGCGCAATCGGGCTGGGATACCCCGCA
The DNA here is from genome assembly GCF_904067025.1 of Pseudomonas paraversuta. Classification (NCBI taxonomy): domain Bacteria; kingdom Pseudomonadati; phylum Pseudomonadota; class Gammaproteobacteria; order Pseudomonadales; family Pseudomonadaceae; genus Pseudomonas; species Pseudomonas paraversuta. Next base: position 4,523,092 of record NZ_CAJFDA010000001.1, read on the forward strand.
CAATGTGCGCTGGCAGTTGCTCACCGCGCTGTACCTGCAGACAACCCTGGATGAAGTGCAGCAGCTGGTTCACCAAAACGCCGCAAGCAGCGCCCGCTATCACTCGGTGCCCGACCTCTGGCACCCGGCCCAAGCGCTGCTATGGCCGTGGGACAGCCGCCGCAGCAGTCCCGGCCAGCCTGCCGCGCCACCCTCTGCCGAGGCGCTGGCCACATGGCGCAAACTGTGCGGGCAATTGCTGGCAGAGCCGAGCACCTTCGCCAACGCAATGCACCTGACCACCTGCGCTCGCGATGCCCTGCTGGCATGCGGCATGCGCCGGGTGATGCTGCTGATGGCCGACAAGAGCGCAACCACACTGCGAGTTTTCCAGATATCCGGACTGCCGAAAGCAGCCTTCGACATGAGCTTTACCGTCAGTGAAAGCACCGCCTTGCAACGTTTGATGACGCAACCGGCGCAAGTTCGCCTGACGCCGGAAAACAACGCGACAATTTCTGCGGTCATGCCCGCCAATCTGCGCCAGCTGTTCCCCGGCGAGCATCTGCTGCTACGCTCGCTGGGCAACAGTGGCCGCGTCGTGATGCTGATACTGGCGGACCAGGGTGGCGGCCCGTTTTCCGAGACCAGCGTGCAAGCATTTGGCAAAACCGCGCAATGCATCGAGAAAGCCCTGAATAGCTTTAGCACGCGCGGGCGCTAGCCCTTGCGCTACAATCCCTCCTTTTTTCGCTCTGGAGACCTCACATGCCTGACTTCTCTGGTTTGCCGTTGGTCATTGAGCCCGGCGACCTGCTCGCACGGCTCGATAACCCCGAACTGATTGTGGTCGACCTGACCAGCGTCGCACGCTACGAGTCCGGGCATATTCCGGGCGCCCGTTTCGTCGACCCCAAACGCACCCAGCTGGGCCAGCCCCCGGCACCCGGCCTGCTGCCGGGCCAGGCTTCTCTGGAGGCGCTGTTCGGCGAACTGGGGCACAACCCCGACGCGGTCTACGTGGTGTATGACGACGAAGGCGGCGGTTGGGCCGGCCGTTTTATCTGGTTGCTCGACGTGATCGGACACAAGGCTTACCACTATCTGGATGGCGGCATTCACGCCTGGGTCGCGGAAGGTTGCTCGGTGTCCGGCGCTGTGCCGCCTGCAGTCGGTGGCCCGTTGCCGCTGACGTTGCACGACGCCCCCACTGCCACCCGCGAGTACCTGCAAAGCCGCCTGGGCGCGGCTGACTTGGCAATTTGGGATGCGCGCAGCCCCGCCGAATACGCCGGTGAAAAAGTGCTGGCGGCCAAAGGCGGGCACATCCCGGGCGCGAAAAACTTCGAATGGACCGCCGGCATGGATAAAAGCCGCAGCCTGCGCATTCGTACCGACATGGCGCAGATCCTCAAGGACCTGGGCATCACCCCGGACAAAGAAGTGATTACCCACTGCCAGACCCACCACCGCTCTGGCTTTACCTATCTCGTCGCCAAATCGCTCGGTTATCCGCGCGTCAAAGGCTACGCCGGCTCCTGGGGCGAATGGGGCAACCACCCCGACACCCCCGTCGAGCTGCCTGTCAAAAACTAAGGACCTGCAATGAAAAAGCGTCTGTTTCTCCTGAGCCAGTACCTGTTGCCGCATCACCTGCTGTCGCGCCTGGCCGGCTGCATTGCCGAGTGCCGCGTGCGCTGGTTCAAGAATGCGTTCACCACCTGGTTCGCCAAGCGTTATCAAGTGGACATGTCCCAGGCACTGGTTGAAGACGTTACTGCTTACGAGCACTTCAACGCCTTCTTCACCCGCGCCCTGAAAGACGGTGCCCGCCCGCTGGATCAAACGCCGGGCGCAGTGCTGAGCCCGGCCGATGGTGCAGTCAGCCAGCTGGGCCCCATCGAGCACGGCCGGGTGTTCCAGGCCAAAGGTCATAGCTACAGCGTGCTGGAACTGGTCGGCGGTGATGCTGCGGTTGCGGCTCAATTCATGGGCGGCGAGTTTGCCACCATTTACCTGTCGCCCAAGGACTACCACCGTGTGCACATGCCACTGGCCGGTACTCTGCGCGAAATGATCTACGTTCCGGGCCGCCTGTTTTCGGTTAACCAGACCACGGCCGAAAACGTGCCGGAGCTGTTTGCCCGCAACGAGCGCGCGGTGTGTATTTTTGATACCGAGCGCGGCCCGATGGCCGTGGTATTGGTGGGTGCCATGATCGTGGCATCGATTGAAACCGTGTTTGCCGGTCTGGTGACGCCGCCTAAACGCGAGCTGAAAACTTTCCGCTACGACGAAGCTGCTCGTGCGCCGATCCATCTGGAGAAAGGTGCCGAACTGGGGCGCTTCAAGCTGGGTTCTACTGCGATCGTGCTGTTCGGGCCAGAACAGATCAAATGGGCTGAAAGCCTGACGGCGGGTTCGCCGGTGATGATGGGGCAGGCCATTGGTGGCCCGGCCAACGCCGAATAACACCTGAGCCCCGCCCTTGCTCGCGATCTTGAAAGCTCGCGAGCAAGGGCGCTGCTGCAGGGTCTGGCTAGCCCTGGCTGTTACGGTCGCGCTGACCCAGCAGGTACAGCACGGCATCCAGACCCAGGGTCGAAATGGCATGTCTGGCTGACTGTTTAACCAGCGGCTTGGCACGGAATGCCACACCCAGCCCGGCAATTGCCAGCATTGGCAAGTCGTTGGCGCCATCACCGACCGCAATGGTCTGCTCCAGTACCAACCCTTCCTTTATTGTCAGCTCTCGCAGCAAATCGGCTTTGCGCTGTGCATCGACAATCGGCTCAACCGCCACCCCGGTGACTTTTCCATCCACTACTTGCAGCTCGTTGGCGAACACGTAGTCGATACCCAGCTTTTCCTGCAATTGCTTGGCGAAGTAGGTAAAGCCGCCGGACAGAATGGCGGTTTTGTAGCCCAGGCGCTTGAGCTCCGCGAACAGCACTTCGGTGCCCTCGGTCAACCGCAGCGAGGCGCCGATGGCGTCCAGCACGCTGACGTCCAGACCTTTAAGCAGCGCCATGCGCTCCTTGAAACTGGCCTTGAAATCCAGCTCACCGGCCATGGCCCGCTCGGTAATGGCCGATACCTGCTCGCCCACACCCGCAGCCTTTGCCAGCTCGTCGATGACTTCGGCCTGGATCAGGGTCGAGTCCATATCAAATACGGCAAGGCGGCGATGGCGACGGAACAGGGTGTCCTCCTGCAAGGCAATGTCGACATTGAGTTCTTGCGCCAGGTTAAAGAATGCTTCACGCAACGCCTGGAGGTCGGTCGGCTCACCGCAGACGCGCAACTCGATGCAGCTCTTGCTCAACTGCGTCGGCGCATCCAGCGGCACACGACCGGACAGACGATCCGTCTGCTCGATATTCAGCCCGTGCTGGCTGATTACCGATGTCACCTGTTGCAGTTCATGGGCCGTGACCTGGCGGCTCATCAATGTCACCACATGACGCTGGCGGCTCTGCTCGTTGACCCAGCGCTGGTAGTGCTCCTCGGAGATCGGGTCGAAGCGCAGTTGCAGGCCTTCTTTGGCGATCAGGGGCTGCAGGTCTTTAAGTACCGCCGACACCTGCTCCGCTTGCGGAATTTCAACCAGAAAACCCAACGACAAAACGCCATGAATGACGGCCTGACCGATGTCGAGAATGTTCACCCCATTGCTGGCCAGTACGCCGGTAATGGCCGCAGTGAGACCCGGACGGTCCTCACCCGTGATGTTTATCAGGACGATTTCGCGCAAGGCACACCCCCATTCACTAAAAAAACCGCATTCTACCTACTTTCAGTGACCATCGGGCATCGCCAAGGCTTTGCCGCCTCGAGGCCGCTCGTTATACTGCGCTCCAACTTAACGGACTAAGAGCCGCGCTCAGTGAACCGGCCATTGCCTGTCAAAAACGATAATTTCTTCCTGCTGATCTTCCGGGCCTTGCGCGATCGTCGCGTGCCGATTGCTCTGCGTATCGCCACCCACAACGTGATTCTGGTCGCGCTGGCGCTGGTCATATATGCCGTGGTGATGGGCCTGCAATTCAAACAGGCCATGCACGAACAAGCCGATGCACTGGGTCAGAGCCTGACCACCCAAACAGCCACCTCGGCCACCGAGTTGCTGGTGTCCAACGACATTCTCAGCCTCAACGTGCTGCTCAATAACCTGACCAAAAACCCCCTGGTTGCGCACGCCGCTATTTATAGCGTCGATAACCGCATCCTCGCCGAAGCCGGGCAACGTCCAAAAAACAGCCTGCTGGGCGAAACCGAGGGCGTGTACCAGACCAAAATCACCTTTCAGGATGTAACGGCCGGGCATCTGCGCATTAGCCTGGACATGAACCAGTTCGAGCAGCCGATGACCATCAGCCTGCAGAGCATGGGCATCTTGAGTGCAATTCTGCTCGCACTGGCGCTGGCTTTGAGCCTGCGTCTGGGCCGCCATATCACCACCCCCCTGTTGCAGCTGCGGGTCTGGCTGCGCGAACCGGACCCTTACACCCCGGCAACTACCCGCCAGGATGAAATCGGTGATCTGGCGCGCCAGCTTCACAGCCGACTGGCCCCCCCGGCTCCAGAGCCGGAACCAGAGCCAGAACCGGAAGACGACTACGACGACAGCGATTACGAAGCCGCCGAAGACAACGAACCGACCTTCGAAGTACGCAACCTGAGCGATCCGGCTTTCGATGAAGCACCGGCTGCGCCTGCCCCTAAAGCGGCACCCCGGCAAGTGATCAGCACCGAAGAAGACGAGGGTGAAGAAGACCCGTTCGCGGACCTGCGCGACACCGGCACAACCGCGGTTGCTCCCAAAGCCGTGGCCAAAGCCGTGCCGACCTCACCGCAACCGAGCGCGGTACTGGCAGTCCAGCTGGGGGCGCAAGAACAACTGCGGCGCCTGCCCCGTGCCCGTCTGATGGAATTGCTTGAACGCTATCGCGACTGCCTGAACCAGGCGGCGTCGCTGTACCAGAGCGAGCTGCACACGTTGAACGATGGCAGCACCCTGATGCTGTTCCATAGCGAAGACAGCGGCGACGACTACCTGACCAACGCCATCTGCTGTGGCGAATTGCTGCGGGCCCTGGGCCACGCTCTGCAGATCGAAGTTGCCGACAGCGGCATCACCCTGCAATTGCAGCTGGGTCTGGTGCTGGGCGAAGGGCTGAACGGCCTGAGCCAGATTGATCTGCTGCTGACCGAAACCGCCCAGGACGCCCTGGCATTGTCGCAACACAGCCGCAACCTGCTGCTGGTGGAGCGCAAAATCAGCGATGACCCGCTGATTCGTCAACGCGCCCGCATCCGCCCTATCGCCAGCCCCGAAGGCGCTTGCTGCGTTGAGCGGCTGATGGAGCCCTACCCGTCCATGCTCGAACGCCAGCTGGCCCGGATGCATGAGAACCGCGGCTAAAGGCCATACCCTGCAGGAGCGAGCCGGGCGCTGAAACAGCTCGCTAGCAAGCCGGCTCCTGCAAAGGCCGGGCAATAAAAAACGCCGCTTTCCCAGTGCTGGGCAAGCGGCGTTTTTTATTGTGTGAACTGACTCAGAAGCGGAACACTTCCATGTCCGTGCGTATCGGTGAAGCCATCGGAATTCTCGGCTTCTCCGTTTGCTTGGGGGCCGGCCTGGCTTCGGGCTTGCGCAACTCAACCAGCGGCGGCTGGTTGGCCAGCGGTTCCAGGGCCGCCGCCAATTGTTTGCTCAACTGTTGCAACAACTCGCCCTGAGCCTTGACCTGAGCGGCCGTGCTGCCGTCGTGCTGCTGTTCCAGATGAACCATGCGATTGTCCCGTACCTGGCCGCGCCGGTCGATCAAGCGCCATTGCGCGTCGAGAATTGCCGGCTGGCTCTCTCCGGAGTCCAGGCGGGTGATCGACAGCAGCACTTGCACGTCCGGACTGAAGCCCGAAGGGGCCGGTGCCAGCACTACTCGCTGACTGTCCAGACGCCAGGCCACCTGACGCAACAGCAACTGATCGATGTCTGACGACAGGCTGCCGGCCCAACGACCATCGGTGGCCGCGCTCAGGCTGCCATCCGGCTGACGTTGCAGCAACGTTTCGCGTTGCAGGTAATCGGCCACAGTCACCGGGCCAAGTACCACAGCCATGCCCGCACTTTGCTTGGGCTGGCCGGGGGTGCCACTGTCCAGTTGGTACAAAGCCGCTGGCTGGTGCGTGCTGCACCCCGCCAGGCCGAGCACACCGGTCAGTAGCGCAATTAAAGGAAGACGTAGAACGTTCATCATTCCATCCAGGTGGCCGCCGTTTGGCGCGCCGCAGTGTGATTCTGAAGATTTCCAGGAAAAATCATACGCGCTATGTCGTAAGAGGCGCATATCATCCGCGAATATACGGCGTGACTCCAGCGCCGTTGCGCCGATCTACGCGATAAATCGCAGATCGGACGCACTAAACGGGCTTAATTGGGCACTTCTACCAGCAAAGCATCCACACGCTGGAAGCCTCGCGGCAATTTGTTCCCGCGCCGACCCCGTTCGCCTTTGTAATGTTCCAGGTCATCAGCCTTGAGCGACAGGGTGCGTTTGCCGGCCTGCAGCACCAATGTGGCGTTGTCCGGCAGCACGGCGATGTCCGTCACGTACTCTTCGCGATTGGCCACGCGATCACCGGGAATGCCGATAATCTTGTTGCCCTTGCCTTTACCCAGTTGCGGCAGGTCGCTGACTTTGAATATCAGCAGCCGGCCTTCGGTGGTAACGGCCGCCAGCCAATTGTGCTCGCGATCCGCCACAGGTCGCGGCAGCATCACTTGCGCGCCTTTAGGCAGGCTGAGCAACGCCTTGCCGGCCTTATTCTTGGCCTGCAGGTCTTCACCCTTGACCACAAACCCGTAACCGGCATCGGAGGCAATCACGTACAGCGAGTCGTCTTCGGGCAACAACACGCACTCGAAAGTCGCGCCCGGTGGCGGCGTGAGGCGGCCGGTCAACGGCTCGCCCTGGCCACGTGCCGACGGCAACGTGTGGGCGGGCACCGAGTAACTGCGCCCAGTGGAGTCAATAAATACCGCGAACTGGTTGGAGCGTCCGGCAGCAGCGGTTTTATAGCCGTCCCCTGCTTTATAGGACAGCCCGGTCGCATCCAGGTCGTGACCTTTACCGCAACGTACCCAGCCTTTTTCGGACAGAACCACCGTGACCGCTTCAGTGGGCACCAGTTCGTTTTCCGACAAGGCTTTGGCTTCAGCGCGGGACACAATCGGCGAGCGACGGTCATCGCCATAGGTTTCGGCGTCAGCCAGCAATTCGCTGCGTACCAGTTTTTTCAGCTTGGCTTCGCTGCCCAGCAAGGTTTGCAGCTTGGCCTGCTCTTTGCGCAACGCATCTTGCTCGGTGCGCAGCTTCATCTCTTCGAGGCGGGCCAATTGGCGCAGGCGCGTGTCGAGGATGTAGTCGGCCTGGGTTTCGCTCAGGGCAAAGCGCGCAATCAGCTCGGCCTTGGGATGTTCCTCGGTACGAATGATATGAATCACTTCGTCGAGGTTCAGATAAGCAGTGAGCAAACCGTCCAACAGGTGCAGGCGGCGCTCGACTTTATCAAGGCGGAACTGCAAGCGGCGGCGCACCGTGTGAACCCGGAACTCCAGCCACTCCACCAGCAGGGCCCGCAGATTTTTCAGCTGCGGCTTGCCGTCCAGGCCGATGATGTTGATGTTGACGCGAAAAGTGGACTCAAGATCGGTCACAGCAAACAGATGCTGCATCAATTCGTCGAGATCGACCTTGTTGTTGCGCGGAATGATCACGATGCGGCACGGGTTTTCGTGGTCCGATTCGTCGCGCAAGTCAGTAACCATCGCCAGCTTGGTCGGCTTGGCCTGCATCAGCGCAGCGATCTGCTCCAGCACCTTGGCGCCCGATACCTGGTGCGGCAATGCCGTGACCACGATGTCGCCATCTTCGATGTGGTACACCGCCCGCATGCGCACCGAACCACGACCGGTCTGGTAGATCTTCAGCAGATCGGCACGGGGGGTGATGATTTCGGCTTCGGTCGGGTAGTCCGGGCCCTGAATGTGTTCGCACAGTTGCTCTATCGTGGCCTTGGGCTCGTCGAGCAGCCGCACGCAGGCGGTCGCGACTTCACGCAGGTTGTGCGGCGGCACGTCAGTGGCCATGCCCACGGCAATGCCGGTGGTGCCATTGAGCAGGATATTCGGCAAACGGGCCGGTAACACCGCAGGTTCGTCGAGGGTGCCGTCAAAGTTCGGGACCCAGTCCGCCGTGCCCTGGCCCAGTTCGCTGAGCAGCACTTCGGAGTAACGCGACAGGCGGGCTTCGGTGTAACGCATGGCGGCGAATGACTTGGGATCATCCGGCGCACCCCAGTTACCTTGCCCGTCGACCAGGGTGTAGCGATAGCTGAATGGCTGCGCCATCAGCACCATGGCTTCGTAGCACGCCGAATCACCGTGGGGGTGAAACTTGCCGAGTACGTCACCGACGGTACGCGCCGATTTCTTGTGCTTGGAATCTGCGTCCAGCCCCAACTCGCTCATGGCGTAGATAATGCGCCGCTGTACAGGCTTGAGGCCGTCGCCGATATGCGGCAGGGCCCGGTCCATGATTACGTACATGGAGTAGTTGAGGTAGGCCTGTTCTGTGAAGTCGGCCAGTGACCGGCGTTCTACGCCGTCCAGGCTGAGATCAAGGGAATCGCTCATGCGGACCTCATTCAGTTCGTTGTCTGGCGCAGCAGCATGGTGCCGCCGCGCTGGGTAAATTCAAGTTTTTTCAGCGCACTCATGCCCAATAGCACTTGTTCGCCTTCAAGCCCGGGAGCCGCCACCGCGCGTACGTCGCGCAGCACAATGGCGCCCAGTTGCAGGCGGTCGATGCGGGTCTGATAGCCCTGGGTACGGCCATTGGCGGTATTCAGGGTCACGGCCATGCCCTTGGGCAATGCCAACTGCCTGGCCAGCTCCAGCGGGACCGCGACATCGGTGGCCCCGGTATCCAGTAAAAATTCCACCGGCACGTTGTTGATACGGCCGCTGGCGACGAAGTGGCCCTGGGAATTGGCGAGCAGTTTGACTTCGATGTAGCCCGCGCCCTGCAGCGAGGCGACCTCAGTATTGGGGTTTTCCTGACGCTGTTCCCAGCGCCCGAAAAATTGCGTGGCCAGATACAGCCCCGCGCACCAGGCCACAATCATGAAGACCCGGCCCACACCCTTGCCCGGCGGTTGCTGGCTCATGATGCGGCACTCCAGCCACCTTGCGGTGCCGCAAAACGCCAGACCACGGGACGCTTCTCGCCATCGGCGCGCACGTGATTGCCGTTGTCCACACCGATCCAGGCGCCTTCGGCATCCACACTCAGGGCCTCGGCATTGCCATAGGCGCTGTTGTAACGCCGGGGAGCGATCAACCCATCATCGGCAAATGACCAGCAGCGCTCAACGTCGCCCGTGCCCGGGGTGCGACGACAAATGCGATAGGCCATGCGTTCGAGGGTGAACAGCTTGCCCTCGAACAGCGCCAGGTCGGCGAAGTCCTTTTGTTGTGCCTTGACCTTGAGTTGAGGTGGGGCCGACTCGAGGCCACCCTCACTCATCAACACGCAACCGCCTTCGCAGTCCCACACGCTCTGTTTTTTGCCGATGGTCAGCAAACCGCGGCGCTCGCGCTCGGCCGCCAGCCAGATCTGGTTGCCCTGCGGGTTGACGGCGATACCTTCAAACAGCGCATTGAAATGCAGCAGCATGCCGCTGGCGCGCGCCTGGCGGACCAGTGACGGATCGATTTTCAACCATGCCGGCGCGCCCGTCTGCGGAATTTGCAGCACCGCGGCGTGGGTCTCGCTGACCACGAAGCGGTTGCCCGCCTCGTCGCAACTGATGCCTTCGAAATCCAGCTCACCACCACGCAACGGGCTGACAGCCTTGCTCATCATGCGCACGCCCCACGGCAAGCCGCTTTCAGGGGGCGGCGGGACATCAATATGCAGTGCCTCGGCGTGCCATTCGGGAGAGTGCTGATCCAGGCGGTAAATCTGATCATCATCGCGATCAGACACCGCCCACAGCTCACCCAGACACAGCGCCAGCCCGGACAGGTTGGCGCCGCGCATGCCTTCTACGGGATGCTCGGACTGCAGCACCAGCTCCGGCCAGGTATCGGCCATTACCGGTGCTGCAGTCACACAAAGCAACGCCATCAAGGCACTGCGCATCAGGCCAGCACCTGCGCCAGGTTGCCTTTGGATTCGAGCCAGGACTTGCGGTCACCGGCGCGTTTTTTCGCCAGCAGCATGTCCATCATTTCCGACGTGGCGGCGTAATCTTCAAGCGTCAGCTGCACCAGACGCCGGGTGTTCGGGTCCATGGTGGTTTCACGCAGCTGCGGCGGGTTCATTTCACCCAGACCTTTGAATCGCGTGACCTGCGGTTTGCCGCGCTTCTTCTCGGCCACCAGACGGTCGATGATGCCATCACGCTCGGCTTCGTCCAGGGCGTAGAAAATCTCTTTGCCCAGGTCGATCCGGTACAGCGGCGGCATGGCCACATACACGTGACCGGCATCCACCAGCGGGCGGAAGTGCTGCACGAACAATGCACAGAGCAAGGTGGCAATGTGCAGACCGTCCGAGTCGGCGTCGGCGAGGATGCAGATCTTGCCGTAGCGCAGCTGGCTGATGTCGGCCGCGCCCGGATCAACCCCGATGGCTACCGCGATGTTGTGCACTTCCTGGCTGGCCAGCACTTCGCTGCCGTCGACTTCCCAGGTGTTAAGGATCTTGCCGCGCAACGGCAGGATGGCCTGGAACTCTTTGTCCCGGGCCTGCTTGGCTGAACCGCCGGCGGAGTCACCCTCCACCAGAAACAGCTCGGAGCGCATCGGGTCCTGCCCGGCACAGTCCGCAAGCTTGCCCGGCAGGGCCGGCCCCTGGGTGATGCGTTTGCGCTCGACCTTTTTACTGGCCTTGAGCCTGCGCCCGGCGTTGTTGATTGCCAGTTCTGCCAGCTGCATGCCCAACTCGGGGTTGGCATTGAGCCACAGACTGAAGGAGTCCTTGATCACACCCGAGACGAAAGCGGCCGCCTCACGGGACGACAGACGCTCTTTGGTCTGGCCCGAGAATTGCGGTTCCTGCATTTTCATCGACAGCACGAACGCAATGCGTTCCCACACATCTTCGGGGGCCAGCTTGACGCCACGGGGCAGCAGGCTGCGGAATTCACAGAACTCGCGCATGGCATCGAGCAAGCCCTGGCGCAGTCCGTTGACGTGGGTCCCGCCCTGGGCCGTCGGGATCAGGTTGACGTAGCTTTCCTGAACACTGTCGCCGCCTTCGGGCAGCCACAACAGCGCCCAGTCGATGGCTTCTTTATTGCCCGCCAGGCTGCCACAGAACGGCTCGTCAGGCAGGCGCTCGAATTCGCTGACCGCATCCACCAGATAGGAGCGCAGGCCGTCTTCGTAGTGCCACTCGATCTTTTCGCCGGTGCCCTTGTCCTCGAAACTGACCAGCAGCCCCGGGCACAATACGGCCTTGGCCTTGAGCACGTGCTTGAGACGGCTGACCGAAAACTTGGGTGAATCGAAGTATTTAGGGTCCGGCGCAAAGAACACGCTGGTACCGGTATTGCGCTTGCCGACAGTGCCGACAACTTCCAGGTCGGTGGCTTTGTAGCCATCGGCAAAGGTCATCTGGTACTCGTTGCCGTCACGCTTGACCTTGACCCGCACCAGGGTCGACAGCGCGTTGACCACCGAAATCCCCACGCCGTGCAGGCCGCCGGAGAACTGGTAGTTCTTGTTGGAAAACTTGCCGCCGGCATGGAGCTTGGTGAGGATCAGTTCGACCCCAGACACCCCTTCTTCGGGGTGAATGTCCACCGGCATGCCGCGCCCGTCATCACTGACTTCCAGCGAGTGATCGGCGTGCAGAATGACCTGCACCGATTTGGCGTGACCGGCCAGGGCTTCGTCGACACTGTTATCGATGACTTCCTGGGCCAGGTGGTTGGGCCGGCTGGTATCGGTGTACATGCCGGGACGTTTGCGCACCGGGTCGAGGCCCGAGAGGACTTCGATGGCGTCGGCGTTATAAGAGCTAGCGCTGGGAGTGGCCATAGGGTCTCGTCGTTAGTCGTAAATGAAAAATAAGGGCCATTCGACCGGCGCCTTAAAGGGCCGCAAAATCGATGGTTTGATACTGTTGGGCGCCAATCCCGGCAAAATTCAGCAGCGCGGGCAGTTGCTGCGCGAACCCCTGGTAACTGTGATCGCCACCGGCCTGAATCCGCAAGACACATGCCTTGTAGTACTTTTCGGCATTACGGTAGTCCAGGGTTTCATCGCCTGTTTGCAGCCACACCTGATACCGCTGCGGGTCCTGGGGTGCCGCCACTTCAAGCTCGGCCAGGGCCTGCACATGATCCAGGGTCAGCTCCCAGGTTTCGCCACTGTAAAGATTGGTTTGGGTGCCCAGATAACCGTCGAACATCCGATGCGGGCTGACGGCCGGGTTGACCAGTAGTGCCTTGAGGCCATGCTGTTCGGCCAACCAGGTCGCATAGTAGCCGCCGAGTGAGCTGCCGACCAGCAACGGACGGTCCATCTCGCTGATTGCCGCGGTCAACTGCGCCATCGCTTCACGGGGGTGATGATGCAAGGCTGGCACCCGGAGCTGATCGCCAAGGCCCATGCCTTGCATTACCGAGATCAACTGCGTGGCCTTTTTGGACTCAGGGGCACTGTTGAAGCCATGGATATACAAGATGGAACCGGACATGCAATCACTCCCGAGTACAGATAAGGCTGAACACAACATCAATAAAGACGCGCAGTTTAGCCTGACTCAGGGGCAACTCAGTAATTGTTGGCGCTGTAATCGGGTTCAAAGACGAAGTCAGTGACGCGTGACACCCCGGTTTGCAAAGTGCCATCAGGCTGCAGGCGCAACCAGCGATAACCCGGCGCCTCACTGCTGACCTTGAAATCCGCGCTGCCGGGGGCGAACTGGATGCAGGTCGAGGGTGAGGCCAGCAACCTGACGCCGTTGCGCTGCTGATCGAACGCCTGATGCACGTGCCCCCAAAGTACGCCACGGACCTGTGGATAACGATCGATGACCTTCCAGAACTCACCGGCGTTGCACAGCCCGATCGGTTCAATCCATTCACAGCCCACCGGCACCGGATGGTGGTGCAGGCAGATCAGATGATGACGGTCCGGCGCTTCGCTCAAGGATTGCGCCAGCAACTGCAGCTGACTGTCTTGCAGATAACCCTGGCTCTTTTGCTCCACGTTCGAATGCAGCAATGTGATGCGCCAATTGCCCAGATCAACCACCGGGTCCAGCAAACGGCTTTGCACGGCGGCTTCGCGCATATGGGGCAGATTGTCATGATTGCCGGGAATCCAGCGCGCTTTGGCGCACAGCGACCCGGTCAATTGCCGAAAACGCTGGTAAGCCGCAATGCTGCCGTCCTGGGCCAGATCACCGGTGCCCAACAGTAAATCGACCTGCGGCTGTTCGCCGCGAACCAGATCGATGACCTGCTGCAGGCTGTCTGCGGTCCTGAGCCCCAGCAGTGAACCCTCGGCATCGGCAAACAAATGGCTGTCGGTCAACTGCACCAGCAGCACCGGGTCTTCGGTGGTCAGCGTGGATACACTCGGCAAGGTGAATCTCCCGGGAGAAAGGGTTGTGTGGCAGGAGCGCGCTTGCTCGCCAGCTGTCGTGGGGCAAAGATCGCGAGCCAGCCCGCTTCTACAAATTAGTACGTCTAACGGACTTCCGCGTATTCATGCCCGCATGCCAGACAATGGCTCAGCCACTCACCCAAAAATATATTGAGCTGGGCTTTCTCGTCGGGCTGGTGCATGGCCACGTTGGGGTACGGGTAAATACTGCGAAAACGCCGCGCATGCTCGGCCGCAATCACCTCAGCCATGCGCGCATCGTGGTACACCTGAACCTGCAGTTCGGGTACCGGCAGCCACGGCAGGCTGTGTTCCTGCCGTACCCGCAACGTGCTGGTGTAGGGGCAGTCCTGAATCACCTCAAGGGTCAGCACCCCGAGCATCTGGTCACCCTGGGTCACGGCGATCCGCCGTGCAACCGGTTGCTCACGCATATCGGGCAGCAACCGCATCAAACGTGCGTAGTTGGCTTCGCAGGCAGCCTGCAAGCCAATCAGGTCGACCCGGTATCGTTCACGACGCGCAATTACAACCATAACCCCCTCACTTCAGCGCGGTTAAGCGCCAGCCATTGCAGGGCAATAATGCTCGCTGCATTGGAAATACGGCCATCGCGTACGGCTTGCAAGGCATCTTCATAGGCCCAGACCGTTACCCGAATATCTTCAGCTTCTTCTTCCAGCCCGTGCAATCCGCCAACCCCTTCGGAGCTGCAACGGCCCAGATACAAATGCACAAACTCGGTACTGCCGCCCGGGGACGGAAAGTAACGGGTGATCGGCCACAAAGACGAGAACTTCAGCCCCGCTTCTTCTTCACCTTCGCGATGGGCGACTTCTTCAGGCACTTCGGCCTTGTCGATGAGCCCGGCGACCAGTTCGATCAGCCAGGGAGTCTCGGCCTTGCCCATGGCCCCGACCCGGAACTGCTCGATCAGCACCACTTCATCGCGCTGCGGATCATAGGGCAGCACACACACGGCATCGTGCCGGACAAATACTTCGCGACTGATCTCAGGGCTCATGCCGCCAGCAAACAATTCATGGCGCAGGTGTACGCGGTCAAGCTGGTAGAAACCCTTAAAACACTCTTCGCGTTTTATGATCTCTGTGGCGCTTGGCGTAGCCTTGGTGATATCAGTCATGGAAAACCTCTGCTGGCGAATTTCTCCGGGGTTGCCCCACGGCATCGGGCATCCTAACGCGCCTGCGGTCAAGGATGCAGCCCCTTTTATGACGCGGGGATAGACGGATCGCCTGCAAACCCTCTCTAATTGACACTGTTGAGCTTAGTGGCGAACCGACTCCCTTGTTGGCAGTCGAACCACCATAATTCCACCTTTCTTTCGTTGATGAAGGACGACCATGTCGCTTTTGAAATTTGCCTCCATGACTTGTATCGCCCTGACCCTGGGTGCCTGCCAGAGCGTATTCCAGCCGTCCGCGCCAAAACCGCTGGCCTTTACTGTGGACGCTTCCGAGCAAGTCAAGGCCGGATGCAGCGGCGATGAGTGCCCACTGGTAAACATCGAGACCGCGCACTTTGCAGACGCCCCGAAACTCGATGCCCTGATCGAAAACCGCTTGTTGAAAATGACTGTGGATTCGCCCGATGCAAAACTGGCGCCTTCGCTCAATGCCTACCGCGAGCAGTTCTTGCGCACCGCGGACAGCCGCAACAGCACCTACTTGCAGGCAAAAGTACGCGAGCAGCATGACGGTCTGGTGATAGTTGAACTGTCCAGTTATCTGGACACCGGCGGCGCCCATGGCATGCCGGGACGCGGCTTTATCAACTACTCCACCAAACAGCAGAAGGAAGTCACCCTGCAGGACATGCTGCTGCCGGGACAGGAGCAAGCCTTTTGGGGCGCCGCCAAAGTGGCGCACAACAACTGGCTGATCAGCAGCCATTTCGGCAACGACCCGGAATACGTGAAGAACTGGCCGTTCCAGACAACGCCGAACGTGGCACTGCTCAAGGACAACGTCGTCCTCAAGTACGACGTGTACAGCATTGCGCCGTACTCCGAAGGGCATGTCGAGTTGAAGATCCCCTACTCGCGCCTGAACGGCATTCTGAAACCTGAGTGGTTCCCGGCTCGCGGCTAACCCCCGTCCACTGCAGGAGCTAGCTTGCTCGCAAGCTGCAGCTTATGGCTTGCAGCTTGCTGCTTCAGACTCTGTTACGTCCCAGCACCCACTGCAGCAGCCCGGCCAGCAACAAGGCCGGCAAGGTCGCCCCCACATCCGCAAACAGATTCGCCAGCAGATGATAGGTCAGCACCCCGCCGCCCCAGGCCAGCAAAGTCGACCAGCGAAATAATGAGACCGAAACCCGGGCACTGCGTTTGCGCAAAATGAAGTGATCCACCAGCACCACGCCAAACAGCGGCGCGAACACCGAGCCGATCAGCAGCAAGAAGTTCTGGTACTGCGCCAACGGCGCGAAACAGGCGATCAGGGTGCAGATCACACCAATGGTCAGCGCCAGATGCTCAACTTTGACCTGCGACAAAATCCCGCCGGAGACTGCCGCCGAATGAATGTCGGCAAAGGCGTTTTCGGACTCGTCGAGCAAGATCAGCAACAACGGAATCCCCAGCCCCGCACCCGCCAGCGCCAATAGCAACGCATTGACTTCGCCACTCGGAGCGAACGCCAGCGTGTAGGCCACCCCCAGACTCATCAACCAGAAGTTGCCAATAAAAAAGCCCAGCGCGGTGCCGCCGAACACATTTCTGGCGCGCTTGCCAAAGCGCGAATAGTCGGCGATCAACGGCAGCCACGACAGCGGCATGGCGATGGCAATGTCAAAGCCCAGTGCGAACGGCAGCGACCCGTCACCCTTTTGCGCCCACAGGGCAGGCAGATCAGCTTTGGCGAACAGGTTCCAGGTCAGCCACAGACACGCCGCCAGCAGCAGCCAGATGCCCCACTTACGCAGCACCTTGCGCACAAAAGTCAGCGGTCCGCTAACCGCGAGCAAGGTGGCCAGGGCACCAAATAACAGGGTCCACAGCATCGGGCTGGTCAACAGGCTGCCTTCGCCGAAAGCGCGGGCGCCCAGCAAGCTTGCGGCATCACGCATCACGATGATTTCAAACGAGCCCCAGCCGATCAGTTGCAACACGTTGAGCATGGCCGGGAGCATGGCACCCCGGGTGCCGAGGCTGAGTTTGAGGGCAGCCATGGAGGACAGTCCGGTATCGCTGCCGATCACCCCGACCGAAGCCAGCAGGGCCACGCCCACCAGGGTGCCGAGGAAAATCGCCAGCAATGACCCTGAAAGACCCAGGCCCGGCGCCAGTAACGCGCCGGTCTGCAACACCATCAGGCCAATGCCGAGGGAGAACCACAGGGAGAACAGATCACGGGCGCCGAACACGCGCTTGTCACCGGGTACCGCAATGTCAGGGGAATAGGTGCTGGGTGTGTTCAAGGAATGAATCTCGAAGGGACGTTGGTTTTTTACGCTCGCAATCGCCGGCAAACCGGCTCGCACAATATCGGCGCAATCATTGTGGGAGCCGGCTTGCCGGCGACTCGGGGTTTAGATCAGACTTTTTTGTACAGCTGGCTGCCTTTCTGCTTGAAGCGCTCGGCCTGCTCCGCCAGGCCCTGGGCGACTTCTGCATCCACCGTTTCAATGCGCTGATTGGCGGCGTAGATGCGCACTTCCTGGGTGATTTTCATCGAGCAGAATTTTGGCCCGCACATGGAACAGAAATGCGCGACCTTGGCCGAATCCTTGGGCAGGGTTTCGTCGTGGTAAGAACGGGCCGTGTCCGGGTCCAGACCAAGGTTGAACTGATCCTCCCAACGGAATTCAAAGCGCGCCTTGCTCAAGGCGTTGTCGCGGATTTGCGCCC
The DNA here is from genome assembly GCF_904067025.1 of Pseudomonas paraversuta. Classification (NCBI taxonomy): domain Bacteria; kingdom Pseudomonadati; phylum Pseudomonadota; class Gammaproteobacteria; order Pseudomonadales; family Pseudomonadaceae; genus Pseudomonas; species Pseudomonas paraversuta. The sequence goes on from NZ_CAJFDA010000001.1 coordinate 4,540,632, forward strand.
CCGGATGACCCTTGGCCAGGTCGGCAGCGTGGGCCGCGATCTTATAAGTGATGATCCCGGTCTTCACGTCATCCTTGTTCGGCAACCCCAGGTGTTCCTTGGGTGTGACGTAACAAAGCATGGCGCAACCGAACCAGCCGATCATGGCTGCGCCGATGCCCGAAGTGATGTGGTCGTAACCCGGCGCAATATCGGTGGTCAGCGGGCCCAGAGTGTAGAACGGCGCCTCGTCACAGCACTCCAGCTGCTTGTCCATGTTCTCCTTGATCAGTTGCATCGGCACGTGGCCCGGCCCTTCGATCATGCACTGCACGTCGTGTTTCCAGGCGATTTTGGTCAGTTCACCGAGGGTTTCCAGCTCACCGAACTGTGCTGCATCGTTGGCGTCGGCGATCGAGCCCGGACGCAGGCCATCGCCCAGCGAGAAGCTGACGTCGTAGGCCTTCATGATTTCGCAGATTTCGTCGAAATGGGTATAGAGGAAGTTTTCTTTGTGGTGCGCCAGGCACCACTTGGCCATGATCGAACCACCGCGCGAGACAATCCCGGTCACGCGCTTGGCGGTCAACGGCACATAGCGCAACAACACGCCGGCGTGAATGGTGAAGTAGTCGACACCCTGCTCGGCCTGTTCGATCAGGGTGTCGCGGAACAACTCCCAGGTCAGGTCTTCGGCCGCGCCGTTGACCTTCTCCAGCGCCTGATAAATCGGCACGGTACCGATCGGCACCGGCGAGTTGCGGATGATCCACTCGCGGGTTTCGTGAATATGTTTGCCGGTGGACAGGTCCATGACCGTGTCCGAACCCCAGCGAATGCCCCAGGTCAGCTTGGCCACTTCTTCTTCAATGGAGGAGCCCAGCGCACTGTTGCCGATGTTGCCGTTGATTTTCACCAGGAAATTACGCCCGATAATCATCGGTTCCAGCTCAACGTGGTTAATGTTGGCCGGGATGATGGCGCGCCCGCGGGCGATCTCTTCGCGCACGAACTCGGCAGTGATTTCTTTCGGGATGCTGGCGCCAAAACTGTGGCCCGGGTGCTGCTGATCCAGCAGACCGGCAGCCCGGGCTTCTTGCAACTTCATGTTTTCGCGGATGGCGACGTATTCCATCTCGGCGGTAATGATGCCCCGACGCGCATAGTGCATCTGGCTGACGTTGGCCCCGGCCCTGGCCCGACGCGGATTTTTCACGTGGGCAAAACGCAGCTTGGTCAGTTCTGCATCGTCGAGACGCATCTGCCCGAAATTGGAGCTCAGGCCCGCCAGGCGTTCAGTGTCGCCACGGTCATCGATCCACGCCGAGCGCACGTCGCCCAGGCCTTTGCGCACGTCGATCTGCACAGACGGATCGGTATACGGGCCCGAGGTGTCGTAGATCAATACCGGCGCGTTGATTTCGCCGCCAAAATCAGTGGGCGTGACATCCAGGCTGACTTCACGCATCGGCACCAGAATGTCCGGGCGCGAGCCCTGTACGTAGACTTTTTGTGATCGGGTAAACGGCTTGACCGATTGTTCATCGACCTTGGCCGAATCACTGAGATTGATCGCGTTTTTTGGTTTTGTACTCATCACGGCTCTCCAGACTGCATCCAGGCGGATTGTCGGAGGTAGAACCTGAAAAAAGCACGGATGCACCCAAGGACTGGATGCTGAGTGGCGACCTCGAACGATTGATCATTTATTGAACAATCGATCCCGGACGGCACTCAAGAGGACTCGCCGGGAGACGAGAAATCTTGTTCCCTACGCAGGCGTTAACCTGATCAGGTTCAACGGGATCCGAAATTATTCGATCTCAGCCTCATAGCAAGGCACCCCGACAAGAACCCGGCCAGTCTATTGAAGAGTGACGCAGAACGCCAACCCGATATGAACCGCGTGATGAAAGGCGCTATAACGGCATTGTTGCAAGATGCCACCACCACTACACTCGCTACGTCTTGAAACCACGAGCGTCGGAGCACGGCCTCGGGCCTTTATTTTTCGCATTATTGAACTAGGGATCGCTCATGCTGCGCAAACTTTCACTGGCTATCGCCGTGTCCTGGGCGACCAACGCAATGGCGCTGGATACACAAGCCCCGCTATCCAGTCAGAACGGGCTGGTCAGCGTCTACCACGAAGCGGTCGACAACAACGCCGATCTGGCAGCTGCCCGCGCCGATTACGATGCCCGCAAGGAAGTCGTACCCCAGGCCCGTGCCGGCTTGCTGCCCAACCTGTCGGGGGGTGCCGAGTCGAGCAACGTGCGCACTTCCATTGACCAGCCATCGCTGACCACCACCCGCAGTGCCGTGGTGTATCAGGCCACACTGGCGCAGCCGATTTTTCGCGCTGACCGCTGGTTCCAGTTAAAAGCCGCCGAATCCGTCAACGAACAGGCTGCCCTGCAACTGTCGGCCACCGAGCAGAACCTGATCCTGCAAACCGCCGAGTCGTACTTCTCGGTACTGCGCGCCCAGGACACGCTGGCCTCGACCAAGGCTGAAGAAGCCGCGTTCAAGCGCCAGCTGGATCAATCGCGCGAGCGCTTTGACGTGGGCCTGTCGGACAAGACCGACGTGCTGCAATCCCAGGCCAGCTATGACACGGCACGGGCCAACCGGCTCCTGGCACAGCGCCAGGTGGCGGATGCGTTTGAAGCCTTGATCACCCTGACCAACCGCCAGTACAACTCGATTGAAGGCATGCGTCACACCCTGCCGATCCTGCCGCCGACGCCAAATGACGCCAAGGCCTGGGTCGATACCGCAGCCCAGCAAAACCTCAATCTGCTGGCCAGCAACTTCGCGGTGGCAGCTGCCGAAGAAACCCTCAAGCAGCGCAAGGCCGGTCACGCGCCGACCCTGGATGCGGTAGCGCAATACAAAACCGGCGACAACGACGGTTTTGGCCTGAGCAACCCGAATGCGCTGCAGCAGCGCTACAGCGGGGATGTGTCGCAACGCAGCATCGGCTTGCAGCTCAACATCCCGATCTACAGCGGCGGCCTGACCAGCTCGCAAGTGCGCGAATCCTATTCGCGCTTGAACCAGACCGAACAGCAGCGTGAATCGATGCGCCGCCAGGTGGTCGAAAACACCCGCAACCTGCACCGCGCGGTCAATACCGATGTCGAGCAGGTACAAGCGCGCAAACAGTCGATCATCTCCAACCAGAGTGCGCTGGAAGCCACAGAAATCGGTTATCAGGTAGGCACGCGCAACATCGTCGACGTGCTCGATGCCCAGCGCCAGCTCTATACCTCGGTGCGCGATTACAACAATTCGCGCTATGACTACATCCTCGACAACCTGCGGCTCAAACAGGCTGCGGGCACCTTGAACCCGGGGGATCTCGAAGCGCTGTCGCGCTATCTGAAGCCTGACTACAACCCGGACAAGGACTTCCTGCCACCGGACCTGGCCCAGGCCGCCGAAGCCAATATGCGCTCACCGGGCAATTGAACAACCGCCTGCAACCGCAAGGTTGCAGGCCAGCCCCGGATCAAATCTTGAGAAGTCGTCCCAGGCCATCCAGCAGGCGCTGCAGCGCGCCCTGATTGGCCTGCATCACCTTCAATCCGGCTTCGCCCATGCGCTGCGCGTCCTGGGGCAGTTCAAACAGGCGCTGTAACGCAACCGCCAGTCCTTGCGCGTCATCCACCTCTTCCAGTGCCCCGGCCTCGCGCAACAGCACGGCGATTTCGAGGAAGTTGAACAGATGCGGACCGCTCAATACCGGTTTGGCCAGGGCCGCCGGCTCCAGCAGGTTGTGCCCGCCATTGGCGACCAGACTGCCGCCGACAAACGCACTGTCGGCCAGCGCATACAAAAACAGCAACTCGCCCATGGTGTCGCCCAACAGCACCTGCACCCCGGCACCCACCTGCTCGCCACTTGAGCGGCGCACGGTGGCGAAACCCTCGCGCCGGCACAGTTCGAACACCGAGTTGAAGCGCTCCGGGTGACGCGGTACCAGAATCAGCAGGGCATCGGGATGGCTGGACAGCAATTGACGATGGGCCGCGAGCACAATCGCGTCTTCGCCTTCATGGGTGCTGGCAGCAATCCACACCGGGCGGCTTTGTGCTTGCCAGTGTTCACGCAGTTCGCCGGCCTTGATCAGCAATTGCGGATCGATGCTCAGGTCAAACTTGATTGAACCTGTCACTTCCACACATTCAGGGCGGGCGCCCAATGCACGGAAACGCTCGGCTTCGGTCGCTGTCTGGACCGCGATCAGGCTCATTTCCTCGAGCATTGGCCGGGTCAGTTTGGCAAACCGTGCATAGCCCTTGGCCGAACGGGCTGAGAGCCGGGCATTGGCCAGCGCCACCGGAATGCCGCGCCGGGCGCACTGGTGTATGTGGTTGGGCCACAGTTCGGTTTCCATGATCACCGCCAGTACCGGCTGTACCCGATCCAGAAAGCGCGCCGCCGCCCAGGGCAAATCGTAAGGCAGGTAGCAATGCTGGATCCGCGGTTCGTCGGCGAACAAGGCTTTGATCCGCTCGGACCCGGTGGGGGTCATGCACGTTACGGTAATGGGCAACTGTGGATAACGCTTGAGCAACGCCCGGATCATCGGTGCGGCAGCGATACTCTCGCCCACAGACACGGCGTGCACCCAAATCCCGCCCGGCTGCAGCAGCGGAAAGTTCAGCGCGAAGCGCTCGCCCACACGCTTGGCATAGGCCGGCGCCTTGCGCGCCCGCAGCCACAAGCGAATCGCCACCAGAGGCAGCCCCAGATGAAACAGCAAGGTGTAGAGAGTTCTATTCATGGGCACAGAGTTTACTTGAAAAAGTATTACCCATGATGGCACCCGCGGACCCGGTCATGTCGAGATGTCTGGCGGATCTGTCGTAATCAAAACGCAATACACTTTTACACTCTCTAGAATGGCTTACTGTTAAATTGCCCCGCATTACTCCTCAGGACTCCACCATGAACGCCTACTACTACCTGGCCATCGCCATCTGCGCCGAAGTGATCGCCACCGTTTCCATGAAGGCGATCAAAGGTTTCAGCACGCCGTTGCCACTGATTCTGGTGATTGCCGGTTACGCCACCGCATTCTGGATGCTGACCCTGGTGGTGCGTACTATCCCGGTGGGTGTGGCCTATGCCGTATGGGCAGGCCTGGGAATCGTGCTGGTGAGCATCGCCGCGCTGTTTATCTATGGCCAGAAACTCGACGTGCCGGCCATGCTCGGCATGGGTCTGATCGTGCTCGGGGTGGTGGTGATCCAGCTGTTTTCGAAAACAGCGGGGCACTAATCCGCCCGTTACCCTGTAGTCGCTCGACAAGTCAGACCCAAGCCCCCATAAATCCTCAACGCCCACTAAAAGTCAGAGTGCGGATCAGCCTGTATACTCCCGGCCTTGTCTTTGAACGCTGAGGTCGACCATGCCATCCGTTATTTCCACCGACGTACTGATTGTCGGCGCTGGTGTTGCTGGCCTCTGGCTCAATGCCCGCCTGCGCCGCCAGGGCTTTTCTACGGTACTGGTCGAGAGCCGGACCCTGGGCGGCGCACAGACCGTAAAGTCCCAGGGCATCATCCACGGCGGTGCCAAGTACGCGTTACATGGCGCGCTGACCGGCGCCTCTGAAGCCATTGCCGATATGCCCCGCCGCTGGCGCGAAGCCCTTGCCGGTACCGGCGAGCTGGATTTGACCGGGGTACGCTTGCTCTCCGAAGCCCACTACCTGTGGTCACCCGGCACCCTGGCCGGCAATCTCACCAGCTTCTTTGCCAGCAAAGCCGTGCGCGGTCGTGTTGATCAAGTCAAAGGCGATCAACTGCCGCCGGCCCTGCAAGACCCGCGATTCAAGGGCAAGGTGTACCGGTTGGCCGAACTGGTGGTCGATGTCCCCAGCCTGATTGAACGCCTGGCCGAACTGGGCGGCGACGGTTTGCTGTCTGGCCAGAATATTGAGCCTGTGTTTGCCAACGAAGAACTGATCGGACTACGGATCGACGGGCGCGAGATCCATGCCCAACGCATCGTTTTCAGTGCCGGAGCCGGCAATGCCGAACTACTGGCCAGTGCCGGGATCAGCGTACCCGCGCAACAATTGCGGCCGCTGCACATGGTGCTGGTCAAAGGCCCGAGCCTCAAACCGCTGTACGCCCACTGTCTGGGCGGCGGCCCCAAGCCACGGATTACCGTGACCACCCATCCGGCAGCCAATGGCGAGTGGGTCTGGTACCTGGGCGGTGACATTGCCGAGGCCGATGGAGTGGCCCGCACACCGGCCGAACAAATCGCCGTGGCGCAAAAAGAACTGGGCAATTTGCTGCCGTGGGTCGATCTGAGCCAGGCGCAATGGGCCACGCTGCGGGTCAACCGGGCAGAGCCTGCACAGTCCGGACTGGTACGTCCGGACAACGCCTTCCTCGCCGACCAGGGTCGCTTGCTGGTTGGCTGGCCGACCAAGCTGGCACTGGCACCCGACTTCTCGGACCGGGTCATCACCGCACTGCACAACGACGGTATCCAGCCAGGCAATGCCCCTGTACTTCCCGAATTTGTGCGCCCGCCATTGGCTCAAACCCCATGGGAGCAACTGTTGCCATGAGCCAGCCAACCCTGCACCCGTTCCACCGCCCGCTGGGCAGTACCGGCCTGATGGTTTCACCGCTGGGGCTCGGCACTGTCAAACTGGGACGTGACCAAGGGGTGAAATACCCCAGCGGTTTCAAGATCCCGGATGATGGCGAAGCGAAAATGCTGCTCAAGCTGAGTCAGGACCTGGGTATCAACCTGATCGACACCGCCCCCGCCTATGGCCGCAGTGAAGAGCGTCTGGGCCCGTTGTTGCGGGGTCAGCGTCAAGACTGGGTGATTGTCAGCAAGGTCGGCGAAGAGTTCGATAACGGCGTATCACATCACGACTTCAGTGCCGCACATACCCGGCGCTCGGTTGAACGCAGCCTGCAACGTCTGGAAACGGATTTTATCGATCTGGTCCTCGTGCATTCGGATGGCAATGACCTTGCTATCCTCAACGAAGCCCAGGTCTACGAGACCCTGGCCGAGTTGAAGCGCGAAGGTAAGATCCGCGGTTTCGGCCTGTCGGGAAAAACCGTCGAGGGCGGGCTCAAAGCCCTGGAAACCGGCGACTGCGCGATGGTCACCTACAACCTCAACGAACAGGCCGAACGCCCGGTCATCGATTACGCGGCAGCCCACGGCAAAGCGATTCTGGTTAAAAAAGCCCTGGCCAGCGGTCATGTTTGCCTCAGTCCCGGGGTTGATCCGGTACGCGCCAGCTTCGAACTGGTATTTGGCCATCCCGGGGTTGCCAGTGCTATTGTCGGCACCATCAATCCGCTGCACTTGGCCCATAACGTGGCAACCGTTGCCCAGGTTCTGCGTAACCTCTAAAGCCGCCGACGCGGCCGACCCCGACGCAAGAAGGAGCCGACATGCCGCGTTCGCTGATTCGCAAAAACCCCAGCGACTTTAAAACCCTGCCGTTGTTTGTCGAAGCCACGCCCGAAGGCTTGAGCTACCAGACCATCGGCAGACCCCTGAACTTTGCGCAAACCTTGCAAAAACGCCGCCCGGTGAACGTCGCCGACAATCAGCGATTTTCCCTGGAACTGGCCAACCTCGGGGTCTCCGTCCGCCTGACGCTGAACTGGCAAGGCCGCGATTACTGGGTGCTGGTGCGCCAGCGGCGCCAGGATCGTGGCGACGTAGTGCTCAAACTGATCTCGGGCTACGTGCCTGCCCACGAGGTCAGCCTGCCCCTGCACACAGCCATCCAGGAGATTGCCGAAGAGTGCTTGCTGGAAACCCCGGAAGGCTGGCTCAGCGGGCGCTTCAACGAAACATGGCTGCCCGCGCCTTACGCCAGCGCCCTGCATTACCGAGAGGCCCTGCCCTTTCGTCTCACGCCCTTGTCCGGCGCGGCTCGCCCGGTTCGCTGTGGCAGTCAGCCATTGATCGAGCGCCCCAGGGCCTACGTGCACTTGCCGACGGCATCGCTGCAGCTGATTTACGACCTGCGCCTGGAAGTGCCCAAGGAAGCCAAGTCACTGAGCCTGTTCCACGTCGACGAACGGTTGGAGGGCGACCAGCTAGTGGCGCGACTCGACCGCAAACGTGCAGACCTGTACCTGATGCCGCTGACTGACGGCCAGCCCTGTGCCGAGCTCTACACCCTGCACAAGGATCGTCTGCACAGCGCCAGCACCCGCGGCCTGTATCTGGCCGAGAGTTTTGCCCGTCAAGAAGGCTGGGTGGTGAGTGATGAGCGCATTCGCTGGAAGGACTGGCTCGTGCAGCAAGGTTTGAGCGTGCCGGGCAAGGAGTCGAGACTAAAAAGCCTGACCGGCAAGGCACGGCAGATATTCAGGAAGGTGGTGAAGAGCAAGGCATGACACTGCAGGAGCAAGCTTTTTCAAGATCAAAAGATCGCGAGCAAGCTCACTCTTGCAGAGACGGGATCATTACTGACCGCGGATTTTATCGACAATCGCCGTGGTCGAACTGTTTTCAACCAGCCCCAGCACTTTCACGGTGCCGCCATAAGACGTCACGATATCGGCACCCACGACCTGGTCGATCCCGTAGTCACCGCCTTTTACCAGCACGTCCGGCTTGACCTGAGCCAGCAGGTTTTCAGGGGTCGCTTCAGGAAAGCTGATCACCCAGTCCACCGCGCCCAGACCGGCCAGTACCGCCATGCGCCGGTCAACGCTGTTGATCGGACGCCCCGGGCCTTTCAGGCGGCTCACCGAAGCATCGTCGTTGACTGCAACGATCAGACGATCGCCCTGCGCCCGCGCCTGCTCCAGATAAGTCACGTGGCCGGCATGCAAAATGTCGAAGCAGCCGTTGGTGAACACTATTTTCTCGTTGTGGGCCCGGGCATCGTCGATGGCCAGCAGCAGCTGATCGAGTTTCAGCACACCGCGCTCGGAACCCTCTTCGCGCTGGATCGCGCGCCGCAACTCCGGAGCACTGATGGCAGCCGTCCCCAGCTTGCCAACCACAATCCCGGCAGCCAGATTGGCCAGCGCCACAGCGTGGGGCAGTTCTTCACCCGCGGCAATGGCCGCCGCCAGGGTAGAGATAACCGTGTCACCGGCTCCCGTCACGTCGAACACTTCGCGGGCGCGGGCCGGCAGGTGCATGGCCGCAAAGCCCGGACGCAACAGGGTCATGCCGTGTTCGCCGCGGGTTACCAGCAAGGCGCCGAGGTCCAGGTCAGCCATCAATTTGGCGCCTTTGGCCACCAGATCGGCCTCATCGGCGCAACCGCCAACGATGGTTTCAAACTCGCTGAGGTTGGGCGTGATCAGGCTCGCACCCCGGTAGATCGAGAAGTCCTTGCCCTTGGGATCGGCCAGCACCGGGATGCCCCGGGCACGCGCGGCCTGGATCAATACCTGGTGGTTTTTCAATGCGCCTTTGCCGTAGTCGGACAGCACCAGCACCTTGATGCCTTCAAGGAGATTTTCCACCTCGGCCCCCAACGCCTGCGCGTCGGTGGCGAACGGTTCTTCGAAGTCGATACGCAGCAGTTGCTGGTGGCGGCTCATGACCCGCAGCTTGACGATGGTCGGCTGGTGCGCGATGCGCTGGAACAGTGCGCGTACGCCTGCGCCCTTGAGGCTATTGGCCAGGCTGTCGGCAGCTTCGTCATCGCCGGTCACACCGACCAGAGATGCCGGCGCGCCCAGAGCGGCAATGTTCAAGGCAACGTTGGCAGCACCGCCCGGACGGTCTTCGATTTGCTCAACCTTGACCACCGGCACTGGCGCCTCAGGGGAAATCCGCGAGGTTCCGCCATGCCAATAACGGTCGAGCATGACATCGCCTACCACCAAGACAGGGGCTTGATCGAATCGCGGCATGGACAACTTCATGGAGAACCCACATACAAAATGAACAGAGGCGCGATATTAACACAGGGTGAACCCAGGTCAGTTCACGGTATTAATGCAGCGAATGAGAATCAGGCGAGGGCTACAAACCCTGATCGCCCTTAGGCATATTTATGGGCGCCGGCTGGCCGGCGCCCATAAATCAGGATGACCCTAGGCGATATCGCCGGAGGTCTGCGGGGCATCGAGCCCCATCGAGTGCAGTCGGGCGTAGTAACCGTTTTGCGCCAGCAACTGTGTATGGGTACCACGTTCGACGATTTCGCCCTGATCCATGACCAGGATCATGTCGGCTTTTTCAATCGTTGACAGACGATGGGCAATCACCAGCGTGGTGCGGCCCTTCATGACGTGATCCAGTGCCGCCTGAATATGGCGCTCGGACTCGGTATCGAGAGCCGAGGTCGCTTCATCGAGAATCAGCACCGGGGCGTTTTTGAGCAGTGCCCGGGCAATTGCCAGACGCTGACGCTGACCGCCGGAAAGCAGCACGCCGTTTTCACCGACCTGGGTGTCCAGGCCTTGCGGCAGCTGCTCGATGAAGTCCATCGCGTAAGCATCGCGCGCGGCCTTTTCGATATCGGCCCGGGGTGCACCGGCCAGGTCGCCATAGGCAATATTGTTGGCAACGGTGTCGCTGAACAGGGTCACGTGCTGGGTTACCTGGGCGATATGGCGGCGCAGGTTGAGCAAGCGATATTGTTCAATCTCTACCCCGTCGAGCAGAATTTCGCCCGAGGAGTGGTGATAGAAGCGCGGAATCAGGTTCGCCAGTGTCGACTTGCCGCTACCGGAACGCCCGACCAGAGCCACCATCTGCCCGGGTTCGGCGATGAACGATACATTCTTGAGCACTTGGCGGTCAGTGTCCGGGTAAGTGAAGTTGAGGTTACGCACCTCTACACGCCCCGTAATCTGGTCACGCTCAACGGTTCCGGTGTCCACTTCCGGTTTTTCATCCAGCTGCTCGAAAATGCTTTCAGCCCCGGCCACGCCTTTCTGGATGGTGGAGCTGACTTCCGACAACTGACGAATCGGCTTGGGCAACAAGCCGGCCAGGGTGATGTAGGCAATCATGTCGCCCGCGGAGGCATCGCCACGCAGGTAGAGCACCAGGAACATCAGGATGCCCATGGCGATATAAATGACCAGTTGCAGCATCGGCGTGTAAATCGCGCCGGTGCGGGTCATGCGCAGTTGCTTGTCCGTGTTGCTCTGGCTGGCTTGCAGAAAGCGCTTCTGCTCGTAGGTCTCGCCGCCGAAGCTGCGTACGACGCGATAACCCTGGATGGTCTCGGACGCTACGTGGGTTACATCACCCATTGCCACCTGGATTTTCTTGCTCTGTTTACGGAATTTTTTACTGGCGGTACTCACCATCACCGCAATCAGCGGCAAAATTGCGATCATCACCAGGGTCAGGCGCCAGTTCATCCACAGCAACGAGGCGAACAGGAACACCACCGTCATGCCTTCGCGGATAACCACCTTGATTGCATCAGTGGCGGCCCCGGTCACCATCGTCACGTTGAAGGTAATGCGCGAGATCAGATGGCCGGAGTTGTGCTTGTCGAAATAGCGGTTGGGCAGTACCAGCAGGTTGTTGAACAACTGGACCCGCAAGTCATGCACCAGGCCGAGGGACACCTTGGCCAGAAAGTAGTTACCCAGAAACGAGCCCAGGCCTTGCCATGCTGCAATCAACACAATCAGTATCGGCACGGCCTGCAGCAGACGTAAATCACGCAGGTAAGGGACGCTGGGAAACAACACCGCATCCGGGTTCGACAGGCCGTCAACGAAATACTTGAGGATGTAACCAAGCATGGGTTGAGTCGAAGCGAAAATAAGGAACCCGACAATACTCAGCAGGAAAAGGCCGATGTAGGGTCGGACATAGCCTAAAAGACGCAGATAGATTCTTACGCTCGATTGGCTTTCGCTGGGGCTGGATTCAGTCATATCACGCGGCGGTTAGTAAAAAAGGATGCTGACTTTATCACAGCTTCTCTGGTGTACTGCGTGCCGGTTGGGGTGATGCCCCAAGGGGTAGCAAAAACGACATTAAATGGCCACTACGCTAGTATGGCTGTCCAAAATCTGGAATGAATTTTACCGCATGCAATTCAGCTACTTAAGTTATTCAAAACAACGGTTATTTGACTTTATTTGCCTATGGCTCCTGCCCATCGGCTTGTTATTGCTGTTATCCGACCTTTATTTTTTGCCTGGACGCAGCCTTCATCACAAACTTTATTACGCTTTTTTCAGTATCCCTACCCTGATCGCGATCGTTTTACGCCCCCGGGAACTGAAAGAAATCCTGCGCGAGCCCATCATTCTCGGTTTCATTGTGTTTTCAGCATGGGCACTGGTCAGCCTGATCTGGAGTGACACCAGCGACAGCTTCCTCGACGAGCTCAGGCCCCCCTTGCATCTGCTGATGCTGTTTCTGGGCTGCTCACTGCTGATCAAATACCGCAGTGAAAGCCTGCAGCCGGTGTTCTTCGGCGCCGCGCTGATTGCCTTGATCGCCACTGTTTATAACCTGTACATGTTTGCCCAGGCTTACGTCCCGCAAGCCCGGATGGTCGGCGCTGGTGCATTCGACAATCCACTGCTCAGCTCCCATGCCTTCGGGTTCTTTTGTATTTACTGGCTCTCGCTGGCCATGACCTGCAAACGCCCGCATGTCCTGTTAATCGCAATACCTGCCTTTGCCATCATGTTCGTGTCCCTGCTCGCTACGGGCTCAAGAACGCCTCTGGCAGCCATAGTCCTGGGCATGATCTGGCTGAGCTTCATTTGCTGGAACCGTCGCTCGCTGGCGCTGATCAGCATGCTGGCCGCGGGCGGCATTGTGGTTATGACACTGTTCTCCGAAATGATGCTAAGCCGCGGCAGCTCGTTTCGCTTTGATCTGTGGCAATTGACCCTGGAGCAAATCAAGTTGAAGCCCTGGACCGGCCATGGCTTTGACGCCTCCCTGGCCCTGCAACTGCCAGACATCGGCTACGCCTTTAGCGAGCCGCACAACTTCGCTCTGGGGGTGATTTACTACGTGGGCATTCTGGGCTTCGTGCCCTGGCTGCTCATCCAGGCATGGGCGCTGTACAGCAGCTGGCGTCATCGCGTGCAACCGCTGTTCATCCTGGCTTCCGCCTGGCTGGTGTACGGCATTGGTGCCGGCCTGACCGAGGGCGGCGGCATTCTTTCAAGACCTAAAGAGCACTGGTATCTGCTGTGGATCCCTCTGGCCCTGATCGCTGCCCTGAGCATCAATCGGCGCCTGAAAACCCTGCGTGACCGGCCTGTCCACCGGCTACCTGACGCAGCTTTCAACACCTTGAAAGCCCATGCACAGGTCATTGAGGAAGACGGTCTGGGGCCTAAAGTTCTGCGCCTGGACAACGGCAACTTCCTCAAGCTGTTCCGCGAGCGTCGCTGCTACACCTCTGGCAGCTTCAATCCGTACTCGGAACGCTTTGCCGTAAACAGCGAGCGTTTGCAGGCTATGGGCATTCCGGCGCCAACAATTCTCGACCTGTACCAACTCAACGACGGCAGCACAGCCGTGCTGTATCAGCCTTTGCCAGGCCAAACACTGCGCCAGGTCATGCAGTCCATGGGCTCACCCGCCGTGCGGCAAGCGCTGGTCGAACGTTTTGGCAAATTCCTGGCCCTGTTGCATGACAAGGGGGTGTACTTCCGGTCCTTGCACCTGGGCAATGTGTTGCTGATGGACGATGGCGAGTTCGCGCTGATCGATATCGCAGACATGCGTATTTTCCCCTCCCCCCTGAGAAATGCCTTGCGCCAAAGAAATCTGCGCCACATGCAACGTTACCCTGAAGACCGCCGCTGGCTGTTCGAGGAGCAACTCCCTGAGCTGCTGCAAGGCTACGCCACACTGGCATCCCCGAGCGCTGTGGAAGGTTTGCGCGTACAGGTTGCCGCGCTTTCCCGGGCGGTCAAAACTTGAGCCTGGCTAACGACAGCGTTCTCTGGGCGCTGATGGCGTATGCCCTGGCGATAGCCACCTCCGGGCTACTGCTGCGGTATTTCCCGGCACTCCAGCGCCTCCTCAGCCATCCAGGCCAAAGCCGCTATGCCAGCGTCGATGGCTTGCGCGGTTATCTGGCGTTCGGGGTGTTCGTTCACCACATGGCGATCATCTGGGTATTTCTGCATACCGGGGTGTTCGATGTGCCCAAGAGCAAGTTCTACGCCCAGATCGGACTGGCAAGTGTGGCCTTGTTCTTTATGATCACCGGCTTTCTGTTCTGGGGGCGCCTCATGGAAAAGAGGCGCGACTTCGACTGGCTGGCCTTCGCCGTGTCGCGGGTGTTTCGTCTCTACCCGCTGTACTTGCCATTGCTGGTGCTGGTGATTTTCAGCGTGTTTTATATCCAGGACTGGACGTTCAAGGACGCCCCGCTGCAAGTGGCCGGCCAGATCATGAGCTGGCTGATCTTCGACCGGCCCGACATCAACCAGTACCCGCAGACCGGCATTCTGATTTCGAACGTGACCTGGACCCTGAACTACGAAGTGTTCTTCTATATGTCACTGCCGCTGTTCGGGATGGTGTTTCTGTACCGCCGTAACTGGAGGCAGACCGTTTTATGCCTGCTGGGTATCTACGCCCTGTATCAGCTGGTCGGCTGGGAACACTCGCTGAAGAAGCACTTCCTCATGAGTTTCCTGGGAGGTGTAGCAGCAGCCTATTGGGTACGTCAGCCCAGGCTGGCGGCCTGGAGCAAGACGCCTCTTGCGGGGGGCATTGCGCTGATTGTGCTGCTGCTGGTGATTACCCAGTTTCAGAAAAGCTTCGCCTTCCTGCCTCTGGTGCTGCTGACACTGGTGTTCTCGATTATCGCCTCGGGCCACACGCTGTTCGGCGCACTGACCCTGCGCAGCATTCGCTGGATGGGCGAAATCAGCTACAGCACCTATCTGCTGCACGGTTTCCTGATTTGGCTGATGATCCAGCGTACGCCACTGATATTGCCGTTCGATACCACAGAACCACTGACCTTCGTGATGCTGGGGGCGCTGTGTTGTTGCCTGCTGATCATCGTCAGCAGCCTGACCTTCCTGTACATCGAGAAGCCCGGCATGAATGCCGGCAAAAAGGTCGTGGACTGGTTACGCCAGCGCGCGCAGGTCAGGGCCAAGGCCTGACCTGCTGAGCGAGCTTGTTCGCAAGATCCGGTCGTTGAAAAGGCTCGCGAGCCAGCTCATTCCTGCAGGCAGGTCCTAGTCTTTTTCCAGCGGCGAAAAATACAGCCGCCCCAGGCCCCGCCAGGTCTTGCCCGTCCAGTGCCGGAACGGGATTTGAGCCAGCAGCTCCCGGGCCAGGGCCCGGTTGCGATTGGCGGTTTTCAGGAACATGGAATTGAGAAACTTGTACCGCACCTGGTCATACAGCGGGTGATCGCTGAATAACGCGTAGGTTTTCAGAATGCTGTCGATCATGAACCGGTGGTTTTTGTACGAGTTGGTGGCGTGCTTGCGATAGCGCGCCATCACCACGTTCAAGCCATCAATGAAGTACCCGGCATGGGTGACCTTCAGCTCGATATACAGGTCTTCCAGGCGGATCTGCGGATCGAACCCCCCCACTTTGTCCAGCGCCTCACGACGAATCATCAGGGTCGGGGCCGGCGGATAAGGCTTGCGCTCAAGAAACATGTCTTCGAAATCGAGACGGCGAAACGGTACGTCCCGGCGCTGGCGCTTTTCCGGGAACAGATTGCCCTCGGCATCAATCAGCTCGATGTTACCCGCGCAAATACCGACTTCGGGCTTGCCGTCCATGTAGGCGACCTGAACTGCAATGCGGTCCGGCATCATGATGTCATCCGAACCGAACGGCACAATCAGGCTGCCTTTGGCGCGGGCAATCGCGCCGTTGAGGGTGTTGGTCAGGCCCTGATTCTGCTGTACCCGAAAGTCGAAACCATGGGCTTGCTGCAGGCGCTGAATGCGCTCCACGCTGTCATCCGGCGAACCATCATCGATAACCAGCAACTCGATATTGGGATAGGTCTGATCCAGAACGCTCTGGATGCTTTGCTCGATATACGGAGCATGGTTGTAGGAAGCGATGATCACCGTTACCAGTGGCTGCGAGTCTGTCATGGGTGATCCTTACGTGCCTGGCTCAAGCCAGAGTCAATCAAGTCCAGATACTCCTGACGGAACACCTCAATGTCATGGTGCTCCTGCAGGTAACGATACGCCTGCTCGCCCTTGGCCTGCAGTGCTGCATCCGGCAATGCCAGGTATTCATCCAGCGCAGCGGTCAGTGTCACCACGTCACTGGGTTTGACTGCCAGACCGCCTGCCCCCTCAATCAACGGCAACATGGCCGGGACATTGGTAGCGATGACCGGCAAATGCCCGCTCATGCCTTCCAGCAGCGCCAGCCCCAGGCCTTCAGCGAGCGAAGGCATGGTCCAGATATCGAAGGCGCGAACGTACTGCAGTGCGTTCTCCTGAAAGCCCAGCAGGTGTGCCCGCCCCTCAAGCCCCAACTGCCCGATCTGCTCGCGCAAATGCGCCTCTTCGCGGCCAGCACCAATAATTGCCAGTTGCGCCTGGGGGTATTTGTCTTTCAGGGCGGCGAAAGCCTGCAGCAAAAAACGATGGCCCTTGATCGGCACCAGGCGACCCAGCGCGCCAATCATCCGCACATCCTGATCCAGGCCGAGCTTTTCGCGCGCCTGCTGGCGTGGCAGCTGCAAAGCCTCGGCCTGCTCGATGTCGATGGCATTGGTAATGGCGTAGGTATTCTGCTCAGTGAAACCGCATTGGCAGTCGAGCAAGTACTGTTTGACCGCAGGCGATACGCCGACAAAACGCCAGGCTTTATCGATCAGGCGTTTGGCCTGACTGCGCCGGTAAAAGCGGTCGTACTCGCCAAAACCGTGGGAAATCCCCACACACAACGGGATTTTCAGCCAGCGGTTGAGTTGCAGCATCATGTTCACCGGCTTGAAGCGGTTGCAAATCACTACATCGAACTGCTCTTTACGACAGAACTTGTATAACGCCCACATGGCACGGATACGCATGCCCTTGAGCGACTTGTCGCTGAACTCGAAATACACCGAATGATCGGCCTTGCTCACTGGTTCGCCCGGCCCCGGACGACCACGCAAAAATGCCGCCGTGATTTCATAGCGCTCGCTGGGCAGCGCGCGCACGATCTGCTCGGCAAGGTCGGCAAAGTCATGGGATTTGACGTTGTAATCGGGCTGCAACTGCAAAACCTTTGAACGCTTCATAACTCTCCCCGGTGGAATCCGGTGGCATCAATAACCCAGGAGGGCTCTGCAGCCAGACACTGGATTGAAGCTGGATCGGGCGTTGGCAACTTCGCCCACTCATTACGCTTCCAGCACACGAAGTGAAAGTACGGAAAGGTATGATCGCCGTCACGATCATTCTTCAATATGCCATTCTTCCAGAACCACTTGGCCGGGAAGTTTTCAGTGCCGTCATGCCACTTTATGCAGCCACCCGGCGTGCTGAAGGCCTCGGTAAAGTCACTGGTACGACGAAGCGGATTGAACTTGCCCACCAGTTCAAATAGTGGTTTGGGGAAATTCTTGCGCCACAGGAAGATACGACTGAAAGCCCCTTCGTCCAGCGCATGATGCTGATCGTCGGTAAACCGCTGCTGCCAGCCCTCTATTTTCTTGAACAGTTCGAGCTTGCAGCGTGTATTGCGCATCAAGCACAGATGCCCCGCCACTCGTCGCTCGTGGGTCGAAAACAGATCAAACCTGGCCAGACGCTCCGCCGTGAAATAACTGCGCAAATCGCCGTAGATCAGATCGATATCGCCAAAAGCCCAGAAGTCATAGCCTTCCAGGCAGTCTTCATGGATATAGCCCAGAGCGGGCTTGATATCGCACAATTTGTAGGCATTTTTGGGCGCGAAATTGATCTCCAGGCGCTGCGAGACCTTGCGGCAATAATCAGCAAAACTGATGGTCTGGACTGTCACGTTGGCAGGCAGGTTTTCAGGTACCCCACAGTCACTGAAAAACTGCCAGTCAATATCAGGGTTGTGCCGACAACTTTGCAAAAAAAACGGCATCCAGAACGGCCATTGGCCGAAGTACGGGATGATAAATAAAATACGTGGCGTTGGTTTTATCACTGGGAACTCAATGTAAAGGTCGAGATTAGAGCCAATGCTATGGCCCTGCTTACTGTGCTTTTATTATTGGAGCAGCCAGAAAAGCTCATGACGCCTGACTGCTTTGCGGAAAAACTCATTCTCACCATAAGGTGATGGCTTTCTGCCTGCAAGGAGCTGTTGTATAGAGCGACGCACCCGCCGCTTGAGCGCGGCACGGGGTTGCAGGTCGTGCATCATGCCCAGTGCCATGGCCTTGTCGTGCTGCTGCGCAAGGGTCAGCGACAAACTGCAAGGCTGCAACACCAGGGCCGGGTCGAACACAGGTGGCAATGCAATGCCATCACCGCTATCGCCCATTGGCCAGCGATCGTTATCGTGCAGATGGTTGGCATACCCCAGAATCGTCGTCGGTTGCCACTCCAGCCCTTGCAGCGCCTCAAGAACAGCGGCGTGGGCACAGATGTGGTCCGGGTGCGGGTCGATTGCAGGATGCGGCAGCACCATGACTTCGGGGCGCGCCCGCAGGATCAAGGCGCGCAAGTCCGCCAGCAGGTTGTTCCAGGTCGGGGCGCCATCCAGATCACCGGGCAGCGCAAACGGATTGAGCTGACGAAACAGGCGGATATCGCTCAGGTCAGCTTCGCGAGAGGCAACGGGCTGATCGGGGGCCGCCTGCATCGCAGGGAGCTGCAGGCAAAAATACCCCAGCTGCGCGCAATGGGCTTCGGGTACGCCCGCCCAACGCGGTACCACCAGGCTGTCCCAGGCCCGCAGACGGCCCTTGAGTCGCGCCGCTTCGGCGCGTCCAAGGCCCATCTGCTGATAATGCCCGGCTTCAATTTCGCCAGCGGTCAGGGTCACGATCCAGGCCTCTGCGGCCTGACTGTACAACCCGAAAGCGGCCAGCTCGGCATCGTCGGCATGGGGAGCGATCACCATGACCCGCTGATCCCGGTAGTCGGGCTGGCGGAACACCCACAGTACGGGCTCGCCCGCCACTCGGCAAAAACGTCCTTGCAGGCGCAACGTGCCGCTGGCCAGCGATGACGCAAAGCCGCTCAGATTCAGATAGCGCAGGCCGTTAACCCCGCGCTCGAAGGTCTGTTTATCCGTCGTCTGGGCGGCGAACAGTTGCACGAACGGATCGACAAAACGTCCGAGTATCCCGGCCTTGATCCTGACCGCCAGAATCAGGGTTTCGTCGCCGGTCAGGCTCGGAGGCTGATCGACTACCAGCCTTTCGCCCTCAAGACGTACCGCCACACGCTCGGTGTCCGGCGCAAAGCTGTACTGATAATCATCTTTTGGTGAATAGAACAGGTGGTCGGCAAACCAGGCTTCATGGGCCACCCAGCCCAGAACCGCCAACACCGGCGGCAGCCACCAGGCCAGCAGCACACCGCTGGCAATCAACAGCAGCAGGCCAATCAGCAGACCCACGCGTTTGTTGCGCCGATGGCGCTTGAGGAGTTGTTGTTTGCGGCTCATGGCTTTTGCTCTAAGGCTTTTATTTCCTGTAGGAGCGAGCTTGCTCGCGATCTTTTCACGCAATAACGGAAAGCTCGCGAGCAAGCTCGCGCCTACAAGACCTTTACACTTTGAAGACCGGCACCGGGTTGCACCACCGCTCTTTGTACTCGCGGTCGGCGCGACCGAACGAAAAGCGCAAAGGTTTGTTCAGGCTACGGGCCTGCTCCCAGGCCGACTGGGTGTTGAGGAAGCTCAACACACTGCCAGGACTGAAGGCCCGGGTTTCGGGATCGACACCGCCATTGACATACTCAACGCTGATCCAGTGCGGCGATTCAACGCGATACACCAACTGAATAGCAATCGGCAAATTGTTAAGGAAAATCACCGAGCCGATCAACAGCTCGCGCAACAGCTCGATCACCTCTGCCATGCGCTCGGCACCGGTGGCGACAAAACCCCAGCGGCGCAAAAACAGATCGCAGTAAATCGAGGCCAGTTCAACACTGGAAAACTCCGCCACCGGACGTACCACACCGCCCGCCTCTTCCAGCAAGCGCAGTTCGCGGCGCTGGTTATAGCGGAACTTCTTCGAGAGTTCTTCAGGGGTACGGGCCATGGCCAACTGCTCGGGCTGCAGCACCAGGTTGCTGAAACGACCTTCGTTGAGCTGCGACAGATAACGTGCACGATGGCGCAACGGCGCATTGGCGTCGGCGGCCGCGGGCAGGATCAACTCGGCATTGCCCAGATCAAACAGACCTTTTTTGCCGTGCCGCTTGAGCACGTCCTTGGACAGGGCCACATCACGGCCCCAGGCAGGAATCGCCGCTTTGAGCTCGCCATTTTGCTCCCACGCCAGATAGCGCACCGGGATCCCGGCCAGTGCGGCCAGGCGCTCGACCACCAGCGGATGGGTCGCGACACTGCCGCCAAAACGCTGCCAGGCCTCAGCATAAGCGGGAGCATCGACAACGCTCCAGCCACGCTCGCGCCAGCCTTGAAATCGATTGAGCATCAGGACTCCGCAGTCAGGTCGGTAACTTGCGGCAAATGCCAGAAAGTGTCGCGCACGGCCTGATCACTAAAGCGCTCCTGCAAGCGCGCCAGCATCAGCTCGGCACAGGCCAGACGCTGTTCGTCATCCAGCACGGCCAGATGTTGCAGGCCCTGGGCCAAATGCTCGGCATCACCCAGCGGGAACAGGATCCCGACGCCTTCGACCACTTCCCTGGCGCCGCCACAGGCCGTGGCCAGCAGCGGAACTCCGGCAGCCATGGCTTCGAGCAGCACCATGCCGAACGGTTCATGATCGGAACTGAGGGCAAACACATCAAACCCGCGGAAATAGCGACGGGCATCAGGCACCTGACCCAAAAACTTCACGTGCTCGGCAATTCCCAGCTCTGTCGCCAGCTCTTTGAGGTCCTGCTCCAGGCGGCCCTTGCCCAGAATTGCCAGCTGACTGTCGGCAGGCAAGCCCGGCAACGCCCTGGCAAAACCCCGGATCAACGTGGCCTGGTCTTTGTCCGGATGCAGGCGCCCGACGTTACCGACAATAAAGCCATCAACCGACAACCCCAGCGCTTCACGCGCCTGGGTGCCCGGCAACTGCCCGGCTTGTACGCCCGCAACATCGATGCGGTTGTACAGCGTGCTGATGCGCCCGGTCGGCCACTTGGGCAGGCACTGACGCATGTCATCACGCACCGCATCCGAAACACCGAGCAGGCTCAGGCGTTTACGGAACAGGTTGGCGAAAAGTTTACGACTGCGACGCTGATAATCGCCAAAGGCGTGATGCACGCCAATCACCGGCAAACCGGTGGCCAGCAAGGCCACATAAATCGGCTTGAAGCGATGGGCGATGCAAAAGCTGAAATTGCGCGACGCTGCGATTTTACGCAGCTCGCGGATGGCTCCCAGCTTCAGGCCACGAATGGCCTTTGAGCTGAATTCCATAAACAGCACTTCATCAGACGCACAACCTGCAGCCACCTCGGGATCGGCCGCCCCGGTCAAAAAGACCGTGGTAACGCGATAGCCAGTGCCGGCAAACAGGCTGGCGTACTGACGCGCGCAGTCCAGAAACGGCCCGTCATAGCCATGGCAGAACTGCAGTACATGGCGCTCAGTCGAGCGATTCATACGTTTGCGCACCTTCTTTAACAACCAGAATGTCTTCCATGATCAGGTACTGCAGGTCAGAGCCGAAGAACATGTTCAGCGCATCGGTCGGCGAGCAAACCATCGGTTCGCCACGACGGTTGAGCGAGGTGTTCAGCGACACACCGTTACCGGTCAGGACTTCGAGTGCTTTCATCATGTCGTAGTAGCGCGGGTTGTATTCGCGCTTGAGCACCTGGGCGCGGGAGGTGCCATCTTCATGGACAACCTCAGGCACACGGGACTTCCACTCATCCGACACTTCAAAGGTGAAGGTCATGAATGGCGCAGGGTGATCGACCTTGATCATCTGCGGGCCCACGGTATCGAGCATCGACGGGCAGAAAGGCCTCCAGCGCTCGCGGAACTTGATTTGTTCGTTGATGCGGTCAGCCACGCCTTCGCTGCTCGGGCAACCGATGATCGAACGACCGCCCAGGGCACGCGGGCCAAACTCCATGCGGCCCTGGAACCAGGCCACCGGGTTGCCGTCGACCATGATCTTGGCGATGCGCTCAGGGGTGTTGTCGATTTTACGATACGCCGGCTTGCCCGGGTGACGGGCACAGGCCGCAATCACGTCTTCGTTGCTGTACGCAGGGCCGAGATAGACGTGTTCCATCTTCTCCACCGGCACGCCGCGAGCGTGGGACACATAGGCTGCTGCGCCCACCGCCGTACCGGCATCGCCGGACGCAGGTTGCACAAACAGCTCTTTGACTTCAGGGCGGGCAATGATCTTCTGGTTCAGCTTCACGTTCAACGCGCAGCCGCCCGCGAAGGCCATCTTGCCGGTCTCCTTGAGGATGTCGCCCAGGTAGTAATCGATCATTTGCAGCGACAGTTTTTCAAACAGCGCCTGCATGCTGGCCGCATAGTGGATGTAAGGTTCGTCGGCGATATCGCCTTCACGCTTGGGCCCCAGCCACTCGATCAGTTTTGGCGAGAAGTAGAAACCCTTGCCGTTTTCTTTGTAGCGACGCAGACCGATGACGTTGGCGTATTCGGTGTTGATCACCAGTTCGCCGTTTTCAAACGAGGCCAGACGCGAGAAATCGTATTTGCTGGCGTCGCCATACGGCGCCATGCCCATTACCTTGAACTCGCCGTCGAGCATCTCGAAACCGAGGAACTCGGTAATCGCGCCGTACAGGCCGCCCAGGGAGTCCGGATCGAAGAATTCCTTGATCTTGGTGATCTTGCCGTTTTCGCCATAACCGAAGAAAGTCGTGGCGTACTCACCCTTGCCGTCGATGCCGAGGATCGCGGTTTTCTCTTTGAAACCCGAGCAGTGATAAGCGCTGGAGGCGTGGGCCAGGTGGTGCTCAACCGGTTCGATCTTGATTTTTTTCGGATCGAAGCCCAGTTGCTCAAGACAGAACACAATCTTGTTGCGATAGCGCTTGTAGCGACGGTTGCCCATCAGGATCGCGTCAAGGGCGCGGTCCGGGGCGTACCAGTAACGCTTGGCATAATGCCAGCGCGCCTTACCGAACAAGCTGATCGGTGCGAAAGGGATCGCAACCACGTCAACGTCGCCAGGCTTGATACCGGCCTGTTCTAGACAGAATTTCGCCGATTCGTAGGGCATGCGGTTCTTGGCATGCTTATCACGTACAAATCGCTCTTCTTCCGCCGCTGCGACCAGCTTGCCGTCGATATACAGGGCTGCGGAGGGGTCATGGCTCAGGGCGCCGGACAGGCCAAGAATCGTCAATGCCACAGGTTGTGCCTCTTTGGAATGCAGGCAGGCGGCAGGCGCCTGAAAAAATGGTGTGCTGCGCCCAAGGCGCAGAAACAACTAAAGGGCGGGATTATAGCGTAAAGCGCGAGGGAATGACCCAGCGCGATTTGCCGCGCTCCCCGGCCCTGGAACAGGCCTCCCGAGTCGCCACCCATGCCCTGGCCAAGCAATCCGGCGCGGCACCCGCTAAACTGCGCGCCCTCTGCTAGCCTGATACCCGTCGCCCAGACAGGTCGCTTCACACGGAATCCCTGAACCGCCCATGAAATTTTTTGCACCTGCACGCCTTGCCATGCTGCTGCCCGGCCTGAGCCTGGCCTCCACCGGTTTCGCCGCCCAAACCCTGGAACTGGACCCGAGCGTCATCACCGGCTCGCGCAGCGCCAGCCCGAGTTTTGATCTGCCGTACTCGGTAGACAGCATCAGCCAACAGCAAATCAGCGACGGCCAACTGGGGATTAATGCCTCGGAGGTTTTATCCCGGGTGCCGGGCCTGGTGGTGCAAAACCGTCAGAACTACGCCCAGGACCTGCAAATTTCCTCCCGTGGCTTTGGCGCGCGCTCGGCATTCGGCGTGCGTGGCATCAAGTTGATTGCAGACGGTATCCCGGCCAGCACTCCCGACGGTCAGGGGCAAGCCGCCACCTTCAACCTCGATACCGCCGAGCGCATTGAAGTGTTGCGTGGCCCGGCGGCCACCTTGTACGGCAGCAACGCCGGCGGGGTTATTCAAATGTTCTCCCGTGATGGCGAAGGCCCGCCGCGCATTGGTGCCGAAACCCTGATCGGCAGCGACGGCATGAGCAAAAACCACCTCACTGCCGAAGGCGCCACCGATGATGTCGGCTTTGTACTCGATGCCTCGCGCATGGACACCGACGGCTACCGCGACCACAGCGCTGCACGTCGTGACCAGACCTTTGCCAAGCTCAACCTGCACCCCGATGAAGACAGCAAGCTGGCGCTGATTTACAGCAGCCTTGAGCAAAACGGTACCCAGGACCCGCTGGGACAAAGCTGGGATGCCTACAAGGCCGACCCGCGCTCGGTGACCCCCGCAGCCCTGACCTACAACACCCGCAAGAGCATCGACCACCAGCAACTGGGGATGAACTACGAGCGTTATATCGGCGACGCCACCCTGCAGGTCAATGCCTACACCGGCACCCGCAGCGTTATTCAGTACCTGGCGATTCCCAAATATGTAGGAAAGCCACCAGTTCTCAACCCCTCCAACAACCAGGGCGGCGGTGTGGTTCAGTTCGACCGCAAGTTCTACGGTGGCAGCCTGCGCTGGCTGCAACCTGTGGCTGGCGTGCCGGGCGAACTGACCCTGATTGGTGGTCTGGACTTTGACCAGAGCCAGGACAGTCGCCACGGTTACAACAACTACATAGGCGACCAACTGGGGGTCAAAGGCGCGCTGGTACGCGACGAGGTCGATACCGCCCGCAGTCTCGATCCGTATGTACAGGCCAACTGGGCCATCGACGACTGGACCCTGCAGGCCGGCTTGCGCTACAGCACCATGGAAATGGACGTCGATGATCAATTTTTGAGCAATGGCGACGACAGCGGCACCAAGCGCTATGAAAAAGCCACGCCGTCGGTCAGCGTGATGTATGCCTTCACCCCTGAGCTGCATGGTTATGTCAGCGCAGGCAAAGGCTTTGAAACGCCGACCCAGGCCGAGCTGGCCTATTCACCCAGCGGCACTGGCTTTAACTTCGGCCTCAAGCCTTCCGAAAGCACGCAGTACGAAATGGGCCTCAAGGCGCAGATCGACAACACCCGGATCAACGCGGCCGTGTTCCAGATCACCACCGAAGATGAGCTGGTGGTTTTGGGCAATAGCGGCGGGCGCACGACCTACCAGAACGCCGGCCGCACCCTGCGCCGCGGGTTTGAACTGGGGATCGAAAGCCAGCTCAGCGAGCACTGGACCACTACCCTGGCCTACACCCGCCTGCAAGCGACCTACGACAGCGACTTCGCCAGCACCAAAGGTACTGTCGACAAAGGCAACTACCTGCCTGGCGTACCGCAGACCACCTTGTTTGCCGAAGTGAACTGGAAGCCGGCCGACTGGGTCAGCACCGCCATCGAAGGCATGTACCGCAGCAAGGTCTACGTTGAAGACACCAACACCGCAAAAGCTGCACCGGCTTACAGCGTATTCAACTGGCGGGCCAGGTTTGAACAGAAGGTCGAGCACTGGACCTTCCACCAGACCTTGCGCCTGGACAACCTGCTGGACCGTCAGTACGTGGGCTCGGTGATTGTGGCCGACGGCAATAGCCGCTTCTACGAAGCCGCGCCGGGCCGTTCATGGTATGCCGGCGCCGGAGCCGAATACCGCTTTTAAACGCCCCCCCGCCCCTGTAGGAGCGAGCTTGTCTCGCGAGCTCTTCCAACGCCGCAATGAAACGCTCGCGAGCAAGCTCGCTCCTACAGAGGGTTGGGGGATCAGGGCTACCGGGGGCCGCCGGGGTCAGATACAAACAGCGAATCCCCCCGTAGGAGCGAGCTTGTCTCGCGAGCTCTTCCAGCGCCGCAACGAAACGCTCGCGAGCAAGCTCGCTCCTACAGAGGGTTGGGGGATCAGGGCTACCGGGGGCCGCCGGGGCCAGATACAAACAGCGAATCCCCCCCTGCAGGAGCGAGCTTGTCTCGCGAGCTCTTCCAACGCCGCAACGAAACGCTCGCGAGCAAGCTCGCTCCTACAGAGGGTTGGGGGATCAGGGCTACCGGGGGCCGCCGGGGCCAGATACAAACAGCGAATCCCCCCGTAGAGCGAGCTTGTCTCGCGAGCTCTTCCAGCGCCGCAACGAAACGCTCGCGAGCAAGCTCGCTCCTACAGAGGGTTGGGGGATCAGGGCTACCGGGGGCCGCCGGGGCCAGATACAAACAGCGAATCCCCCCCTGCAGGAGCGAGCTTGTCTCGCGAGCTCTTCCAGCGCCGCAACGAAACGCTCGCGAGCAAGCTCGCTCCTACAGAGGGTTGGGGGATCAGGGCTACCGGGGGCTACCGGGGCCAGATACAAACAGCGCATCCCCCCCGTAGGAGCGAGCTTGTCTCGCGAGCTCTTCCAGCGCCGCAACGAAACGCTCGCGAGCAAGCTCGCTCCTACAGAGGGTTGGGGTCAGGGCTGTCTGGGCAGGCGGCCGTCGATCACTTGATACAAGGCACTGTCCACCGGCCAGTTACGCATGAAGCGTGCACGGTCGCGGACATAGGCCGGGGCGAAACTACTCAGGGAGCGGTGCTGACACATTGAATCCAGATCAATCAGTGCCCAGCGCCCTTCGTCCCAGAACACGTTGTGACCCTTGAGGTCTCCGTGGCTGATGCGCTCGCGGATCAAATCGGCAAACAGGCCATCCAGCGCCTGCAACTCGACTTCTGGCGCATCACCCTGCTCAACATAGGGCGCAAAGCGCTCGATGATGTCCGCACCCGGCAAGTACTCGGTCACCAGATACGCTTTACCGCGCAGCCAGCAAAAACGTGTTTCCAGCAGCGCCAGCGGCCTGGGCGTAGCAATGCCGAGAAACCCCAGGCGGTTGCCCTCGCGCCACGAATGCCAGGCCCGGCTCGGACGCCAGAAGCGCTTGAGCCAGTGGGTAAAGCCCTTGATGTTGTAGCGCTTGACCACCAGCGTGCGGCCCGCCACTTCGACCTTGCCAACACTCGCCGCGCCACCGGTCTTGTACAGGTGCCCCCGATCGAGCAAGGCATCGGCTTGAGCCAGTACCGGCAGCATCGCCGCCTCCTGGTCGCGGCGAATGGCGCGCAGGGCAAAAGCCCCGCGCTGCACGCTAAACAAGGTGCAGTCGCGCCCGACCTTGGTCAAAAAGTCGTTCAGCCGCCAGGCACGGACTTTCTCCACCTGCTTGAGCAGCGCTTCCAGCGGCAGTGCGTGTTCACCATTGCTGAGCAGGTAATGCACCAGCAATTCTTCGATAAAAGGCTCCAGGCTTTTCGGCAACTGGGCGAAGAACACGCCGAGATTCTCCAGTACTTTTTGTCGCGACAGCGGCTTGCCCGCCTCTTCGACGCAAATCCCCGCACCGTCGATCAAATACAGTTTGCCGTTGTGACGCAGCAGGTTGTCCAGGTGCAGGTCTTGCTGCCAGAGCCCCTTGAGGTGCATCTGCCCGATCGCACCCAGGGCCTCTGCCAGAACAGCTTGCTGCTCATCGGCCAGTACCGGCAGAGCCTGCACGGCTTTCCAGGCCATATCGAGGCTTTGGGCGTCTTCCAGAAATTCGAACAACAACCAGCCGCCCTCGCCTTCCTGCAAACCGTCGGCCAGCAGCAAAGGGGTGGTCAGGCCTTGATCGGCCAGCAGACGCACGCCATTGAGTTCACGCTGAAAATTGCGCGCGGCTTTAGGGCCGACCATCAACTTGGCCAGTACCGCACGCCCGCGCCAGACACCGGCGCCGACATAGCGCTGGCCCGGCAATACACGCAGCAAGGTCAATAGTTGCAACCGCGCCGGCCCGGCGGCGTCCGCCAGTTCAATGCTGAGCGGCAAACCCGGCGCACGCCCGGCTTTTTGCAATTCGGACAGGCGCATCAACGTTCCCCTTTGCGGCTACGGCGCAGGTTAAGGCGCTGATACCACGCATCCACCAGGCCGCTGTCAGCCGGTTGCTCCAGATAGGCGGCGAGCAAGGCGCGCACCCCGGCTTCAGTCCAGGCATCTGCCCGGCGCAGCAA
Organism: Pseudomonas paraversuta; assembly: GCF_904067025.1. Classification (NCBI taxonomy): domain Bacteria; kingdom Pseudomonadati; phylum Pseudomonadota; class Gammaproteobacteria; order Pseudomonadales; family Pseudomonadaceae; genus Pseudomonas; species Pseudomonas paraversuta. Next base: position 4,568,786 of record NZ_CAJFDA010000001.1, read on the forward strand.
CGGCTCGATGTCCTTGACCCGATCACGCTGCCCCAGCAGCAACGGGCGGGTTTTCTCCAGATCGATCAGTTGCGCGCGATAGGCCGCACCGTCAGGCTGCAGGAATATGTGTTTGGGATAAAAGCAGCCGTGAACCTGGCGCACCGCGTGCAGCCGGCGGGCCAGTTGACCGCATGCCTGCAAGATCGCCTGCTGTTGCCCGGCTGTCAGCTGCGGCCACTGTTCGAGCAAAGAATCCAGGTCATTCCAGCCATCCAGAGCGCGGGTCATCAGGATCGCCCGACGTTCGCCCGGCACTTTGCGCTCGCCGAAGAACACGGCCTCCAGCGCCGGAATACCCAGCGTTTTGTAGCGCTCGATATTGCGAAACTCGCGGGCAAAACTCGGCTCGCCCAGGGGGCTATGCAGGGTGCGGGTCAGGTAATTACTCTGGCGCTTGAGGTAAAAGCCCTGGCCTTCCAGATCCATACGAAACACGCTGCTCCAGCCACCACCACTGGTGTTGGGTTCGTCCACCGCGTCCAGTTGCACGGCCCACAATGCATCAAAGTCGGCCAGCCCGTTACGCTCAAGCAAGGCGCGGTCAGTGCCTGCAATAAAATCAGTCATTCCCGGCCCTCAAAGAAACGCACGATATGACGAACCCGCTCTTTGTCCGCCGCATTGAGTGTATTACGCCCCGTGTACTGGAAATAAAAACGCAGACGCTGGGTGGCAGACAGGTGGTATTTGGCCACTTTGTCGAGGCAGGCCAGGTCTTTGGTGATGCGGTACTTGAGCCAGAAACCGCGCCAGAAGTCGCCATTGGGGCAGTCGATCAAATACAGTTTTGCCTGATCGTCGATCAGCAAGTTGCGCCACTTGAGGTCGTTATGGGTGAAGCGGTGGTCGTGCATGATCCGCGTATAGCGAGCCAGTTGACGACTCACGCCGTCGACCCAGAGCCGATCCTTGAGCAACGGATCGTGGTTGTCGGCCAGTTCTGACAAGTCGCGGGTATTGGGCAATTCGCGAGTAATCAGGGCGCCACGGGCATAGGCCGCACCGCTGCGCTCAAGGCCCCAGGCCACGACCTCTGCCGTGGGAATGCCCCACTTGGCGAAACGCTTGAGGTTTTGCCATTCGGATTTGACCCGCGGCCGCCCCAGATAACGGCGCAAGCCTTTACCGGCTCCGGTGTAGCGCTTGACGTAATAATTGACCCCGGCGCGCTCGACGCGAATCACTTCGGACAGCGGGTCGCGGGTCAGGTGCTCTCCCTGCAAGGCGAAGACCGCGTCCAGAGTGCCAAAATCCGCTGCCAGAGCGCTGTAAGCCGGTTCCAGATTCCAACCCGCCATTACAGTGCATCCCCATAACGCAGTTTGCGTTCATAGAGTTTGCTTGCCTTGCCTTCCAGCCACGCCAGCAGGCGGGCTTCTTCGCGCAGGATCTGGCGTAGCGGCAACTGGAAATAACCGCGCAGGAAGCGCAGTTTGTCGCGTTGGGTCAGACCGATGTCCAGCGCCGAGAAGTACAGCGCCGCCAGGTCTTTATTGCGCCAGCGCTTGCTGATCACAGTGCGGGTCTGGGCACGGTGCAGGTCGATGATGGACAGGCGGAAATTGTCCGCCGTGACCGGCTTGTCGGTGTGCAGCAGGAAGTGGCAGATGTAGCAGTCGCGATGGTTGACCCCGGCGCGGTGCATCATGCCGGTCATGCGTGCCACTTCGGCGATCAGCGCGTGCTTGAGTTTGGGCTGCGGCGGCTGTTTGACCCAGTTGAGGCTGAAGTCTTCGAGGCTGACGGTGGGCGCCAGCTCTTCAGTGATGATGAACGAGTGCTGCGCGGCCGGGTTGCTGCCCTTTTCGCCATAGGCGACGGCCGTCATGGTCGGTACGCCGACTTCATGCAGGCGCTTGATCGCACGCCATTCCTGGCCCGCCCCGAGTACTGGCAGCTTGGCGGTCAGCAGGTTTTTGAAGACTTCACCCCAGCCAATGCCACGGTGAATTTTCACAAAGAAACCACGCCCGTCGAGTTCAGTACGCAAGGTACGTCGACCTTCCAGCTCGCGGTATACCTCGCCTTCCAGACGCTCGACTTCGGTGAACGCATCGCGTCCGGCCCACAAGCTTTTGAACGGTTCGGCAAGAATCAGTTTCATCGGTGTTGCTCCGCCAGAATCACATCCGCAGCGTGCTGCGGCATGCTATAGAGGTCGGCCGTCTGCGCGTAGGCCAGGCCGTTTCGGCTCCAGGCCGCACGCGCAGCATCGTCGGACAACATGTGTGTCAGGTATTCATTGAGCTGGTTCTGCTCGAACGGCTCGTCCAGCACCCGCCCGCAATCGGCGTCGCTGATGTAGTGGGCATAGCCGCACACTGCGCTGACCAGCACCGGCAGCCCGGCCACCAGTGCTTCCAGCAGTACCGTGCCGGTGTTTTCGTTGTAGGCCGGGTGGATCAGCAAATCGGCGCCCAGCAGGAAACGCGGGATATCACTGCGCCCTTTAAGGAACTGCACATGGTCGCCCAGCCCCAGGGTGGCGCTTTGCAGCTGGAAGACCTTGGGGTCGTCCTGGCCGATCACGAACAGTCTGGTGCGCTTTTTAAGCTCAGGGGGCAAAGCGGCCAGAGCTTTCAAGCTGCGGTCCACACCCTTGGTCTTGAACCCGGAGCCAATCTGCACCAGCAACAGGTCGTCATCGGCCAGATGGAATTCGCGGCGGAACTCGGCGCGGATCTCGGCCGCGTTGGCCGGTGCCCGGCGGTCCAGCGCGATACCCGGTGGCAGCAAATGGAAGCGCTGCAACGGGGTCTGGTAATGCTTGATAAACAGCGGTTGCTGGACCTCGGAAATCATCAGGATTTCGGTCGCAGCATCCTTGTCGAATACCGCACGCTCATATTCGGCAAAGTGCTTGTAGCGCTTGAAATGGCGATACATCGCGTGCCGCAGGTTCTGCGCCTTGTCTTCAAAACAGCCGTCCGCCGCGTAGTACACGTCCAGACCCGGCATTTTGTTGAAGCCAATCACCCGATCGACCGGGCGCTTGGCCAGATCGGCCTGCATCCAGGCGAGCATTTTTTCATTACGGGTGTGGTTGAAGAACGCCTTGACCGGCGCCACCAGCACTTCGAAGCCCGGCGGAATATCGCCTTCCCAAATCATGGTATAGACCCGGATCTGGTGCCCGCGCTTCTGGCACTCCAGGGCAATGCGCATGAAATCGCGTTGCAGGCCGCCAAACGGGAAGTATTTGTACAACACAAAAGCCAGTTGCATCAGCGCAGTTCCTCAGCCAGTAACAACGTGCTTAATCGACTTGCGACACGCTCGGGGTTCAGGCGAGTGAAGCACAAAGGCCACTCGCTCTTCAGATCAAACCGCTGCTGGTCCTGTGCAGTCGGCTGGTAAGTACATTTTTTCTGCAGGCACGGGGCACACGGAAAATCGCTGGCCAGGTGAATCTGCACCTTGCCATAGGCACCCGTGAGGCCGGGATTGGTCGGGCCGAACAGGGAGATGGTGGGCACATCCAGTGCCGCTGCCAGATGCCCAAGGCCGGTATCGACCGCCACACAGGCACTGGCGCTGGCCAACACCCTGGCAACACCCGCCAGGTTCAGCCTGGGCAGTACCACGGCGTTGCCCAAGCCACTGGCAATGCGCTCTGCCCTGGCCTTTTCCGCCGGGTTGCCCCAGGGCAAGCGGACTTCAATGCCCTTGTGTCCCATGCGTAGCGCCAGATCGCGCCAGTACACTTCAGGCCAGTGTTTGGTGTCCCAGGTGGTGCCATGCAAAAACAGTACGTATGGCTTGTTGCGCGGTAATTCAATCAGCCGCTCAACATCGAGCCCGTAATCGCCCAGCCCCTTGGGCAGGTCGTAGCCCAAGGCAACGGCAAACAACTGGCGCAGGCGCTCAACTGCATGCTGCCCCCTGGCTACGGCCAGGCGGCGTTGATAAAAGCGGCTGGCCAGCGGTTCGCGGGCAGAGTTCTGGTCCAGGCCGGCCACCGGAGCTTTGACATAGCGCGTCAGCCAGGCACTTTTGAGCAGGCCCTGGGCATCGAGCACCAGGTCGTATTTCTCGGCGCGCAGACTTTGCTTGAAGCGCCGCCATTCACCGCTCTTGATGGTTTGCCAGATATTCTTGCGCCAGCGGCGAATGGCCACCGGAATGACTTTTCCCACTGCCGGGTGCCAGGTCGGAATCTCGGCAAAACCTTCTTCCACTACCCAGTCGAAGGTGATCCCCGGAATGGCCCGCGCCGCATCGGTCAATGCCGGCAGGGCATGAATGATATCCCCCAGGGATGAGGTTTTTACCAACAGGACGCGCACCTATTTGACCTCGACCACAGAGCCGTGCAAACGCTGCAAGGCTTCAACCACCGGCTGCGGCATCAACTCACGCAGACAGTTGTAGTGGCCGAAACGGCAGGTACGATCAAAGCAGGGGCTGCAATCGAGACCCAGGCGCACGATCTCGACCTTGTCGGCCAGGGGCGGGGTGAAGCCCGGCGACGTGGAGCCATACACCGCCACCAACGGGCGATTAAGCGCCGCTGCCACATGCATCAGCCCGGAATCGTTGGACACCACCGCATCGGCGCACGACAGCAGGTCAATGGCTTCCGCCAGGGAAGTCTCGCCGCTGAGGTTGACCGACTCTTCGCGCAGCCCCGGAATCAGCCGCGCGCGGATGTCTTCGCCCACCCCGTGATCGTTTTTGGAACCGAACAGCCAGACTTGCCAGCCTTCGCGAATTTTTTGCTCGGCCACCGCCGCGTAGTGCTCCGACGGCCAGCGTTTGGACTCGCCAAACTCGGCACCCGGGCACAGCGCCAGCACCGGACGGTCCAGCGCCAGACCGAATTTGCCCAGTGCCGCAGCGCGACTCACCGGGTCGATTTGCAACGCAGGACGCGGGTACGGCCGAGGCAGGTCTGCCCCGGGCTCATAGGCCAGGGCCATAAAGCGCTCGATCATCAACGGATAGCGGTCTTTATCGAGCTTGCGCACATCGTTGAGCAGGCCGTAGCGGAACTCGCCGCGCCAGCCGGTGCGTTTGGGGATACCGGCGAAAAACGGCACCAGTGCCGATTTCAGCGAGTTGGGCAGCAGGATTGCCTGATCGTATTGACCCTTGAGGGACTTGCCGATCTTGCGTCGCGTGGCCAGCTCGAGTGCGCCGTGGCCGAGCGGAAAGCTCAAGGCCTGACGAACTTCAGGCATGCGCTCAAGGATGGGCCGGCTCCACTCGGGGGCCAGCACATCGATTGCGCAATCCGGATGACGCTGTTTCAGGCACTGGAACAGTGTCTGTGCCATCACCATGTCACCGACCCAGCTGGGCCCAACGATCAAAATATTCATAAGTTTCCATAAACGAGCAAGGGAGGCATTCGCCTGATACCTGTCTGTTAAAAGCCCTGTTACCTCAACCGCAGGAGCGGGCTTGTCTCGCGATGATCTCGATAGCGCCGCGTTTATCCAGTAAACACGCGTTAGCGTTAACGACCATCGCGAGCAAGCTCGCTCCTACAGAAACAGCGTTCATTTAACTGACGGGAATCAGGCATTCGCCTCCCCGCTGTAGTGCCATATCGCTTTATTTGACCAGTGTACGCCACTCTGGGTGAGCAGTAGTCTTGCCGGTTACCAGATCAAAGTAGGCTTTTTGCAGTTTTTCGGTAATCGGACCGCGACGGCCAATACCGATCAGTCGCCCGTCAACTTCGCGAATCGGCGTCACTTCAGCGGCAGTGCCGGTAAAGAAGGCTTCGTCGGCGATGTAAACCTCGTCCCGGGTAATGCGTTTTTCTACAAATTTGTACCCAAGCTCGGTGGCCAGGGTCAGGATCGTGCTGCGGGTGATGCCGTTCAGGCAAGCCGTCACGTCCGGGGTGTAAATCACGCCGTCCTTGATCAGGAATACGTTTTCGCCCGAGCCTTCAGCCACGAAGCCTTCCGGGTCCAGCAGCAACGCTTCGTCAGCACCGCCGGAAATCGCTTCCTGCAGGGCCAGCATCGAGTTGATGTAGTGACCGTTGGCCTTGGCCCGGGTCATGGAGATGTTCACGTGGTGACGGGTGAAGGAGCTGGTACGCACCTTGATCCCGACTTCCAGGGCTTCGGCGCCCATATAGGCACCCCAGCTCCACGGGGCGATGATCACATGGACTTTAAGGCCGGTGGCACGCAGGCCCATGGCTTCAGATCCGTAGAACACCATCGGCCGGATGTAGGCGCTGTCGAGGTTGTTTTCACGCACCGCCAGGCGGGTCGCTTCGTTGATTTCGTCTTTGCTGAACGGGATCTTCATGCCCATGATGTGGGCCGAATCGAACAGGCGGTCAGTGTGCGCCTGCAGGCGGAAAATCGCCGGGCCTTGCGGGGTTTCATACGCGCGCACACCTTCAAACACGCCCATGCCGTAGTGCAGGGTATGGGTCAGCACGTGGGTTGTCGCATCGCGCCACGGCACCAGCTTGCCGTCATACCAGATCACACCATCACGATCAGCCATCGACATCATTACGCTCCTCAAAGAATCCAGCACCTGCGCATGACACGTCAGGCAAATTGGACGGGCCTTATGAACCCGCCGGATACGTTTTCTAGCTCAATCCTAGCTCAGACCAAATGCGCCGTACGTGTTGACGTTCGACCACAAATTGATCCCCCGTGACCACCCCGGCCTCCTTCTGCAAGGCTTGCCGGTGGGCTACGGCGCGAAAGGCCTTGTAAGCCTCGCGCAACAGGGCAGCATCAGCGGCGGGTATCAGCCCGTCCTGCTCCAGCCCTTCCAGAATGCGGATGTTATCGGTGTAGCGCAGTACCGCAGGGTGTTCCCTGGACCAGGCCAGAGCCGCGTATTGCACCATAAATTCAATATCGACGATACCACCGGCGTCCTGCTTGAGGTCGAACGGCACCGTGGCCTGGAAGGCATTTTCCGCGGTGCCTGCAGCAGTGATCCGGGTACCGAGGTTGCCACGCATTTTGGCCCGCATCTCGCTGACTTCCTGGCGCAGGGTCGGCAAATCGCGCTCCCGGCACAGAATGCTCGCACGCACTTGCTCGAATGCTGCGCCCACTTGCTTGCAACCGACCAGGACCCTGGCCCGCACCAGCGCCTGGTGTTCCCAGGTCCAGGCTTCGCTTTGCTGGTAGCGCTCGAAAGCGCCGAGCGAGCTGACCAACAGCCCTGAAGCGCCTGACGGGCGCAAGCGCATGTCAACTTCATACAGCTGCCCGGAGTTGGTCTGGGCCGTCAGCAAGTGGATGATGCGCTGGCCCAGACGGGTGAAAAACTGCGCGCTGTCAATGGGCTTGGGACCATCGGTGTCAGCGTTGGGGTCGCCATCGTGAATAAACACCAGATCCAGATCCGAGCCGTGCCCCAGCTCGATCCCGCCCACTTTGCCATAGCCCACGATAATGAAACCGGGATCGCACAGACTGCCGTCGGCCCGCTGCGGCGTGCCGTACTTGGCCACTGTCTGGCGCCAGGCCAGCGCCAGCACTTGCTGCAGAATGGCTTCGGCCAGCCAGGTGAGGTAATCGCTGACCTTCATTAAAGGCAGGCTGCCGGCAATTTCCGAGGCCGCAACCCGCAGGCGGTGGGCCAGTTTGAAGTTACGCAAGGCCTCCATTTGCTGCTCAAGGTCGTCCTCGGGGATCCGCGTCAGGCGTTCGCGCAGTTCAGCGGCCAGCTCCGGGGCCAGGGGCGGCTTGAACAGACGACTTTCATTGAGCAACTCATCGAGCAACAGCGGGAAGCGGGTGATCTGTTCGGCAATCCATGGACTGGCCGCACACAGGGTCAGCAGGCGCCGCAGGGCGTCAGGGTTTTCGGTCAGCAACACTAGATACGCGGAACGCCGGGCCACCGCCTCCACCAGCGGCAACACCCGTTCCAGCACCAGATCGGGGTTGGCATGTTCGACCGCCTGAGCCAGCAAACGCGGAATAAAGGCATCCAGCCGCTCGCGGCCCAAACGCTGCATGGCACGCAGTTGCGGGCTGGAGCGCAGGCTGGCCAGTTGCTTCAAGGCATTGGGGGCATCGACAAACCCGGCTTCCTGCAGTTGCGCGCAGGCCGCGGCGTCATCCTGGACTTCTTCCCACAACGGCAACCACTCACCGCCGACGATCAGCTCACCTTCGTCGATGTCCTCTTCTTCGTCCGGATCGGCAATCACCTGACGGAAATGCCAGTCGATACGGCCGCGCCACATCATCAACTGTTCATGGAACGCGGCCCAGCTGTCGAACCCCATCATGAATGCGATACGCGCCTGATCCTGCTCGGTGTCCGGCAGCATTTGGGTCTGGCGATCGGCAATGGCCTGAATGGCGTGTTCGGTGTAACGCAGAAATTCGTAACCTTCACGCAACTCGCTGACCACCTGCGCGGGCAGGTAGCCCTGGCCTTCGAGAATGCCCAGCACTGTCAGCAGCGGACGCTGCTGCAGGCTGAGGTCGCGGCCGCCGTGGATCAGCTGGAAGGCCTGGGCGATAAACTCGACTTCACGAATCCCGCCGGCACCCAGCTTGATGTTGTCGGCCATGCCCTTGCGCCGCACTTCCTGCTGGATCAGCTGTTTCATGGTGCGCAGGGCTTCTATCGCCGAAAAATCGAGGTAGCGCCGGTACACGAACGGGCGCAGCAAACTGAGCAACTGTGCCCCCATCGCCTGATCACCGGCCACGACCCGGGCCTTGATCATGGCGTAGCGCTCCCAGTCGCGCCCCTGGTCCTGGTAGTACTGCTCCAGAGCGTTGAAACTCAGCACCAGGGCCCCCGAGGAACCGTAAGGGCGCAGGCGCATGTCGACACGGAATACAAAACCGTCAACGGTCATCGGGTCCAGGGCCTTGATCAGACGCTGGCCCAGACGGATAAAGAACTCCTGATTGTCCAGCGCACGCTTTGCCCCGACGGTTTCGCCGCCCTCGGGGTAGGCGAAAATCAGGTCGATGTCCGATGACAGGTTGAGCTCCACGGCGCCCAGCTTGCCCATCCCCAGAATCACCATTGGCTGCGGTTCGCCACTGCGATGCCCGGTAGGCGTACCGAATTGCTGGCAATGGCGCTGATACAACCAGCGATAGGCCTGATCGATGCTGGCATCGGCCATGTCCGACAGGTCGCGGCAGGTTTCAACCAGATCGGCCTGGCGGTTGAGGTCACGCCAGATAATCCGGATTTGCTGACGGGTGCGCTGACGCCGCAGCACGCGCCCCAATTCGTCATCGGTGGCGGCCGTCTCGACAGCTTCTGCGATTTGCCCGCACAACTCACCAGGTTTGAAACTGCGGTCCAGCTCCCCACTGCGCACCAGATCAAGCAACATCACAGGATCACGTAATGACTGTTCAATAAAGAAGTCGCTCGCCGCACTCACCCGCTCAAAGGCAGCCCAGCGCTCTGGCGACCAGTCATCAAGCCCGTGCTCGCCGGCAAGTTGCGCAACAGCAGCGCGCCATGACTGCTCGCTACGGCTGACAAGTGGCAATAAAAGGCTCGGAATTGCGGCAAGCGAGGGAAGGCTCATGGTCTATCCTTGATCGGCGAAGGTGTTGCCGAGTACGGTGACAGGAAGAAACAGCGGTTAAATCCGACTGTCGAACAAAGGTTACAAATAGCTGAAATTTCTATTTAATTGGCAGCCAACCTGCAATCTGAAGATCAAATTGCAAATCAAGCACTAACAATATCGATTTTTCACACAACGCAACAGGCAAGCACCCTATGCTTTCCTGTAGTTTTACTACTGAGCAACATACTCGAAAGGCTGAAATGGCCGACGATTTGTAGTAAAACTACACAACGCCGGAATCAACCCTCCGGTCATCCAAGAATTTATGTCGTCTGCCCACAAGGCCAGTCGCAAACTCAGGCAACCGATTCTGGAAGCCTTTCCGCCCTGGAGCAAGCCATGCAAGACCTCGATCCCGTCGAAACCCAGGAATGGCTGGACGCCCTGGAATCGGTTCTCGACAAAGAAGGCGAAGAACGCGCTCACTATCTGATGACCCGTATGGGTGAGCTCGCTACACGCACCGGTTCGCAACTGCCGTACGCCATCACCACGCCATACCGCAACACGATTCCCGTTACCCACGAAGCACGCATGCCTGGCGACCTGTTCATGGAACGCCGCATTCGCTCGCTGGTACGCTGGAACGCGATGGCGATGGTCATGCGCACGAACTTGAAAGATTCTGACCTGGGCGGTCACATCTCCAGTTTCGCTTCCAGCGCAACGCTGTATGACATCGGTTTCAACTACTTCTTCCAGGCTCCGACCGAAGAACATGGCGGCGACCTGATCTACTTCCAGGGTCACACCTCGCCAGGCGTTTACGCCCGCGCGTTCATGGAAGGCCGCATCACCGAAGATCAAATGAACAACTTCCGCCAGGAAGTCGACGGTCAGGGCCTGTCGTCCTACCCGCACCCTTGGCTGATGCCCGACTTCTGGCAGTTCCCGACTGTATCCATGGGCCTTGGCCCGATCCAGGCGATCTACCAGGCACGCTTCATGAAGTACCTGGAAGCCCGTGGCTACATTCCTGCCGGCAAGCAAAAAGTCTGGTGCTTCCTGGGTGACGGCGAGTGTGACGAGCCGGAATCCCTGGGCGCCATCTCCCTGGCAGGCCGCGAAAACCTCGACAACCTGATCTTCGTCATCAACTGCAACCTGCAGCGCCTTGATGGCCCGGTTCGCGGCAACGGCAAGATCATCCAGGAACTCGAAGGCGTGTTCCGCGGCGCTCACTGGAACGTGACCAAAGTCATCTGGGGCCGTTTCTGGGACCCGCTGCTGGCCAAGGACGTCGACGGTATCCTGCAACGTCGCATGGACGAAGTCATCGACGGCGAGTACCAGAACTACAAAGCCAAAGACGGCGCGTTCGTGCGCGAGCACTTCTTCAACACGCCAGAACTCAAGGCGATGGTTGCCGATCTGTCCGACGACGAGATCTGGAAGCTCAACCGTGGCGGCCACGACCCGTACAAGGTCTATGCGGCGTACCACGAAGCGGTCAACCACAAAAACCAGCCAACCGTCATCCTGGCCAAGACCATCAAGGGTTATGGCACCGGTGCCGGCGAAGCGAAGAACACTGCGCACAACACCAAGAAAGTTGATGTTGAAAGCCTGAAGCTGTTCCGCGACCGTTTCGACATTCCGGTCAAAGACGACGAAATCGAAAGCCTGCCATTCTTCAAACCCGAAGAAGGCAGCGCCGAAGCCCGCTACCTGAGCGAACGTCGCACTGCACTGGGCGGCTTCGTCCCTCAGCGCCGCGCCAAGAGCCTGAGCATCCCTACCCCGCCACTGGACACGCTCAAGGCCATCCTTGACGGTTCCGGCGACCGTGAAATTTCCACCACCATGGCGTTCGTGCGCATCCTGGCACAGCTGGTGAAGGACAAGGACATCGGTCAGCGCATCGTTCCGATCATCCCGGACGAAGCCCGTACCTTCGGTATGGAAGGCATGTTCCGCCAGCTGGGCATCTACTCGTCCGTCGGCCAGCTCTACGAGCCGGTTGATAAAGACCAGGTGATGTTCTACCGCGAAGACAAGAAAGGTCAGATTCTCGAAGAAGGCATCAACGAAGCAGGCGCTATGAGCTCCTTCATCGCCGCCGGTACTTCGTACTCCAACCACAACCAGCCAATGCTGCCGTTCTACATCTTCTACTCGATGTTCGGTTTCCAGCGTATTGGCGACCTGGCCTGGGCCGCCGGCGACAGCCGCACCCGTGGCTTCCTGATCGGCGGCACCGCCGGGCGTACCACGCTCAACGGTGAAGGCCTGCAGCACGAAGACGGTCACAGCCACATCCTGGCCAGCACTATCCCGAACTGCCGCACCTTTGATCCGACCTACGGCTACGAGCTGGCGGTGATCATTCAGGACGGCATGAAGAAGATGACCGAAGAGCAACAGGACGTCTTCTACTACATCACCGTGATGAACGAGTCGTACCAGCAGCCAGCCATGCCGGCCGGTGTTGAGGAAGGCATCGTCAAGGGCATGTACCTGCTTGAAGAAGACACCAAGGAAGCAGCTCACCACGTTCAGCTGATGGGCTCCGGCACCATCCTGCGCGAAGTGCGTGAAGCGGCGAAAATCCTGCGTGAAGACTTCAACATCGGTGCTGACGTATGGAGCGTTACCAGCTTCAACGAACTGCGTCGCGACGGCCTGGCCGTTGAGCGCAGCAACCGTCTGCACCCGGGCCAGAAGCCTCAGCTGAGCTATGTCGAAGAGTGCCTGACTGGCCGTAAAGGTCCGGTCATTGCCTCCACCGACTACATGAAGCTGTTCGCCGAGCAGATTCGCCAGTGGGTACCGGTCAAGGAATTCAAAGTGCTGGGCACTGATGGTTTCGGCCGCAGCGACAGCCGCAAAAAACTGCGTCACTTCTTTGAAGTAGACCGTCACTTCGTGGTGTTGGCAGCCCTTGAAGCATTGGCTGACCGTGGCGATATCGAACCGAAAGTGGTGGCTGAAGCCATCGTCAAGTTCGGCATCAACCCGGAAAAACGCAACCCACTGGACTGCTGAGGAGAATTTTTGTGAGCGAACTCATTCGAGTACCTGACATCGGCAGCGGTGACGGCGAAGTCATCGAACTGTTTGTAAAGGTCGGCGACCGTATCGAAGCCGATCAAAGCATCCTGACCCTGGAGTCGGACAAGGCGAGCATGGAAATCCCTGCTCCCAAGGCCGGCGTCGTCAAGAGCCTGAAGGTCAAGCTGGGCGACCGCCTGAAAGAAGGCGACGAACTGCTGGAGCTGGAAGTTGAAGGTGGCGCTGCAGCCCCTGAAGCACCAGCCCCTGCAGCGGCACCTGCCGCTGCAGAAAAACCGGCTGCCGCCCCTGCTGCCGAGGCCCCTGCGGCCCCGGCTGCAGCACCTGCACAATCCACCGTCCAGGACATTCACGTCCCGGACATCGGCTCGTCGGGCAAAGCCAAGATCATCGAGATCCTGGTCAAGGCCGGCGATACCGTTGAGGCTGATCAATCGCTGATCACCCTCGAATCCGACAAAGCCAGCATGGAAATTCCATCGCCGGCCGCCGGTGTGGTTGAAAGCATTTCGGTCAAGCTGGATGACGAAGTCGGCACTGGCGACTTCATCCTCAAGCTCAAGGTCGCGGGCGCTGCTGCGCCAGCGGCACCGGCCCAGGCTGCAGCTCCTGCTGCGGCCAAAGCTGAAGCGCCTGCTGCGGCACCTGCTGCACCGGCTGCCAAAGCTGCGGCACCAGCCCCAGCCCCGGCCGCTGCACCAGCAGCAAGCGGTGCCAAAGTTCACGCCGGCCCCGCCGTGCGTCAACTGGCCCGCGAGTTCGGCGTCGAGCTGAGCGCGGTCAGCCCAAGCGGCCCCCATGGTCGTGTGATCAAAGAAGACGTGCAGGCTTACGTCAAAACCATGATGCAGAAGGCCAAGGAAGCTCCGGCAGCCGGTGCAACCGGCGGCGCGGGCATTCCTCCGATCCCGGTAGTGGACTTCAGCCGCTTCGGCGAAGTTGAAGAAGTGGCCATGACCCGCCTGATGCAAATCGGCGCGTCGAGCCTGCACCGCAGCTGGCTGAACATCCCGCACGTGACCCAGTTCGACCAGGCTGACATCACCGAGCTGGAAGCCTTCCGCGTCGCGCAAAAAGCCGTCGCAGAAAAAGCCGGCGTCAAGCTGACCGTACTGCCTCTGCTGCTCAAGTCCTGCGCCCACCTGCTCAAGGAAATGCCGGACTTCAACAGCTCGCTGGCGCCAAGCGGCAAAGCGATCATCCGCAAGAAGTACGTCAACATCGGCTTTGCCGTAGACACCCCGGATGGCCTGCTGGTCCCTGTGATCAAAAACGTCGACCAGAAAAGCCTGTTGCAGCTTGCTGCCGAGGCCGCCGCACTGGCTGCCAAGGCCCGCGACAAGAAGCTCACCGCTGACGACATGCAGGGCGCCTGCTTCACCATTTCCAGCCTCGGGCACATTGGCGGCACCGGCTTCACGCCGATCGTCAACGCACCGGAAGTGGCGATCCTCGGCGTTTCCAAGGCAACCATCCAGCCAGTCTGGGACGGCAAAGCCTTCCAGCCGAAACTGATGCTGCCGCTGTCGCTGTCCTACGATCACCGTGTGATCAACGGCGCAGCGGCTGCACGCTTCACCAAGCGCCTGAGCGACTTGCTGGGCGACATCCGCACCATCCTGTTGTAAGCCACGCCCCGGCCTTCCCCAGGGAAGGCCGGAGTAGCGCACAGTTTTCCGAGCGCCACGCTCGTACCTCAACCCCGCCCGTTTGGCGGGGCTTTTTTTGCCCGCATTTTTTGCTGGCCAGCCGCTTCCCCCATAACCCTGCGGGAGCCGGCTTGCCAGGGATGATTACAGCCTGCCGGCCCCTGAAGCCGGCGAGTCATAAAAGCGTAACAGCCGACGGACAACCTGCAGCTATCGGCAAGCCTGCCGATAGCGACCTGAGCCTGCATGCTCACTTGTCAGCGTCGTGAGCTTGATGCAACCTTGCCGCAGACCACAGACCACAGACCGCAGGAACAGGGCGCCAGCCCGTGTGCAATCAGCATTTGTAAAGCGAGTGTCTTAATGAAAAGCCAACCCGATGCTGCCCTGCGTATGGCAGCCGAGGTCGTGACCCAGTTACCCGTGCCCTCCCGGCTCGGCATGCTGCGTTTCGAACGGCTTAATGAAGCCAGCTGGGCACTGCTCTACCTGGACCCCCACTGCGAACGCCAGTTTGGCCTGCCAGCGGCAGAGCTGTGCGCGCTCACCGGCTCGCCCTATGCCAGCCTGATGGAGCCCAAGGCCCGCTACCAGCTGCATGACGCGATTGAACTGCAACTCAGGACCAGCCCCCACTACGTGGTGCATTACACCCTGCACACCCCCCAGGGCGCGCTGAACCTGATGGAGCTGGGCGAAGCTTACAAACAGCACAATCGGCACTTGCTGCGCGGCTACCTGCTGGTGGTCGAAAGCGCGGTCAACAGCGCACTGCCTGCTGCGCCGCCAGCCGGGCCCGAAACCCAGCACAGCCGCCTGCACATCGCCCTGGAGCTCAACCAGCGGGCCCAGCAAGAGCAACTCCAGCATCTGGAGCGGGTGCGGGCGCAACAGGATCTGATCCTGCTGCTGGCCCGCCACCGGTATAGCCAGCACAACTCGCTGCAAGAGGCAGCGGAACTGATTACCCGTAGCGCCTGCGAGATTTATCAAGTGGACGGCGCCAGCCTGTGGAACCTTGAAGGCAACCAGCTGCTGCCTATCTCTGCGTATCAGCGCGAAAGCCAGGCCTTTGTCGAGCAGGGAATTTTCGACGCCAGCGCGTTTCCGGACTATCTCGAAGCCCTGCACACCAGCCGCTCCATCGATGCCCAGAATGCCAACCATGACCCGCGCACCCGCGAGCTGATGGCGAGCCCGGGTCGAAGCGATGCCAACGCCATGCTCGATGCCAGTATCCGCATCGACGGCCAGGTGGTCGGCGTGCTGTGCCTGGAGCAAACCGGCAAAACCCGGGTCTGGCAGGCGGATGAAATTGCCTTTGCCGGCGAACTGGCTGACCAGTTCGCCCAAGTCATCAACAACCACAACCGGCGTACCGCCACCAACGCCCTGCACCTGTTCCAGCGGGCGGTCGAACAAAGCGCCAACGCTTTCCTGCTGGTCAACTGCATGGGAGTGGTCGAATACGTCAACCCCAGCTTTACCGCCATCACCCAGTACAGTTCCGACGAAGTGCAGGGGCACAAGCTGTCGGAACTGCCCGCACTGGAGAACCTCAGCGATCTGCTGTTTGATGCGCACTCAAGCCTGAGCAAAGGCAATAGCTGGCAAGGCGAATTCAAAAGCCGGCGCAAAAACCTGGAGCCCTACTGGGGCCAGATGTCGATCTCCAAGGTCTATGGCGACAACCGTGAACTGACCCATTACATCGGCATTTACGAAGACATCACCGACTCCAAACTGGCACAGCAGCGCATCGAGCGTCTGGCCTACACCGACAACCTGACCAATCTGGGCAACCGCCCGGCGTTCATTCGCAACCTCGATGAGCGCTTCGCCCGCAACAGCACCACCCAGGTATGCCTGCTGCTGGTAGACATCGACAACTTCAAGCGCATCAATGACAGCCTCGGCCACCAGACTGGCGACAAACTGCTGATCAGCCTGGCCAGACGGTTGCGCAACAGCCTCAACCCCAGCGACAACCTGGCGCGCTTCGCCAGTAACGAATTCGCCGTACTGCTCGATGATACGGGCCTGGAGACCGGGCAGAAAATCGCCAGCCAGCTGCTGATGACCCTCGACAAGCCGATGTTCGTCGACAACCAGCTAATCAGCGTTACAGGCTCGGTCGGCGTCGCCTGCTCGCCCTTGCACGGGCGCGACCCGCAAACCCTGATGCGCAACGCCGGGCTGGCACTGCACAAGGCCAAAGCCAACGGCAAACACCAGGTGCAAGTGTTCACCGAAGCCCTGAACGCCGAAGCCAGCTACAAACTCTTCGTCGAAAACAATCTGCGCCGAGCCCTGACGCAAAATGAACTCGACGTGTTCTACCAGCCCAAACTCTGCCTGCGCAGCGGCCGGCTGCTGGGCATGGAAGCCCTACTGCGCTGGAACCACCCGGAAAAAGGCATGATCCGCCCTGACCAGTTCATCAGCGTGGCCGAGGAAACCGGGTTGATCATTCCGATTGGCAAATGGGTCGCGCGCCAGGCCTGCCGCATGAGCAAACAGCTGGCCGGAGAAGGCCTGGGCAACCTGCAGGTGGCAATCAATTTGTCGCCCAAGCAGTTTTCCGACCCGGATCTGGTGGCCTCGATTGCCAGCATCCTCAAGGAAGAACGGCTGCCCGCCTCGCTGCTGGAGCTCGAACTGACCGAAGGCCTGCTGCTGGAAGCCACCGATGACACGCGCCTGCAACTCGACCAGCTCAAAAAGCTCGGCCTGACCCTGGCCATGGACGATTTTGGCACCGGTTATTCATCGCTCAGCTACCTGAAAAAATTCCCGATCGACATCCTCAAGATCGACCGCAGCTTTATCAATGACATCCCGGACAACCAGAACGACATGGAGATCACCTCTGCCGTGATCGCCATGGCCCATAACCTCAAACTCAAAGTGGTTGCCGAAGGCATCGAAACCGCTGCACAGTTGGCGTTCCTGCGCCGCCATCGTTGCGATGTGGGCCAGGGTTACCTGTTCGACCGCCCGATCCCCGGCAGCGAACTGGTGACCAGACTCAAACGCTATCCGCGTGGCCCCCTGGCCTGACAACGACGTAACACTGGGGCAAACTGCAGATCTTAATTCCTACAATCTGACTGAGAGGACTTGCAACATGGTCTTGCGCTCGGAAATCCTGGTGAATAAAAACGTGCTACCTACTCAAGAACAGGCCCTGCCGGGCCGCGAAACGCCAATGGTGTTGCCGGACTACCACTTCGTACACAAAGACACCCCGCTGCTGGGCCCCTTTATCGGCAATGTCGGCTTTGCCATTTTCGGCCTGGGTTGTTTCTGGGGCGCAGAACGCAAGTTCTGGCAGCGTGAAGGCGTAGTCAGCACCGTCGTGGGCTACGCCGGCGGCTTCACCCCGAACCCGACCTACGAAGAAGTCTGCTCGGGCCTGACCGGCCATACCGAAGTGGTTCTGGTGGTCTACGACCAGGACAAAGTCAGCTACGCAGAACTGTTGAAAATGTTCTGGGAGCTGCACAACCCGACCCAGGGCATGCGCCAGGGCAACGACATCGGTACCCAGTACCGGTCGGTTATCTACTGCACCACACCGGAACAGCTGGATGAGGCACTGGCCAGCAAAGCCGCATTCCAGGCCGAGCTGACCAAAGCTGGCCTGGGCACCATCACCACCGAAATCGACCAGGCCCCTACGGTCTACTTCGCCGAGGCCTATCACCAGCAATACCTGGCGAAAAACCCGGAAGGCTACTGCGGTATCGGTGGCACCGGCGTGACCTGCCCGATTTGAGGTGACACAAACAACATCGCGAGCAAGCTCGCTCCTACAGGTTTAGTTGATACCTGTAGGAGCGAGCTTGCTCGCGATTGGTTTTGCCTGATGCCAATTACTCTGCGATCAACCATTCCATCTGAAAGCCGCCCTGGGTCTGCCCCAGATGCTTGGCCAGCCACGGCATCAACTCACGCAGCTCTTCTTCCAGCCCCCACGGCGGATTGGCAATGGCCAGGCCGGAGCCATTGAGGCTGCCAGGGGTGTCCAGAGGGTGCACGAACAACTCGACCTGAAGCAATTTCGGCGCACCTGAACCTGCCAGGTCCTGATAGAAGCGACGCAACTGGCGCTTGTCCTTGATCGGGTACCAGATCGCCACCACGGTTTGACGCATACGGCTGATCGCATCTTTCAGCGATTCGGCGCAGCGCTTCATCTCATCGAGCTTTTCAAACGGCGGGTCGATCAGCATCAGTCCGCGCTTCTCGGCCACTGGCAGCAGTGCCCGCGGCACATGCCAGCCTTCACCCAGATGCACCGCCACCCGCCGATCGCCTTTCATGTTGTCTTTGAGCAACACACCGTCTTCCGGGTGCTTCTCGTTCAGCAACACGCGATCCTGGGAACGAGTCAAACACCGCGCCAGCTCAGGCGAACCCGGGTAGTAGCGCAACTCGCCATCCGGGTTCATTTTGTTCAGCACCTGCATGTAATCGGCAGTCACCGCCGGCAAATTCTTCTTGCCCCACAACCGCGCAATCCCTTCCAGGTACTCACCCGTGCGATTGGCCTGGTCGCCCTTGAGGTCGTACAAGCCGATCCCGGCGTGGGTATCGAGGTAGGCAAAAGGTTGATCTTTACGCGACATCAGGGCGATGAGGCGGGTCAAGACAATGTGTTTAAAGACGTCGGCGTGGTTGCCGGCGTGGAAGGCGTGACGATAGTTCATGGTTGCTCCTGCGCAGGGGGCGAAGTTTACCCTGTGCAGCGAATAACGTCAGGGGTTAAGCCCGTGGCCGCGCCAAACGGTGCAGCCAGGCAGGGCCAGCGGTGCCGCGCAAAGCAAAAAAAAGGCCCGCCTCCAAAGGAGACGGGCCTTTTCTCAAGGCCGGCAGAGCTGGCCCTGGCTCAAAACACTTAGCTGTTTTGCTGGAAATCTTTCTCGGCAGCGTCGAAGCGCTCGATCATCTTCTTGCTTGGGCCTTTGCCCATGGAGCTGACCAGCACAATGGCAATGCTGGCAAAGATGAAGCCCGGGATGATTTCGTACAGACCGAACAGGGAGAACTGCTTCCACACGATCACAGTGACTGCACCCACCAGAATACCGGCCAGCGCGCCATTGCGAGTCATGCCTTTCCACAGTACCGAGATCAGTACCACTGGACCGAAAGCAGCACCGAAGCCTGCCCAGGCATAGCTAACCAGGCCCAGAACGCGGTTCTCGGGGTTGGCAGCCAGCGCGATTGCGATCAACGCAACGGCCAGCACCATCAGACGACCGACCCACACCAGCTCTTTCTGGGAAGCATTCTTGCGCAGGAAAGATTTGTAGAAGTCCTCGGTCAGGGCGCTGGAGCACACCAGCAGCTGGCAGCTCAAGGTACTCATCACGGCCGCCAGAATGGCCGACAGCAGGACACCGGCAATCCAGGGGTTGAACAGCAGCTTGGCCAGTTCGATGAACACACGCTCAGGGTTTTCATTCACAGGACCTGCCACTTCCGGGTGTGCCGAGAAGTAAGCAATACCAAAGAAGCCCACGGCGACGGTACCGGCCAGGCACAGGATCATCCAGGTCATGGAAATGCGACGCGCCTTGGCGATCGACTTCACCGAATCGGCGGCCATGAAACGCGCCAGAATGTGCGGTTGACCGAAGTAACCCAGACCCCAGCCCATCAGCGAGATGATGCCGATGAAGGAAGTGCCCTTGAGCATGTCGAAGTTGCTTGGATCGTTGGCTTCGATTGCCAGGAAGGTGGTATCAACACCACCCGTGGCCAGCAGCACGATGATCGGCGTCAGGATCAGCGCGAAGATCATCAGGGTTGCTTGTACGGTGTCGGTCCAGCTGACCGCCAGAAAACCACCGACGAAGGTGTAAGCGATGGTCGCTGCAGCACCGGCCCACAGCGCAGTCTCGTAAGACATGCCGAAGGTGCTTTCAAACAGGCGGGCACCGGCCACGATGCCGGACGCGCAGTAGATGGTGAAGAACACCAGAATCACGATTGCCGAGATAATCCGCAACAGTCCGCTTTGGTCTTCAAAACGGCTGGAGAAGTAATCCGGCAGGGTCAGCGCATCACCGTTGTGCTCGGTCTGCACCCGCAGACGGCCGGCAACAAACAGCCAGTTCAGGTAGGCACCGGTCACCAGACCGATGGCAATCCAGCTTTCCGACAGCCCGGACATATAGATCGCGCCCGGCAAACCCATCAACAACCAGCCGCTCATGTCGGAGGCGCCAGCGGACAATGCAGTCACTACGCTGCCCAGGCTACGGCCACCGAGAATATAGTCAGAAAGGTTGTTGGTGGAGCGATAGGCCATAAAGCCGATCAGCACCATTGCCGAGATATAGATCACGAACGTGATCAGGGTTGGGTTACTTACAATCATTGAGTTAAGCCCTGGCATTGTTTTTATGTTTAGCGGCGGTCTGGCCGTACGCTCACAAACGTCCTGTCTGAGACGATTAACCTGGCCGCGCATTTATGACTGATGTTTCCCCAGAAAATCCACCAGCCGATGAACCAATCTGTATTTCGAGGTTGCACCTTAACCGCGGATGCTATGCAACAAAGCAAATAAGGTGCAACCAGTTTTTGCCGTCCTAGTTGCACCTTGTCGCATTTTCAACTCAATTGAGCTTTTTTGCTCCTTTTCGGAGCAAGAAGTCCCTGTTACTGCCTAAATACAACCCACCCGGTAGGAGCGAGCTTGCTCGCGAGTTTTTCCTCACAAGCCCTCAAGATCTCGCGAGCAAGCTCGCTCCTACATTCGGGTTAGACACACCGCCGATTTTTTCCGACAGAAAACGGGTTGCACTAGGTTGCACCTGCTTCAGCGCAGCGCTAATCTTGCCGCCAGCTGCTGCCACGCAAATGTGGCACCCATGAGGATAAAAATATGGCTACCACCACCCTTGGGGTCAAACTCGACGACCCAACCCGCGAGCGCCTCAAAGCCGCCGCGACCTCGATTGATCGCACGCCACACTGGCTGATCAAGCAGGCAATCTTCAATTACCTGGAAAAACTCGAGGGTGGTGCAACCCTGAATGAGTTGAGCGGCATCCCTGGCATTACCAGCGATGACGCCGACGACGCGCACGCCGATCACGCGCATCAGTGCTTCCTGGAGTTCGCAGAAAGCATCCTGCCGCAATCCGTGTTGCGCGCAGCCATCACCTCGGCCTACCGCCGTCCGGAACCGGAAGTGGTTCCCATGCTGCTGGAGCAGGCCCGCCTGCCCGCGCCAATGGCTGAAGCGACCCAGACCCTGGCGGCCTCGATTGCCGAAAAACTGCGCAATCAGAAGAGCGCCGGTGGCCGTGCCGGGATCGTCCAGGGCCTGCTGCAAGAGTTTTCCCTGTCGTCCCAGGAAGGCGTGGCACTGATGTGTCTGGCCGAAGCGCTGCTGCGGATCCCGGACAAAGGCACCCGTGACGCCCTGATCCGCGACAAGATCAGCACCGGCAACTGGCACCCGCACCTGGGCAACAGCCCGTCGCTGTTCGTTAACGCCGCGACCTGGGGCTTGCTGCTGACCGGCAAGCTGGTCTCGACCCATAACGAAGCAGGCCTGACCTCCTCCCTGAGCCGCATCATTGGCAAAAGCGGCGAGCCGATGATCCGCAAGGGCGTCGACATGGCCATGCGCCTGATGGGCGAACAGTTTGTAACCGGCGAAACCATCGCCGAAGCCCTGGCCAACGCCACGCGCTTTGAAGCCAAAGGCTTCCGCTATTCCTACGACATGCTCGGCGAAGCGGCCCTGACCGCCCATGACGCGCAAAAGTACCTCGCGTCTTACGAGCAGGCCATCCACTCGATCGGCAAAGCCTCCAACGGTCGCGGCATTTACGAAGGCCCGGGCATTTCGATCAAGCTGTCGGCCCTGCACCCGCGCTACAGCCGCGCCCAGTACGAACGCGTAATGGACGAGCTGTACCCGATCCTGCTGTCGCTGACCCTGCTGGCCAAACAATATGACATCGGCCTCAACATCGACGCCGAAGAAGCCGACCGTCTTGAACTGTCGCTCGACCTGCTGGAGCGTCTGTGCTTCGAGCCACAACTGAGCGGCTGGAACGGTATCGGGTTCGTGATCCAGGCTTACCAGAAGCGTTGCCCGTACGTGATCGACTACGTGATCGACCTGGCACGCCGCAGCCGTCACCGCCTGATGATCCGCCTGGTAAAAGGCGCGTACTGGGACAGCGAAATCAAGCGCG
Organism: Pseudomonas paraversuta; assembly: GCF_904067025.1. Classification (NCBI taxonomy): domain Bacteria; kingdom Pseudomonadati; phylum Pseudomonadota; class Gammaproteobacteria; order Pseudomonadales; family Pseudomonadaceae; genus Pseudomonas; species Pseudomonas paraversuta. The sequence continues at coordinate 4,591,267 of NZ_CAJFDA010000001.1, forward strand.
CCCAGGTCGAAGGCCTGGAAGGCTATCCGGTCTACACCCGCAAGGTGTACACCGACGTTTCCTACATTGCTTGCGCGAAAAAACTGCTGGCCGTACCTGAGGCCATCTACCCGCAGTTCGCCACGCACAACGCCCACACCCTGTCGGCCATCTACCACCTCGCCGGTCAGAACTACTACCCGGGTCAGTACGAGTTCCAGTGCCTGCACGGCATGGGCGAACCTCTGTACGAGCAAGTGGTAGGCAAGGTTTCCGAAGGCAAGCTGAACCGTCCGTGCCGCGTGTACGCACCGGTCGGCACCCACGAAACCCTGCTGGCGTACCTGGTACGTCGCCTGCTGGAAAACGGCGCGAACACCTCGTTCGTCAACCGCATCGCCGACCACTCGATTTCGATCCACCAGTTGGTGGCCGATCCAGTGAGCCAGATCGAGCAGATGGCGACCGCGGAAGGCGGCTTCGGCTTGCCGCACCCGCGCATCCCGCTGCCGCGTGACCTGTACGGTAGCGAACGCGCCAACTCCAGCGGCATCGACATGGCCAACGAACACCGTCTGGCGTCGCTGTCCTGCGCCCTGCTGGCCTCGGCCCATAACGACTGGAAAGCCGCGCCAATGCTCGGCTGCCCGTCGAGCAACGAAGTGGCTGCAGCGGTACTCAACCCGTCCGACCTGCGTGACATCGTCGGTTACGTGCAAGAAGCCACGATTGAAGACGCCGACAACGCCATCCAGTGTGCCCTGAGCACAGCCCCGATCTGGCAGGCCACCCCGCCCGCCGAGCGCGCGGCGATTCTGGAGCGTGCTGCCGACCTGATGGAAGCCGAGATCCAGCCACTGATGGGCCTGCTGGCCCGTGAAGCCGGCAAGACCTTCGCCAACGCCATCGCCGAAGTCCGTGAAGCGGTCGACTTCCTGCGTTACTACGCAGTGCAGGCACGCAACGATCTGACCAACGACGCCCACCGCCCGCTGGGCCCGGTGGTCTGCATCAGCCCGTGGAACTTCCCGCTGGCCATCTTCAGCGGCCAGGTGGCTGCAGCGCTGGCTGCCGGCAACCCGGTACTGGCCAAGCCTGCGGAACAAACGCCGCTGGTGGCTGCCCAGGCGGTACGCATTCTGCTCGAAGCCGGTATTCCCGAGGGCGTGCTGCAATTGCTGCCGGGCCGTGGCGAAACCGTAGGTGCCCGTCTGGTCGGTGACGATCGGGTCAAGGGTGTGATGTTCACCGGCTCCACCGAAGTCGCACGCTTGCTGCAACGCAACGTGGCCGGCCGCCTGGATGCCCAGGGCCGTCCAATCCCGCTGATCGCCGAAACCGGCGGCCAGAACGCCATGATCGTCGACTCCTCGGCACTCACCGAACAAGTGGTCATCGACGTGGTGTCCTCGGCCTTCGACAGCGCCGGTCAGCGTTGCTCTGCCCTGCGCGTACTGTGCCTGCAGGAAGACTCGGCAGACCGCGTCATCGAAATGCTCAAAGGTGCCATGGCCGAATCGCGCATGGGCAACCCGGAACGTCTGAACGTGGACATTGGCCCGGTGATCGACGCCGAAGCCAAGGCCGGAATCGAACAGCACATCCAGGGCATGCGTGATAAAGGGCGCAATGTCTACCAGATGGCCATTGCCGACATCGAAGAGTGCAAACGCGGCACCTTCGTGATGCCGACCCTGATTGAGCTGGAAAGCTTTGACGAGCTGGAACGCGAAATCTTCGGCCCGGTCCTGCACGTGGTGCGCTACAAGCGCAAAGACATCGACCAGCTGATCGCACAGATCAACGCTTCGGGTTACGGCCTGACGCTGGGCGTGCACACCCGTATCGACGAAACCATCGCCAAGGTGGTCAACAACGTCAATGCCGGTAACGTCTACGTCAACCGCAACATCGTAGGCGCCGTGGTCGGCGTGCAACCCTTTGGCGGTGAAGGCCTGTCCGGCACCGGCCCGAAAGCCGGCGGCCCGCTGTACCTGTACCGCCTGCTGTCGACCCGTCCGGCCAACGCGATCGAACAATCGTTCGCCAAAGTCGACGCCATCACCGTACCGGACACCCAGGCCCGCGAAGCGCTGAGCAAACCGCTGCACGCCCTGCAAGCCTGGGCCAGCAGCAACCAGCAAGCGGCGCTGGCTGAACTGTGCGCCGAGTACGAGGCTCACTCGCAAAGCGGCATCACCCGCCTGCTCAACGGCCCGACCGGCGAACGCAACAGCTACGCCATCCTGCCGCGCGAGCACGTACTGTGCCTGGCCGAAGTTGAAACTGACCTGCTGACCCAGCTGGCTGCGGTCCTGGCCGTAGGCAGCTCGGCAGTCCTGCCGGAAAGCGAACTGGCCAAAGCACTGGTTGCACGCCTGCCAAAAGAAGTGAAGGCGCGCATTACCCTGGTGCCTGACTGGACCAAGGACGATGTCATCTTCGACGCCGTTGTCCATCACGGCGACTGCGATCAGCTGCGTGACGTCTGCCAGCAAGTGGCAAAACGTCCGGGCGCCATCGTTGGCGTACAGGGTCTGTCCCAAGGCGAAACCAGCATCGCCCTGGAACGCCTGGTGATCGAGCGCGCACTGAGCGTCAACACCGCTGCCGCTGGCGGTAACGCAAGCTTGATGACAATCGGCTGATAGCAGGCTGAAACGCGAAAACCGGACGCCCTCACAGGGGTCCGGTTTTTTTATGTCTGCATAAACCTGCGGGTGGCCGTTCAGGCCCGGACGGCGAACACGATATAAACCACCAGCGCCATGCACATCCCGCCCAAGAGCGTCCACAGCACATCGCCGCTGCTGAAACCGTGATTACCCAGGCCCTGCGGGTCATCGGCCAATATATTGATTGCGCGCTGGGCGCCGATGAACAGGAACAGGCTACCTGCCATCAGCACGGCATCCACCACCAACACAAAAACCGTGTCCGAAGGACGATCAAAGAATAAAGACAGCAGAATGCAAATCATGACCACCAGCATGATCAGCAACCCTCTGGCCTCGCAATACCAGAAATACCCCCGCCCCCTGATATCCAGGCTTCGCTGGATGTTGTCAAACAGCTCGAGAATGAAAAAGGGCCAGAACAGGCCGCGCATGAGCGGCATGATAGGGGCCCCGCCAATACCTTTGAAGCACGCCCAGTTGCGGTAAGACCAATAGAAAATGTACCCGCCACCGGTCAGAAGATATAACAGTACAAACTTGGTAACTGACACGACGTACAGCGGGTACGGGCCGTCAAACAGTGCCCGCTTTCCATCCGGCGCACACGTGTTATGCGCAGTGGTGGGTTTCATGACTGTGCCACTCCTTAATAAAAAGAGATGTACAGATACAACCCGCCCAGCCAAAAAAATGCAGGACTTTTCCATTTCTTCCGTATGCAAGTTCCTCTGAGCCGGATGTAAAAGATTTATCAGGTCCTGCCCGCCTCAACCCCTGGCGCAATCATGCCCGGCAAAACCTTTTTGACAGCCCGCCAAGAACGCAGGTTAGAATCGCTGGCACGCAGACTGCATAAGCCGTTTGCGCCCTGTCTTGTAGGTTTCCTGGAGTACTGCCTTTGAATGCGACGACCATCAACAGCCTGTTCTTGATCGGCGCGTTGCTGGTAGGTGCAAGCATTCTGGTGAGCTCACTGTCCTCGCGTCTGGGCATCCCGATTCTGGTCATCATCCTTGCGGTGGGCATGACAGCGGGGGTCGATGGCGGCGGGATTATTTTCGACAATTACCCCACTGCGTATCTGGTAGGCAACCTCGCCCTGGCGGTGATCCTGCTCGACGGCGGCCTGCGCACCCGGGTCTCGAGTTTCCGGGTGGCGTTATGGCCCGCACTCTCGCTGGCCACGGTCGGGGTAATGATCACCACCGGCCTGACCGGCATGATGGCGGCCTGGCTGTTCAACCTGAACATGATTCAAGGCCTGTTGATCGGCGCCATTGTCGGCTCCACCGATGCGGCTGCAGTGTTCTCGCTACTGGGCGGCAAAGGCCTGAACGAACGGGTCTCGGCCAGTCTCGAAATCGAGTCCGGCAGCAACGACCCGATGGCGGTGTTCCTCACCGTGACCCTGATCGACATGCTCGCCAGCGGCGAAACCAGCCTGCACTGGAGCCTGCTGCTCAACTTGCTGCGCGAATTCGCCATCGGCGGCGCGGTGGGCCTGGCGGGTGGCTGGCTGCTGCTGCAAATGGTCAACCGCATCCATCTGGCCAACGGCCTGTACCCGATTCTGGTGGTAGCGGGCGGGCTGGTGGTCTTCGCCCTGACCAACGCCCTGCATGGCAGCGGCTTCCTCGCGGTTTACCTGTGCGGTCTGGTGATCGGCAACAGCCCGATTCGCAGCCGCCACGGCATTTTGCACATGCTCGACGGCATGGCCTGGCTGGCCCAGATCGGCATGTTCCTGGTACTGGGTTTGCTGGTCACCCCCCACGACTTGCTGCCCATCGCGGTACCGGCCCTGGCCCTGGCATTGTGGATGATTCTGTTCGCACGCCCGCTGTCGGTGATGGTCGGCCTGCTGCCCTTCAAGGCCTTCCACGGGCGCGAAAAAGCCTTTATCTCCTGGGTTGGCCTGCGCGGCGCGGTACCCATCATTCTGGCGGTGTTCCCGCTGATGGCCGGCTTGCCCAATGCACAGCTGTATTTCAACCTGGCGTTCTTTATCGTACTGGTGTCCCTTCTGGTGCAAGGCACCAGCCTGCCCTGGGTCGCCAAACTGCTGAAGGTCACGGTTCCGCCGGATCTGGCTCCCGTGTCCCGCGCAGCGCTTGAGGTCCACCCCACCAGTGAGTGGGAACTGTTCGTTTACCGGCTCGACGCACAAAACTGGTGCATCGGTGCCGCCCTGCGGGAACTGAAAATGCCGGAGGGCACCCGTATCGCTGCCCTGTTCCGCGATCAGAAACTGCTCCATCCGTCGGGCAGTACCACCCTCGAAATCGGCGATCTGCTCTGTGTGATCGGTCACGAACACAACTTGCCGGCCCTGGGCAAGCTGTTCAGCCTGCCGCCGACCCGAGGCCTGGATCTGCGTTTCTTCGGCGACTTTGTGCTCGAAGGCGACGCCCGGCTGGGTGCGGTATCGGCGCTGTACGGTCTCAAGCTCGACGGCATCGATCCCGACCTGCCTCTCAGCAGCTTCATTGCCCAGAAAGTCGGCGGCGCTCCGGTGGTCGGCGACCAGGTGGAGTGGAACAACACCATTTGGACAGTGGCCGTCATGGACGGGAACAAGATAGGCAAAGTAGGCGTCAGATTCCCCGAAGGAAGTGCCCCGGGACCGGGGTTGTTCCTCTAAACTCCAACTTTTCGCCCCTTGTCTGACCGGTATCTATGCCAACTCTGCGCACGTTTTTCGCAACAGTCCTGCTCGGCCTGAGCCTTAGTGTCGGGATGCTCCAGGCCGCCGAGCCGCCCTCCGCCGAGGCGGTACAGCAAAGCCTGGACAAAATAGCTGATCGCAAACTGCCAGAGGCCGACCAGAAAGCCTTGCAGACGGTGCTGCAGCAGACCCTCAGTCTGCTGGCCAACAAAGCCGATTACGAACAGCGCCTGAACGATGTCAAAGAACTGCTGGCCAATGCACCGCGCCAAACCACTGAAAACCAGCGGGAACTGGCGCGGCTCAAGGCCACCAAACCCCTGCCGGTAGCCCAGCGCTACAGTGGCCTGAGCGTGCCGCAGCTGGAGCAGATGCTGGCGGACCGCACCACACAACAGGGCGAGCTGCAAAAGGCCCTGGCCAGCGCCAACAGCCAGAGCATCGCGGCGCAAACCCGGCCGGAGCGGGCCCAGGCTGAAATCAGCAACAGCCAGACCCGCATCCAGGAAATCAGTAACATCCTTAAACTCGGTCGCGACAATGGTAAATTGCTCAACGCCGACCAGCGCAACCAGCTCAACGCCGAATCCGCTTCGCTCACCGCATTGATTGCCCTGCGCCGTCAGGAACTGGCGGGCAACAGCCAGCTGCAAGACCTGAGCGGTAGCCAGCATGATCTGTTGCTGGAAAAAACCACGCGTCAGGATCAGGAAATCCAGGAGCTGCAAACCCTGATCAACCAGAAGCGTCTGGCCTACTCCCAGCAGACCGTGACCGAACAGTCCATCGAAGCGCAAAAATCAGGCAGCAGCAGCCTGCTGGCGACCGAAAGCGCGATCAACCTCAAGCTCTCGGACTACCTGTTACGCAGCACCGACCGTCTCAACGAAGTCACCCAACAGAACCTCGAAACCAAGCAACTGCTCGATAGCGTCACCCAGAGCGATCAGGCGCTGGATGAACAGATCAGCGTGCTCAAAGGCAGCCTGTTGCTGTCCAAGATTCTCTACAAACAAAAGCAGGCCCTGCCCCGCCTGCAGAAAATGGACAAAAACCTGGCGGATGAAATTGCCGATATTCGCCTGTATCAGTTCGAGATCAATCAGCAGCGCGAGATGATCAGCAACCCGACGACCTACGTCGACAACCTGCTGTCGACTCAACCTGCCGATCAGGTAACCCCGCAACTGCGTAAAACCCTGCTGGAGCTGGTCAACACCCGCGGCGACCTGCTGGACCGCCTTAACCGCGAATTGAGCTCGCTGCTCAACGAGTCGATCACCCTGCAACTCAACCAGAAGCAACTGCTCAGCACCTCCCAGAGCCTGCGCGCCACACTCGATGAGCAGATGTTCTGGATCCCCAGCAATAAACCGCTGGACCTGGAATGGCTGCAAGGTGCGCCACGGCAACTGGAGCGGCAGGTCATTACCCTGCCCTGGACTTCAAGCTTCAGCGAAGTCGCCGAGGGTTTGTCCAAGCGCCCGCTGCTGTTCCTGCCATTTTTGCTGCTGATGGTGGCCTTGCTGTGGAAGCGCAGATACCTGTACGGCAAGCTGAATAAAATCCACCAGGACATCGGTCACTTCAAACGCGACAGTCAATGGCACACGCCACTGGCGATCCTGATCAACATCCTGCTGGCGATGCCGGTCTCCCTGGCGCTGGCCCTGTGCGGTTATGCCCTGCAGATTGATGCCCGGGGAATGAACAGCAACACCGGCGCGGCCCTGATTCAAATGGCCGAAGCCTGGTTGGTGTTCTACACCGCGTACCGCATCCTGGCCCCCGGCGGCGTGGCCGAGCTGCATTTCCGCTGGGACAAACCGCTGGTTGAATTCCTCCAGAACTGGATCCGCAAGCTCGGCTTTGTGGTGCTGGCACTGGTGGCCGTGGTCGCCTTTGCCGAACAACAACCGGCCGCACTGGCCGAAGACGTGCTGGGCATTCTCGTGGTCCTGAGCTGCTACGCCGCCATGGCCTGGCTGCTGATGCGCCTGCTACTCAACGACAAGACCGAGAAAAAAGCCTATCGGCTGCGCAAATTCCTCGGTTTTCTGTTTGCCATCCTGCCCATCGCCCTGTTTGTGGCCGTGTGCTTTGGCTATTACTACACCGCCCTCAAACTCAGCGACCGCCTGATCAACACCCTGTACCTGCTGATGCTGTGGATGGTGGTCGAGGCCGCCTTCGTTCGCGGTCTGGCCGTGGCGGCGCGACGCCTGGCCTATCAGCGTGCGCTGGCAAAACGCCAGGCCGCCAAGGAAGCCGGCGAAGGCAATGACATCATCATTGAAGAACCGACCCTGGACATCGAACAGGTCAATCAGCAGTCGCTACGCCTGATTCGCCTGGCCTTGCTCGCGGCCTTTATCGGCGTGCTGTATTGGGTGTGGGCCGACCTGATCTCGGTCTTTTCCTACCTCGACAACATCACCCTCTACGAGTACACCAGCGGCACCGGTGCCAACATGAGCATGGTGCCCATCAGTATTGGCGATATGGTCGGTGCGCTGATCATCATCGGCATCAGCATTGCACTGGCGCGCAACCTGCCCGGCCTGCTTGAAGTACTGGTGCTGTCGCGGCTCGATCTGGGCCAGGGTAGCGCCTATGCCACCACCACCTTGCTGACCTACGTGATCATCGGCATCGGCTTTGTGTCGACCCTGTCGACCCTCGGCGTGAGCTGGGACAAGTTGCAATGGCTGGTGGCCGCACTCTCGGTGGGCCTGGGGTTCGGCATGCAGGAAATCTTCGCCAACTTTATCTCCGGCATCATGATCCTGTTCGAGCGCCCGGTGCGCATTGGCGACACCATCACCATCGGCAACCTGTCGGGCACCGTGAGCAAGATCCGCATCCGTGCGACCACCATCACCGACTTCGACCGCAAGGACATCATCGTCCCGAACAAGACCTTCATCACCGGGCAACTGATCAACTGGTCGCTGACCGACACCATCACCCGCGTCACCCTCAAGCTCGGTGTCGACTACGGCTCAGACCTGGATCTGGTGAAACACCTGCTGCTCAAGGCCGCCCAGGAAAACCCGCGAGTGCTCAAAGAGCCGGAGCCTCACGTGTACTTCCTCAATTTCGGCGCCAGCACCCTGGACCACGAACTGCGCATGCACGTGCGGGACCTGGGTGACCGCAACCCGGTAATCGACGAAGTGAACCGCTTTATCAACCGCGAGTTCAAGAACCATCACATCAACATCTCGTTCCAGCAGATGGAGGTGTACCTGAAAAACCTCCAGGGCCAGGAGTACAAACTGGTACCGGTCGGGCCGGAAGCACCGCCCGAGCCGCCACCGCCGCAAAAGCCGCAACTGGGCAAGCTGGACTGATCACTGCCCCCTGCAGGAGCGAGCTTTTCCATATAGCCGCACAGAGCTCGCTCCTACAGACGACACGCCCCCCATTTCTCACTGGAGACGGTCATTGAAAGCCCTCGACGAACTGACCTTCGATAACCGTTTCGCCCGCCTGGGTGACGCCTTTTCGACCCATGTGCTGCCAGAACCCATCGACGCGCCACGCCTGGTAGTTGCCAGCGATGCGGCCATGGCCCTGCTCGACCTTGATCCGGCTGTCGCCCAGGACCCGGTATTCGCCCGGCTGTTTGGCGGCCACACCCTGTGGGTCGACGCCGAACCCCGTGCCATGGTCTATTCCGGCCACCAGTTCGGTTCCTACAACCCGCGCCTGGGTGACGGTCGCGGGCTGCTGCTGGGCGAGGTATACAACCAGGCCGGCGAGCATTGGGACTTGCACCTCAAAGGCGCCGGCATGACACCCTGGTCGCGTATGGGCGATGGCCGCGCCGTGCTGCGTTCATCGATCCGCGAATTCCTCGCCAGCGAAGCGCTGCATGCACTGGGCATCCCGAGCAGCCGTGCCCTGTGCGTGATCGGTTCCGACACCCCGGTGTGGCGCGAGAAACAGGAGCGCGCGGCCATGGTCCTGCGTCTGGCGCAGAGCCACATACGCTTCGGGCATTTCGAGTATTTCTACTACACCAAGCAACCCGAGCAGCAGAAGCAGCTAGGCGAACACGTCCTGGCGCTGCACTTCCCCGAGTGCCTGGAGCAGCCGGAGCCGTATCTGGCGATGTTCCGCGAGATTGTCGAGCGCAACGCCGAACTGATTGCCAAATGGCAGGCCTACGGCTTTTGCCACGGGGTGATGAACACCGACAACATGTCGATTCTGGGCATCACCTTCGACTTCGGCCCGTTCGCCTTCCTCGACGACTTCGACGCCAACTTCATCTGCAACCATTCCGACCATGAAGGGCGTTACTCCTTCAGCAACCAGGTGCCCATCGGCCAATGGAACCTCAGTGCACTGGCCCAGGCGCTGACGCCGTTCATCAGTGTCGAAGCACTGCGAGAAACCCTGGGCCTGTTCCTGCCGCTGTACCAGGCCCATTACACCGACCTGATGCGCCGCCGCCTGGGTCTGACCAGCGCTGAAGAGGGTGATCAAAAGCTGATCGAAACCCTGCTGCAGCGCATGCAAGGCAGCGCCATCGACTACAGCTTGTTCTTCCGTCGTCTGGGCGATGAACCCGCTGCACAGGCCGTAGCCCGGCTGCGTGACGAGTTTGTCGACCTCAAGGGCTTTGACGAGTGGGCGGCGCAGTATGTTGACCGGGTGGCGCGTGACGGCGTGAACGATCAACACGTCCGGCGTGAGCGCATGCACGGGGTGAATCCGCTGTACATCCTGCGCAACTATCTGGCGCAAAAGGCCATCGATGCGGCTGAAGCGGGGGACTACAGCGAAGTACGGCGCCTGCACCAGGTGCTGACCCAACCGTTCACCGAACAACCGGGCATGCAGGGTTATGCCGAACGCCCGCCCGAATGGGGCAAGCATCTGGAGATCAGTTGTTCGTCATGAAATCCATGGGAATGCCCCTGCCCCCGGATTGTGTGCAGATAGATCATGGCCAGTGGCGTGCCAGACCATCATCTGCTGAACTGCACCTTCCAAAGACATGCACATGACCTGTGGCAGCTGGCTTGCCAGCGATTGGTTGGCACCTGCAACCATCCCGATTCCGGAGTATTTGAAATGACAGACCCGCTACTCATCCCCTGCCCCCACTGCAACGGCCTGAACCGCATTCCCGCTGCGCGCGTGGGCGAACAGCCAAAGTGCGGACGCTGCAAAAACGAGATTCTGCTCACCCGGCCTTTCGACTTGAAGCAAGCCGACTACAGCAGTCAGATCAAGGGCGATCTGCCGTTATTGGTGGATGTGTGGGCTGAGTGGTGCGGGCCGTGCAAGGCGTTTGCGCCCGTATTTGAACAGGCCGCCAGCCAGTTGCTGGGGAAATGCCGTCTGGCCAAACTCGACAGCGAAGCCAATCAGCAATTGGCCACGCAACTGGGGATTCGCTCGATCCCCAGTCTGATCCTGTACAAAAACGGCCAGGAGGTTGCCCGTCAAAGCGGCGCCTTCCCCTTGCAGCAACTCAAGGCTTGGCTGCAAAGCCACGGCATCAGCGCTTAAGCGTTCTGGTCCAGGTAGTCATGCAACTCGACAAATTGCTGGGTCAGCTTGTGTCGCGGATCAAAGTAGACCAGCGGTTGACTGGCCTGATGGGATTCGCGCATACGCACTGAGTTGCTCAGGTACACCGGCAGCACGGGCAGGCCTTCAGCAATCAGCTCATCGAGCATTTGCTGGGGCAGGCTGGCACGGGCCTGGAACTGGTTGACCACTATGCCTTCGACCAGCAAGTCTGGATTGTGGTCTTCTTTCAACTCTTCGATTTCCGCCAGCAGGCCGTACAGGGCCTGACGCGAAAAGCTGTCACAGTCGAAAGGGATCAGTACCCGATCGCAGGCGATCAGCGCCGATACGGCATAGAAATTCAAGGCTGGCGGAGTATCGACATAAATCCGGTCATAGTCTTCGGCCAGTTCATCGAGCAACTTTCGCAACTTGTTGATCTTGTGCTTGGCTTCCAGCTTTGGTTGCAGGTCAGCCAGTTCGCAAGTGGCGGTAATGACATGCAAGTTGTCGAACGGGGTTTCGTAAATATCGACCCGGTTTTTCTTGCTGCCCACCCCGGCTGACAAACTGTGCTTAAAGAAGTCGGCGATCCCCATGGGGATGTCCTCGCCCGTGAGCCCGGTAAGGTATTGAGTGGAGTTGGCCTGAGCATCCAGGTCCACCAATAGTGTGCGATAGCCCTCACTGGCGCTGACTGCAGCCAGGTTGCAGGCGATGCTGGACTTGCCCACACCACCCTTTTGATTGAACACCACGCGACGCATTTCAAAACCTCCGTGTATCAATAAGTGCCCGAGTGTAGATGTCATTTGTGACGCTTCGCTACCTTGCAGCGAAATGAGCTACGACTCCAGCGAACATATCTCTGTTTTGGAAGTCATAAACACTATCCCTGGCTCAATAATGGCAAAAAGACAGCTTCTCTCCCGAACTGCGGAAAAAACCCTGCCCAAACTGCAAGGGATGTTTGCTACGAGCCAACTGCACCGGGATAATGCTGCCACTCTGTAATAGGTGCCGCATTGATCGCTGCCTACCTTCGCATCAAGGAAGCCCGCAAGGGCGGGATAGACCTCCAGTGATTAATTTCAATATTGCCGCATGGCGCGCCTGGGCTCCGGGCCTCGACAGCGTGGCCGATTGGCAGGCCTGGAGCCAGCAACCCCGCCTGCTCGACGCCAGCAATAGCGCCCCCGACGTCTCGTTTCTACCCGCCATGCAGCGCCGTCGCCTCAGCCGTCTGGCACGCATGGCGTTCAGCGTCGGCTGGCCCCTGGCAGAAGGTCTCGAAGCCTTGCCACTGGTGTTTGTCTCGCGTCACGGCGAAACCCCGCGCACCTTCGACATTCTCAGCGACCTTGGCGCGGGGCAGCCGCTGTCGCCCACTCAGTTCAGCCTCTCGGTGCACAACGCCGTGATTGGCCTGTGGTCGATCATGCGTGGCGAGACCAGCGAAATGACAGCCGTCGCCGCTGCCGGCGACGGCCTGGAACACGGCCTGATCGAAGCCTGCGCACTGCTGCATGAGGGCGCCCCCGCCGTATTGCTGGTGATCACCGAAGAGCAGCCTCCCGAGGCCTATGCCCGCTGGATCGACGATGTACCCTTTCCCTATGCCGTGGGCCTGCTGCTGACGCCGGGCGAACAATGGCAGGTGTCACTCAGCGCCGCCCCTCCCGGCGCCCCCCGAACCCGCTGGCCCCACGCCCTGGAACTGTTGCGTCACCTGCTCGCCGGGCACACCTCGTTCCAACACGCCTGGAAAAGCCGTGTCTGGAACTGGCATCGCACTCCGTGAGCCCGCGCAGCGACGGATATTACTGGCGCCTGTTTGCCACCGCGGTGAGCTTCACGCTGTTCGGGCTCGGCGGCCTGAGCCTGCGCCTGGTGGTATTCCCGCTTCTGAGTTGCCTGCCCGGCGATGCCGTGCGCCACCGGCAACGTGCGCGTTACACCGTCAGCCGACTGTTCTGGCTGTTTATCCGCTTTATGACGCGCACCGGCGTGCTGAGCTATGAAGTCCATGGCGCAGAGCGCCTGGGCCGGCCCGGGCAGATGATCATTGCCAACCATCCGTCGCTTATTGACGTGGTGTTTTTGATCGGCCTTATGCGCGACACCAACTGCGTGGTCAAACAAAGCCTGTGGCAAAACCCGTTCACCCGCAGCCCGGTGCGGGCCACGCAATACATCAGCAATGACGGCAGTGTCGACATGCTCGACAACGCCGCCGGGGCGCTCAAAGAAGGCCAGACCCTGATTATTTTCCCGGAAGGGACGCGCACCCGGCCCGGCCACGCACCTGCCTTTCATCGCGGCGCCGCCGCCATTGCGCTGCGGGGTGCGAAGATCCTCACCCCGGTGGTGATAACGGTCAATCCAACCTCGCTGACCAAGGCTGAACCCTGGTATCGGATCCCCAAGCGACGCATGCACTTCAGCTTTCGGGTCGGGGCCGATATAGATCCACAAACCTTTGCCGCACTTGGCCCGCCGCCCAAAGCGTCGCGCCTGCTAAACGACTTCGTGCATAACTATTTCATTAAGGAGCTCGCCATAGATGAGCGATCTGAACCGTGACATCAAACAGCTGATCATTGACGCCCTGGGTCTGGAAGACATCAGCGTCAGCGATATTGGCGACGAGCAAACCCTGTTTGGCGAAGGCCTGGGGCTGGACTCGGTCGACGCCCTGGAACTGGGCCTGGCGATTCAAAAAACCTACGGCATCAAAATAGACGCCGACGCCAAAGACACGCGCAATCACTTTTCCAACGTGGCCAGCCTTGCGGCTTTTGTCACCGCCAAACAGGCTGCCTGAGACCGAACCATGCAAACCCGTGAAGACATTTTCAATACCCTGCGCGACTCCCTGGTCGAACTCTTTGAACTCGAGCCCGAGCGCGTCACCCTGGACGCCAACCTGTACCAGGACCTGGAAATCGACAGCATCGACGCCGTTGACCTGATCGACCATATCAAGCGCAAAACCGGCAAAAAGATCGCGGCCGAGGAATTCAAATCGGTGCGTACCGTCAACGACGTGGTTGAAGCGGTTTACCGTCTGGTTCACCCGGACGCATGAGGCGACTGATTGCCCCGGCACTGCTGCTGGCCGGCCTGCTGTACCCCTTTGCGGTGTATTTCGGCATGGCCCGTTTCGCCCCGTGGCAGTTTGCGCTGCTGCTCGGCGGCCTGTGGCTGGCACGCGCTCTGACCGGCGGACGACGCCCGGCCGATCTGTGGATGGCCGCTCTGGCACTGGTGTTCTGCGGGTTGCTGGCGCTGTTCAACAGCCCGCTTCTGCTGCGCTGGTACCCGGTACTGATCAGCACGTTCATGCTCAGCCTGTTCGGCCTGAGCCTGAAGTTCGGCCCGCCGGTGATCGAGCGTCTGGCGCGACTGCGCGAACCGGAACTGCCCGCCATCGCAATTCATTACACACGACAGGTGACCAAAGTCTGGTGCCTGTTTTTTCTGTTCAACGGGTTAGTCGCAGCCGGCCTGACCCTGTGGGCACCGCTGAGCTGGTGGACGTTGTACAACGGCCTGATCGCCTACGGGTTGATGGGCCTGTTGTTTGCCATTGAATGGCTGGTACGACAAAAAGTAAGAGGCAGGGCATGAACTGGATAAAACTTGAGCAGCTATTGCTCAAGGGGCACAGCGGCCGAGCGGTCAGTTTCGACCCGGCACTGGATCACGACACCCTGCGCGGGCAGGCATTGAGCCTGGCGGGCGGGCTGCAACAGCGCGGCGTGCAACGTATTGCGCTGCACCTGGAAGATGCCGCCGAGCTGGCGGTCGCCTTGCTCGGTGCCTGGCGGGCCGGCGTCAGCGTACTGCTGCCCGCCGACCTGCAAGCGCAAACCCGGCAACGCTGGGATCCGCAGGTTGACCTGTGGATAACCCAAAGCAGCGAACTGCAGGCCCTTTATGCAAACCCCCTGCCCGGCGCCGGGCTCGATCTCGATGCCTGCCGGCTGAGCCTGTGTACTTCGGGCTCCAGCGGTGAACCCAAGCGCATCGACAAAACCCTGCGCCAGATGGCCAATGAAGTTGAGGCCCTGGAGCAACTGTGGGGCAACGAGCTGGGCGAGGCCTGCATCATCGCCAGCGTCGCTGCCCAGCATATCTATGGCCTGTTGTTCCGGGTGCTCTGGCCGCTGTGTGCCGGCCGCAGCTTTGTGCGCCAGCAACTGGCGTTCCCCGAAGACATGCAGCGCGTCAGCCGCGAGTACCCGGCATTTGCCTGGATTGCCAGCCCTGCGCTGCTCAAGCGCATGGGCGACAACCTCGACTGGCCGGCGCTGAGCCCGGTGCGCCGGGTATTTTCCTCTGGCGGTGCCTTGCCGGCCGAAGCCGCCCAAGCCTTGCACCAGCGCCTGGGCCAATGGCCTACGGAAATTTTCGGCAGCTCCGAAACCGGCGGCATTGCCTGGCGTCAGGGCCCGGGCCTGTGGCAACCCTTTGCCGATGTACAACTCAGCCAGGGCGAAGACGGGGCCCTGTGCATTGCCTCGGCTTACTTGCCCCCAGGCCATGTCGAACATAGCGCCGATGCGGTACGCATCGAAGCCGACGGGCGCTTTGAATTGCTCGCACGCCTGGACCGCATCGTCAAACTCGAAGAAAAACGCATCTCCCTGCCAATGCTGGAACAGGCACTGGAGGCACACGACTGGGTGCTTGAAGCTCGCTTGGGTGTAGTGCGGGAAAACCGGGCGTCACTCGGCGCCTTGCTGGTCCTGAGCGACAGCGGCCTGTTTGCCTTGCGTGAACATGGCCGGCGCACGCTGACCCAGACCCTGCGCCAGCACCTGAGCCAGCACTGCGAAGCCCTGGCCTTGCCGCGCCGCTGGCGCTTGCTGCGCCAGTTGCCGCTCACCAGCCAGGGCAAACTGCCCCAGGCGCAGGTCGATGCACTGTTATTGGCACCACGGCCCAAACAGCCTGAAGTCCTGAGTCAGAACCAGCTCGATGGTGTTTGGACCCTGAGACTGGCGGTGCCCCCGGACCTGGCATTCTTTAGCGGTCACTTCCCCACAACCCCGGTGCTGCCGGGCGTGGTGCAAATAGACTGGGCCATCAGTCTGGGCCAGCAACTGCTCGACCTGCCACCGCGGTTTGGCGGGATGGAAGTCCTCAAGTTCCAGCAACTGGTGCGCCCCGGCGACGAGATTGAGCTGACCCTGGGTTTCGACCCGCAGCGCAGCAAATTGCACTTTGCCTATCGCCATGGCGACGCCGCCTGCTCCAGCGGGCGCATTGTCTGGGCCGCCAATGACAACCTCGGTGGGAGCAGCGACATCAAGGAGCCTCCCCATGCATAACCCCTGCGCCGTGATCCCGGTTTACAACCACGAAACTGCCGTGCCTGACGTGGTCCAAGCGCTGCTCGCTGCCGGCTTGCCCTGCGTACTGGTGGACGATGCCTGCAGCCCCGCGTGCAGTGCCGTCCTGGAACAACTGGCGCAAGGCCCAGGCATCCATCTGATCCGCCTGGCGATCAACCAGGGCAAGGGCGGCGCAGTCATGGCCGGCCTGCGCGAAGCCGAGCGCCTGGGCTTTAGCCACGCCCTGCAGGTGGACGCCGATGGCCAGCACGACCTGCGTGATGTGGCGACCTTTATCCAGGTCTCGCAACTCAATCCCGAAGCGCTGATTTGCGGGTATCCGCAATATGACGCCAGCGTGCCCAAAGGCCGTTTGTACGCGCGTTACCTGACCCATGTCTGGGTGTGGATCAACAGCCTGTCGCTGCAAATTCCCGACTCGATGTGCGGTTTCCGGGTCTACCCGCTGACCCCGACCCTGGCCCTGATCAACTCGGCCAGACTGGGCAGGCGCATGGACTTCGACCCAGAAATCCTGGTGCGTCTGGCGTGGCGCAATCAACCGATGCGCTGGCTGCCGACCAAGGTTCATTACCCGCAAGACGGCCTGTCGCACTTTCGCCTGTTCCATGACAACGCATTGATCAGCGCCATGCACACCCGGCTGTTCTTCGGAATGCTCCTGCGTTTTCCGGTCATTCTCTGGAGGCGCTGGCAGGCATGAGCGAAGCACAACAGCATTGGGCCGAGCACAAGGAGCGCGGCAGTTTCTGGCTGATGAAACTCACCGCCTTCGGCATCAAATTGCTCGGCCGCCGCCTGCTGGCCCCGGTGCTGTACGGCATCGTGCTGTACTTCTTTGTCTTCGGCCGCAGCGCCCGCCGCAGCATCTGGTGCTACCAGCAGCGGCTGGCCGACTGGAGCGGCCAGACCGCCCCGGGCCCTTCCCACAGGCGGGTATTCGGGCAATTCATGGCCTTCGCCGACGCCCTGCTGGACAAGCTCGACATGTGGAATGGCCGCCTGAATATTGCCGACATCGAAATCGTCGACCCGGCCGGCCTGCGCGATCAACTGCGCGGCGAACGCGGGCAAATGCTGGTGGGGGCGCATCTGGGCAACCTTGAGGTCTGCCGCGCGCTCGCCGAGCTGGGCGAAAAGGTCACCATGAACGTGCTGGTGCACACCAAGCATGCCGAGCAATTCAACCGCCTGCTGGGGGAAGCCGGGGCCACCAACCTGCGACTGATCCAGGTCAGCGAACTCAACCCGGCGGTCATGCTGCAACTGAGTCAGCGTCTGGAAAACGGCGAGTGGCTGGCGATCGCCGGTGACCGCGTACCGCTGCATGGCGGGCGCAATGTGCGGGTCGATTTTCTCGGCCACCCGGCGCCCTTCCCCCAGGGCCCATGGCTACTGGCCGGACTGCTCAAGTGCCCGGTCAATTTACTGTTTTGCCTGAAACGCGAAGGCCGTTACCGGGTCATCCTCGAACCCTTCGCCGACGCCGTGCAGTGGCGGCGCAGCGACCGCGAGCAGGTCATCGCCGAATGGACGACACGCTACGCCGAACGCCTGGGCCATTACTGCCTGGAAGCGCCACAACAGTGGTTCAACTTTTACCCTTTCTGGAAAACCGATGACGACGCAACCCCATGAGCCAGTAACCTTCGGCCAAACCCCGTTGCGCATTGAAGACGTGCTGGCGCTGGCCAATCGTCAGGTGCCGACCCGCCTGCAAGACGACGCCGAGTATCGCGAGCGCATCGCCAAAGGCGCGCGTTTTCTCGATTCGTTGCTGGACAAGGAAGGCGTGATCTACGGCGTGACCACCGGTTACGGCGACTCATGCGTGGTGGCGGTGCCGCTGGAGCATGTCGAAGCGCTGCCCCGTCATCTCTATACCTTCCATGGCTGCGGGCTGGGCAAACTGCTCGATGCCCAGGCCACCCGCGCCGTGCTGGCGGCGCGTTTGCAGTCGCTGTGCCATGGCGTCTCCGGGGTACGGGTCGAGCTGCTGGAGCGGCTGCAGGCCTTCATCGCCCACGACATCCTGCCGCTGATCCCGGAAGAGGGCTCGGTCGGCGCCAGCGGTGATCTGACCCCGCTGTCCTACGTCGCCGCGACCCTGTCCGGCGAGCGCGAAGTGCTGTTCAACGGTGAACGCCGCCTGGCCGCTGACGTCCACCGCGAACTGGGCTGGACCCCGCTGGTACTGCGACCCAAGGAAGCGCTGGCGCTGATGAACGGCACCGCGGTGATGACCGGCCTGGCGTGCCTGGCCTATGCCCGCGCCGATTACCTGCTCAAACTGGCGACCCGCATCACCGCTCTCAACGTGGTCGCGCTGCAGGGCAACCCCGAGCATTTCGACGAACGCCTGTTCGCTGCCAAGCCGCATCCGGGGCAAATGCAGGTCGCCGCATGGATTCGCCAGGACCTGGCCATCGACGCCCCGACCGCGCCCTTGCATCGCCTGCAAGACCGCTACTCGCTGCGTTGTGCGCCCCACGTCCTGGGGGTGCTGGCCGACAGCCTGAACTGGCTGCGCGGGTTTATCGAGATCGAACTCAACAGTGCCAACGACAACCCCATCATCGACGCCGAAGAAGAGCGCGTGCTCCACGGCGGTCACTTCTACGGCGGTCATATTGCCTTCGCCATGGACAGCCTCAAGACCCTGGTCGCCAACGTCGCCGACCTGCTGGACCGCCAGCTCGCGCTGCTGGTGGACGTGCGCTACAACCACGGCCTGCCGAGCAACCTGTCGGGTGCGACAGCGCAACGGGCGATGCTCAACCATGGTTTCAAGGCCGTACAGATCGGCACCAGCGCCTGGACCGCCGAGGCCTTGAAAAACACCATGCCGGCCAGCGTGTTCTCGCGCTCCACCGAGTGCCACAACCAGGACAAAGTGAGCATGGGCACCATCGCCGCCCGCGATGCGATCCGCGTGCTGGAGCTGACCGAACAAGTGGCCGCCGCAACCTTGCTCGCCGCCAATCAGGGCGTGTGGCTGCGCAGTCGTGCCGAAGATGCCCGCCCGCTGCCGCCTGCGCTGGCCGCGATGCACACCGAACTGAGCAAGGACTTCCCGCCCGTGGTTGAAGACCGCGCCCTCGAAGCCGAACTGCGCCTGTGCCTGGCCCGGATCGCCCAACAACACTGGAGGCTGCATGCGTAGCAAAGGCGTTCTGCACGTTGACACTGAAATTCTGGTGCCGTTTTTCGACATCGATACCATGCACGTGGTGTGGCACGGGCATTACGTCAAATACCTGGAAGTGGCGCGCTGCGCGCTGCTGGACCACATCGGCCACAACTACACCCACATGCTCGCCGCGGGCTACGCCTGGCCGGTGATCGACATGCAGCTGCGTTATGTGCGCGGCGCCACCTTTGGCCAGCGGATCAATGTACGCGCCAGCCTGGTGGAGTGGGAGAACCGCTTGAAGATCAACTATCTGATCAGCGACCTGGCCAGCGGCGAACGCCTGACCCGCGCCAGCACCGTGCAAGTGGCGGTGGAAATTGCCAGCCGCGAAATGCAACTGGCGTCGCCCGCCTGCTTTACCGAAGCCGTCGCCAGGGTGCTGCCATGAGCCCGAAATCCTGTAGCAGCGAGCTGGCTCGCGAGATGTCTGACCGCTTTAAAAAGCTCGCTGCTACAGGGTTTGTGCTGATGTTTTTATGTTCATCAGCCCAGGCCTTCGACCTGCAACAACTCAGCACACAGCTGGCCAGGCCACAGGTTATCCACGGCGATTTCATCCAGGAAAAACACCTGCGCGCCCTGCCCAAACCACTGATCAGCACCGGTACTTTTGTACTGGCCAAGGACCACGGCCTGCTCTGGCAACTCAAGACCCCGTTGCAACAGGACTACCGCATCACCGCCCAGGGCATAGCCCGGCGCAACGCTTCTGAATGGCAAATGCTCCCCGGCAAGAGCGCCGGAGCCGAGCAGAACCGGCTGTTCCTCGCCGTCCTGCAGGGCGACAGCAGCGGCCTGCAGCGCGACTTCGAGCTGCAACTGCAAGGCGAAGCCAGCCACTGGCAACTGACCCTGACCCCGCGTTCAGTGCTGCTCAAACAGATCTTCACCCGGATCAATATCGACGGCGGCGAACTGGTGCAACGCATCGAGCTGCAAGAAACCCAGGGCGACAGCACCTTGCTCAAGCTGCAAAACAGCGTCAGCAATCAACCCTTGAGCGATGCGGAGCAGCACGACTTTGCCCAGTGAACGCTGGTTGCCCCGTGGCTTTCTGATCCTGCTGCTGGCCGTGCTCGCACTGGCCGCCTGGCAATGGCGTCACGGCGCTCCGCTGTCGGCCAACCTGATGGAACTGGTGCCCGGTGAATCGCCGGACGCCCTGGAACTGAGCGCCGAACAGCGCATGCAAGAACCGCTGAACCGCGAGATGCTGGTACTGGTGGGCAGCGCCGATCGCCAGCAGGCAATCGCCACTGCCCGGCAACTGGGCGAAGCCTGGCAAGCCAGCGGCCTGTTCGAGAAGGTGCAGTGGAACCTGCAAGCCGACCTGCCGGCCCTGCGCCAACAACTGCTGCGCGGACGTCTGGCGATGCTGGCCGAAGCTGATCGTACGCAACTGATCCAGCATCCCGATGCGTTCATCCAGCAGCGGGTGCAGTCGCTGTTCGACCCCTTTACCGGGTTCAGCCTGGTGCCGAGCCAGGACGACTGGCTGGGCCTGACCGGACGCATTCAGAACAGTCAGCCGGCCCGTGGCAGCGTGCAGCTGGATATTGGTAGCGGAGCCCTGATCGCCGATGCCGACGGTAAAAGCTGGGTGCTGCTGCGGGCGCGCACCCTGGGCAATGCCTTTGACATGCAGCTGCCGCTGCAAGTGGCCGGGCTGCTCGAACAAAGCCGCCAGCAAGCGGCCAGCCACGATGTGCAATTACTGGCCGCCAGCGGCCTGCTGTATGCGGCCAGCGGGCAACAGCAAGCGAGCCGCGAAATCACCTGGGTCGGCGGCGGTGCCACCCTGGGCATTCTTCTGCTGTTGCTGTTGGCCTTTCGCCGCTGGCGAGTATTGCTGGCCTTTGTCCCGGTGTTGGTGGGCATGCTGTTTGGCGCCGTGGCCTGCGTCGCCTGGTTTGGCAGCATGCACGTGATGACGCTGGTGCTGGGCTCCAGCCTGATCGGGGTGGCAGTGGATTACCCGCTGCACTACCTGTCCAAAAGCTGGAGCCTGAAACCCTGGCGCAGCTGGCCCGCCTTGCGCCTGACCTTGCCCGGGTTGAGCCTGAGCCTGGCCACCAGCTGCATCGGTTATCTGGCCCTGGCCTTTACCCCGTTCCCGGCCCTCACCCAAATCGCCATTTTCTCCGCCGCCGGCCTGGTCGGGGCTTACCTGAGCGCCGTGTGCTTGCTGCCCGCCTTGCTCAAGGGTGTCGAGCTGCGCCCGGCGCAATGGCCGCTGAGCATTGCGCAAACCCTGCTGGATATCCGTGAAGCCTTGCTCAAAAAGATTCCCACCCCGGCATTGCTGGCCCTGTTGCTGGCGTTTTGCGCCGCCGGGTTGTGGCAACTGACCAGCAAGAACGACATCCGCCAATGGGTCGGCGCACCGCCGCAGTTAATGGCCGAAGCCCAGGCCATTGCGCGAATCACCGGCTACCAGCCCACCAGTCAGTTTTTTCTGGTGTGCGCCGACAATCAACAGCAGTTGCTGGAGCGCCAGGCCGCCCTCAGTGAGCGCCTCGATCAGTTGGTCAACATGGGCAAACTGCAGGGCTATCTGGCGCTCAACCAACTGGTCAACCAGCCTGGCGCGCAACAGCAACTGCGGGCCGCCCTGGATCAACTGCCACACCACTGGCAGCCGCTGCTGGAACTCGGCGTCAGCGAGGCCGCCCTGCAAAATGAGTTGGCCCAACTCCAGGCCTTGCCCGAGCAGCAGATTGACGATGCCTTGAGCGGGCCGCTGGCCGAACCGTGGCGCCCGCTGTGGCTGGGTAAAAACCCCGAGGGCGTGGCCGCGATGGTCAGCCTGCAAGGGTTGAACAATGCCAGTCTGCTGCGGGTGCAGGCGCAGGACCTGCCCGGTGTGCAACTGGTGGACCGGCTGGGGGATTTGAACCGGGTGTTCGCCGCCACCCAAATCAGCGCCGCCGAATTGAAGCTGCTGTCCTGCGTCCTGATCGTGCTGCTGTTGATCGCGCCATTCGGTTTTCGCGGCGCGCTGCGCATCGTCGCCCTGCCGTTGCTGGCCGCGCTGTGCAGCCTGGCCAGCCTTGGCTGGCTGGGTCAGCCGCTGACCCTGTTCAGCCTGTTCGGTTTATTGCTGGTGACGGCCATCAGCGTCGATTACGCCATTCTGATGCGCGAGCAGATTGGTGGCGCTGCGGTCAGTTTGCTTGGCACCTTGCTGGCGGCACTGACTACCTGGCTGTCATTCGGCCTGCTGGCCGTCTCCAGCACCCCGGCGGTGAGCAACTTCGGGCTGTCGGTGAGCCTGGGGCTGGCGTTCAGCTTCATCCTCGCGCCATGGGCCGGGAAGCAGGAGCACAAGCCATGCTGACCCTGCTGTTCTGGCTGATGGCCCTGGCCCTGTTTGCCGGGGCCACCCGGCTGGGCCGCCACTTCGGGGTGATCCCGATTGTCAGCCAGTTATTGTTGGCGTCCATCGGTTTGCCGCTGCTGATGCTGCTGTGGGTCGAACCCCACTGGCAGCTAAGCGGCGCGCAGCTGGTCACGCCAGGGTGGCTAAAAACTCTGTACAGCCTGAGTTTCGCCCTGTTGCTGGGGCATATCCTGAGTGATGTGATTGACCTGCGCATCGACCGCCAGAGCCTGAAAATCGCCCTGCCCAGTTTTGCCATTCCCTTTGTCTGCGGGCTGGCCTGCGCGGTGTGGCTGCTGCCCGCACAACCCTGGCTGAGCTCGCTGGCGGTGGGCCTGGTGTTTGCGATCACCGCCATCCCGGTGCTGTATCTGTATCTGCGCCATATCGACTACCCGCCCGCCGCTGCCCGCCGCCTGGTACAAAGCGCGATCCTGATCGACCTGACCTGCTGGAGCCTGTTCGGCCTGGCCCAGGGCAGCCTCAACCTCAGCAGCCTGCTCCTGCCGCTGGCGGGCGCCCTGCTGCCGTTGTTGCTGCGCGGACTGCGGATTCGCCAACCCCTGTGTTACAGCCTGGGTTTTCTCGCCCTGCTGGTGGTAGCCGAGCATTACCGGCTCAATGCGCTGGTTTTCGGCGTCGGTTACCTGTTGTGCATGGCGTGGCTCAAAGTCCCGCTGGTGATGCCGTTGAAAGCCGCCTGGCTGGAAAGCCTGCAAACCCGCCTGGCGGTGCCGTTGATCCTCACCTTCGGCATTGTGCAGATCAACCTGCACAGCGCCCTGAACAGCATCAGCGCCTTGCAGATAGCGGCACTGTTGCTGCTGCCGATGGCCAGCAAGCTGCTGGGCAACTGGCTGGGTTTGAGCTGGGCCACGCCTTCGTTTACCGGCGCCAGCAAGTGGCGTGAAAGCCTGCTGCTGAATATTCGCGGCTTGAGTGAAATCGTCTTTCTCAACCTGCTGCTGCAACAACAGCTCATCAGCCCCGCACTGTACTTCGCGCTGATGCTGATGGGCCTGATCGCCACGCTGTTACCGGCGCTGGCGGGCATCAACAAACCCCCTGTGAAGTCTGCCGTCCCCCCCGGCAAGGAGCCCGTGTGTCAGTAATAGATATGGAACGTCGTCAGGTCGTGGTGATTGGTGCCGGGCCGTCCGGTGCAATCGCGGCGGCCTTGCTCAAACGCAAAGGGCACGATGTATTGATCGTCGAGCGCCAGCACTTCCCGCGCTTTTCCATTGGTGAAAGCCTGCTGTCGCACTGCCTGGATTTCATCGAGGAAGCCGGCATGCTCGAGGCGGTGCAAGCCGCCGGTTTTCAACTGAAGAACGGCGCCGCCTTCGCCTGGGGCGAGCAGTACAGCGCCTTCGATTTTGGCGACACCTTCAGCAACGGCAAGCCGACCACGTTCCAGGTCCAGCGGGCCGATTTCGACAAGCTGCTGGCTGACCAGGCTGCACTGCAAGGCGTCGAAATCCGCTATGGCGAAACCGTGACCGCAGTGGATATCGAGCGCAGCAAGCCGCTGCTGGATGTGGTGCGCGAAGACGCCAGCAGCTACCGGATCGAGGCCGACTTTATCCTCGACGCCAGCGGTTACGGACGAGTTCTGCCGCGCCTGCTCGATCTCGAAGCGCCCTCCGGTTTCCCGGTGCGCCAGGCGGTGTTCACCCATGTCGAGGACCGTATTGACTGCACGGGTTTCGAGCGCGAAAAAATCCTCATCACCACCCACCCGACCCAGCGCGATATCTGGTTCTGGACCATCCCCTTCAGCAATGGCCGAAGTTCGGTGGGCGTGGTGGCGGCGGCGGAACACTTTGTGGGACGCAGCCAGAACCCCGACCAGTGCCTGCGAAGTTTTATCGAGCAAACCCCAAGCCTGGGCCGGGTACTGGCCAATGCCGTGTGGGACACCCCGGCACGCACCCTCGGCGGTTACTCGGCCAACGTCAAAACCCTGCACGGGCCGGGTTTTGCCTTGCTGGGCAATGCCGCCGAGTTCCTCGACCCGGTGTTCTCTTCGGGCGTGACCATTGCCATGCGCTCGGCCAGCATGGCCGCCGCAGTGCTGCACCGCCAGCTACAAGGCGAAGCCGTAGACTGGCAAACCGAGTTTGCCGAACCGCTCAAACGTGGAGTCGACACCTTCCGCTGCTACGTCGAAGGCTGGTACGCCGGCACTTTCCAGGACGTGATCTTCCACCCCGACAGCTCGCCACAAATACGGCGCATGATCAGCGCGATTCTGGCCGGCTATGCCTGGGATGAAAGCAACCCCTTTGTCAGCGAACCCCGGCGCCGCCTGCGCATGCTGTCGGACATCTGCGCCACGGAGACCCCATGAAACCTCTGAGCGATACCTACGTCGAAGAAACCCGTTTCGGGTTCTGGTTTTTACGCAGTCACACCTGGCAGCATCACGTACTGCGCGTGGCCATCAACGACCTGCGCAGTCTGTTCAGCGCTGAGCTGCCAACGGCGCCGGTCATCCTCGATGCCGGTTGCGGGCAGGGCAAGTCGTTCCAGTACCTGCAACAAACCTTCGCCCCCAGGCGCCTGATCGGCCTCGACGCCGACCCGCTGAGCCTGACCCTGAGCCGCGAAGAAGCGCGGCGTCAGGGCATCGACATTGAACTGATCGGCAGCGACTGCGCCGAACTTGAAATCGCGGACGCCAGCGTCGACATCCTGTTTTGCCATCAGACTTTCCATCACCTGGTGCAACAGGACCGCGCACTGGCCGAGTTTTATCGGGTGCTCAAGCCAGGCGGCTATTTGCTGTTTGCCGAATCTACCGAGGCTTACATCGATACCTGGGTGATTCGCTGGCTGTTCCGCCACCCGATGCACGTGCAGAAAAGTGCCGCGCAGTATCTGGAGATGATCCGCGATCAGGGCTTCGAGTTTACAGCGCAGAACGTGTCATACCCGTATCTGTGGTGGAGCCGCTCCAAAGACTTCGGGCTGCTGGAACGCCTGGGCCTGCGTCGCGCGAAACCGGTGGGCGAGCGCGAGGAAACCCTGGTCAACCTGGTGGCCCGTAAACCTGCAGGCCCGGCGCAGTGAGCCTGGCGATGCACAAAACCTGCAGGAGCGAGCCTGCTCGCGAGATTTTTAAAAAGATCAAACAGCTCGCTCCTGCAGGTTTGCTGGCGTGCCTGCTATTGGGCGGCTGCGCGAGCCTGCCACTGCCCGAACAGACCCCGACCCTGGCGCTGCCGATGCAATTGCACATTCAGCGCGAACAGGCCGACCAGCGCCAGGACTGGCTGCTGGTGATTCAACAGCAAGGCGCAGGCTTGCGCTGGTCGTTGATGGACCCGCTGGGGATTCCCCTGGCGCGTCAGGTGTTGCAGGACGGAAGCTGGCATGCCGACGGTTTGCTGCCTCCCAACCCCGAGGCCCGGGAGCTGTTTGCCGCCCTGCTGTTTGCACTTACGCCCCAGGCCGAACTGGCGGCCAATTATCCACAGGCAGAATCGGCGGCCGACGCGCGGTTTCTGAAACCACGCTGGCAAGTCCATTATCGACAGCCACAGGTATTGCGCATTGATATCAAGGGCGATGTGCATTACGCCATCAGCCCGCTGGAGGCGGCACCATGACCGCGTATCTGAATGCCTTGGGCATCATCTGTTCCCTGGGCCGCAGCCCCGATGAAGTGGCGCGCCGGCTGTTTGCCGGTGACTGCTCGGGCATACAGCGCGCCAGCGGCCTGGTACCCGGACGCAAGGTGTCGGTGGCCGGTGTGCAGGGCGAACTGGCGGCGATCCCGGCGCAATTGAGTGCGCACGCCAGCCGCAATAACCAGTTGCTGCTCGAAGCGGCATTGCAGATTCGCGAGCCCATTGAACAGGCAATCCGCACCTGGGGCCGTGACCGCATCGCCATTGTGCTGGGCACCAGCACCTCGGGGATCGATGAAGCCAGCCGCGGTATTGCCCACTACTTGCAGCATCGGCAGTTCCCCGAAGATTACGACTATCAGCAACAAGAGCTGGGGGCGCCGGCCAGTTTCCTGGCTGACTGGCTGAATGTCAGCGGCCCGGCCTATGTCATTTCTACCGCCTGCACCTCCAGCGCCCGGGCCCTGATGAGCGCCCAGCGCCTGCTGGACATGAACCTGTGTGACGCGGTGCTGTGCGGCGGTGTGGACAGTTTGTGCAAGCTGACCCTCAATGGTTTTTCGGCCCTTGAAGCGGTGTCCGATGAACGCTGCAACCCGTTCTCGGCAAACCGCTGCGGAATCAATATTGGCGAAGCCGGCGTACTGTTCTTGATGAGCCGTCAGCCCGCCGCAGAACATTCGATTGCCCTGCTCGGTGCCGGCGCCAGCTCGGACGCGCACCATATCTCGGCCCCCGAGCCCACTGGCCGGGGTGCGGTGCAGGCCATGCACAAGGCTTTGCACCGGGCCAGTCTGCAAGCCGGTCAGATCGGTTACCTGAACCTGCATGGCACTGCCACCCGGCACAATGACGCCATGGAAAGCCACGCCGTGGCCCAGGTGTTCCCCCAGGCGGTGCCATGCTCGTCGACCAAGCCCATGACCGGCCATACGCTGGGTGCAGCAGGCGCACTGGAAGCTGCGTTTTGCTGGTTGAGCCTGACCCGCGGCAACCTGCTGCCACCCCATGTCTGGGACGGCCAGGGTGATCCGCAACTTCCTGTACTGAATTGGGTGACGCCCGGCCAGACCCTGGCATCTACACAACAGCGCTGCCTGATGAGCAACTCGTTTGCTTTCGGTGGCAATAACGTCAGCCTGATTATCGGAGACGCCCCATGATTGCTTGGCCGCTCGCCGAATTGCTGCCCCACGCCGGCGACATGATCCTGATCGATCAGGTGCTGGAGTTTGACCAGGAACAGATTCATACCCGTCTCACCGTGCGCCCCGGCGGCTTGTTCAACCGTGAAGACGGCAGCCTCCCGGCATGGGTGGGCATCGAGTTGATGGCGCAAAGCGTGGCGGCCTATGCCGGTTGCCGCGCCCGCAGTGAAGGCAACCCCGTCGAGCTGGGCTTTTTGCTCGGCACGCGCAAATTTGAATGCAATGTCGAACACTTTCCGGCGGGCGCCGAGTTGCAGATTCACGCCCTGCGCTCACTGGAAGACGACAACGGCATGGGGGTTTTCGAGTGTCATCTCACCGCCCCCGGCATTCATGCCAGCGCCCGCCTGAACGTGTTCCGTCCACCCCAGGCACAAAACTATCTTGCTCAAGCCTCCCGGGAGACCCGCCATGACTGAGTCCATTCTGGTTACCGGTTCCAGCCGTGGCATCGGCCGCGCCATCGCCCTGCGCCTGGCCCGGGCCGGTTTCGATCTGGTGCTGCACTGCCGCAGTGGCCGCAGCGAAGCCGACGCCGTGATGGCCGAGGTCCAGGCCCTGGGGCGCACTGCCCGGGTACTGCAATTTGACGTCTCGGATCGCGCCCGCTGCCGGGAAATTCTTGAAGCCGACGTAGAAGCCTTTGGCGCCTATTACGGCGTGGTGCTCAATGCCGGCCTGACCCGCGATGGTGCCTTCCCGGCGTTGAGTGAAGACGACTGGGACGAGGTGATGCGCACCAACCTGGACGGTTTTTACAACGTGCTGCACCCGGTGATGATGCCGATGATTCGCCGCCGCAAGGCCGGGCGCATTGTGTGCATTACCTCGGTGTCGGGCCTGATCGGCAATCGCGGGCAGGTCAATTACAGCGCCTCCAAGGCCGGTCTGATCGGTGCCGCCAAAGCGCTGGCCATCGAACTGGGCAAACGCAAGATCACCGTTAACTGCGTCGCTCCGGGCCTGATCGACACCGCCATGCTCGACGAAAACGTCCCCGTGGAAGAACTGATGAAAATGATCCCCGCACAACGCATGGGCACCCCGGAAGAAGTGGCGGGCGCGGTCAACTTTTTGATGTCCGGCGAAGCCGGCTACATCACCCGCCAGGTCCTGGCGGTCAATGGAGGCCTGTGCTGATGAAGCGCGTTGTCGTCACCGGCATGGCCGGCATCACCTCGCTGGGCAGTGACTGGGCCAGTATCGAAGCCAATTTTTTAGCCGGTCGCAGCGGCATCCGGCGTATGGACGAGTGGGACCGGTTCACCGAGCTCAACACCCGTCTGGCCGGCCCCATCGATGACTTTGTGGTGCCAAAGCACTGGACCCGCAAACAACTGCGCAGCATGGGCCGGGTCTCGCGCCTGGCGGTTGGCGCCGCCGAACTGGCCTTGCAGGACGCCGGCTTGCTGGGCAACCCGATCATTCGTGACGGACGCATGGGCGTGGCCTGCGGCTCGTCCACCGGCAGCACCGACGAGATCAAGGCCTTTGGCAACATGCTGCTCAACTCGGTGGCCGACGGTCTGAACGCCAACAGCTACGTGCGCATGATGCCCCACACCACCGCGGCCAATATCAGCATCTTTTTTGGTCTCACCGGGCGCCTGATCCCCACCTCCAGCGCCTGCACCAGTGGCAGCCAGGGCATCGGCTATGCCTACGAATCGATCAAGTTCGGACGCTTGCCCCTGATGCTCGCCGGCGGTGCCGAAGAACTCTGCCCCACCGAAGCCATGGTGTTTGACGCGCTGTACGCCACCAGCCTGAAAAACGACGCACCGCACACCAGCCCGCGCCCCTACGACCAGGACCGGGACGGCCTGGTGATCGGCGAAGGCGGCGGCATGCTGGTGCTCGAAGAGCTGGAACACGCCCTGGCCCGTGGCGCCCATATCCATGCCGAGATCGTCGGTTTCGGCAGCAATGCCGACGGCCAGCACACCACCCGCCCGGAAGTCAGCACCATGCGCCGGGCCATGGAGCTGGCGCTGGAAGACGCAGGCATCGCCGCGCAGGCCATCGGCTATGTCAACGGACACGGCACCGCCACCGAACAGGGCGACATTGCCGAAACCCTGGCCACCAGTGAATTGTTCGGCAAGCACATGCCCATCAGCTCGCAGAAGAGTTTTCTGGGCCACACCCTGGGTGCCTGCGGGGCGCTGGAATCGTGGTTCTGTATCGAAATGATGAACCGCGACCGCTATGTACCGACGCTCAACCTGGACCAGGTCGACCCGCGCTGCGGCGAGCTGGATTATCTGCGGGGCGGGTTTCGCGAGATGCACAACGATTACGTGATGAACAACAACTTTGCCTTTGGCGGGGTCAACACATCGTTGATCTTGCGCCGCTGGTCGTAACGCTTCTGGAGCCAATGGAATGTCTTACCTGCTACGCGTAACCCTGATCGCCCTTGCCCTGCTGAGCACCGTGTCGTGCAGCAGCAAACCCATGCAGACCCCCGACCGCACACTGCACGATTCGATTCATGCCGACCGGGCGCAGATGCAGCAGGCGATCGTCAAATCCCTGGTGGGCCGTGGCTGGACAGTGCAAAAAATCACCCCTGACCTGGTGCAGGCGCAAATCACCGTGCGCGAGCAATACCACGCCGAAATCGATATCCCCTACAGCGCCAGCCACTACCAGATCATTTACCGCAACAGCAGCGGTCTGGACTACAAGGACGGCAAGATCCACAAAAACTACATCCGCTGGGTGCGCCTGCTGGACCGCGACATCGTGCGCGATCTCAAGGACAAGCAGAACGAGCGTACGGCGCAACAGCTGTCGGAAGCGGCTGCAAAGTGACAATCAACCCCCTGTAGGAGCTCGCTCCTACAGGGGTTGATTAACGGTTTTACGCGTCAGCAGTTCGGCAAATGCCGCGGCCATCGGCGAGCTTTGGCCCTTGCGCTGCACCAGCCACACGGCTGTATGGGCGTCGGCATCCAGCAGCGGTCGATACACCACCCCCTTGATCCGCATGTGCTGGAACGACGCAGGTAGCACCGATACGCCCAGCCCTGCCGAGACCAGGCCAATGATGGTCATGGCCTCACCCGCTTCCTGGGAAAAATGCGGGCTGAAACCCGCCTGGCGGGCCAGGCTCATCAGCTGTGCATACAACCCGCTGCCGTAACTGCGCGGGAAAAATACAAAAGGCTCTTCGGCCAGGGCCGCCAGCTGCAAACCTTCTTCGCTGCCTGCAGCCAGCGGGTGATCGGCCTGGATCACAGCCACCAGAGGCTCGCTGAACAGTTCCACCACCGTCAATGACTCCGGCAACGCCAGCGGGCGGATCATCCCGACCTCGATGGACTCGTCCACCAACCCTTCGGCCACTTCGCGGCTGCTCATTTCCTTGAGGTTTAAATGCACCGCCGGGAACGCCTGGCGAAAGGCAAATATGGCCTGGGGAATGCTCGAGCTGAATGGCGCCGATGAGGTAAAGCCGATCTTCAGTTCCCCCAGCTCCCCCAGCTGTGCGCGCCGGGCCACGTCGGCTGCCTTGTCGACCTGGGCCAGCACCAGTCGCGCCTCCTCCAGAAACAACCGGCCCGCTTCACTGAGCTCGACCCGACGGTTGGTCCGGTCGAACAGGCGAGCCCCCAGTTCTTGCTCCAGGGCCTGTATTTGCTGGCTCAGGGGCGGCTGGGAAATACCCAGCAACTGGGCCGCGCGACCAAAGTGCAGTTCTTCGGCAACAGCGATGAAGTAACGTAAATGACGCAATTCCATAGGAACCCCATTGAGTCGTAAAACCTATCAAACAGGTCGAACAATATATTGGAAAGAATCGTTAGCCACCTATATTCTTTTGCCATTGCCGCTCGGCTTTATGTTTGTCTGAGGTCCCCGTGAAAACTGCTGTCGCCCCTCTCGCCCACGAAATCCCGCCGCCCGCGCAGGATGATATGGGCACGCAACTGAATGACATTTTCATCGAGAAAGGCACACCGCTGTTTATGCGCACGGTGCTGGCACTGTTCTCCGGGGGCTTCGCCACCTTTGCCTTGCTGTATTGCGTGCAGCCGATGATGCCGGTGCTGTCCCATGAATACGGGATCAACGCGGCGCAGAGCAGTCTGATCCTGTCGGTAGCCACAGGGATGCTGGCCATAGGTTTGCTGATCACCGGGCCCATTTCCGATACGTTCGGGCGTAAACCGGTGATGGTGTTTGCATTGTTTTCGGCGGCTGCGTTTACCCTCCTCAGCGCGCTGATGCCCACCTGGGAAGGTGTCCTGATCACCCGGGCGCTGGTGGGTTTGTCACTGAGCGGACTGGCCGCCGTGGCCATGACCTATTTGAGTGAAGAAATTCACCCGCAGCACATCGGTCTGGCGATGGGTCTGTACATTGGCGGCAATGCCATTGGTGGCATGAGCGGACGCCTGATCAGCGGCGTGTTGATCGACTTTGTGAGCTGGCATACGGCGATGCTGGTGATCGGCGGCCTGGCACTGGTGGCCGCCCTGGTGTTTGTGAAGATCCTGCCCGAGTCGCGCAACTTCCGCCCCCGCACCATGAACCCGCGCAGCCTGCTGGACGGGTTCACCATGCACTTTCGCGATGCCGGCCTGCCATGGCTGTTTCTTGAGGCGTTCTTGCTGATGGGCAGCTTCGTGACGCTGTTCAACTACATCGGTTATCGCTTGCTGGCAGAGCCGTACAACATGAATCAGGCGCTGGTGGGCTTGCTGTCAGTGGTGTACCTGTCCGGTATTTACAGCTCGGCGCAAATTGGCGCGCTGGCTGACAAGCTGGGGCGGCGCAGGGTGTTGTGGGCCGTGATCGTGCTGATGCTGGCCGGGATCGCACTGACCATGTTCGAGCCTGTGGCGCTGGTGATCATCGGCATGTTGCTGTTCACCTTCGGCTTCTTCGGCGCGCATTCGGTGGCCAGCAGCTGGATCGGCCGGCGCGCCACCAAAGCCAAGGGCCAGGCGTCGTCGTTGTACCTGTTCAGTTACTACGCCGGATCGAGCATCGCCGGGACCGCCGGCGGTTTCTTCTGGCATTACGCCGGGTGGAACGGCATTGGTTCGTTTATCGTCGCGCTGCTGGTGATTGCATTGTTGGTGGCGTTGCACCTGGCCCGATTGCCGGTGCTGCCGAGGAACGTGAAGAGCATTTGATCCAGGGCCTCGCGCAAGCCAAAAAAAACCCGGCACTGGCCGGGTTTTTTTATAAGGCTTGAGCTTACTCGTGATACTGGCCCGAGAACTCGTGCACGGCGCTGATAAAGGCACCCGCATGTTCCGGTTTCACTTCCGGGGTAATGCCATGCCCCAGGTTGAATACATGGCCCGAACCCTTGCCGTAGCTGGCCAGGATGCGCTTGACCTCGGTGCGGATTGCCTCGGGGTTGGCGTAAAGCACAGTCGGGTCCATGTTGCCTTGCAGCGCAACCTTGTTACCGACGCGCTGACGGGCTTCACCCAGGTCGCAGGTCCAGTCCAGGCCCAGGGCATCAGCGCCGGCATCGGCAATGCTTTCGAGCCACAGGCCGCCATTTTTGGTGAACAGGATCACCGGTACTTTGCGCCCTTCATGCTCGCGGATAAGACCGCTGACGATTTTGCGCATGTAGGCCAGGGAAAATTCCTGATAAGCCGCAGACGACAGGTTACCGCCCCAGGTATCGAAGATTTGTACGGCCTGTGCGCCGGCCAGAATCTGACCGTTGAGGTAGGACGTTACCGACTGCGCGAGCTTGTCGAGCAACAGGTGCATGGCATGGGGGGTGTCGTAGAGCATGGCCTTGGTTTTGCGGAAGTCTTTCGACGAGCCGCCTTCTACCATGTAGGTGGCCAGGGTCCACGGGCTGCCGGAGAAGCCGATCAGCGGCACACGACCGTTAAGCTCGCGGCGGATGGTGCTGACCGCGTTCATCACGTAGCCGAGGTCTTTTTGCGGGTCCGGGATCGGCAGGGCTTCGATGTCAGCCAGGGTGCTGACCACCTTTTTGAAGCGCGGACCTTCGCCGGTTTCAAAGTACAGGCCCTGGCCCATGGCGTCAGGGATGGTCAGGATATCGGAGAAAAGGATGGCCGCATCCAGCTGAGGGAAGCGGTCCAGAGGCTGCATGGTGACTTCACAGGCGAACTCGGCGTTCTTGCACAGGCTCATGAAATCGCCGGCCTTGGCACGGCTCGCGCGGTACTCCGGCAGATAGCGACCGGCCTGACGCATCATCCAGACAGGCGTGACATCTACGGGTTGCTTGAGCAAAGCGCGAAGGAAACGGTCATTCTTGAGATCAGTCATGTCTGCATCCGGAAAAAAAGTGGGGGCATTTTCTCAGAGACGGACGCAAAAGGCACGGCAAGAGCCGTGCCTTTTATCTATCGGGGCGATTTGTCGCGGGGATTTTGATTTGGCGCAGCCCACAAACCTCATTCTGGAATGAGGTTTGTGTGGGAGCTGGCTTGCCGGCGATGCTGACAACTCGGTCTTTGATCAAGACCGAGGTGATGCTATCGCTGGCAAGCCAGCTCCTACATTTTGATCATGTTTCAAAAATTACAACCGCATCACACGCCCAGGTAATCCATGATCCCTTCAGCCGCGGTGCGGCCTTCGAAGATCGCGGTGACCACCAGGTCGGAGCCGCGCACCATGTCACCACCGGCAAAGATCTTCGGGTGGCTGGTCTGGTGCTTGAACTGCGACTGCTCGGGCGCAATGACACGGCCCTGACTGTCGGTCTGGATCTCGAACTGCTCAAACCATGACGCCGGGCTCGGACGGAAACCAAAGGCGATGATCACGGCGTCCGCCGGGATGATCTCTTCAGAACCCGGGATCGGCTCCGGGCTGCGACGGCCGCGGGCATCGGGCTCGCCGAGACGGGTCTCGACCACCTTCACGCCTTCAACCCGGCCTTCGCCGACAATGGCAATCGGCTGGCGGTTGTAGAGGAATTTCACGCCTTCTTCCTTGGCGTTCTTCACCTCTTTGCGCGAGCCGGGCATGTTGGCTTCGTCACGACGATAGGCACAGGTCACCGACTTGGCACCCTGACGGATCGAAGTACGGTTGCAGTCCATGGCCGTGTCGCCACCACCGAGCACCACAATCTTTTTGCCTTTCATGTCGACGAAGTCTTCCGGCGACTTTTCAAAGCCCAGGTTGCGGTTGACGTTGGCAATCAGGAAGTCCAGCGCGTCATGCACACCCGGCAAGTCCTCACCGGCAAAGCCGCCCTTCATGTAGGTGTAAGTGCCCATGCCCATGAATACCGCGTCGTACTCGGCCAGCAGCTGCTCCATGCTGATGTCCTTGCCGATTTCGGTATTGAGACGGAACTCGATACCCATGCCGGTGAAAACTTCGCGACGGTGGCTCAGCACGGTTTTTTCGAGCTTGAACTCCGGGATGCCGAAGGTCAGCAGACCGCCGATTTCCGGGTTTTTATCGAAGACCACCGGGGTCACGCCACCACGCACCAGCACGTCGGCACAGCCCAGGCCCGCAGGCCCGGCACCGATGATCGCCACACGCTTGCCGGTCGGCACCACCCGCGACATGTCCGGGCGCCAGCCCATGGCAAAGGCGGTATCGGTGATGTACTTCTCCACCGAGCCGATGGTGACCGCGCCAAAACCGTCGTTGAGGGTGCAGGCACCCTCGCACAGACGGTCTTGCGGGCACACCCGGCCGCACACTTCGGGCAGGGTGTTGGTCTGGTGCGACAGCTCGGCGGCGGCGAGGATGTTGCCCTCGGCCACCAGCTTGAGCCAGTTGGGAATGAAGTTATGCACCGGGCATTTCCATTCACAGTACGGGTTACCGCAACCCAGGCAGCGGTGGGCCTGCTCGGCCGACTGCTGGGGTTTGAAAGGTTCGTAGATTTCCACGAACTCTTTTTTGCGTTGACGTAACAGTTTCTTCTTCGGATCTTTGCGCCCGACATCGATAAATTGGAAGTCGTTACTCAGACGTTCAGCCATCTTCAAAACCTCTTTACGACAGCTGCAAGCTTCAAGCTTACAGCTGCAAGAACACGTTTACCGGAACACCCCTGACTGCTTCGAGCTTGCGGCCTGAAGCTTGCCGCCTGCCGCTGCGTCGTCACTGCGGACTACCCAAAGTACTGGCCAGCAGAGACTTCAGGCTCGCCGCCTTGGGTTTGACGAGCCAGAAACGACGCAGGTAATCATCGAGGTTTTCCGAGAGGTTGCGGCCCCACTCGCTGTTGGTTTCCTGAACGTATTCGTCCAGCACGTGTTGCAGATGGTTGCGGTAGGCCTCCATCGCTTCGCCACTGATACGCTGGATTTCCACCAGTTCGTGGTTAACCCGGTCGACAAAGCTGTTGTCCTGATCCAGCACGTAGGCGAAACCGCCGGTCATGCCCGAGCCGAAGTTGTAACCGGTTTTGCCCAGTACGCAGACGAAACCGCCAGTCATGTATTCGCAGCAGTGATCGCCCGTGCCTTCAACCACGGTGTGGGCACCGGAGTTACGCACGGCGAAACGCTCGCCCGCCGTGCCCGCCGCAAACAGCTTGCCGCCGGTGGCGCCGTACAGGCAGGTGTTGCCGATAATCGCGCTGTCCTGGGTTTTGTAGACGCTGCCCGCAGGCGGCACTATCACCAGCTTGCCGCCGGTCATGCCCTTGCCCACGTAGTCGTTGGCATCGCCTTCGAGGTACAGGTTCAGGCCGCCGGCGTTCCACACACCAAAGCTCTGGCCTGCAGTGCCTTTGAAGCGGAACGTGATCGGCGCCTTGGCCATGCCCTGGTTGCCGTGGGCACGGGCGATTTCACCCGAGATCCGGGCACCGATCGAGCGGTCACAGTTACAGATGTCCAGGGCGAACTCTGCGCCGCTCAGGTCGTTGATGGCCGAAGTGGCCATGTCGACCATCTTCTCGGCCAGCAGGCCTTTGTCGAACGGCGGGTTGCGCTCTACCTGACAGAACTGCGGCTTGTCGGCCGGGATATGGTCGCTGCCCAGCAGTGGCGTCAGGTCGAGGTGGTGCTGCTTGGCGGTTTCGCCCTGCAGGATTTCCAGCAGGTCAGTACGCCCGATCAGCTCTTCGAGGGTGCGCACACCGAGTCTGGCCAGCCACTCGCGGGTTTCTTCAGCCACGTAGGTGAAGAAGTTGACCACCATGTCGACCGTGCCGATGTAGTGGTTTTTACGCAGCGATTCGTTCTGGGTCGCCACGCCGGTGGCGCAGTTGTTGAGGTGGCAAATACGCAGGTATTTGCAGCCCAGGGCGATCATTGGCGCGGTGCCGAAGCCGAAGCTTTCAGCGCCGAGGATCGCGGCCTTGATCACGTCGAGGCCGGTTTTCAGGCCGCCGTCGGTTTGTACCCGCACCTTGCCGCGCAGGTCGTTGCCGCGCAGGGTCTGGTGGGTTTCAGCCAGGCCCAGCTCCCACGGCGCGCCCGCGTATTTGATCGAAGTCAGGGGCGATGCACCGGTGCCGCCGTCATAACCGGAGATCGTAATCAGGTCGGCATAGGCCTTGGCCACGCCTGCGGCGATGGTGCCGACGCCCGCTTCCGCCACCAGCTTGACCGAAACCAGCGCCTTTGGATTGACCTGTTTGAGGTCAAAAATCAGCTGCGACAAGTCTTCGATGGAGTAGATGTCGTGGTGCGGCGGTGGCGAGATCAGGGTCACGCCGGGTACTGCGTAACGCAGTTTGGCGATCAGACCGTTGACCTTGCCGCCCGGCAGTTGCCCGCCCTCGCCCGGCTTGGCGCCCTGGGCCACCTTGATCTGCAGCACTTCGGCGTTGACCAGGTATTCCGGGGTCACACCGAAACGGCCGGTGGCCACCTGTTTGATTTTCGAGCTTTTGATGGTGCCGTAACGCGCCGGGTCTTCGCCGCCTTCACCGGAGTTGGAGCGTGCGCCCAAACGGTTCATGGCTTCGGCCAGGGCTTCGTGGGCCTCCGGCGACAGTGCGCCAAGGGAGATGCCCGCCGAGTCGAAACGCTTGAGGATCGACTCCAGGGGTTCGATCTGGTCAATGGACAGCGGCGTGTCGAGGGTTTTGACCTTGAACAGATCGCGGATCATCGACACCGGGCGTTTGTCGACCAGTGCCGTGTATTCCTTGAACTTGCTGTAGTCGCCCTGCTGTACAGCCGCCTGCAGGGTGGCAACCACGTCCGGGTTGTAGGCGTGGTATTCGCCACCGTGCACGTACTTGAGCAAACCGCCTTGCTGAATCGGCTTGCGTGCGCTCCAGGCTTCGGCAGCCAGCAATTTTTGCTCGGCTTCAAGGTCAACGAAACGTGCGCCCTTGATCCGGCTTGGTACGCCGCGGAAGCTCAGGTCGCAGATTTCTTCAGACAAGCCAATGGCCTCGAACAGCTGCGCTCCGCGGTACGAGGCAATGGTCGAGATGCCCATCTTCGAGAGGATCTTGAGCAGGCCCTTGGTGATGCCCTTACGGTAGTTTTTGAAGACTTCGTAAAGGTCACCCAGCACTTCGCCGGTGCGGATCAGATCACCCAGCACTTCGTAGGCCAGGAACGGGTAGACCGCCGAAGCGCCGAAGCCGATCAGCACCGCGAAGTGATGCGGGTCGCGGGCAGTAGCGGTTTCTACCAGGATGTTGCTGTCGCAGCGCAGACCTTTTTCGGTCAGGCGGTGGTGCACGGCGCCCACAGCCAGCGAGGCGTGAACCGGCAGCTTGCCCGGCGCGATATGGCGGTCGGTCAGGACAATTTGCGTACGGCCGGCACGGGCGGCTTCTTCAGCCTGATCGGCAATGTTGCGCACCGCCGCTTCCAGGCCAACCGACTGGTCGTAGTTGAGGTCGATGATCTGACGCTCAAAGCCCGGCAGGTCGAGGTTCATCAGCGAGCGCCATTTGGCAGGCGAGATAACCGGTGAACTGAGGATCACGCGCGAAGCGTGCTCTGGCGATTCCTGGAAGATGTTGCGCTCGGCACCGAGGCAGATTTCCAGCGACATGACGATGGCTTCACGCAGCGGATCGATCGGCGGGTTGGTGACCTGCGCGAACTGCTGACGGAAGTAGTCGTATGGCGTGCGCACTCGTTGGGACAGCACCGCCATTGGCGTGTCGTCCCCCATCGAGCCCACGGCTTCGTAGCCCTGTTCGCCCAATGGACGCAGCACCTGATCGCGCTCTTCGAACGTGACCTGGTACATCTTCATGTATTGCTTGAGCTGGTCAACGTCGTAAAACGCCGAACCATGGTCATTGTCGTCGATGGTGGCCTGAATGCGCAGGGCATTCTTGCGCAGCCACTGCTTGTACGGGTGGCGCGACTTCAAGCGGTTGTCGATGGAGTCGGTGTCCAGCACCTGGCCAGTTTCGGTGTCAACGGCGAGGATCTGCCCAGGGCCTACACGGCCTTTGGCAATCACGTCCTGTGGCTGGTAGTTCCACACGCCGATTTCCGAGGCGATGGTGATATAGCCGTTGGTGGTGGTGACCCAGCGCGCCGGGCGCAGGCCGTTGCGGTCGAGCAGGCAGACAGCGTAACGACCATCGGTCATTACCACGCCCGCCGGGCCGTCCCACGGTTCCATGTGCATCGAGTTGTACTCATAGAACGCCCGCAGGTCGGGGTCCATGGTTTCAACGTTCTGCCACGCCGGTGGAATCAGCATGCGCACGCCACGGAACAGGTCGATGCCACCGGTGACCATCAGCTCCAGCATGTTGTCCATGCTGGAGGAGTCAGAACCCACGCGGTTGACCAGCGGGCCGAGCTCGTCGAGGTCGCCGATCAGGTCGTTGGCGAACTTGGTGCGACGGGCCAGGGCCCAGTTGCGGTTGCCGGTGATGGTGTTGATCTCGCCGTTGTGGGCGAGAAAGCGGAATGGCTGGGCCAGTGGCCATTTCGGCAAGGTGTTGGTCGAAAAGCGCTGGTGGAACACGCAGATCGCGGTTTGCAGGCGCTCATCGCTCAGGTCCGGATAGAAGGCGGTGAGATCCGCCGGCATCATCAGGCCTTTATAAATGATGGTCTTGTGGGAAAAGCTGCAGATGTAATGGTCGGTATCAGCGGCGTTGGCCACCGACGATCGACGACGGGCGCTGAACAGCTTGATCGCCATGTCCTGATCGCTCAGGCCGGCACCGGCAATGAACACTTGCTCGATCTGCGGCAGACGATCCAGGGCCAGACGGCCCAGCACGCTGGTATCGATCGGCACTTTGCGCCAGCCCACCAGTTGCAGGCCCGCCGCGAGGATTTCGCGGTTCATGTTGTTACGGGCCGCTTCAGCCTTGATCGGGTCCTGGTTGAAAAACACCATGCCGACCGCGTACTGCTTGGGCAAATCACTGCCGAACTGTTCTTTGGCCACGGCACGCAAGAACAGATCAGGTTTTTGAATCAGCAGGCCACAACCGTCACCGGTCTTGCCGTCTGCGTTGATCCCACCGCGGTGGGTCATGCAGGTCAGGGCCTCAATGGCGGTTTGCAGAAGGGTATGACTGGGCTCGCCCTGCATATGGGCAATCAGGCCGAAACCACAGTTATCCTTGAATTCATCGGGGTGGTACAGACCTGCTTTCATAGACACTTTCTCACCAGGCTGCCCCATAAAGGGGCAAATTTCTTTTAATTCAACCACTTGGTCCCCGCGCTGAACGTACGCCAGCTTGGCAGGGCAAAAGGGTGGTCATTCTACACACCGACGTAAGAGCTCACAAATTAAGCGGCGAAATGCCGTAAATTCATGTCGCATTTATGAAGGTTTAAAGCGATTACCTGTGCTAGTCAAAACATTTTTGATGTTGACCGCCACACGGCGCAGACACCACAAGGCATACGGCCTATTTAGCCGCATGCTCAAGCTGGAATTTTGATGTACGAGAACGGCGGCCTGGGTAAGGCCGCCGGAGCATCAGCGAGCTGCTGCCAGTTCTTGTTGGACGCTGGCGACAGTGCGAGGCCAAGGTTTACCAGCCTGAATCTTCGCTGGCAAGTTCTTGATTGCCGCAGTTGCTGCGGCATGGTTCGGGAAATTGCCGTAGGTGACGACAAACAGGGGCTTGCCGTTGAGCGATTTCTTGAAGTAGCGGGCTTGGCCACCTACTTCCTTGACGACGTTTTGTGCAGAGGCTTCGGAGCTGGTGCCGACAATCTGCACCACGTAGTTAGTTGCTGGCTGGCTGGAATACCAGCTACCGCCCGGTGCCGCCTTGGCCAGTGTGACCGGCTTCTCGGCCGGTTTCACCACAGGCTTTGGAGCCGGGGCCGGAGCAGGTTTGGCAACCGGAGCAGGTGCAGGTTTGGCTGCTGCCACGGCCGGTGCCGGCGCAGGACGCGGTGCTGCCACTGGTGCCGGGCCCGATGCCACGCCTGGAGGCGGCGCAGTGGTGGTTACGGTTGGCGGCTGGGCCACGCCACCGTCGACTGCAGGTACGCCGCCGTCATCGCCTTCAGCAATGCCGCCAGCGGCTTCAGCCAGAGGCCCGCGCATGACCGGCTGCGATTGGCCCACCAGCGGCAATGGCATTGGCTGCGAAGAACCGGCGAAATCTATCGACGGATTGGCGCCGCCATTCGGCGTGGCCTGGCCCAATTGTGTCTGCTCAGCAGCGGGTGCGGTTGGTGCTTTGCTGCGACCCGGAATCAGAATGGCAGCGGCTACTGCCACCACCACTACGGCACCAATGGCCAATACGTGTTTCTTAGGCATGTTGAACCCCATACTTGGACGTTTGACCGCAGAACGGCTAGCAATCATGGCTTCGATCATTGCATCGCGGGCGACCTGATTGATGATGCCAGGCCAGCCTTCGGAGCTCTCGTGTATATCTGAGATCTGTTGTGCGCTAAAGAGTTCGATTCCACGCCCGGCACCTTCAAGGCGTTGCGCCAGGTACTCGCGGGTTTCTTCCTCGGTATAGGGCTGCAGCTCGATCACATG
Organism: Pseudomonas paraversuta; assembly: GCF_904067025.1. NCBI lineage: Bacteria > Pseudomonadati > Pseudomonadota > Gammaproteobacteria > Pseudomonadales > Pseudomonadaceae > Pseudomonas > Pseudomonas paraversuta. The sequence goes on from NZ_CAJFDA010000001.1 coordinate 4,632,783, forward strand.
GAAGCGCTCTTCATCAGCGCTCAACTGCTCAAGCCCGTCAATCATTGACGGCTCGCCAAACAGGAAGACATGCGGCCGGCCTTCCGGCGCACCCGCCGCCAGGGCCAGCAGGGCCTCAAGAGCAGACTCGTCGAGCTGCTCAGCGTCGTCGACCAGCAGGTAGACTTCCTGCCCGGTCAGCGCCAGCTGTACCACTTGCGCCAGAATCGCGCCCACATCGGCCCGGGCAGCGTTCAGGGTCTGCGCCACCTGGCGCAAGATGCCAGCAGCGTCACCGGCACCCCGTGCCGACACCACCACGCTCTGTACTGACTGCTTGTTGGTGCTGGCGACCAGTGCCTGACGCAGCAAGGTCTTGCCGCTGCCCTCAGGCCCGGTCACCACCAACAGCAACTGGCTGTAGCGGGCAAGGTGGTGCAATTGCCCCAGCACCGGCTTGCGCTGGGCAGGGAAAAACTTGAACCCCGGCACCCGTGGTGCAAAGGGGTCATGGTTCAGCTGGAAGTGACCGAGGAACGCCTCGTCGGCATGCAAACTAGTCATCAGGATCTTATTAACCTTTAAGCTGAGCCAGTGCGCGGTAATCCGCACCCAGCGTGGCTTGTAGAACCTCTTGTGGATAATCGTCAGTCACTGTGGCTTCGCCAAGACGGCGCAACAGCACCAGTCGCATACGACCGTCGATCACTTTTTTATCAACTGCCATGTGTTGCATGAAGTCGGCTTCGCTCATGTCGGCAGGCGGCACAACCGGCAAACCTGCACGCTGGAACAAACGGATACCGCGATCACGCTCTGCCTGGTCGATCCAGCCTAGACGGAAAGACATTTCCAGCGCCATCACCGTACCTGTCGCAACCGCCTCGCCATGCAGCCACACGCCATAGCCCATATGGGTTTCGATGGCGTGGCCAAAGGTGTGTCCAAGATTGAGGGTGGCACGCACACCCGACTCGCGTTCATCGGAGCCGACCACTTCGGCCTTGGCCGAGCACGAACGCTGAATGGCGGCAGTCAGGGCAACCTGATCGAGGCCACGCAGGGCGTCCATGTTGTCTTCCAGCCAGGTCAGGAAAGGCTCGTCGCAAATCAGCCCGTACTTGATGACTTCCGCCAGCCCTGCGGACAATTCGCGGGGCGCAAGGGTATTGAGGGTTTGCGTATCGATCAGCACCAGATTGGGCTGATAGAAGGCACCGACCATGTTCTTGCCCAGCGGATGGTTGATCCCGGTTTTGCCGCCCACGGACGAATCAACCTGCGAGAGCAAGGTGGTTGGCACCTGGATAAAGTCGACACCGCGCTGATAGCAAGCGGCGGCAAACCCGGCCATGTCACCAATCACGCCACCACCAAGGGCAATCACCGTGGTGCGCCGGTCATGGCGGGCTGTGAGCAGGCCATCGAAAATCAGCTGCAGGGTTTCCCAGTTTTTGAACGATTCGCCATCGGGCAGGATGATCGGCAGCACCGAATACCCCGCCAGGCTGCGGGTCAGGCGCTCAAGATAGAGGGGAGCCACGGTGGTGTTGGTCACAATCGCCACCTGGCGACCGGCGATGTGCGGAGCCAGCAGCAGCGGCTGATCCAACAAACCTTCGCCAATGTGAATCGGGTAGCTACGCTCGCCTAGATCAACCTTCAGTGTTTGCATGAATCCCCGCATTGAAAAAGGACAGCCGGCGCCCTGTCTCACAATTATCAAGTGTGGGTCGCGCCGGGAAGTGACACAACCCTATAGCCTTTGGCCATACCGCTGAAGCAAAACAAGCTTTGTCGGAGCGGGCCTGGCGGCGGCTGCATGAACCTGGTCAAACCTTGTGACCGCGGCACCTGCATCGCTGGCAAGCCAGTTCCCTCAATACCTTTGACTGCCTGACAGCACGCCATGGCCGGCGCCGAGGATAGCGCATTTCGCAACGCACTTTAATGGCCCGGACATGGATACACCGTCAAGGGTGCGATGGTTTTTTGTAACCGCTGTCGAAGCAGCGACTACCGTGGGGCAAGTTGAGCCAGACGTTCGAGAATATTCAGAACCACCATCCGCGGCGGTCGCTCATCGGTTTCGACCACCAGATCGGCGATTTCCCGATAGAGCGGGTCGCGAACAGCCAGCAGGTCCCGCAGAATTTTCTCCGGGTTGGCATTGCGCAGCAGAGGTCGGTTGCGGTCACGCGCGGTACGTGCAACCTGCTGCTCGATGGAGGCATGCAAGTACACCACCCGCCCGCCATTACGCAGCGCAAGCCGGTTTTCCGGGCGCATGACCGCGCCACCACCGGTTGCCAGTACCACGCCATCGGCTTCGCAAAGCTCGGCAATCATCGCCGCTTCACGATCACGAAAGCCCGGTTCGCCTTCTTTATCGAAGATCCACGGGATATTGGCACCGGTGCGCAATTCAATTTCCTTGTCGGAATCTTTGAACGGCAGGTGCAGCTCTTTGGCCAGCAAACGTCCGATGGTGCTTTTTCCAGCCCCCATTGGCCCAACAAGAATCAAATTTCGCACAGAATCAATGACTCACAGCAATCGCCTGGTTGTTCATGATACGCGGAGTCAGGAACACCAGCAGTTCGGATTTTTTTTCCTGGACAACGTCTCTCCGGAAAAGTCGGCCAACATACGGCAGATCGCCAAAAAATGGCACTTTATCTATTACTTTGCTTTGAGTATTTGAGAACACGCCCCCAATCACAATGGTTTCTCCGTCTCTAACCAGCACCTTGGCCTTGACCTCGTTCTTTTTGATCGGCGGCACATCGTTGACCATATTGATGTAATCAGGCTCGTCCTTGGTCACCACAACTTCCATCAGGACGCTGTTGTCCGGGGTGATTTGCGGCGTCACCTGGAGAGACAAGGAGGCCTCCTTGAATGACACCGAGGTTGCCCCGCTGCCGCTGGTCTGCTGATAGGGAATTTCGGAGCCCTTGAGGATTTTGGCGGTTTCCTTGTCTGAGGTAACGACCTTGGGTTGAGAGATGATTTCACCGTTTCCGGTCTTTTCCATGGCACTGAGTTCCAGATCAAGCAACAGGTTGTTGCTGATGAAGGCGACACCCAACCCCGAGGTATTGCCCCTGACACCGAGATCGACGAAGGGTGAATTCAAGTTTGCAGCCCCGCCTGCTGCATCAATACCTCCTGCGCTCAACCTGCCACCCTGATTGACCGCCCCGCCCCAGCGCACCCCAAGATTCCTTTCAAAGTCCACCCCGGCCTCAACAATACGGGCCTCGATCATGACCTGGCGCACCGGCACATCCAGCTGAGCCACGATGCGCCGCAACTCTTGCAGTTGCTCGCCGGTCTGCAAGGCAATGATGTGATTGGTGCGCTCATCAACCGTGAGCGAGCCTCGCCCCTGGGCGCCGGGCTGAGCAGCGGTCACTGACTGAAACAGGCTGGCAATGTCTGCCGCCCGGGCATGCTTGATCTGCACCAGCTCCCGACGCAACGGTGCATGTTCGGCCAGTTGAGTGCGCAGATCCTGCTCATACTGCTGGCGGGCAGCCATTTCTTCGGCAGGCGCTACCAACAGCACATTGCCTTCAAGGCGTTTGTCGAGATCCTTGCTTTTAAGCACCAGGTCCAGTGCCTGGTCCCAGGGCACGTCCTGCAAATTGAGGGTCACACTGCCTTGCACGGCATCACTGACCACCAGATTGAACCCGGTAAAATCTGCCAGCAACTGCAGCACCGTGCGCACTTCGACGCCCTGGAAGTTAAGGGATATGGTTTCGCCCACATAGACCGCCCCGGGCGCTTTTGAGCCTGGGGACTCAAGAGGGCCGGCTGGCACGACCGCCAGTAACTGCTGCGAATTCAGCGCGCTGCATAGCGCCAGTACACACACCGGGAAAGTCCTTTTCATGGCGTAGTTCCGTCAAGACTGCTGTTTTAAAGGGATCGTCAGGGACCGCTCCAGCCAACCGCCCCGACCATCGGAAATAACCTCAAACACCTCAACCCGGGCGTTATTGATCGAGGCAATCTGACCGTTGTTGCGACCCAGGTAATCGCCGATTTTCAACCGATGGACAACACCCTTGGCTCGCAACAAGGCATTGATTTGCAGAGCACTGGAAAGCGTGCCGACCATTTCGAATTGTTCAAGGTCAATGCCTTCCAGAAACTGCCGGGGCCGGTTGCCGTCAAGTTCATCATCGCGCAGAAGACTTGTTTGCCAACTACCGGCGCCAGCTTCTCCTGCAGCCTGAAAAGGGCTGCGCAGAGCCTGGGCCGTGTAGACAAACGGCGGCCGGTCACCAGCCTGCGCAACCGTTACAACCGCATCCCCCCCACGCATCCGGACTTCCTGAAGCCAGGCCTGCAACTGCACAGGGCTTTGCCCGTTGTCGCATCCCGCCAGGGCCACCGCCCACCCCATGACCCATAACCGGGCCAGAACACTCACGGGGCAGATTCCTGATCGTGGGTGCGGTAAGTACTGGCCAGCAGGGTCATGCGCAATTGGCCGTTACCCGCACCACTGAGCGGGGCAAGGGTAAAATCCTGCACCGTCACAATGCGCGGCAAGCCAGCAAGGCCGCTGACAAAAAGACCAAAGTCGTGATAAGCCCCGACCAGCGACAACTGCAATGGCAGCTCGCTATAAAAAGGTTGAAGAACTTCGGGCCACCACTGGATGCGTTCGATCATCAGGCCGCTGGTCAGGCCCAGTAGTGAGATCTGGTCAAGCAGCGCGGGGACTTCTGCCTTGCGGGGCAGTTGCGCCATCAAGTGCCTGAATGAGCTTTCCAGCACCTGCACTTGCTGCAGGTGAGCATCAAACCCCGAAACATGCGCGGCCATGGACTCAAAACCGGTCTTGAGCACAGTCTCTGTCGCACGTTCCTGCTCGAGCCTGGTGAGCGCAGACTGAATCTGCAGCAGATACCCCGCCAGCAACACAAAACCCACCAACGCCAGCGCCACCAGCGATTTTCGCCGCAGTGACCAGTCACCCGACTGAGCCGGGTTCAACTCGTGCAGCTCAAGGACGCGCAGGCTCTGCAGCCAGTGCGCAGCCATCAGAGCACCCCACCGGCGGGCGCATGCCGGCTGCGTACGGTCATCTGAAATAACCGCTCATTGCCCCCGGTGTGCACCGGCCCCGCTTTCACATCGATCAGTACGGGGGTTTCCAGCCAGTGCGACGCATCCAGGTTGCGCATCAACTCGGCGACCAGTTTATTGGACAGGGCAACCCCCGTGATGACGATGGTGCGCTCGGTCATTTTCACGTCGGTGAAATACACCCCCACCGGCAAGCTGCGGGCCAGTTGCTCGAGGATAATCCCGCTGTCCGAGCGATTGCCTTGGAGCGTCTCGATCGTTTGCATGCGCTCAAGCAATTGCTCACGGCGCACCTTCAACTGATCGATTTGCCGGGCTCGCCCGTCCAGCTGCACCGTCGCGCTGCGGATCAAGTCATTGCGCGCCAGCTGCCGCTCTACGGCGCGGTCGATGAAGCGATCGATCACCAGCAGGCCGCCTGCTGCTGCCACAGCCAGGGCGAGCAGTACAATCAAAAAAACCCGGCTGCGCTTTTCACGCAGCAATGCGCGCCAGGGCAGCAAGTTGATTCTCGCCATTAATCAAACCCCCTCAAGGCCAGACCACAGGCAGTCAACAACAGCGGAGCATCGCAGAACAAGGCTTCAGGCGCGAGTGCAGGATTGAGATCCATGAGCGCAAACGGGTTGGCCACCCGCGTCGGTATACCCGTTTGCGCCTCAACCCGCTGATCCAGCCCCGGGCGCGACGCCCCAGCACCCGCCAACAGGATCGCGACCACCCCAGGGCCACTGCCGGACTCGGCAAACTGCGCAAACCCGCGCTGCAGATGCTCAGCCCCAGCGGTGCTCAAGGCTTCATTGCAAAAATCAGCGGAGCCAAACGGCAGCTCTGCGCAGTGGATCACAAGGCCTTGCCGGACGATGCTTAACCCCGTCGTTGCCGCGGCGAAGTCCAGCACGGCCACTGTGCCCGTCACGTCCAAGGGCTGAGGCGGACCAGGGGCCCAGACCGCTCCACGGGCCAGGGCATGGGCCTGAACATCAACCACTCGCGCCTTCAGTCCGGCACCGCTCAACAGTGCCTGGTACCAGGCCAGGGTCTCTTGCCGGCAGGCCACCAGCAATACGCTGACCTGACCCGGGCTGCTGGATACATGCTCTTGAACCTCGAAGTCCAGTGCCGCATCTTCAAGGGCATAGGGCAGATATTGCTCGGCCTCCAACCAGACATGAAGCTCCAGATCTTCCCGGCTCAGCCCCGCTTGCACCTCAAAGGTTTTACCTATGACCAGCGCATCAGGCACCGCCACGACAGCATCACGGGCCTCTACCCCCGCCCTGCCCAATGCCCCGAGCAGCGCTTGTGCGACACTTTTCGGATCCGCGCCGGTCTGATCATCTGCACCCGGGATCGCCAGCGGTTGAACGGCATATGCCTGCAACCTGAACCTGCCGTGCGCACGGCTCAGTTCGACGATTTTTATCCCGTGCGAACCGATGTCGATTCCCACATATCGCTGGCCGGACTTGTTGAATAATCCGCTCACTGATGTTTTCCCTAATGCAATCCGTGACTTACGGAGGGGTAAAAAATGAGATCCGCTCAAAACCCGTTCTGACATGTGGCCCATGACGCCCATGAGCGAAAAATGCTTATAATGCCGGGCGTTTTTTTCCGTATCGTCGACCCGGCGCACTTGCGCATTACCCTGACGTGCAAACCCATTTCTCAATCTGGAAATCCAAAAGCCTTGATTCGTCTGCTGAAGTTTTTCGGGTGGTCTTTCGTTGCTGTGTTCTGCGGGCTCCTGCTCGTGCTGAGCGGCGCGTTTCTCTATCTTAGTCCTGGCTTGCCGTCCGTAGAGTCGTTGAGAAGCATCCAGTTGCAGATTCCTTTGCGGGTCTTCACCAGCGACGGCAAATTAATCGCAGAGTTCGGCGAAATGCGCCGCTCCCCGATCAAGTTCGCCGACATTCCACCCAATTTCATCAATGCCTTGTTGTCTGCAGAAGATGACAACTTCGCCAATCATTACGGGGTTGATCCCAGCAGCCTGATGCGTGCCGCCACCCAGTTGGTAAAAAGCGGACACATTCAATCGGGTGGCAGCACCATCACGATGCAGGTGGCGAAGAACTATTTCCTCTCCAGCGAGCGCAGCTTTTCGCGCAAAACCAATGAAATCCTGTTGGCTCTGGAGATCGAGCGCGAACTGACCAAGGACGAAATCCTTGAGCTGTACGTGAACAAAATCTACCTGGGCAACCGCGCTTACGGCATCGAGGCCGCGGCGCAGGTGTACTACGGCAAGTCGATCCGCGACCTGAGCCTGGCGCAGATGGCCATGATTGCCGGTCTGCCCAAAGCCCCTTCGCGCTTTAACCCGCTGGCCAACCCGGTGCGCAGTAAAGAGCGACGCGACTGGATTCTGGGCCGCATGTACAAGCTCGGGAAAATCGACCAGGCCAGCTACGAAGCCGCAATTGCCGAGCCGGTCAACGCCAGCTACCACGTACCCACTCCGGAAGTCAGCGCACCGTATATCGCCGAGATGGCCCGCGCCGAAATGGTCGGGCGCTATGGCAGCGCTGCCTACACCGAGGGCTACCGCGTCACCACCACCGTGCCGAGCAATCTTCAGGAACTGGCCAACACCGCCGTACATGAAGGCCTGATCGCCTATGACCAGCGCCACGGCTATCGCGGTCCGGAATCCCGCTTGCCGGGCAAAACCCCGGCGGCCTGGGCTCAAGAGCTGGCCAAGCAACGCCCGTTCAGCGGTCTGGAGCCGGCCATCGTGACCCAGGTCGACAAAAACGGCCTGCAAGTGCTGACCCGCACCGGAGAAGGCCACGTGGCCTGGGACAGCATGAAATGGGCGCGCAAGTTCCTCAATACCAACAGCATGGGCCCCATGCCCAAGCAGCCTTCCGATGTGGCGCAAGTCGGCGACCTGATTCGCGTACAGCCACAAGCCGATGGCAGCCTCAAGTTCAGCCAGGTGCCAAACGTACAAGGCGCTCTGGTTTCTCTTGATCCGGACAACGGCGCCATTCGTGCCCTGGTCGGTGGTTTTGCGTTCGAGCAGAGCAACTACAACCGCGCGATGCAGGCCAAGCGCCAACCGGGTTCAAGCTTCAAACCTTTCATCTATAGCGCCGCGCTGGATAACGGCTACACCGCCGCCACCCTGGTCAACGACGCGCCGATCGTGTTTGTCGACGAGTACCTGGACAAAGTCTGGCGCCCGAAGAACGACACCAATACCTTCCTCGGCCCGATCCGTGTGCGTGAGGCGCTGTACAAGTCGCGCAACCTGGTCTCGATCCGCTTGCTGCAAAGCCTGGGCATCGACCGCACCATCGACTACATCAGCAAGTTCGGCTTCAACAAACAGGACCTGCCGCGCAACCTGTCGCTGGCCCTGGGCACGGCAACCCTGACCCCGATGGAGATTGCCACCGGCTGGAGCACCTTCGCCAACGGCGGTTACAAGATCACGCCGTACCTGATCGACAAGATCGAAAGCCGCAACAGCGAAACCCTGTTCGTGGCCAACCCGCCAAGCGTGCCGAAAGACGCCAGCAAAGATGTGCCGAAAGAAGCCGCAGCGCTGACCATCGACACCATCAACGCCGCACCGGGCTTGCCGACGACTGAAACCCAGGCGGTCGCCGAGCGCATCGTTGACGGGCGTACCACTTACATCCTCACCAGCATGCTGCAGGACGTGATCAAGCTCGGCACCGGGCGCCGCGCCCTGGCGCTGGGCCGTACCGATCTGTCGGGCAAAACCGGTACTACCAACGAATCCAAGGATGCGTGGTTCTCCGGGTACAACGCCGATTACGTGACGACCGTGTGGACCGGTTTCGACCAGCCGGAAAGCCTCGGACGTCGCGAGTACGGTGGCACCGTCGCCCTGCCGATCTGGATCACCTACATGGGCGGCGCACTCAAAGGCAAGCCTGCTCACAGCCAGGCCGAACCCGAAGGCATCCTCAGCCTGCGCATAGACCCGGCAAGCGGCCGTATCGCTTCCCCCGGCACCCCTGGCGCCTACTTTGAGCTGTTCAAGAGCGAAGACACACCACCTACCAACAGCGAACTGGGCAATGGCGTAGCGCCGGGCAGTCCGCTGCCGGCAGATGATGGCGCGCCGATCGATCTCTTCTAACGAGGTCGCCAGCCGCAAGCGCCCCGTAACAGGCGCTTGCGGCCAGCCCAGAGTGGCATTGATCCAGGCCAGCGTTCAAAAAGTCATAAACCTGCATGGCTGCTTGCCTGAAGCCAGGTCAAACGGGCAATTGCCCAACGTCGCCAGCTGATAGTGGTCCAGTGCGCAAGATTGCGGGCTGCCTGAGCGCATCGGACCCAACGCCCCCCAAGCACCCCGAAAACCAAAAAGCCCCGATGCTTCGCAGCATCGGGGCTTCAGGTTTGACGCTAAACGGAATTAGCCGTTAAACACGTCATCCACGCTTTTGAGCGGGTAGTTTTTCGGGTATGGCAGGGTAGCAACACCGGTCTCGATCGCAGCTTTGGCCACGGCATCGGAGATCAGGGTGATCAGGCGGGCATCCATTGGTTTCGGGATGATGTACTCACGACCGAACTCCAGCTTGATACCGCCGTAGGCGTCGCACACTTCCTGTGGCACTGGCAGTTTGGCCAGTTCACGCAAGGCGTTGGCCGCTGCGATTTTCATTTCTTCGTTGATACGCTTGGCACGGACGTCCAGAGCACCACGGAAGATGAAAGGGAAACCCAGTACGTTGTTGACCTGGTTCGGGTAGTCCGAACGACCTGTGGCCATGATCACGTCGTTACGAGTGGCGTGGGCCAGCTCCGGAGAAATTTCCGGATCCGGGTTGGAGCACGCGAACACGATCGGGTTAGGCGCCATGCGCAGCAGGTTTTCAGCGCTCAGCAGGTTCGGACCCGACAGGCCAACGAACACGTCTGCGCCTTCCATGGCGTCAGCCAGGGTGCGCTTCTCGGTGGCGTGGGCAAATACCGCCTTGTACTGGTTCAGGTCGTCACGGCCGGAGTGAATCACGCCGGTACGGTCGATCATGTAGATGTTCTCGATGGCCGCGCCCATGCTCACCAGCAATTTCATGCAGGAGATGGCTGCAGCACCGGCGCCCAGGCAAACGATTTTGGCATCGGCCAGGGTTTTACCGGCGATTTCCAGGGCGTTGATCATGCCGGCCGCAGTCACGATGGCGGTACCGTGCTGGTCATCGTGGAATACCGGAATATCGCACTGCTCGATCAGGGCACGTTCGATCTCAAAGCACTCAGGTGCCTTGATGTCTTCGAGGTTGATGCCGCCGAAGGTGATGGAAATGCGTTTAACGGTGTCGATGAAGGCTTGCGGGCTTTCGGAGTCAACTTCGATGTCAAAAACATCGATACCGGCAAAGCGCTTGAACAACACGCCTTTGCCTTCCATAACAGGTTTGGAGGCCAATGGGCCGAGGTTACCCAGGCCCAGAATCGCGGTACCGTCAGAAATTACGGCTACCAGGTTGCCCTTGCCGGTGTACTTGTAGGCAAGTTCAGGGTCGCGGGCGATTTCGCGCACTGGTTCGGCTACACCCGGGCTGTAAGCCAGCGCTAGATCGCGGGCAGTAGCGGTAGGTTTGGTGAGCTCGACACTCAGTTTCCCTGGACGGGGCTGGGCATGGTATTCGAGAGCGGCGGTTTTCAAATCAGACATGTGGGCAATCCGCTTTTATGCTGTTGGACAGACGGATCGCCGAGCATACGCGTGTCGCAAAGTCCCGACAAGACTGACCAGTCAGCAGTGTCAAGGGCTTTACCTTAAGACTTTGGGCCAAGAGCCGCGCCCTGCAAGGGTTAGAGTGTTCACAATCAATATTAAAAATTGTCTACAATTTTTAATGCGCAATGACTTTAAACATCCCCGGATCAGTCAAAGGCAGCATCCAGCGCGCCTGCCCACCTTGCAAACCGCCACGCCTGGCGCGGTCCAGAACCCAGCCACGGGCCTCAATCTGCGCGCCCTGCAGCCTGAGGAGGGCCTTGTGATCAAAGCCGCCCAGCTGATTGGGTGCAATATGCAATACCAGACCGCCCTGCAGATCGATCCAGAGTCCACCGCGATTGCGCTGCACCTTACTGACCGTTGCGCTGACCAGAACGAAACCCGAGCGGGTGATTTGCTGCGGCGTCAGCACCGGCGACTGCCGCCATAGCCCCAGCCCGGATGCCCGGGCGCTTTGCTCGGCCGCTTGCTGGCAATCGAGTAACCGGGTATTCGGGGCGATTGCCACCTGATAGGCCAGGCCATCGGCCAGCAACCGGGCTTCAAGATTACTGCCATCGGCGCCAAACACATGGGCAAGGGTGCGCCCGTAACGGTCCTGAGCCTGCTTGCCCGCGAGCAATCCGACCCGGCCATCGCTTTGCGCCACCAAGTCTTGCAGGCGCTTACGCGCAGCGTCGGCAAAAGGCTCGGCGGACTGGCCTTGCTTCCCCGTCTCCGGGGCATTGAGGCCGATCATGCGCACGCTGCGGCCGTCCTTGAGGCGCAGGGTGTCGCCATCGACCACCCGCTGCACCTGTGCGTATGACAAGGCTGCCGGTGCAGGGCACAGAGGCTCGGCAGAAACGTCAGCCAGCCAAATCCCGGACACAAAAAAGGCGCCCGCAAGGGACGCCTTTTTCAATAACCCGGCCAGACCAGAAAGCCTGCCCAAGGTCATCAGCCTTACTCGGCTGCTTTGTCTGCTTCTGCTGCTGGAGCTGCTTTAGCGCCGAAAGCACCAAAACGAGTCTTGAAGCGATCAACACGACCGCCAATGTCCAGAGTTTTCTGCTTACCGGTGTAGAACGGGTGGCACTCGTTGCATACGTCAGTGCCCAGTGGCTTGCACAGGTTCGAACGGGTTTCGAACTTGTTGCCGCAGCTGCAAGTTACCAGGATTGTTTCGTACGCTGGATGGATATCGGCTTTCATGGGGTATTCCTCAGGCTAGCGTGCCGCCACTCAACACCATTGTTGAATACCGCACGTAAATTTAGGGCGCCGATAATACCAGACCTTTGCATTGACGCAAGTGACCAATCATGCTCTCCCCAAATTCTTTCACCATTCATTGACCTGCCTTTTAGTCCCGGACCGCGTTGTCTGCTAGGCTCCGGGCCATCTTTGCCGTTCATCACTTGAGAGCCCCGCGTGCCCGACGCCATTTTGCGCCTTGCCCTGCCTTCCCCCTTGCGCCGCCTGTTTGATTACCGGGCGCCTGCGGGCGTGCTGCGCAGTCAATTACAGCCTGGGATGCGCCTGCGGGTACCGTTCGGGCGGCGGGAAATGATCGGGATTCTGGTGGAAGTGGTCGACCACAGCGAAGTGCCGGCCGACAAGCTGAAACCGGCAATCGCACTGCTCGATGCCACACCCCCGCTGCCGGCCTCCCTGTTCAAGCTCTGTTTATGGACCTCGCAGTATTACCAGCACAGCCTGGGCGACACCCTGAGCTGGGCGCTGCCGGTGTTGTTGCGTCAGGGCGAGCTGGCCGAAACCCGCCAGGAGCGGTTCTGGCAGATCGCCCCCGGGGCCAGGCTTGACGACCCGCGTGTCGCCCGGGCCCCGCGCCAGCGCGAGGCGCTGGCCACCCTCGCCCAGCACCCCCACGGCGTGGCCCATCAACTGCTCAGTAAATTGATGTTGAGCAAAGACAGTCTCGACCTGCTGCTGGCCAAAGAACTGGTCACCGTGGAAATCCGCCGTCACGCGCCGAGTGAGCGCCACGAACACTGGCTGGCCCAGCCCGAACTGCCACTCAACAGCGAACAACGGGCCGCCTACGAGGCGATCCGGGCAGGATTCGACCACTTTCATGCCTTTTTGCTGGCTGGGGTGACGGGCAGCGGCAAGACCGAAGTGTATTTGCAACTGATCCGAGAGACGCTCCAGGCAGGTAAACAGGCGCTGGTGCTGATCCCCGAGATCAACCTGGGCCCGCAAACCCTGGCCCGTTTCGAGCAGCGCTTCAACGCGCGCATCGCTCTGGTGCACTCGGCGGTCAACGATCGGGAACGCCTCGAAAGCTGGCTGGCAGCCCGGGATGGCGAAGCCGACATTATTATTGGCACCCGCTCGGCATTGTTCACCCCGATGAAAAACCCCGGGCTGATCATCATCGACGAAGAGCACGACGGCTCTTATAAACAGCAGGAAGGTTTGCGCTATCACGCCCGGGACTTGGCACTGGTACGCGCCCGCCAGGAAAACATCCCGATTGTGCTGGGCTCTGCCACCCCGTCCCTCGAAAGCCTGCACAACGCCTATACCGGTCGCTACGGCCTGCTGCGCCTGAATGAACGCGCCGGCGGGGCCAAACAGCCACGCTTCCTGCGCCTGGATGTGAAAAGCCGTCCACTGGACAGCGGCATTTCCGGGCCGATGCAACAGGCCATCGGCCAGACCCTCGCCGCGGGCCAGCAAGTGCTGGTGTTTCTCAACCGCCGGGGCTTCGCGCCGACCCTGTTGTGCCATGACTGCGGCTGGATGTCGGAATGCCAGCGCTGTGATGCGCGCATGACCGTTCATCAGCGATCCGGCGAACTGCGCTGCCATCACTGCGGCTACGTCGAACCTGTACCGCGCAATTGCCCGCAATGCGGCAAAGTCGATTTACGGCCCGTGGGCGCCGGCACCGAGCGCGCCGAAGAGCGGCTGGGGATTCTGTTTCCGGACTACCCGGTGCTCAGGGTCGATCGCGACAGCACCTCGCGCAAAGACGCGATGAACCAGCTGTTTGCCACGATTCAAAAGGGCCAGCCGTGTATTTTGATCGGCACCCAGATGCTTGCCAAAGGCCATCACTTTCCCCGGGTGACGCTGGTCTCGATCCTCGACGCCGATGGCGGTTTGTTCTCCGGTGACTTCCGCGCCAGTGAGCGCATGGCCCAGCTTATCGTTCAGGTCGCGGGTCGGGCCGGGCGCGCCGAAGAGCCGGGCAAGGTGATAATCCAGACTCACCTGGCCGACCATCCGCTGCTGATCCAACTGACCGAGCAGGGTTACTTCGCCTTCGCCGAACAGGCCCTGAGCGAGCGTCGGGCCGCCGGGCTGCCGCCCTTCGCCCACCTGGCCCTGCTGCGTGCCGAGGCCCACAAGCCGGGACAGGCCGAAGGTTTCCTGGATGAGGCGTGCAGCGAGGCCGAACGTTTACTGGCCGAGCTGAACCTGGGCGGCATCGAACTGCTCGGCCCGGTACCGGCACCCATGGAGCGCCGTGCCGGGCGCTATCGTGCTCAGCTATTATTGCAAGCCAATGCCCGCGGCCCCTTGCATCGACTGCTCAGCCAATGGCTGCTGGTGCTGGAGCAAATGCCCAGCGGCCGTCAGGTGCGCTGGTCGCTGGATGTAGACCCGGTGGATTTGTATTGAGCCACCGGCAATTTGCATAAACCCTGAACTACCCGGCCGCCAAGGTTGGCAAGGCTGCTTTCGCAACGGATAATACCCAGTTTTTCCACCTGCGCACTGAGGCGCTACCGCGCTTGCGGTCGACAGAGAAGACCATGAAAGACACCATTCGCCAGCTGATTCAAAAAGCCCTAGCTCAACTCGTCACAGAAGGTGTGTTGCCTGAAGGCCTGACGCCAGCGATTCAGGTGGAAAACGCCCGTGACAAGACCCACGGCGACTTCGCCAGCAACATCGCCATGATGCTGGCCAAACCTGCCGGCATGAAGCCCCGGGATCTGGCTGAAAAAATCATCGCGGCCCTGCCTGCCGATGAGCAAATCAGCAAGACCGAGATCGCCGGCCCCGGCTTCCTGAACTTCTTTCAGAACACCCAGGCCCTGGCTTCGCGCCTGGACACAGCCCTGGCTGACCCGAAAATCGGCGTGCACAAGGCCACCAGGCCAATGCGCACCGTCGTGGACATGTCCGCCCCCAACCTGGCCAAAGAGATGCATGTGGGCCACTTGCGCTCAACCATCATCGGCGACGGCGTGGCACGGGTCCTGGAATTCCTCGGCGACGAGGTGATTCGCCAGAACCACGTGGGCGACTGGGGCACCCAGTTCGGCATGTTGATGGCGTACCTGGAAGAAAACCCGATCACCAGCGACGAGCTGTCCGATCTCGAGAACTTCTACCGCGCCGCTAAAAAACGCTTCGACGAGTCTCCTGAATTTGCCGACCGCGCCCGCGGCCTGGTGGTCAAGCTGCAAGCCGGCGACCCGGATTGCCTGGCGCTGTGGACCAAGTTCAAAGATATCTCGCTGTCCCACTGCCAGAAAATTTACGAGCAGTTGAACGTCAAACTGACCATGGCTGACGTTATGGGCGAAAGCGCCTACAACGACGACCTGATCAACGTGGTCAACGACCTCAAGGCCAAGGGCATGCTGGTGGAGAGCAACGGCGCCCAGTGCGTGTTCCTCGACGAGTTCAAGAACGCTGAAGGCGAACCGCTGCCGGTGATCATCGTCAAAGCCGATGGCGGCTATCTGTATGCCACCACTGACTTGGCAGCCATTCGCTATCGCAGCGGCGTGTTGAAAGCCGATCGGGCCTTGTACTTCGTCGATCAGCGCCAGGCATTGCACTTCCAGCAAGTGTTTGCAGTTGCCCGCAAGGCCGGCTTTGTGACCCATCCGATGGAAATGGAGCACATGGGCTTCGGCACCATGAACGGGGCCGACGGTCGTCCGTTCAAGACCCGCGATGGCGGTACGGTGAAGCTGGTCGACCTGCTGACCGAAGCCAAGGAACGCGCCTACACCCTGGTCAAAGAGAAAAACCCGGAACTGGCGGAAGACGAGCTGCGCGCAATCGCCAAGGTCGTCGGCATTGGCGCGGTGAAATACGCGGATCTGTCCAAACACCGCACCAGCGACTACAGCTTCAACTTCGACCTGATGCTGAACTTTGAAGGCAATACCGCACCTTATCTGCTGTATGCCTACACCCGGGTCGCGGGCGTGTTCCGCAAACTGGGCAAGAACTTCGACGAAGTTGAAGGTCAAATCGTCCTGGAGGCACCGCAAGAACAAGACCTGGCCGCCAAATTGGCGCAGTTCGGTGAAGTGCTGAACAACGTTGCCGAAAAAGGCACCCCGCACACCCTGTGTACCTATCTGTACGAAGTGGCCGGGTTGTTCTCCAGCTTCTACGAAAACTGCCCGATCCTGACGGCCGAAGACGAAGCGCAAAAACACAGCCGTCTGCGCCTGGCAGCTCTGGCGGGTCGTACCCTCAAGCAAGGCCTGGAACTGCTGGGCCTGGAAACTCTGGAGCGCATGTAAGTTGGCCGCCAAGAAAAAACCTGCACCCAAGCGAGGCGCCAGCCGCTATCAGGCGCCTGCAAAGAAGCCGATCCCGGGCTGGCTATGGATGGCCATCGGCCTCACCGTGGGTGCGTTTATCGTGTTTCTGATGAAACTCGAGCCCGGCAAGGGCGACGATGTAAAACGGGTCAAGCAGGAGCAGCAGAAAGCGGCGCAAGTCGCCGAGGCCAACAAAACTGCGCCTAGCCCGACCCAGCCGGTCAAGCCCAAGTACGACTTCTACACCTTGCTGCCGGAGTCGGAAGTGATAGTGCCGCCGGAGGCCGTACCGGAGAAAACTCCGCCTACGCCGCAAACGGCGCCACTGGCACCGGTGACGCCTGCCGAAGCTGCAAAAATCGATACTGCCCGCGCCCAGGCGGCCTTGAGCGGCATTACCCCGCCTCCTGCGCCACCCGTCGCCAAAGCTGCACCTGTTACCAGATTTTTCCTGCAAGCCGGTTCGTTCCGCAAACAGGCCGATGCTGAACGGGTGCGCGCGCAAATCATTTTGCTGGGCCAGACCGCCACGGTTGAAGCCGGCACGGTGAAAGATGAAACCTGGTATCGGGTACTGGTCGGCCCGTTCAGCAACCGCGAACAGCTGACCGTCGCCCAGAAACAACTGGCCGGTAGCGGCTTCAACAACCTGTTGTTGCAACAACGCCGCTGACCAAAGGCGGCTCCCACAGAAACTGCAAACAATCTGTGGGAGCCGGCTTGCCGGCGATGGCAGCACCCCATCATCCAATTCGCTGGCAAGCCGGCGCCCGCCCAATTCCCCCTCGTATCCGCGTTCCATTCATCTGCATTCCCTCTGCGCTGTTGAAAAACCGTCTACAACCCCCATATGTATTTCCATCAGGCATTTTCGCCCCGCTGCGTGGAGACTCTCCCTTGACCACCATCGTTTCAGTACGCCGTCACGGCAAAGTCGTTATGGCTGGCGACGGCCAGGTTTCTCTTGGCAATACCGTGATGAAAGGCAACGCGAAAAAAGTCCGCCGTCTCTATCACGGCCAGGTCATTGCCGGTTTTGCCGGTGCTACCGCTGATGCATTTACCCTGTTTGAACGCTTCGAAGGCCAGCTGGAAAAACACCAGGGCCATCTGGTTCGTGCAGCTGTCGAGTTGGCCAAAGAATGGCGTACCGACCGCTCGCTGAGCCGCCTTGAGGCAATGCTGGCTGTCGCCAACAAAGACGCGTCCCTGATCATCACCGGTAACGGTGACGTGGTTGAGCCGGAAGACGGCTTGATCGCCATGGGCTCCGGTGGTGCATTCGCCCAGGCTGCAGCCCGCGCCTTGCTGATGAAAACCGATCTGTCGGCCCGCGAAATCGCCGAAACCGCCCTCGGTATCGCCGGCGACATCTGCGTATTCACCAACCACAACATCACTATTGAGGAGCAGGACCTCGCTGAATAAGCCAACTGCCGGGCCGGCTCACCGGCCCGTTTGCTTGATTCTGCTAGAGGAACGCCAATTACTATGTCCATGACTCCCCGCGAAATTGTCCACGAACTCAATCGCCACATCATCGGCCAGGACGACGCCAAGCGCGCCGTTGCCATCGCCCTGCGTAACCGCTGGCGCCGGATGCAACTGCCTGAAGAACTGCGAGTTGAAGTCACCCCGAAAAACATTCTGATGATCGGTCCGACCGGCGTCGGTAAAAC
This sequence comes from Pseudomonas paraversuta, assembly GCF_904067025.1. Lineage (NCBI taxonomy): Bacteria > Pseudomonadati > Pseudomonadota > Gammaproteobacteria > Pseudomonadales > Pseudomonadaceae > Pseudomonas > Pseudomonas paraversuta. The sequence goes on from NZ_CAJFDA010000001.1 coordinate 4,650,809, forward strand.
CGAAATCGCCCGCCGCCTGGCCAAACTGGCCAACGCGCCGTTCATCAAGGTTGAAGCGACCAAGTTCACCGAAGTGGGCTATGTCGGCCGCGACGTTGAATCGATCATTCGTGATCTGGCTGATGCGGCGATCAAGCTGCTGCGCGAGCAGGAAATCGTCAAGGTTCGCCATCGCGCCGAAGATGCAGCCGAAGAGCGCATCCTCGATGCCCTGTTGCCGCCTGCCCGTACGTTTGGCGAAGAAGCCGCCACGCCGCAGGACTCCAACACCCGTCAGCTGTTCCGCAAGCGCCTGCGTGAAGGCCAGCTGGACGACAAGGAAATCGAAATCGAAGTCGCAGACATTGCCGGCGTCGATATTTCCGCGCCGCCAGGCATGGAAGAAATGACCAACCAGCTGCAAAGCCTGTTTGCCAACATGGGCAAAGGCAAGCGCAAGAACCGCAAGCTGAAAGTCAAAGAAGCACTGAAAATGGTGCGTGACGAAGAAGCCGGTCGCCTGGTCAATGACGAAGAACTCAAGGCCAAAGCCCTTGAAGCCGTTGAGCAACACGGCATCGTGTTCATCGACGAAATCGACAAGGTTGCCAAGCGCGGCAATGTCGGCGGCGCCGATGTGTCCCGTGAAGGTGTACAGCGTGACCTGCTGCCGCTGATCGAAGGCTGCACCGTGAACACCAAGCTGGGCATGGTCAAAACAGACCACATCCTGTTTATCGCTTCGGGGGCATTCCACCTGAGCAAGCCAAGCGATCTGGTGCCGGAGCTACAAGGCCGCCTGCCAATCCGGGTCGAGCTCAAGGCACTGACGCCGCAAGACTTCGAGCGCATCCTCAGCGAGCCGCATGCATCCCTGACCGAGCAATATCGCGAGTTGCTGAAAACCGAAGGCCTGAACATCGAGTTCATGCCCGAAGGCATCAAACGCCTGGCCGAAATTGCCTGGCAGGTGAACGAAAAAACCGAGAACATCGGTGCTCGCCGCCTGCACACACTGCTTGAGCGCTTGCTGGAAGAGGTGTCTTTCAGCGCCGGCGATATCGCCAGCGCACAAAAAGACGAGCCTATCCGGATTGATGCTGAATACGTGAACAGCCACCTGGGCGAACTGGCCGAGAACGAAGACCTCTCGCGCTATATCTTGTAAACCCTCACACAACCTGTAGCCGCTGGCGCAGGCAGCGATCGCCGACTCCGTTGCCGATCGCTGCCCGTGGCAGCGGCTACGGTGTGTGTGATGAGAAAAAGGTTTTGTCCCATGAGCTCTACTCCAGCGCCAATCCCCAGCGCCATCAACCTGCACAAAGCCTCAAAAACCCTCACCCTCAAATATCCCTCTGGCGAGCAATACCACCTGCCTGCGGAATTTCTGCGCGTGCACTCCCCGTCCGCCGAAGTCCAGGGTCATGGCAACCCCATTCTGCAATTCGGGAAAATCAACGTAGGTCTGAGCAAGGTAGAACCGGCGGGGCAATATGCGCTGAAAATAACCTTTGATGATGGCCACGACAGCGGCCTGTTCACCTGGGAATACCTCTATCAGCTCGGGGTTCGCCAGGAAGAGCTGTGGGCTGATTATCTGCAGCAACTGAAGGAAGCCGGCAAGTCCCGCGACCCGTCAGAATCCATCGTCAAGTTGATGCTGTAACGCCAGCCCCGGTGGGAGCCGGCTTGCCAGCGATGGCATTGGCATCGCTGGCAAGCAAGCCCAGAGTTGCTATGGACTAAAGCGCTGCGTCAGGTTTTGGCTCTGGAGTAACCACAGAAGACTTGGCGGCGGCCGGCTTTTTGGCTGCGGCCGGTTTTTTAACCGCCGGTTTGGCTGCTGCAGGTTTAGCTGCGGGCTTGCTCGCAGCAGTTGCTGGCTTGGTTGCCGGCTTGGCCGCTGGTTTTGCCTTTGGCTTGGCGGCTGACTTGGCGACTGCTTTAACAGCCGGTTTTGCCACTGGCTTGGCCGCTGCGGGTTTCGCAGCGGGTTTGGCTGCAGCTTTGGCAGCTGCCGGCTTGCTGGCAGACGAAGCCTTGGTGGCAGCAACTTTGGCTGCCGCCGCGGTGAGCTTCTCGATATGTTTGGTCAGGGTCTCGACCTTGGTGTGTAAGGTTTTGACCTCTTCACGGCTCGGAACACCCAAACGTGAAATCGCGCTGTTCAGGCGTTTATCAAACGCCTCTTCGAACTCGCTCCACTTGCCCATGGCCAGGTCTTTAACATCCTCGACCCGGGTACGGGCAGAAGAGCTGGTCGATTTGGCGCTGTCAGCCAGTTTACCGACTGCGGCCTTGGACAGTTTTTCGGCCTTCTCCCCATCTTTGACTAACGAATCAAATAGCTTGCTGCCGTCTGTATCGATCTTCGAGTACACACCCAAACCTGCCAGCCAGATTTTGCGCGAGTACTCTTCGACCTTGCCTACCCATGAATTGCTGTCTTTGGCAGTCGGTTTTTTAGCAGCCATCGTGTTCCCCTCAATGTTAAGTCGCGACGTCAGTGAGCAAGATCGTCGAATCATCAAGATGAACAGAGTGCTCACCTGCATCAGGTTTAGACGCTAAGTGGCCTTGCTGCCAGTCAGAAGCCCATCGGGGCAGGCACAACAGTGCTACTTCACGACAACGCCTTGTCCAGCGAGCGCTCGATTTCCGATTGAATCATGCCGCTCATCGCAGACATCAGCATGCCCAGCTCAACGTCGACCCGAATGGTTTTCTCGCCGATTGCCAGGGTGCCGTTAACCCCCGAACGCTTGAGCTTTACTGTATCTCCGGACCAGTCAGGGGTCAGCCCATACTGCCCCGCCAGCTTCTCAACCAGGGGTAGAGCTTTTTCACGTGCTGCCTCAAGGCCCAGGGTATGGGTCCGTTCAACGCTGATACGAGCCATTGGTTCACTCCGAGTAAATAAGGCCGACACTATACTTACCTTCAGCCTCGCCAAGACAAAGCCGGCCACCGGGATTAGAATGGCCAGCATTCTCTTTTGGTGACAGCGATATGACTGATCAGCGCAAAGGCAGCGATGCCGAACCCACCACCCACTTCGGCTTCAAAAATGTGCCGGAAAGCCAAAAGGCGGAAAAAGTCGCCGAGGTTTTTCACTCTGTAGCCGCTAAATACGACCTGATGAACGACGTACTGTCGGGCGGCATGCACCGCCTGTGGAAGCGTTTCACCATCGAACTGTCCGGCGTTCGCCCTGGCAACAAGGTGCTGGACATCGCAGGCGGCACCGGTGACCTGGCCCGCAAGTTTTCCCATCTGGTTGGCCCGACCGGCCAGGTAGTGCTGGCAGATATCAACGCCTCCATGCTCAAGGTTGGCCGTGACCGCCTGCTGGACAAAGGTGTGGCCGGCAATATCGAGTTCGTTCAGGCCGACGCTGAAAAGCTGCCGTTCCCGGACAACCACTTCGATTGCGTGACCATCGCCTTCGGCCTGCGCAACGTGACCCACAAGGAAGACGCATTGCGCTCCATGCTGCGGGTACTCAAGCCGGGCGGGCGCTTGCTGGTGCTGGAGTTCTCCAAACCGACCAACCCATTGATGTCCAAGGTTTACGATGCTTATTCGTTCGCCTTCATGCCGATGGTGGGCAAGCTGATCCTCAATGACCCGGAGAGCTATCGCTACCTGGCCGAGTCGATCCGCATGCACCCGAACCAGGAAACACTGAAGTCGATGATGGTCGAGGCCGGGTTTGACCGGGTGACCTATCACAACATGACTTCAGGCATCGTTGCGCTGCACCGCGGCATCAAGCCCTGATGTTGCTCCGCGGCCTTCTCGCCAGCGTCGAAAACGGCGTCAATCGCATTTTGCGGCTGGACAGCACGGCCATGGCGCGCTTGCAGCCTTTGACCGGCAAAGTGATTGCTGTCGAATGCGCGGCTCCGGCATTGCAGCTGTTTATCCTGCCCAGCGATGAAGGCCTGCTGCTGGCCACCCAATGGGCTGCAGATGCCGATTGCACCCTGCGTGCACCTGCTGCCAGCTTGATGCGTCTGGTCCTGAGCAAAGACAAGACCGCCGTGCTGCACAGCCCTGAAGTAGACCTTGAGGGCGACAGCCACGTGTTGATGGCGCTTGCCCAGGTGCTGCAAGACCTGGATCTGGACTGGGAGTATGAACTCTCGCGCTGGCTCGGACCGGTTGCCACGGCACTGATCGGCGGTCATTTGCGCAGCCGCGCCAACTGGTATCAGCAAGGGTTCGCCAGCCTTAATCAGAATCTGGCCGAATACCTCAGCGAAGAAGCCCGCACCTTGGTCGGAGAACGTGAAGCGCAAGCGCGTTTTGACGAACTCGACCAACTCAAACTCGACCTGGACCGCCTTGAGGCGCGCTTTGAGCGCCTTGGCCGATCCCTCAATTCCAGCGATAACGCATGAAGCTGCTTGCCATACGCCGTTTGTTCCGCATCCAGCGCGTCGTCATTCGCTACCGCCTTGATGACTTGCTGTTCGCCCTGCCCTTGCCATGGTGGATGCTCTCGCTGCGCTACGCGCTGCCGTGGCGCTGGTTCCCGCGCAAGAAGCTGGAGCTGAGCCGGGGCGCTGCGCTGCGCCTGGCGCTGCAGGATCTGGGACCGATCTTTATCAAGTTCGGGCAAATTCTCTCGACCCGTCGCGACTTGCTGCCCGAAGACATCGCCGACGAACTGATGCTGTTGCAGGATCGCGTACCGCCGTTCGACCCGCAGGTAGCGGTCAAGCTGATCGAAGAGCAACTTGGCGCCACCATCGGCGAAGTGTTCAGCCGTTTTGACATCGAACCCCTGGCCTCGGCCTCGGTGGCCCAGGTGCACTCGGCCAAGCTCAAGACCGGCGAAGAAGTTGTGGTCAAGGTCGTACGCCCGGGCCTCAAGCCAATCATCGGTTCAGACCTGGCCTGGCTGTTCATTCTGGCCAGGGTTGCCGAACGCCTGAGCGCTGACGCCCGCCTGCTGCACCCGGTGGATGTAGTCAGCGATTACGAAAAAACCATTTACGACGAGCTCGACCTGTTACGTGAAGCGGCCAACGCCAGCCAGCTCAAGCGCAACTTCGAAGGCTCGCCGATGCTTTACGTGCCGCAGATCTACTGGGACTGGTGCCGGCCCAAGGTTCTGGTCATGGAGCGCATCTACGGGGTTCAGGTCACTGACCTGAAAACCCTCGCCGATCAGCGCACCGACATGAAGATGCTGGCCGAACGCGGGGTCGAGATTTTCTTCACCCAGGTTTTTCGTGACAGTTTCTTTCACGCCGACATGCACCCCGGCAATATTTTTGTCAGCACAGTCAGCCCGTGGAGCCCGCAATACATCGCCATCGACTGCGGCATTGTCGGCAGCCTGACCCCCGAGGACCAGGACTACCTGGCGCGCAACCTGTTTGCCTTCTTCAAGCGTGATTACCGGCGGGTGGCGCAGTTGCACATTGATTCGGGCTGGGTACCGGCGCACACCAAGCTCAACGAGTTTGAGGCGGCGATCCGTACCGTATGCGAGCCGATTTTTGAAAAACCGCTGAAAGAAATTTCCTTTGGCCAGGTGCTGATGCGCCTGTTCCAGACCGCGCGGCGCTTCAACATGGAAGTCCAGCCACAGCTGGTGCTGCTGCAAAAAACCCTGCTCAACATTGAAGGGCTGGGGCGTCAGCTGTACCCCGACCTCGACCTGTGGAGCACCGCGCAGCCGTTCCTTGAACGCTGGATGCGTGAACGGGTGAGCCCGAAAACCCTGTTGCGCAACCTGCACAGCCAGGTCGAGCAGATCCCGCATCTGGCGGGCATGACCCGCGACCTGCTGGAACGCATGTCGCAGCCCCATAGCAAAAATCAGCGGCTGGTGGTCAGCGAACCCCGGGACAGCTGGTTCCTGCGTCTGCTGGGTGCCGGGCATCTGGCCGCCGGGGCCCTGCTGGCCAGTGTCGGGCCGCTGCACACCCTCAGCTACTGGCCGGCCGGTATCTTGCTGGCAGTGGGCCTGTATCTGATCGTACGCAGATAACCTGCAGGAGCTAGCTCTGTCCTGCAGGAGTTCTAGCCACTCTCTGGCGAGGCTGGCAAACTGTTAAATCGCTACGCGCGGAGTCGAACATGAACAACTGGCTGGACGAGATCAAATGGGACAGCGACGGCTTGGTGCCGGCGATTGCCCAGGACCATAAAACCGGGCGCGTTTTGATGATGGCCTGGATGAACCGCGAAGCCCTGAGCCTGACCGCCACCGAGAACCGTGCCATTTACTGGTCACGTTCCCGTGGCAAGCTGTGGCGCAAGGGTGAAGAGTCGGGCCACGTACAAAAGCTGCATGAAATGCGCCTGGACTGCGACGCTGACGTCATTATCCTGATGGTCGAACAAATCGGTGACATCGCCTGCCATACAGGTCGTCAGAGCTGCTTCTACCGCGTGTACGAAAACTCCGGATGGAAGACCGTCGATCCGGTGCTTAAAGACCCGCACGCCATTTATCACGCAGGACACTCCAATGACTGACACCTTGAGCCGCGTAGCCCGGGTACTCGAAGAGCGCAAAGGCGCCTCGCCGGACAGTTCGTATGTCGCCAGCCTGTACCACAAGGGTCTGAACAAGATTCTGGAGAAGGTCGGCGAAGAGTCGGTCGAAACCATCATCGCAGCCAAAGATGCGGCCATCAGCGGAGATTGCAGCGATGTCATCTACGAAACCGCCGATCTATGGTTCCACAGCATGATCATGCTCGCCCAGCTGGGTCAGCATCCTCAGGCCGTACTGGATGAACTGGAGCGTCGCATCGGTACCTCCGGCCACGTGGAAAAAGCCTCACGGCCATCCGCTTAAACTTTTTTGCAAGGAACTCATCATGGGCATTTTTGACTGGAAACACTGGGTCGTCATTCTGGTAGTTGTGGTCCTGGTCTTCGGCACCAAAAAACTGAAAAACCTGGGCTCTGACGTGGGCGAATCGATCAAGGGCTTTCGCAAGGCCATGAACGACGACGAGAAGCCTGCCGAACCGGTAGTGCCGCCTGCACAGCCAACGGCCGCACCGCAGCCACACACCACTTCGACCCTCAACGAGCCGCACACCATTGACGTGCAGGCCCAGAAAGTCGAAGAGCCGACCCGCAAAGACGTGTGAGCCAAAAATAATGTTCGGTATCAGCTTCAGTGAACTGCTGCTCGTCGGCCTGGTGGCCCTGTTGGTGCTCGGCCCCGAGCGCCTGCCGGGAGCAGCACGCACGGCGGGGCTGTGGATCGGCCGCTTGAAACGCAGCTTCAATGCGATCAAACAGGAAGTTGAGCGTGAAATCGGCGCCGACGAAATTCGTCGGCAACTGCACAACGAGCACATCATGTCGATGGAAGAAGAAGCCAAGAAGATTCTGGCCCCGCTCCAGCCGCCTGTGCCGCCTGTGATGCCGACCCAGCCTTTGGCCGCACCTGCGCAGCCGGAGCCCGCAGAGCCGCCGGCCCCTGCTCCGGTCAGCCTGAGCAAGACCGAGTCCGGGCCTGCACCTCAACCGGCAGTGCCACACGACCCTACCCTGCCACCGCGAGCCCCCTAAGCGCATGAGCGATAAGCCTGAACACGACCAGCCAATGCCGCTGGTTTCGCATCTGACCGAGCTGCGCACCCGCCTGCTGCGCTGCATCGCCGCGATTTTTCTGATCTTCATCGGGTTGTTCGCCTTCACCCAGCAGATCTACACCCTGGTTTCCACGCCATTGCGTGAATACCTGCCGGTGGGCGCCACGATGATCGCCACCGACGTGGCATCGCCGTTCCTCACACCGCTCAAGCTGACCATGATGGTGTCGCTGTTTATAGCGATCCCGGTGATCCTGCATCAGATCTGGGGCTTTATCGCCCCCGGCCTGTACAAGCACGAAAAGCGCATTGCCGTGCCGCTGCTGATCTCCAGCATCTTCCTGTTCTACGCCGGCATGGCGTTCGCCTATTTCCTGGTGTTCCCGCTGGTGTTCAAGTTCTTCGCCTCCGCGACACCGGAAGGCGTGGCCATGATGACCGACATCAGTAGCTACCTTGATTTCGTCATGACCCTGTTTTTTGCCTTTGGCGTAGCCTTTGAAATCCCGGTGGCAGTGGTGCTGCTGGTATGGATCGGTATTGTCGACGTCAAATACCTGCGCAAAATCCGTCCGTACGTGATTATCGGCTGCTTTGTAGTCGGCATGATCCTGACCCCGCCGGACATCTTCTCCCAGACCCTGCTGGCGATTCCGATGTGGATGCTGTTTGAAATCGGCATTCTGTTCGGCAGCCTGATCAGCAAAAACAAGCGTGACGATCACCCGGACGAACAGCCCGAGAACGACAGCAACGCCCAGCCGCCAGCACCGCAAGCGTGAACCTGCTGCTCCTCGAAGAGGCTGATTTCATTGCCGCCGATCGCGTGATCCTGCGCGATCGGCGCCTGACTCACATGCAGGAAGTGCACCGTGCGGCAGTGGGCGACAACCTGCGGGTCGGACGCATCGGCGGTTTAATGGGCAGCGCCGAACTGGTGCGCCTGGAGGCCAAAGAAGCCGAACTGGTCATCCACAACCTCGACCAGCCGCCGCCCGACAAACTGCCCCTGACCCTGTTACTGGCCCTGCCGCGCCCGAAGATGTTGCGCCGGGTCCTGCAGACAGTTGCCTCGATGGGCGTGCCCAGGGTGGTTCTGATGAACAGTTACCGGGTCGAAAAAAGCTTTTGGCAGACCCCGTTTCTGGAGCCCGAAGCAATTCGCGAACAGCTGATTCTGGGGCTGGAGCAGTCCCGCGACAGCGTGCTGCCTGAAATCATCATCGAAAAACGTTTCAAGCCGTTTGTCGAAGACCGCCTGCCACAGCTGGTCGAAGGCACACTGGGCCTGGTTGGCCACCCCGGTGATTACCCCGCGTGCCCACGCGGCCTGGATCAAGCCGTGACCCTGGCTATCGGCCCGGAAGGCGGCTGGATTCCGTACGAAATCGACCTGCTGGCCAAAGCCGGCCTGCAACCGGTGCAACTCGGCGCGCGCATCCTGCGGGTCGAAACCGCCGTCACCGCCCTTCTCGCCCGGCTGTTCTGAGCCCTGCCACCTAGTCGCTGACTATGAGCGAGGCTGCGCCCCCCGGGGCCAGCTTCGCAGCCATCGCAGCCTCGTTCCTCGGCGACTACGAAGTTGCGCTGCGGGTTTGAGGCCTCGGTCACACATTCAACACCCCCCGCTTCAGTTCCCCTGCGCCACGCCGATGCCCTGATACCCGTGAAGAACGCAAAGCAATGGACGGCTTCCCGTCAGGCTGCTCGCGTCATAAAAGGAGTTTCATCATGTACCGTCAACTGGCCAGACTACTGGGCAATATCGGTGTTAATCGCAAGCTGGGCCTGGGATTTGGTCTGGTGCTGGTTTTAACAGTGCTGATAAGCGCAATCGGTTGGAAGGGTCTGGTTTCTGTGATCGACCGCGGTGACAAGCTGGCCAACATATCAAAGACCATCGAGCTGACCAAAGACTTGCGCATTGCACGTCTGGACTACGAGCGGGACAAGGGTGAAAAAGGCAACGCCGAGGTAAATGGCCAGTTGACCGCCCTGGACCAGACGCTGGACCTGTCGCGCCGCCAGCTCACCGATCCTGCGGAGCTGGCCCTGGTCGAGCAACAGCTCGCCGCGGTGGCCGAATACAAAAGCGCATTCGCCGACTCCGGGCTGGCCACTCAAGCACGTGAAGCCAACCGCGTACTGCTCGGCAGTACCGCCGACAGCGCCGTCGCCAGCGTTGCAGACATTGAGCAGACCTTGCTGCAAAGCGACAGCCTGGCGCAGTACAAGAGCGTCATCGAACTGCAAAAACTGCTTCAGCAAGCCAGGTTCCAGGTGCGTGGCTACACCTATAGCGCCAGCCCCGAGGCCGAGCAGCCCGCCCTGGATGCCATCGACCATGCGCTCAAAGAACTCGACAGCCTGCCCGCCAGGCTCCCCGACGAACATCTGAGCCACTTGCAGCAAGCCACGCTGGCCATGCAAAACTATCGGGCCGCCGTGACCGGCTTTCGCGATGCTCAAGTCGCCAGTGCCCGGGCGCTGACGCGCATGCAGCAGCAAGGCAGCACCCTGATCGATCTGAGCCAGAAGCTTTCGACCCTGCAAACCGAAAAACGCGATCACGACAGCCAGCAGGCCGAGAACCTGCTCATAGGTTGTACATTACTGGCGCTGGTACTGGGCATCATTGCTGCCTGGGTTATTACCCGGCAGATCGTCATCCCGCTGCAGCGCACGCTCAAGACCGTTGAATGGATCGCCGCAGGCGACCTGAGCCATGACAACCCCACCGCTCGCCGCGACGAGCTGGGGCAATTGCAGCAAGCCGTGCAACGGATGACCGAAGGTCTGCGCGAACTGATCGGGGGCATCAGCGATGGCGTGACCCAGATTGCCAGCGCGGCCGAAGAACTCTCAGCCGTGACCGAACAGACCAGTGCCGGGGTCAACAGCCAGAAAGTCGAAACCGATCAAGTCGCTACCGCCATGCACGAAATGGCGGCAACGGTGCAGGAAGTGGCGCGCAATGCCGAAGAGGCCTCAGAAGCCGCTGTTGTTGCCGACCAGCAGTCCCGTGAAGGCGACAAAGTGGTCGGTGAAGCCATTGCCCAGATCGAGAAACTGGCGATTGAAGTGGGCCACTCCACCGAAGCCATGGACCATCTCAAGCGCGAAAGTGACAAGATCGGCAGCGTGCTCGATGTGATCAAGTCGGTGGCCCAGCAAACCAACCTGCTGGCACTCAATGCCGCCATCGAGGCCGCCCGCGCCGGTGAGGCAGGCCGTGGCTTTGCGGTGGTAGCCGACGAGGTACGCAGCCTGGCGCAGCGCACGCAAAAATCCACCGAAGAGATCGAAGAGCTCATTGAAGGCCTGCAAAGCGGTACCCGGCAGGCCTCCAGCAGCATGGACAGCAGCCGTATCCTGACCGACAGCAGCGTTGAACTCACCCGTCGTGCAGGCGAAGCGCTGGGCAGCATCACCCGCACGGTGTCGACCATTCAGGGCATGAACCAACAGATTGCGGCGGCCGCCGAACAACAAAGCGCCGTAGCTGAAGAGATCAACCGCAGCGTGCTGAATGTGCGTGACGTGTCAGAGCAGACGGCAGCGGCAAGCGAAGAGACCGCGGCGTCCAGCGTTGAGCTGGCGCGCCTGGGTGCGCACCTGCAGGCGCTGGTGGCACGCTTCAAGGTCTGAAGTCTGATAACCCTGCAGGAGCGAGCCCCTGCAGGGTTGGGGTTTTACAGCACCTGACGCAGGAACGCCTGGGCCCGCAGGTCTTTGGGCGAGTTGAAGAAGTCTTCCGGGGCGGAATCCTCCAGCAGCTTGCCGTGATCAAAGAACAGCACGCGATTGGCCACTTCACGGGCAAAGCCCATCTCGTGGGTCACACAGACCATGGTCATGCCTTCACGGGCCAGGGTCTTCATCACGTCCAGCACTTCGCCGACCATTTCCGGGTCAAGCGCCGAAGTCGGCTCGTCGAACAGCATCACCTTGGGTTCCATCGCCAGGGCACGGGCAATCGCCACCCGTTGCTGCTGGCCGCCCGATAGCCGCGACGGGTACTCGTCAGCCTTCTGCCCGATCCCGACCTTCTCCAGCAGAGCCCGGGCCTTGGCCTCGCGCTCGGCCTTGCCGCGCTTGCGCACGACCTTCTGCGCCAGACACAGGTTTTCGAGCACGGTCATGTGCGGGAACAGGTTGAAATGCTGGAACACCATGCCGACTTCACGGCGATAGGCGTTGACGTCAGTTTTCGGGTCGGCCAGGTCCAGACCGTCGATGCTGACCGAACCGGAGTCGAACTCTTCCAGGCCGTTGAGGCAGCGTAGAAAGGTCGATTTACCTGAGCCCGAAGGCCCAATCACCACCAGCACTTCGCCTTTGGCCACTGTGGTGCTGACATTGTCTACCGCACGGACGACCTGCCCGCGGGTATCGAAGACTTTTACCAGTTCGCGAACTTCAATCACTTTGCGCAAGCCTCCGCTCAAGCCGGCTGGCCAAATGCGACAGCGGCAGGTTGATCAACAGGTACAGGCCCGCCACGCAGAACAGAATCTCGAACGGCGAAAACGAAGTGGTGATGACTTCACGGCCACTTTTAAGCAACTCGGTAATCGCAATCACCGACACCAGAGAGGTGTCTTTTACCAGACTGATAAATTGCCCGGCCAAGGGTGGCAGCACGCGCTTGAAGGCTTGTGGCAGAACCACGTGACGCATCGACTGGCTGGCATTGAGACCCAGCGAGCGCGCCGCTTCGTCTTGCCCGCGGGCTATGGATTGCACGCCCGAGCGGATGATTTCGGCCACATAGGCACCGGTAAACAGCGACAACGCGGCAATACCGGCAAACTCGCGGGACAGGTTGAGCACGGTGCCGATAAAGAAGTAAAAGATAAAAATCTGTACCAGCAGCGGCGTGCCACGAACCAGTTCCACGTACAGGGTCGACAGATCGCGCAGGGTCGGGTTTTTCGACAACCGGCAGAGCCCGGTGGCCAGGCCGATCAGCAACCCCAGCACACCGGATACCAGTGACAGCCAGACGGTGGTCCACAAGCCCCAGAGCAGCGGGCCTGCCGCCCAATGACGATTGACCCCCACCACATCGCCTTCGGCAACATCGTCACCTTCGGCCAGTTGCAGGCTGTTGTCGGCCACGGTCAGACGCTGTTCGGCGCCATCGTCACCTTTCAGCACCACTTCGGTATTGTCGCCCTTGCGCACCAGCTCAATCACGGTGGAGGTTTCGGCTGCCCGCTGGGCTTCTTCAGCCTGGTAGGCGAAGTACTGCGGGACTCGATTCCAGCGCCATTCGTAGGACATCAGCGAGGTGGCGTAGTACAGACCGCCCGCCAGACCGATGAGCACCAGCACGGTCAATACGTGCCAGGGCCACTGGGGTTTTTTTTGTTTGATCACTTTCAGGTTCCACGTTTTGTGTCGCTAGGGAGGCCGTCAATCGCGGGCAGGCTCGCTCCTGCAGGAGTTAACGCAAATGCTCGCGATTGAAGAGTCGGCCTTATTCCATGTCTTTGAGCCAGGCAGTGTCTTTGAACCACTTGTCATGGATGCGATCGTAGGTGCCGTCTTCGTGGATCTGGTGCAGGAAGTTGTTGATGTAGTTGATGCTGTCGTAGTCGCCTTTCTTCAGACCGAAGGCCAGCGGCTCGTAGGTGAATGGCTTGTCGAGGAACACCAGCTTGCCGTTACCGAACTTGTTGACGGCCACAACGTTGTACGGGGCGTCATAGATAAACGCATCGGCCTTGCCGTTTACCACGTCCAGTACCGCTTCCGGTTCGTTGTCATAGCCGTGGTACTGGGCTTTTGACATCAGTTTGCGGGCGACGATTTCACCCGTGGTGCCGATCTTCGAAGTCAGGCGGTATTGCGGGTCGTTGAGGTCTTTGTAGGACTTGACCTTGTCTTCCAGTTCTTTGCGAATCAGCAGGGTCTGGCCCACAACAATGAAGGGTTCGCTGAAATTGAGGCGCAGGTTGCGCTCCTGGGTCAGGGTCATGCCGCTGCCGATCATGTCGAACTTGTTGGTCATCAGGGCCGGGATGATGCCGTCATAGCCGGTGGACACCAGTTCCAGTTTGACGCCCATGGACTTGGCCATGGCTTTGAGCAGATCGACTTCGAAGCCAATGATCTGACCGCGTTTGTTAGTCATTTCGAACGGCATGTAGGTCGGGTCCATGCCCACTTTCAACGTACCGCGCTTGACCGCGTCCTCGATTGCGCCTGCATGAGCGGCGCTCACCGCCAGCAGTGCAGTGACACCGCACAGCAGTTTTGACAGAAACTTCTTCATCATCAACTCCCCTCGACCTGCTTATAAAGGTGTTGGCCAGCGGCGGGCTCGATTCAAAAAGCCAATAAAGCCGGGCACTCACCCATTCGGAGACGGATGCTAACTCACAGAAGGGTTATGAGACGAGTTTTGCGATAGAAAAGCGCGACAGGCGGGGGGGGTGCAGGCAGGTGTGATTTATAGCGGGTGATCTGTGTGGCAGCCGGCTTGCCGGCGATGCTATCGCGGACAAGCCTGCTCCCACAAAAGCAGGAGCAGGTTGCTCGCGTTAGATCATGCTGCCGGTTGCAGGGGCAGCAACGGCGCGTGAGGATCGGCCGCAACCGATTCACGCCAGGCGTTCAGCCAGTCTTCGTGGCCTTCGCTCCATACCAGCGCATGCAGGCGGCCCAGTGCAACCGGGTCGCTCAACAACGCCATGCGCTCGTTATTGTTCAGACCCTGAGGCCCGACCTTGAGAGCATGACGCACGCGCTCGGCCCGCAGCCATTCAATCGGCTCGGCGGCACGGTGACGCGAGGTCGCCAGGCCACAGGCCAGGGCGTTCTGCTGCGGATCAACCACGGCCCGGACAAAGCCGTCATGCAGCGCGCGGTAGCGGTTCTCGTGGGTGTACTCGGCGGTAGCCGACAACTCACGGGGCGGCGCGTATTCCTCAGGAATCAGGAACAGGCTTTCGTCACGGGACTTGAGGCCCAGCTTGACCCGGCTGGAAATCACCGACACCGGAATCGACAGCATCAGCGAACCGACAATCGGCACCAGCCACCACAGAAAGCTCGGGTTCAACCACAGTACCAACCCGGCCCAGGCCGCACCCAGCAGGGTTTGCGGGCCATGCCGGCGAACGGCTTCGCTCCATGGGGTGGAGTCGTCGTCGCGTTGTGGCGAGTTCCAGGTCGCAGCCCAGCCAAGGAACGCAGCCAGTACAAAGCGGGTGTGGAAGATCATGCGCACCGGTGCCAGCAGCATCGAGAACAGCATTTCCAGCAACATCGACAACGTGACCTTGAACTTGCCACCGAACTCTTTGGCGCCCTTGGCCCAGATCAGAATGATGCTAAGCAATTTAGGCAGGAACAGCAGCACGATGGTGGTCGAAAACAGCGCCACGGCCTTGTCCGGGTGCCATTGTGGCCACAGCGGATACAACTGGCGCGGTTCCATGAAGTACTGCGGCTCCATCAGCGTGTTGACCGCCAGCAAGGCCGTCGACAGCAACAGGAAGAAGAACCACAACGGTGCTGACAGATACGACATCACACCCGTCAGGAACACCGCGCGATGCACCGGGTGCATACCCTTGACCAGGAACAGGCGGAAGTTCATCAGGTTACCGTGGCACCAGCGACGGTCACGCTTGAGTTCGTCCAGCAGGTTTGGCGGCAGTTCTTCATAGCTGCCCGGCAAGTCGTAGGCAATCCATACGCCCCAACCGGCACGACGCATCAACGCGGCTTCAACGAAGTCGTGGGACAGGATCGCCCCCGCAAAAGCCCCTTTACCCGGCAGTGGCGCCAGGGCGCAGTGCTCGATAAAAGGTTTCATGCGGATGATTGCGTTGTGGCCCCAGTAGTGGGATTCACCCAGCTGCCAGAAGTGCAAACCGGCGGTAAACAGCGGCCCGTATACCCGCGTCGCAAATTGCTGCATGCGTGCATACAGGGTATCCATACCCGACGCCCGTGGCGCGGTCTGGATGATGCCGGCGTCTGGCGTGGCTTCCATCAAGCGCACCAGGCTGGTCAGGCATTCGCCGCTCATGACGCTGTCGGCGTCGAGCACCACCATGTACTTGTAATCGCCGCCCCAGCGACGGCAGAAGTCGTCGAGGTTGCCGCTTTTACGTTTCACACGACGGCGCCGACGGCGATAGAAAATCCGCCCGAAGCCTTCTGTTTCGCGGCACACATCCAGCCAGGCCTGTTGTTCGGCAACACAGATATCAGGATCGTTACTGTCGCTGAGCACGAAGAAGTCGAAGCGATCCAGATCACCGGTGGCGGCGACCGACTCGTACGTAGCCCGCAGGCCCGCAAACACGCGGGTCACGTCTTCGTTACAGATCGGCATCACCAGCGCCGTACGCGCCTGCTCCGGGATCGGCTCATTGCCGGCACTTTTACCGGAAATGCGGTATTTGTCATGCCCGGTCAGCAATTCCAGAAAGCCCATCAAGGCCGTCCAGAAACCCGCCGAAACCCAGCAGAACAGAATCCCGAACAAGATCAGGATGCTGGTCTGCAAGGCATACGGCAGCACTTGCTGCGCGGTCTGCATCAATGGCTGATGCAGCACTTCATCAAGGTCTACGAAGGCCCAGCCCTGATACGGCATGATCCCTTTCATGTACCAGCCGGCGACGATGGTCTGACCCAGCATCAGGACCAGCAGGATGTAACGGCGGATCGAACCCACCGTACGCCAGCGGGCCTTGGGCAGCACCCGCTCGTCGATTACCGGCTTGGGCGGATTGCTGCGCCCGGTCAAACGACGCCAGCCACGCACCAGAATATTGGTCCGCCACGGCTCGGGCACCACTTTGGTACGGCGAATCGGCGGTGTGGCCTTGAGCATCACCCGGCCGCTGGCGTCGAGGGCGAGCATTTCTGCTTCCTCGAGCTCAGCTGCCGAACTCAGGTTAAGCCGCGTGCCCACCGAAGCCTGGGCGGCCTCGGCAGCATCGATGTCCGATTGCGCCGACAAACGCGCGTGCAACTCGGCGAACGAGGTGCAGCTCGCCAGTTCGGCGCGCTGCTCATCGTTCAGTGGCAAGTGCGCCAGATACTCGCCGAGCGAGTCTGGCCGGGCTTGAGCGTTACTCATCGGCGGGCAACTGGTAGCTCCAGGTCTCGGTCAACACTTTCTCAGTCTTGACCGGTTCTGGCGTGGCCGGTGCAGCTTCGGCTTCAGGCGCCTTGGCGTTGTGCTCTTGCTTGTCCTTGACCTTGGCCGCAGCTTTTTCGGCTTTGGTGACAGGCGCTGCAGGTTTGGCCGCCGGGGTTTCTACATCCTGGACCAGTGCCGCACGCATTTCCGTGGCCTTGCTCGGGTCTTTGATTTTCATCCGCAGGGTCAGGCGCCAGCCTTTGGTCTCAGGGTTGTAACGTACGTTGTTTTCAACCAGGTCGGCATTGTCGCCGACACTGACCTGGCTACGCACAGGGGTATTTTCAGGCAGTTTTGCAAGCGACGGGCCTTCGAAATCGACCAGGTACGCCACGCTGCCGTCCGGCTGACGGATCAGGTTGGACTGCTTGACGTCACCAGTGGAACGCAAGGTCTGCTTGACCCACGCGCTGTCCGTCGGGTGCAGGGCAGCCTCATCCAGGGTCCAGTGCATGCGGTAGGCGAAATCAAACGGCTTGAGCGGCTCTGGCTGTGTTTCCGGGCTCCAGAACGCAACGATGTTGTCGTTGGTTTCGTCGGCAGTCGGAATTTCCACCAGGTTTACAGTGCCCTTGCCCCAATCACCCTGTGGCTCGATCCAGGCGCTCGGGCGCTTGTCGTAGCGGTCATCAAGGTCTTCGTAGTGGCTGAAGTCGCGACCACGTTGCAGCAAGCCAAAGCCCAGCGGGTTTTCAACCGAGAAGTTGCTCACCGACAGGTGTTTCGGGTTGTTCAGTGGACGCCAGATCCACTCGCCATTGCCGGCATGGATCGCCAGGCCCGACGAATCGTGCAGTTCGCGACGATAGTTGAGGACCTTGGACGGCTGGTTGGCGCCGAACAGGTACATGCTGGTCAGCGGAGCGATGCCCAGCTTGCCCACTTTGTCACGCAGGAACATTTGCGCCTTGACGTCCACCACTGTGTCCATGCCCGGACGCAGGGTAAAGCGGTAAGCACCGGTCGCACGCGGCGAGTCAAGCAAGGCGAAGATCACCAGATGCTTGTCGTTCGGCTTGGGCTTCTCGATCCAGAATTCGGTGAAACGCGGGAACTCTTCGCCCGATGGCAATGCAGTGTCGATTGCCATGCCACGCGCCGACAGACCATAGATCTGGTCTTTGCCCACTACGCGAAAGTAGCTCGCGCCGAGCATGGTCATGATTTCGTCCTGCTTGTCCGCCTTGTTGATCGGATACAGCACGCGGAAACCGGCCCAGCCGAGATTTTCGGTGGCCTTGGGGTCGAACTTGACGTCACCGAAGGAGAAACGGCTCGGGTCGTACTTGATCTCTTCGACCTTGGTGGCAGTCACTTCATTGATTTTCACCGGCGTGTCGAAATGCATGCCCTGGTGATAGAAGGACAACTTGAACGGGGTTTTATCCCCGGCCCACTGGGCTTTGTCGCGGTTGAACTGAATTTTTTGGTAGTCCGCGAACTTCATGTCACGGAACTCATTAGGCAAATTGCTGCGTGGCGCTTGGTATTTCTGTTCAGCCAGGGTCTTCGCCTCGGCCGCCACGTCATCCAGACTGAATGCCCACAGTTGACCCGCACCGAACAAGCAAAAGAGCGCAGAGCCCGTCACCAGTGCGTTGCGTAACCGCTTGGCAGACATTTTTGGTGCATTAATTGGACTAACAATCACGAGCAAACCTCGCCGAAAACAGATGATGAAACCAACGGCCAGCGATCTAAATGCCAGGTTGGCGAGCACTCTTCCGACAGCCAAAGGGATGAATGATTCCCCAAGACAGTAGGACAAGACTCTATGTAGCGCAGGATTATCTAGTAGGCCGCGTTACAACGCATCTAGTCTCAGCAAGTATTTATCGCTAAAACCCCCTGTTTTCGGACGAAAACGAGGTTTTTCGGGTTTTTATGTATGTAACAAAAATGTAACCGGGCCGTCGTTGACCAAATGCACCTGCATATCGGCTCCAAAGCGGCCCGATTCGACATTTGGATGCAGACGTTTGGCATCGTTTAACAGGTGATTGAACAGCGCCTCGGCCTGCGCAGGGGGCGCTGCCGTGGAGAAGCTCGGGCGCAGGCCGCTTTTGGTATCGGCCGCCAGGGTGAACTGCGAAACCAGCAGCAAACCGCCGCCTATATCGGCCAGCGACAGGTTCATTTTGCCCTCGGCATCACTGAACACCCGATAGTTGAGCAATTTGTGCAGCAACTTGGCGGCATTGGCTTCGGTGTCATCCGGCTCGACGGCGACCAGCACCAGCAAGCCCTGATCGATGGCACCGACAGTTTCTCCGCCAACCTCTACCCGTGCGCTGCTGACCCGCTGTAACAGCCCCTTCATGCTTCGTCGGGCTGCAAGCGCAGCAGACGGCGGGCCATTTGCTCGGTGGCACGCACCAGCGCGTCAGTAATACCGGGTTCGGAGGCCACATGCCCGGCCTCCCGAATCACTTGCAGCTCGCTGTCGGGCCAGTTCTTGTGCAGCTCCCAGGCATTGTCCAGCGGGCAGATCATGTCGTAACGACCGTGCACTATTACACCCGGCAGGTGGGCAATCTTGTGCATGTCGCGGATCAGCTGGTTGGACTCCAGAAACGCATTGTTCATGAAGTAATGGCACTCGATCCGGGCAATCGACAGGGCCCGGTGCGGATCGCAGAAGCGGTCGACCACTTGCGGGTTGGGGCGCAAGGTAGCAGCACGCCCCTCCCAGGCCGCCCACGCCTTGGCCGCATGCATCTGGGCAATCTGGTCATTACCGGTCAGGCGCTTATGGAAAGCCGTCAGCAGGTCATGACGCTCTTCTTCGGGGATCGGCGCGACATACTCTTCCCAGTAATCCGGGAAAATCCGGCTGGCACCCGACTGATAGAACCATTCGATTTCTTGTGGGCGGGCCAGAAATATTCCGCGCAGGATCAGGCCCTGTACGCGTTCGGGATGGGTCTGCGCGTACGCCAGCGACAGGGTCGAGCCCCATGAGCCGCCAAACACCACCCACTGCTCGATACCCAGGTACAGACGGATGCGCTCCATATCTGTGACCAGATCCCAGGTGGTGTTGTTTTCGAGGCTGGCGTGAGGGGTCGAACGCCCGCAACCGCGCTGATCGAAGGTAATGATGCGGTACAGGTTGGGATCGAAATAGGAGCGGCTATTGGCATCGCAGCCCGACCCTGGCCCGCCGTGGACAAACAGCACCGGCAAGCCGTCCGGGGAGCCACTTTCATCAATGTAGAGCACATGCGGCTCGTCCACCGCCAGTTCATGCCGGGCGTAGGGTTTGATCTGCGGGAACAAGGTCTGCATTACGCACTCCATGTGGGGCTGAAAAAATGTTGCCGTCTGGCATCATAAACCCGATTGCTGGAATGAGCATGCGCAGATGAATACGCCGAAAAACTCGCAGCAGCGAGCTTTTCCATCCATTGGCAAGCTCGCTCCTGCAGGGTTCAGGTCAAGCGTAGCGCTGCTGGCCCCACTGGATAATCCGCGCCAGCAATTGCTTGAGCACTTCCTGAGTCGGCGCTGCCAGATCCTGGCGATATTTGAACGGCTCGAACTCTTCCATGTAGGTGCTCTGCGCCAGCTCCAGCTGCACGGCGTGGATGTTATCCACAGGGCTACCGTAATGACGGGTGATGTGGCCGCCCTTGAAGCGCCCGTTCAGCACGTGACTGTAGGCCGGATGCTCGGCGCAGATCGCTTGCAGATCGCTGGCCAGGGCCGGGTCGCAACTGGCGCCATTGAAGGTCCCCAGGTTGAAGTCCGGCAGGCGACCGTCAAACAGGTGCGGCACCTGGGAGCGGATCGAGTGCGCGTCGAACAGCAGCGCATAGCCAAACTCATCCTTGAGGCGCTTGAGCTCCTGCTGCAAGGTCTGGTGGTAAGGCTTCCAGATGTGCTCCAGATAGGTCGCCCGTTCTGCCGCCGACGGCACCTGCCCCTCGCGAAACAAGGGTACTCCGTCGAACAGCGTGGCCGGGAACAGACCGGTGGTTGCCCCCACGTACATCGGCGCATCGTCTTCGGGGCGATTGAGGTCAATCACAAAGCGCGAATACTCGGCCGCCAGGGTGCTGGCCCCCAGATCGGCAGCAAAGTCGTAAAGCTGCGGGATATGCCAGTCGGTATCCGGCAGGCTTTGTGCTTCGGGAATCAGACCGGCTTTAACGGCCGGGGTCAGCTTCAGGCCGGCGTGGGGCATGCTGATCAGCAATGGCACGCGACCCTGTTTGAATGTCAGAACCTTATCCACAAGCGTTTCTCCTAAAGCTCAACGTCGGCGCCATTGCGCACGACGCGTTTATCCAGATCACCACCCAGCCAATAGGCCAGGTCTGCCGGCCGATCGATGTTCCAGGCCACAAAATCGGCCACTTTGCCCGGTTCCAGCGAACCGTGGGTCTGGCCCATGCCCAATGCCGTTGCAGCGTGCTGTGTAACCCCGGCCAGAGCTTCTTCAGGGGTCATGCGGAACAGTGTGCAGGCCATGTTCAGCATCAGGCGCAGCGACAGACCTGGCGACGTGCCGGGGTTGAGGTCGCTGGCGATGGCGATTTTAACCCCGTGTTTGCGCAAGGCATCCATGGGCGGCAGTTGAGTTTCGCGCAGGAAATAGAACGCACCCGGCAACAGCACCGCCACAGTGCCCGATTTGGCCATGGCGATGGCGTCGTCTTCGGTCATGAACTCCAGATGATCCGCCGACAGCGCCTGATAGCGTGCCGCCAGACTGGAACCGTGCAAGGACGACAGTTGCTCGGCATGCAGCTTGACCGGCAACTCCAGCGCCTGCGCCACCTTGAACACCCGCTCCACCTGTTCAGGGGAAAACGCCAGGTATTCGCAGAACGCATCCACCGCATCCACCAGCCCTTCAGCTGCCAGCGCCGGGAGCATTTCGCTGCAGATATGCTCGATGTAGTCATCAGCCCGGTCTTTGTATTCCGGCGGCAAGGCGTGGGCCGCCAGACAGGTGCTGCGCACCGTCACCGGCAACTCCTGGCCGAGGCGACGAATCACCCGCAGGATTTTGCGTTCGCTCTCAAGGCTCAGGCCGTAACCGGACTTGATCTCGACGCTGGTCACACCGTCTCGCAACAGACAGGTCAGACGCTGACGGGCACTGGCAAACAACTCATCTTCACTGGCAGCACGGGTCGCCCGCACGGTACTGGCAATGCCACCACCGGCGGCGGCGATTTCGGCATAGCTCACACCTTGCAGGCGCTGCTCGAACTCGCCGCTGCGGTTACCGCCAAAGACCGTATGCGTGTGGCAATCGATCAGCCCCGGGGTGACCCAGGCGCCTTGCAGTTCTTCGGTCCGGGCGTACTCGCCCACTGGCAATTGCAGACGCGGGCCGATCCACTCAATGAAACCCTCACGGGTCACGATGGCCGCATCCTCGATGATTGAGTACGTGCCATTGGCCATGGTCGCGACATTGCAGTGTTGCCACAGGGTTTTCATTCGCTCACTCCGTCAATGATCAAAAACTCAGGAAAGCTCGGGAGCTTCTTCAACCGCAGCGCCGGCAGCCGGTTTTACCCACAGCAGGTAAGCCACCACCAACAGCACAATCCAGACCGCACCCACCATCAACGCCGCCTGAGTTTCAGGGAAGTAGCCCAGCACGCCGAAGATAAACACCATGAACACGATGGCGGCAATGGGTGCATAGGGCCAGAACGGCACCGGAAACTTGAGCTCGGCCACTTGTTCACGGGTCATGGAGCGGCGCATGGCTACCTGGGTCACCAGAATCATCAACCATACCCACACGGTGGCGAAGGTCGCAATCGAGGCGATAACCAGGAAGATGTTTTCCGGGATCAGGTAGTTAAGCAGCACCCCGGCCAAAAGTGTGACCCCCATGACCAGAACGGTCATCCACGGCACACCGTGACGGGAGATTTTGGCAAAGCCTTTAGGCGCCTGCCCCTGCTGGGCCAGACCGAACATCATGCGGCCTGCGCCGAAGATGTCGCTGTTGATTGCCGACACGGCTGCCGAAATCACCACGATGTTGAGGATGGTAGCCGCCGAGCTGATGCCCAGGCTGTCGAAAATCTGCACAAACGGACTGCCCTGGCTGCCAATCTGGGTCCATGGGTAAATGGCCATCAGCACAAACAGGGTCAGCACGTAGAACAGCAAAATCCGCAACGGGACTGCGTTGATTGCCTTGGGAATGACGCGCTGCGGGTCTTTGGCTTCGCCGGCAGTGATGCCGATAATTTCAATGCCGCCAAACGCAAACATCACCACTGCAAACGAAGCGATCAAACCGCCGATGCCGTTGGGCATAAAGCCGCCATAGGCCCAGAGATTGCTGATCCCGGTTGCGGCTGCGTCCGTGCTGGAGGTTCCGATGCCAAACAGCATGATGCCGAAACCGCCCAGAATCATTGCCACAATGGCGGCAACTTTGAGCAGCGACAGCCAGAACTCCATTTCACCGAAGACTTTGACGCTGCACAAATTCAACCCGCCGATCAGCAGCACGATGCCCAGCACCCAGATCCAGCGCGCCACTTCGGGAAACCAGAAGCCCATATAGATACCGAAGGCGGTGATATCGGCCAGACACACGATGATCATCTCGAAGGCATAGGTCCAGCCGAGGATAAAGCCGGACATCGGCCCCAGGTAGGTACTGGCGTAATGACCGAACGAGCCGGACACCGGATCGCGCACGGCCATTTCCCCCAGTGCGCGCATCACCATGAAGACCGCGGCGCCACCAATCAGGTACGCCAGCAGCACAGCAGGTCCAGCCATTTGGATGGCAGCGGCTGAACCATAAAAAAGACCCGTTCCGATCGCTGAACCCAGCGCCATAAAACGGATGTGACGGGCCGATAGCCCGCGCTTCAAACCTTGAGTTTGACTTTGCATTTCGCGTCCCTAGTTATTTTTGTCGGCGAAAACAGATACGCAGAGCGCTCAACGAGCGCTCTGCGTTTTTTGGGTTACAGGCTTGGAAGAACGTTGGCAGGCACCAGCTCATTCAGACAGCGCGAGGCCAGCAACTGCATGGCGGCTTCGATATCCGGGGCGAAGAAGCGGTCTTTTTCGTAGAATGCGACCTTGCTACGCAAAGTGGTACGGGCAATTTCAAGCTTGACCGAGGTTTTCAGGCCATCACGCAGATCAAGCCCCTGGCACGCCGCCAGCCACTCGACCGCCAGCACGCCACGGGTGTTCTCGGCCATTTCCCACAGACGCTTGCCTGCAGCCGGAGCCATCGAGACGTGGTCTTCCTGGTTGGCCGAGGTGGGAATGCTGTCGACGCTATGGGGATGGGCCAGTGCCTTGTTCTCGCTGGCCAGGGCCGCAGCCGTCACCTGAGCGATCATGAAGCCGGAGTTGACGCCGCCATTGGCCACCAGGAACGGCGGCAGTTGCGACATGTGCTTGTCCATCATCAACGAGATACGGCGCTCGCTCAGCGAACCGATTTCTGCAATGGCCAGGGCCATGTTGTCGGCCGCCATGGCAACCGGCTCGGCGTGGAAGTTGCCGCCCGAGATCACGTCGCCCTGCTCGGCAAACACCAGCGGGTTGTCCGATACGGCGTTGGCCTCAATGCCCAGCACTTCGGCGGCCTGGCGGAACTGGGTCAGGCAGGCACCCATCACTTGTGGCTGGCAACGCAGGGAGTACGGGTCTTGCACCTTGTCGCAGTTTTTGTGCGACTCGGACACTTCGCTGCTGGTGCCCAGCAGATCACGGTAGATCGCAGCGGCGTCGATTTGCCCGCGCTGGCCACGTGCGGCATGAATGCGCGGGTCGAACGGCGAGCGCGAACCCAGTACTGCTTCCACCGTCAGGCCGCCGCAGGCCATGGCGGCGGCAAACAGGTCTTCACCTTCAAACAGGCCGCGCAGCGCGTAGGCAGTCGACACCTGAGTGCCGTTGAGCAAGGCCAGCCCTTCCTTGGCCGCCAGGGTCAGCGGCTCAAGGCCGGCCTGCTTCAAGGCCGCAACGGCATCCAGCCATTGACCTTTGTAGCGCGCCTTGCCTTCGCCCAGCAGCACCAGGGACATATGGGCCAAAGGCGCCAGATCGCCCGATGCACCCACCGAGCCTTTTAGCGGGATGTGCGGATAAACCTGGGCATTGATCAAGGCGATCAAGGCGTCGATCACTACGCGGCGAATACCGGAGAAACCACGGCTCAGGCTGTTGACCTTGAGCACCATGATCAGGCGCACCATGTCATCGCTCAACGGCTCGCCGATACCGGCCGCATGGGACAGCACCAGCGAACGCTGGAGGTTTTCCAGGTCTTCGCTGGCAATTTTTGTCGAAGCCAACAAACCAAAACCGGTATTGATGCCATAGGTGGTGCGGTTCTCGGCAAGGATTTGCTCGACGCAGGCCACGCTGGCATCAATCTGCGCCGAAGCGCTTTCGTCCAGACTGAGGGTTACCGGCTGCTGATAAATGTCACGCAGTTGGGCAAGGCTCAGTTGACCGGGGATCAGGTTTAAACGGTTCACATTAATGCTCCTTTGAAATTCTTGTTGGCTGCCAGTCACTGCGGGCTTTTTCAAATTGATGTTTGCAGGCTAAATCGTCGCCGGCACTACGGGCAGCACAGCTGCCGTATGGGCGGGCGCATGGGTTTGGGCCGGTAAAATCAGGTGCTCGGGAACCGGCCGCGCCCACTTCCTTGCAGCCCAGTAATACAGGGCTGCAGGCACGACCAGACCGATGATCCAGGAGATATCGGTGCCGCCCAGGCTATCCACCAGCGGGCCGGTATAAAAATGGGTCGACATAAAAGGCATTTGAATCAGCACGCCAAACACATAGACGCTCAAGCCAACCCGGTTCCAGCGGCCATATCGACCCTCGGGGTTGGACAGCGCCGGGATGTCGTAGCGTTCTTTGGTAATGCAGTAGAAATCCACCAGGTTGATCGCGCTCCAGGGCGTAAAAAACGCCAGCAGGAACAGGATAAAAGCGGAGAAATCCTTGAGGAACGAGTCTTTGCCCAACAGAGCCAGGGTGGTGGCCATGGCGACCATCACCAGGATGTAGAGCAGGCGCACGCCACCGGGAATCCGCCGGCTGCCGCGAAAGCCGCTGACGATGGTGGCGATGGACATGAAACTGCCGTAGGCATTGAGCGTGGTGATCGTCACCTTGCCGAAGGCCACGGCGAAATACAGCAACGCCGCCACAATGCCGGTGCCGCCCAGTCCGACAATGAACGACACTTCGTGGTGGGCGAATTGCGAGCCCGCCAGAGCGGCAGCCAGAACGCCGAACACCATGGCAATCTGGGCACCAATGACGGAACCCAGACTGATCGCCCAAAAGGTTTTGACCGGTGAAGTTTTGCTCGGCAGGTAGCGCGAGTAATCCGCCACATAGGGGCCAAACGCAATTTGCCACGAGGCGGACAGCGAGATCGCCAGCAAAAAGCTGCTGATGGAGAAATGCTTGTTGGCCAACAGCGCGCCAATGTCATTGCCGGCCAGCAGTTTGTAGAACAGATAGATGAAGGCAATCACCCCCAGCACACTGGCGATCCGGCCAATGCCGTGAATCACCCGGTAACCGAAGATGGTCAGGATCACGATAAAACCGGCAAAGGCGACAATGCCGATCCAGTCTTCAACATGCAGCAACTGGGCAATCGCTTGACCGGCCAGCAGCGAGCCGCTGGCCGAAAACCCGATATACATCAGGCACACCAGCACCAGCGGCACCACCGCGCCATACACCCCGAACTGCACACGGCTGGAGATCATCTGCGGCAAACCCAGTTGCGGACCCTGGGCACCGTGCAGCGCCATTACCGCGCCACCGAGCAATTGCCCGACAAACAGGCCGATCAGCGACCAGAACACCTCGCCGCCCAGCACCACGGCCAGCGCGCCCGTCACAATCGCCGTGATCTGCAGGTTGGCTCCCAGCCACAAAGTGAATTGACTGATGAGCCGACCATGACGCTCGGACTCGGGAATGTAGTCGATCGAGCGTTTTTCGATCAGCGGTGTTGCGCCTGCACGATCATCATTAACAGCCATGTGCCCCACCTCAAATAAAGGAAAACGGGATGTGCTCTGAATTTGGCTCGCCAGCGATGCAAACACCTCACTGCATCAGTCATTGCGAGGTGCTCTGATCGCTGGCAAGCCAGCGCCCACATTTTTTGCTGCCAGCCGGATCAGCCGTTGATCATCGGCAGGTTCAGGCCCTGTTCGTTGGCGCAGTCGATGGCGATGTCGTAGCCGGCATCGGCATGGCGCATCACGCCGGTGGCCGGGTCGTTGTGCAACACGCGGGCAATGCGCTCAGCGGCTTCGTCGGTGCCATCACACACAATCACCATGCCCGAGTGCTGCGAGAAGCCCATGCCTACGCCGCCGCCGTGGTGCAAGGACACCCAGGTCGCGCCACTGGCGGTGTTGAGCAAGGCGTTGAGCAGTGGCCAGTCGGATACGGCATCCGAGCCATCTTTCATCGATTCGGTTTCGCGGTTCGGGCTCGACACCGAACCGGAGTCCAGGTGATCGCGGCCGATCACGATCGGCGCTTTCAGCTCGCCGCTACGCACCATTTCGTTGAACGCCAGGCCCAGCTTGGCGCGCTGGCCCAGGCCAACCCAGCAGATACGCGCCGGCAGACCCTGGAAGCTGATGCGTTCGCGTGCCATGTCCAGCCAGTTATGCAGATGCGCGTCGTCGGCGATCAGCTCTTTGACCTTGGCATCGGTCTTGTAGATGTCTTCTGCATCGCCAGACAGAGCAACCCAACGGAACGGGCCTACACCGCGGCAGAACAGTGGACGTATATAGGCCGGTACGAATCCCGGGAAGTCGAAGGCGTTTTCAACGCCGACTTCTTTGGCCATTTGACGAATGTTGTTGCCGTAGTCGAAGGTTGGAATGCCGGCCTTCTGGAACGCCAGCATGGCTTCAACGTGTTCGCCCATCGAAGCCTTGGCGGCTTTGACCACGGCAGCCGGATCGGTCACGGCGCGGTCGCGGTACTGTTCCCAGGTCCAGCCTTTTGGCAGGTAGCCATTGAGCGGATCGTGGGCGCTGGTCTGGTCGGTGACCATGTCCGGGCGCACACCACGACGGACCATTTCGGGCAGCAGTTCGGCAGCATTCCCGCACAGGGCTATGGAGATGGCCTTGCCTTCAGCGGTGTATTTCGCGATACGGACCAAGGCGTCGTCCAGGTCGACGGCTTGCTCGTCGACATAGCGGGTGGCCAGACGGAAGTCGATGCGGCTCTGCTGGCATTCGATGTTCAACGAGCAGGCACCCGCCAGGGTCGCGGCCAGTGGCTGCGCACCACCCATGCCGCCCAGGCCTGCGGTCAGTACCCACTTGCCTTTAAGGCTGCCGTTGTAATGCTGACGGCCGGCTTCGACGAAGGTTTCGTAGGTGCCTTGCACGATGCCCTGGCTGCCGATGTAGATCCAGCTGCCGGCGGTCATCTGGCCGTACATGGCCAGGCCTTTGGCGTCGAGTTCGTTGAAGTGTTCCCAGGTGGCCCAGTGCGGTACCAGATTGGAGTTGGCGATCAGTACCCGCGGCGCGTTGCTGTGGGTCTTGAACACGCCGACCGGCTTGCCCGACTGCACCAGCAGGGTTTCGTCGTCGTTGAGGTTGGTCAGGCTTTCGACGATTTTGTCGTAGCACTCCCAGTTACGCGCTGCACGCCCAATACCGCCATATACCACCAGTTCGGTCGGGTTCTCGGCCACTTGCGGGTCGAGGTTGTTCATCAACATCCGCAGCGGAGCTTCGGTCATCCAGCTTTTGGCAGTGAGCTGGGTACCGCGGGCGGCGCGGATTTCACCATCACGATGACGGGTAAACGCAGCTGGCGATTTAGGGGTAGTTGAAGTCACGGGTAACTCCTCAGCGATGGGCAGATGCGTCGGGGACAAGAGGATCGACGCACACTTATGTACTTGTACATACAAGCATATGCAAGTAAGCGGCCAAGGTGCGATATCAGCCCGTGAAATTTAAGTATTCGAAGCTGCAAGGCACGAAAATCAAGGCGATGAGGGATGAAGGATTTTTTGCAGGGAGTAAAGGGCAAAGCGCAGGGATGTTACTGAAGCGGGGGTTTTGCGTCTTTTTGGGGCGTTCGGTAACAAGATGGGGCGCAGCAATGACTCAAACCTTGCAGGAGCGAGCTCTTGGTGGCCGCATTCAAGAGCTCGCGAGCAAGCTCGCTCCTACAGAGGCGTATGTGCGGCTTAGATCCCGCTCAACTCAATCACACAACAGCGGCCGGTTACCGTGATTTCCAGCAGTTCACTGTTGTCGTTCAGCTGCAGGCAGTCATAACGCCCCAGATGTTGCTGCTGAGTGTTACCCGGGCAGACATGGACTTGCTCATCGACAGCGAAAACCAGCAGGGTCCGGGCCGAGCTGAAGAAACGCTGCGGTGTTACCGCGTCCAGCCACTGCAGGCGCGCACTGTAACGATCCGGGGCGTAGATCAGGTTGAAGTCGCGGATTGGTCCGTCAATCAAGGTGCAACTGACCGCGCTGTCACCTTTGAATGCATAGGCATCGAACGGCAGCAGGGCCCGGGTGCTGGCGCCATCGACCTGCAGGTTCATGCCCGCGCCTTGCAGCACGCTGATAATTCGCTGATAGCCATCGAAGCGGGAAAATCCGCCCGACTCACCAATATCGGCAATCGACAGGCGCCAGCCGAAACCTTCAAGGCCTTCCCCGGCGTCACGGGTAATTTCTTCGGTGCTGCCGCCGCCGTTTTTCCACGGCATGCGCGGGTAATCAACAGCGCGTAAAACTTTCAATTCATTCATTTACTGAAGCGTCCTTCCAGGCGATGGCGGGAACCGGGGTGGATCAACCGGGCGGCGGTAACAGGCTGACGCCCGGACCAGGTGCGACGGCGGATCAGCAAGCAGGGTTCGCCGGGTTCGATTTGCAGCAGTTTGCACTCTTGGGAGTCAGCCAGAATCGCTTCGACAATGTGCTCACCCTCGGTCAGGGGTGCGACCTGGGACAGGTAGGCGTAGGGCGTTTGCAAAGTGAAGTCTTGCTTCAAGTAGTCCGGCGCCACCTGGGCATTGACGAAACGGTCCTCAATTTGCACGGCAATTTCGTTTTCGTAATGCACGATCAATGAGTGAAACACCTTCTGCCCTTCGCGCATGTCGAGTACGGCCGCGCGCTCTGAACCGGCAAGCTCTTCACCCAGGCTGATCACCTTGCAGGAGTGCCGGTGCCCGCGAGCGGCGATTTCATCGGCAATGTTATTCACTTCAAACAAGGCCGACTGGGTTTTGGGCTCGGCGACAAAGGTGCCGACACCTTGCATACGCACCAGCAGGCCGTCGGCGGTCATTTCACGCAGCGCACGGTTGATGGTCATGCGGCTGAAGCCCAACTGGCTGACCAGTTCGCTTTCAGAGGGCACGCGGTAATGCGGAGGCCAGTTCCCGCTCTGGATTTGCTGGGTGATCATCTGCTTTACACGGGCGTATAGCGGGGCCGGGCTATCGCCCATGTGGGCGGCCAGCGGGGACACGACAGGCGGAGTCGACACAGGCAATCCTTGTTTATGAGTTAGGGGCTTAGATTGCCGGAGTTTACCGAGCAGGCAAACGTCTGTATATGTATATACAAATAACAAGCCATGGGATGCCGAACCAATGTCCGTCTTCTTTGCCGAGCGTGCGCTGTTACCTACAGGCTGGGCGACCAATGTCCGAATCGAGGTGGGTGCCGATGGCCGCCTGACCCGCATCCAGGCCAATGCCGACGCCCACGGCGCCGAACGCTTGAGTGGCCCGCTGCTGCCGGGCATGCCGAACCTGCACTCGCACGCGTTCCAGCGCGCCATGGCCGGGCTGGCCGAAGTCGCGGGCAATCCCGATGACAGTTTCTGGACCTGGCGCGACCTGATGTATCGGCTGGTCGGCAAAATCAGCCCCGAACAGCTCGGCGTCATTGCCCGGCAGCTGTATATAGAAATGCTCAAGGCCGGCTACACCTCGGTTGCCGAGTTTCATTACGTTCACCATGACCTCACGGGCCAGCCCTATGCCAACCCGGCAGAGCTGGCACTACGCATCAGCGAAGCGGCCCGTTCGAGCGGGATTGGCCTGACCCTGCTCCCTGTGCTGTACAGCCACGCCGGTTTCGGCGGCCAGGCGCCCAATGAGGGTCAGCGACGCTTTATCAACAGCACCGAGCAATACCTGCAACTTCAGCAACAGTTAAAGCCGCTGCTGGCACAACAACCGGCCCAGAACCTGGGCCTGTGTTTCCACTCGTTGCGCGCCGTGACCCCGCAACAGATCCACGATGTACTGGCTGCCAGCGACACCACCTGCCCGGTGCATATCCATATCGCCGAGCAGCAAAAGGAAGTCGACGACTGCCTGGTCTGGAGCGGCAAGCGCCCTATCCAGTGGCTGTATGACAA
This sequence comes from Pseudomonas paraversuta, assembly GCF_904067025.1. Taxonomy (NCBI): domain Bacteria; kingdom Pseudomonadati; phylum Pseudomonadota; class Gammaproteobacteria; order Pseudomonadales; family Pseudomonadaceae; genus Pseudomonas; species Pseudomonas paraversuta. The sequence continues at coordinate 4,681,961 of NZ_CAJFDA010000001.1, forward strand.
CGTCGAGGTTGACCAGCGCTGGTGCCTGGTACACGCCACCCATGCCGATGCGGATGAAGTACGTCTGATGGCACAAAGCAAAGCGGTGGCTGGTTTGTGCCTGACCACTGAAGCCAACCTGGGTGACGGGATCTTTCCGGCGGTGGATTACCTGGCCCGGGGCGGTCGCCTGGGGATTGGCTCGGACAGCCACGTGTCATTGAGTGTGGTCGAAGAGTTGCGCTGGCTGGAATACGGCCAGCGCTTGCGTGACCAACGCCGCAACCGGCTGTATCGCAGCGATCAGCCCATGGTCGGGCGCACACTGTACGACGCGGCCCTGGCTGGCGGCGCCCAGGCGATGGGCCAGCCGGTAGCAGGTCTGGCCGTAGGCCAGCGCGCAGACTGGCTGGTGCTCGACGGCAAAGACCCGTACCTGGCCACTGCCCAGGACGACGCCATTCTCAATCGCTGGTTGTTTGCCGGTGGCGACCGCCAGGTGCGCGACGTACTGGTGAATGGCCAGTGGGTGGTCCGCGACGGCCATCACGCCGATGAAGAAGCCAGCTGCCGCGACTTCACCCGGGTATTGCGCGAGCTGTTGGGCTGACGGAGCGAGGTTGCCTGTAGGAGCGAGCTTGCTCGCGAGCTCTTTCAACCGCCGACAGCTCGCTCCTACAATGACTCTGGGCCTTGATGTTGTGCGGCCCATTCCCGCACCTCGGCATAGGGGTAGTTTTCCAATGCCGCAAACCCGGTAATCCCCCGGGCTTTCATTTTGGTAAACAACGGCACGCTGATCCCGCATAAAAACCGGGTCAGGCGTTCCGGCGGGGGATAACTTGCGGTGAATTCCTGATGCCTGTGGATAAAAGCAGCGCACAGCGCTTCAAAGTTTTTATCCACAAGCGGCGCCAGCGCGGGGGGTTCAGGCAAGTGCGCGACCTGCCCGGCACACACCGAGCAATGCCCGCATTGTTGCGGTGCCCGCCCGTCACCGAAGTAGTGCGCCAGGCGATAGCTCAGGCAGGTGTCACTGGCGAACAATGCCAACATGGCGTGAATGCGCACAATCTCGCCACGCTCATGGGCTGTGAAGTACTCATGCAGCTCCAGGCTCAGCGCCTCGACGTCAAACTCTGTCAGCAACAGGCTGTAAACCTCGGTCATCTGTTTGCTTTCAAGCTCGATCCAGCCCTTTTCCTGGAAATAATCCAGCGCTTTGACCACCCGGTTACGGTCGGCCTGATGCTGGCTGTACAGGGTGTCGAAATTGACCGTGGCCCAGGTCCGGGCACGGCTGGAGGTCTGGATAATGGCCGAGACAAACTGCTGGCGCTCACCCTCGAATCTGGCCAGCAGTGCATCGGGCTCAATCAGGAACTTGAAACGGTACTCGGCAAAATACGCATAGCGCGGAGCAATCAGGCCACGCAATTCCAGCTGCACCAGCAGGGTCTTGAGCGGAAGCTGACGAATATTGCTCTGATCGGCCAAGGGCCCCAGCAAGAATTCCCACTGCCCTTCGGGGATGGCTGCACGCAGTTCTTCAAGCACACAGCGGATGCCCTGCAATTCGGGGGTGTCGCCGTACACAAAATTTTCCAGCACGTTGAGACTGTCACGATTGGCCAGAACCAGGCAGTCCGATGGCTGGCCATCACGCCCGGCGCGACCGATTTCCTGACTGTAGTTTTCGATCGACTTGGGCAAGTCGAAATGCACTACGTTGCGGATGTCGCTTTTATCGATGCCCATGCCAAAGGCGATGGTGGCCACGATGCAATTCAATTGCCCGCCCATGAACTGACGTTGAATGCCCTCGCGCTGATCGTGGGGCAAACCGGCGTGATAAGCGTTGGCGCTGATGCCGTTCTGGTTCAGATGCGCGGCGATCTGCTCCGCAGTCTTTTGCAGGGTGACGTAGACAATGCTCGGCTGGCCGCTGCGCTCGCCCATCCATTGCACCAGGCGCTGGCGCTTGGCGGCCCCGGTGACCGGCTCGACCCACAGGTTGAGGTTGGCGCGATAGAAACCGGTGGTGATCACATCCGCCTCGGCGATCGCGAATTTGCTCTGCATGTCGGCAATCACGTTGGGCGTGGCCGTTGCCGTGAGCAGCAAGGCTTGCGGGATGTTGAACTGACGCTGGTAGTCCGGCAGCTTCAAGTAGTCCGGGCGAAAGTTATGCCCCCACTCGGATATACAGTGGGCCTCGTCCACAACCAGTAACGAAATCGGCACCTGCTGCAAAAAATTGCGAAAACGCTCGTTCTTCAGGCGCTCAACCGAAATCATCAGGATCTTCAATTCGCCCGCTTTGGCCCGGGCCATGACCGCACTGGCGTCATCACGGCTTTGCGCCGAATCAATGCTGGCGGCGGCAATGCCATGGCGCTGTAAAAACGCCAACTGGTCCTGCATCAGCGCCAGCAGCGGCGACACCACCAGCGTCAGGTGCGGCAGCAGCAAGGCCGGCAGCTGGTAGCACAGCGACTTGCCCGAGCCCGTCGGAAAAATCGCGGCCGCCGAACGCCCGGCCAGCACGGCACTGATCGCCGCCTCTTGCCCGTCACGAAACTGTGGATAACCGAAAACCTGTTCCAGGGTGTTGTGCATAACTGTCACTCCATTGACCGCTGCAAAGCGCAAAACTCTAACCCGAGCCGTGCAGTCGATCGAGAAAAGGCAGCAGGCTTGACGCCACAAATTGATACAGAGAAAACCTGCACGCCTGGACAAAACCACAGACATTAACACGCCTGACCCGACCTGCCGCACGCAGCGACACCACGGGTATTAACCATGGAATTTATCTACAAAAGGACCCACCCATGCCTGAGGCGTTACCCCATCACCGGAATAAAGCATCGATTTCCATGCTGCAGCGCACCACTCTGCTCGTCCTGCCCGTGCTCCTTCTGGGCTGCGTCACACCAGCGCCCGCGCCGCCGGAACTGGACACAAGTGTCTTTGAAACAACTGAATACCTCGCACAGAAAGCCCTGCCGGTGGTCAAGGCCTCGACGCTCTATGCCCGGGGCGGCACCGGCCAGAACGTCAAGGTTGCCTTGATTGACTCGGGCATGAACGACACCCTTTCCGAGTTCCGGGGGCGTATTGCCGACCCCGGCCATGACTTTGTGCGCAAGCAACCGGGCACCGTCGACATCAAGGGCCACGGGACACAAATGGCCGGCATTATCGCCGCCAACAAAGACGACAAAGGCATGCATGGCATTGCCTTCAACGCCCAACTGATCCCCATGCGCTTTGGCGACGACAAGGAGCCGTTCTATTTCGACACTGAAATTGCCCGGGCGTGGCAACTCAGCCATGACAAGGGCGCACAAATCATCAGCAACTCATGGGCCAACCCGATTGAAGCCAACACCAATGAAGCCATTATTTATGAACGCCTGATGGGCGACTCCCTGGCGGCTGCCAAAAAGCTGGTGGCGGACGGCGCCGTCTTGGTGTTTTCCACCGGTAATGAAGTCAAGCGCGAACCCCTCGCCGAACCGGGCCTGCCCGCGCTGTACCCCGAACTGGAACCCGGCTGGATTGCGGTCATGGCCCTCAAGAGCGACGGCACTGCCATCAACCAGAAATCCAACTACTGCGGTCTGGCAGCACGCTGGTGTATTGCAGTACCCGGGGGCGACAGCGGGGATGGCTTGCTCACCACACGCGAGGACGGCAGCTATGGACCGACTATCGGAACCTCTCCTGCCGCGGCGCTGGTCAGCGGCGCCCTGGCAGCCCTGCAAAGCCGTTACCCGCAGATGACCCCGCAACAGTTGCGCGAGCGCTTGCTCAGCACGGCCAATCGCAGCGGCATCTATGCCAACAGCGAAGCTTACGGGCAAGGCTTGATGGATCTGGAGGCCGCTTCGCGCCCCGCCCCCGGCCAGTAAAGTGAGGACGCCGTCCCACTGGCTAAAGACCCATGGGCCTGCGTACCGTCTTGAGGTATTTTGCTGCTCACCCAAAGCCGATCTCGCCCAAACTGCCATACGGAGACTGCCGCCATGAAACTCGCCGCCGACCTGCCAGATAACCCGACCTTGCGCGAGCTGGTGCAACTGCTGCATGAAGAAATCGGCCTGCCGGAACACAAGACTGTCAGCCTGAAGACATCGATCAACCTTGACCTGGGCTGTAACGGCAGCGACGCCCTGCATTTGATGGAAGTCCTCGAGGAGCACTTCGGTCTGGACCTGGCGGACTACGATGCCTACCGCTATTTCCAGCCGGCAGGCAACGATCCGCATTTCAAGCGCGATGCCAAGGGCCGGGGCAATAAAGTGCCCCTGACCATCGGCATGCTGTACGCGGCGATAAACAGCGGGCAGTGGGACACGCACACCCTGGAAGGCTAAATTCCAGGCAGAAAAAAGCCGCCCTTGCAGGCGGCTTTTTCGTGGATCAAACAGCTGACCGCAAGCTTACAGCTTAGGGCCGGCAGCCTTGATCGCGTCGCTGACGTCGAACTTCTTGAAGTTCTCTACGAACAGGCCGGCCAGGGCTTTGGCAGCTTCGTCGTAGGCAGCTTTGTCAGCCCAGGTGTTACGCGGGTTGAGCAGCTCGGTGTCAACGCCCGGTACGGTCAATGGCACGTCGAGGTTGATGGTGTCCAGGTGCTCGGTTTCTGCACCGATCAGAGCGCCGCTCTGGATCGCTGCAATCACGCCGCGGGTAGTCGGAATGTTGAAACGCTTGCCAACGCCGTAGCCGCCGCCGGTCCAGCCGGTGTTAACCAGGTAAACCTTGGAGCCGAAGCCACGGATGCGCTTGATCAGCAGCTCTGCGTATTCGCCAGCCGGACGCGGGAAGAACGGTGCGCCGAAGCAGGTGGAGAAAGTCGACTTGATGCCGCTGCCCGAACCCATTTCAGTCGAGCCCACCAGCGCGGTGTAGCCGGACAGGAAGTGGTAAGCCGCCTGCTCTTCGCTGAGGATCGAAACCGGAGGCAGTACGCCAGTCAGGTCGCAGGTCAGGAAGATCACAGCGTTTGGCTCGCCGCCCAGGTTCTTCTCGGAACGCTTGGCAACGTGCTCCAGCGGGTAGGCTGCGCGGCTGTTCTGGGTCAGGCTGACGTCGGCATAGTCAGGGTGCTTGGCGTCGTCGATGACAACGTTTTCCAGCACCGCACCGTGCTTGATGGCTTTCCAGATAACCGGCTCGTTCTTCTCGGACAGGTCGATGCACTTGGCATAGCAACCGCCTTCGATGTTGAACACCACGCCTTCGCCCCAGCCGTGTTCGTCGTCACCGATCAGGTAACGGCTTTCATCGGCGGACAGGGTGGTTTTACCGGTGCCGGACAGGCCGAAGAACAGAGTCACGTCGCCTGCTTCACCGATGTTGGCGGCGCAGTGCATCGGCAGCACGTCAGCAGCCGGCAACAGGAAGTTCTGTACCGAGAACATGGCTTTCTTCATTTCACCGGCGTAACGCATACCGGCGATCAGCACTTTTTTCTGGGCGAAGTTGAGGATCACGCAACCGTCGGAGTTGGTGCCGTCACGCTCTGGCACGCATTCGAAGTTGGCCACATTGAGCACTTGCCATTCTTCACGACCGGCCGGGTTGTACTGAGCCGGGTTGATGAACAGGCAACGACCGAACAGGTTCTGCCAGGCAGTCTGGGTGGTCATCTTCACGGCCAGGTAGTGGTCTTCGGAAGCACCTACATGAACGTGGGAAACGAAGTGTTCCTGCGCATTGTTGAACGCCTCGACGCGGTCCCACAGAGCATCGAACTTGTCAGCCGGGAACTTGCGGTTGATCGCGCCCCAGGCAATGGCAGCCTGAGTAGTCGGCTCTTCAACAATGAAGCGGTCAGCTGGCGAACGGCCTGTACGGTGGCCTGTTTTAACTACCAGTGCGCCATTGTCGGCAAGCTCGCCTTCACCACGGCTCAGGGCTTCTTTGACCAGATCGTCGATGCTCAGATCGGTGTACACGGCGTTATTAGCTTGCGTCATGAGGTTCCCCGTCGGCCATTGGCCGAGTGCGCCAAACGTTTTGTAGTAGAAAAGTTTGCACTACTACCGCGAAAAAAGTGGGGCGGATTATGCCAGAAATGCCCAAAAAAAGTAGGGCCCACCTGTCAGAACCGCGCAAGAACGGGGTTTGACAGGTGTTTCACCTGGGCTGAAACGTTTTAGTGATGAGTGTCGGAAGGCGACTTTACACCGGCACCGGAGAACAATTGGTCCACATCGGCAGCATCGAACAGGTAGCGCTCATTGCAGAACTGGCAGTCGATTTCGATATGGCCGCCATGTTCGGTGACCAGATTCTGCGCATCTTCAAGACCCAAGCTGGTCAATGCAGTGCCCGAGCGCTCACGGGAGCAGCTGCATTTGAAAACAACGGTTTCGTCGTCAAACAGGCGCACGGTTTCTTCGTGGTACAGGCGATGCAGGATGGTTTCGTTGTCCAGACTCAACAATTCTTCAGCCTTGAGGGTATCGCCCAGCGCCAGCAATGTGTTCCAGCTGTCTACGCGCTCATCTTCATCTTTGGTTTTGTCGGCCGGCAGTTGCTGCAGGAACATGCCGCGGGCACGTTTGCCATCCGCGACCAGCCAGAAGCGGGTCGGCACTTGCTCGGACATGACAAAGTAGTTGGTGAAACAATCCGCCAGGGTTTCGCCGTTCAGATCCACAATGCCCTGGTAACGCTTGCCAACGGTCGGATCGATAGTAATGGCCAGTACGCCGTTGGGCAGCAGGTCTGCAAGGGTCGCATCCGGCGCAATCCGCTCGGCGTCGAAACGGGCAATACCGCGAATTTCACGGTCGCTGGTGCACTCGATCATCAGCAGCGGTACCGGACCTTCAGAGCGCGCCTGCAGGCTCAGAAGACCATCGATTTTCTGGTTGCCCACCAGCAACGCAGCCGCTGCCATCAGCTCACCCAGCAACTGCTGGACCGGCAGCGGGTAATTATGTTTGGCCAGCACTTCAGCGTAACTGTGCTCCAGCGAAGCCAGCTCGCCGCGGGCATCACAGGTGTCGAACATGAAGCGTTGGGTGGCATCGGTTTTGTTTAAGTCGGACATAGGAATAAGATTCTAAAAGTGGTTACTAAATGTGTTCGAGCCTGTAAACAGACTGCAGATATTAAGGCTAATAGCCCTATATGGCGTCACACATGAATGGTTACAAGCCCCCGGCTAGCCAGACACGACGCACGGTCGGTGAGCCATTGACGGCCAGGCAGCCCTTGGGGGAGCAGGGCTCCCACAAGGATTGATATAGGGCACAGAGCTAATCCGCGGCGCCAGAATCATGAAACTGATGCAACTGGCGGCGTTGTTTCTTGGTTGGTTTACCATCGCTGATAATGCCCATCGCCCCCGATTTTCGCATCGCTGCCAGGCTTTCGCGCTTGGCAATGCTCTGCCCGGTTTCGGCGTACAGCAGTTGCGCTTCAGGAGCGCCGCGGCGCACCACCGACAAGGCTTTGACCTCTACAGTACGCTCTTCGAGCCCTACACGGATTTGCAGCTCGTCGCCAATCCGTGGCTCTTTGCTCGGTTTGCAGCGCTCACCACGGCAGTGCACCTTGCCGCTCTCAATGGCGGTCTTGGCCAATGCACGGGTCTTGTAAAAACGTGCAGCCCATAGCCACTTGTCCAGACGGACCTTGTCGTCCTCTTCCTGTTTCTGCGCCATTGGAACCCCCTTCACCAGATATTCGGAACTGTACTACGTCTTTTGATGATCCAAAGAAGGAACCCGCTCGATAGAATTCCGTCTGCTGCAATACCTGTGCTGAAAACACAGCACAGCGTACGCGCAGATAACTGTCGCCATTTACCGGATATTCTGCGTGAATACCGACTTTATGCTTTCGAATCGGCGTTCGCCGATTGTTTTACCTGCAGGGTCTGCCCTGCGGCCTGGATACGTTAATCGCCGGTTACTTATATTGAAGACTTTTGACCATTTGACCGTTGTCGGTCTGCGCGAGTGGGTGGCGCTTCCCGATCTGGGAGTCGCGGGCCTGCGGGCGAAAATCGACACCGGTGCCAGTACCTCCAGCCTGCACGCCACTGAAATCGAGCCGTTTGTGCGTGATGGTGTCGAGTGGGTACGTTTCAATGCCCATTTGGGAACGCTGGTACAACTACGCCACCGCCGGTGCGAAGCGCCGCTGGTGGCGATAAAAACCATTAAAAGCTCCAACGGCCATACCCAGGTGCGTTATGTGATCCGCACCGGTCTGGCACTGGGTGATCGGGTGTGGTCGGTGGAGTTCACCCTCGCCTGCCGCAAATCCATGCGTTACCGCTTGCTGCTGGGCTCAAAAGCGCTGATCGACGGCCAGTTGGTGGTCAATCCAGAGCTTAAATACGTACAAGACAAGCCGGTGTTTCCGGTCACTACTACCTCTGCCACAGGTGTTGCATGAAGATCGCTGTGCTGTCGCGTAACCCGCGTCTGTATTCCACTCGTCGTCTGGTTGAAGCCGGTATCGCACGAGGCCATGAAATGGTAGTGATCGATACCCTGCGCGCCTATATGAACATTGCCAGTCATAAGCCGCAGATCCATTACCGCGGCAAGCCGCTGGAAGGCTTTGATGCGGTGATCCCGCGCATTGGTGCGTCAGTCACGTTTTATGGCTGCGCGGTATTGCGCCAGTTCGAAATGATGGGGGTTTTCCCGCTCAACGAATCGGTGGCAATCGCCCGCTCGCGAGACAAGTTGCGCTCGCTGCAACTGTTGTCGCGCCGCGGCCTGGGCTTGCCCGTGACAGGCTTTGCCCACTCGCCGGATGATATTCCGGACCTGATCGAGATGGTCAATGGTGCACCGCTGGTGATCAAGGTACTGGAAGGCACCCAGGGTATCGGCGTGGTGTTGTGTGAAACCGCCACCGCGGCCGAGTCTGTGATCGAGGCTTTCATGGGCCTCAAACAGAACATCATGGTGCAGGAGTACATCAAGGAAGCCGGCGGTGCGGATATCCGCTGCTTCGTGGTGGGTGACAAGGTGATTGCGGCCATGAAGCGCCAGGCCAAGCCCGGTGAATTCCGCTCCAACCTGCACCGCGGAGGCAGTGCCAGCCTGATCAAGATCACCCCGCAAGAACGCATGACCGCCATTCGTGCGGCCAAGGTCATGGGGTTGAGTGTGGCCGGGGTCGATATCCTGCGCTCCAACCACGGCCCGCTGGTGCTGGAGGTGAATTCCTCGCCCGGGCTGGAGGGGATCGAAACCACCACTGGCAAGGATGTGGCCGGGCTCATCATTGAGCATCTGGAAAAAAACAGCACGCCGCACATGACCCGGACCAAAGGGAAAGGTTGAAAGCAGCCACCCCTGACAACTCTGCAGGAGCGAGCTTGCTCGCGAGCGGTTAGAAGCTCGCGAGCAAGCTCACTCCTGCAGACAGGTCGAAGGCTTTAAACCGCCCCTCTGGGCAACATCAGGCCCAGCGGCAATCGCACCCGGGCCTCAAGGCCTCCGCCGGCACGGTTACGCAGTTCAACATTGCCGCCGTGCATGGAGGCGATGCGCTTGACGATGGCAAGGCCCAAACCTGTCCCCTTGCCGCCACGCGCACGGTCACCGCGGATAAACGGATTGAAGATGTCTTCAAGCTCTGAAGGGTCGATGCCCGCCCCCCGGTCCATCACACTCAGCACCACATACGGCGCACTGGTGTCGCCGGAGACGTAGGCGGCCACTTCCACGTTATCCCCCGCATGGTGCAAGGCATTGCCGATCAGGTTATTGAGCAAGCGCTTCATCGAGACCCGACGCAGCGCAAACGGCTGAATCGGCTGCAGGCGCAAACTCACTTGATGTTCGTTCTGGTTGTAAGGCGCCACGACTTCGCGAATCAGTTCACACAAATCGACCTCTTCGACCGGCTCATCGCGCCCGTCACGGATAAAGGCCAGGAACTGATCAAGAATCGCGTCCATATCTTCAATGTCGCGCACCATGTCGTCGGACAGGTCGCTGTGGTTGCCCATCAGCTCCAGAGACAGGCGCAAGCGGGTCAACGGCGTTCGCAGGTCGTGGGACACCCCGGCGAGCATCAGTTCGCGTTCACGGCCAGCCTGCTCCACATCTTCTGCCATTTGATTGAAGGCGCTGTACACCTCGGTCATTTCGCTCGGTGTATCACTGATCGGCAGCCGTACACTGCGCCCCTGCCCCAGTTGCCGGGCGGCATAAACCAGACGCTTGAGCGGCTGGTTGAGCTGACTGACGAATATCCATGCCGACGCCGTCGATAACAGGCCGATGGCCAGGAACCAGCCCAGCACACTCCAGATTTTCTGTCCGCGTAACGGATGCGGGTACAGCGGCACTTTCAGCCAGCCATCGCCAAGGCTCGGGGCACGTACCCACAACGCGGGCGGCGCATGCATGCGCAAGCGAACTTCGGTATCGGCACCCAGCTCTGCCTGCATCTGGCGCTCATAAATCTCACTGTACGGCCAGTGCTGCTCGCCTTCAGGTACGCCACCGCCGACCACCCGGATCAAACCGGCCGCATCGGCAATTTTTTCGCGATTTTCTTCATCGGCTGCCCAATAAGCGCGCAGGGTCAAAGCCACGCCATGGCTGTACTGGCGGTCGACCAGCATGTCTTCGTTCATCAGCAGATAAACCAGGGTCAGGGCCTTGGAGAACAGTACGACAATGAGGACCAGCCACAGGGTGCGGGAGAAAAAACTTTGGGGGAACCACAGAGGGGTTTTCATAGACAGCCGTCTTAACACTTTGCAGGAGCGAGTTGTGAGGCTCGCAAAATTTGGAATCGCGAGCCTTCGGGCATCCGGGTACCGGAAAGGCTCGCTCCTACAAATGATCCGTCACTTGGTCGCGTTGCCGTCCGGCACGAACACATAGCCTACGCCCCAGACAGTCTGGATATAGCGCGGTTTGGACGGGTCAGGTTCGATCATGCGGCGCAAGCGGGAAATCTGAACGTCGATGGAACGCTCCAGGGCATCCCATTCACGGCCACGGGCCAGGTTCATCAGCTTGTCGCGGGTCAACGGCTCGCGGGCATGCATGACCAGCGCTTTAAGCACGGCGAACTCGCCGGTGGTGAGCATGTGAACTTCATCGCCACGCTTGAGCTCGCGGGTTGCCAGCGACAACTCGTAATCACCGAAGGTAACGCTTTCGTCTTCGCTGCCCGGTGCACCCGGTACCGGCGCTGCCTGACGACGCAATACCGCACGCACCCGCGCCATCAGCTCGTCAGGGTTGAACGGCTTGGCCAGATAATCGTCCGCGCCCAGTTCCAGGCCCTTGATGCGGCTCAGTTCGTCACCTTTGGCGGTCAGCATGATGATCGGCACACGGTTGCCCGCAGCACGCAGGCGGCGGCAAGCGGACAGCCCGTCTTCACCGGGCAGCATCAGGTCCAGCACCACCAGGTTGAATACCTCGCGGGCCAGCAAACGGTCCATTTGTTCCACGTTCGGCACAGCGCGGGCGCGATAGCCCTTGCTGACGAAGAAACGTTCCAGCAGGCTGCTCAGCCCCGGATCGTCGTCAACGATGAGAATTTTTTCGCCTTCTGCCGCTTGTGCAATGCTGCTCATTAGATGCTCCTGTGATCTCGGCGCGCATTATGGCTTAGCTGCTGTCATGCGCATGGAGTGCATTGTTAGCAGATTTTTCCTCCGCGAACAGCACGCAGACCAATGTGCGCCGTAGCGTAGCCCCCTGAATTCGGGAACGCTGGTTATAATGCGCCGCCTTTTGTGTCGGGCAACCTTGGATTTTCAAAGATCGCGCCAGAATTTATTTTTTCAAGTCCTGGCGTAATGTGCTGATTTCGCGGGTCAACAGGCCGCCCTTTTGGCCCAGGCAGCGGCCCCGTTAAGGTCGCTCAACCAGCCTCGCAAGCCAAGAAACCCGGGCATGCGAGCCTGCTTCACAATTTGTCAGGTGGTTTTATGGACAGCATCAACAGCCGCATCGCCGAAGAACTTGGCGTGCGCCCGCAGCAGGTCGAAGCGGCCGTCGCGCTTCTGGATGAAGGCTCCACCGTACCCTTCATTTCCCGCTACCGTAAGGAAGTGACCGGCAGCCTGGATGACACCCAGTTACGTCATCTGGAAGAACGCCTGCGCTACCTGCGTGAACTCGACGAACGGCGTATCAGCATCCTCGCCAGCATCGAAGAACAAGGCAAATTAACCCCGGAACTGGCCCGCGACATCAAACTCGCCGAGACCAAGACCCGCCTTGAAGACCTGTACCTGCCGTACAAACAGAAGCGCCGCACCAAGGGTCAGATCGCTCTGGAAGCGGGCCTGGGTGAACTGGCAGACGGTCTGTTCAACGACCCGACACAAACCCCTGAAATCGAAGCAGCACGTTTTGTCGATGCCGAAAAAGGCGTGGCAGACGTCAAGGCAGCACTCGACGGCGCCAAGTACATCCTCATGGAGCGCTTCGCCGAAGACGCCAGCCTGCTGGATAAACTGCGCAGTTTCCTGAAACAGGAAGCGATCCTCAGCGCCCGGGTGATTCCCGGCAAAGAAGAGGAAGGCGCCAAGTTCCGCGATTACTTCGAACACGACGAGCCGCTCAAAAGCATGCCGTCGCACCGCGCGCTGGCGATTTTCCGTGGCCGCAACGAAGGCATTCTCAGCTCCTCGCTTAAAGTCGGCGAAGAGCTGCCGGGCACCATGCACCCCGGCGAAATGATGATCAGCGAGCGTTTCGGCCTGCAAAACCAGAACCGCCCGGCTGACAAATGGCTGGGCGAAGTGGTGCGCTGGACCTGGAAGGTCAAGCTTTACACCCACCTTGAAACAGACTTGCTGGGTGAGTTGCGCGACGGGGCAGAAACCGAAGCCATCAACGTGTTCGCCCACAACCTGCATGACTTGCTGCTGGCCGCACCTGCCGGCCCGCGCGCAACCCTGGGCCTGGACCCGGGCCTGCGTACCGGCTGCAAGATTGCCGTGGTCGATGCCACCGGCAAAATGCTCGAATACGCCACCGTGTACCCGCACGTGCCGCACAACAAGTGGGATCAAACCATCGCCGTCATGGCCGCCCTGTGCGCCAAGCACTCGGTCGAACTGATCGCCATCGGTAACGGTACCGCCAGCCGCGAAAGCGACAAGCTGGTGATTGACCTGATCAAAAAATACCCGGCTCTGAAAGTCACCAAAGTGATGGTGTCTGAAGCCGGTGCTTCGGTGTACTCGGCGTCAGAACTGGCCGCCAAGGAATTCCCCGACCTCGACGTATCGATCCGTGGCGCGGTGTCGATTGCCCGCCGCCTGCAGGATCCGCTGGCAGAGCTGGTGAAAATCGATCCTAAATCCATCGGTGTCGGCCAGTACCAGCACGACGTATCCCAGCTCAAGCTGGCACGCGGCCTGGACGCCGTGGTTGAAGACTGCGTAAACGCCGTGGGCGTTGACGTGAACACCGCATCGGTGGCGCTGCTGGCCCGCATCTCGGGGCTCAATGCCACACTGGCGCAAAACATCGTCAGCCATCGCGATGAAAACGGCGCGTTCAAAACCCGCGCGGCACTGAAAAAAGTCAGCCGTCTGGGCGAAAAAACCTTCGAACAGGCTGCCGGTTTCCTGCGGGTAATGAATGGCGACAACCCGCTGGACGCTTCTGCGGTTCACCCCGAGGCCTACCCGCTGGTCAAGCGCATTGCCTCGGACACCGAGCGCGACATTCGCTCGCTGATCGGCGACGCGAGCTTTCTCAAGCGTCTTGATCCGAAGAAATTCACTGACGAAACCTTCGGCCTGCCGACCGTCACCGACATTCTCCAGGAGCTGGAGAAACCTGGCCGCGATCCGCGTCCCGAGTTCAAGACTGCCGAGTTCCAGGAAGGCGTCGAAGACCTCAAGGACCTGCAACTGGGGATGATTCTGGAAGGCGTGGTGACCAACGTGACCAACTTCGGTGCCTTCGTCGATATCGGCGTCCATCAGGACGGCCTGGTGCATATTTCGGCCCTGTCCGAGAAATTCATCAAGGACCCGCGTGAAGCCGTAAAAGCCGGTGACGTGGTCAAGGTCAAGGTCATGGAAATCGACATTCCACGTAAACGCGTGGGTCTGTCGATGCGCATGAGCGACACCCCCGGCGAGAAGATCGACGGGGCTCGTGGCGCGCGTCCGGGTTCGGCACCGCGCCAGCAAAACACTGCGCCGCGTAAGGAAACCGTGGCTGCGGCCCCGGCCAATAACGCGATGGCATCGCTGTTTGCCAACGCCAAACAGCTGAAAAAACGCCCATGACGCTCCCCGACGGCCTGACCCAAAGCGCCTTCAGCGAGCTGATCGGTTGCCGCGTGCAGTCGGTGCAAGACGGTATTGCGCAGGTTGCACTAAGCCTGGAACCGCAACTGCGCAACCGGGGCGGCAAACTGCACGGCGGGGTTTTGTTCAGCCTGGTGGATATCAGCATGGGGCTGGCGTGTTCCAGCGTCCATGGCTTTGACCAGCAGAGCGTGACCATCGAGTGCAAAATCAACTACATCCGGGCAGTGTCCGAAGGCGAAGTACTGTGCATCGCCAAAGTCATTCACCCCGGAAGGCGCACCCTGGTCGTCGAGGCAGACGTGCTGCAAGGCGACAAACTGGTGGCGAAAGCCCAAGGCACCTTTGCCGTCCTGTAGCCGCCGGCAGGTGAATTGAGTTAATTTCGGCGCTGCAAGGGGCAACAGGCCCTGATGCAGTGCCGGAATTCGCTTGAAGCGCCGGGACCGAAACAAAGACGGGCGACACATTACAAGCCAGGCGACAACGCCAGTTTCAACTTCACCCTTGTAGACCGTCCTGACCACCCCCATATTGGGGCGACTGACGCGTGAAGGAATCCAACTTGAGCCAACTTCTCAACCGCCGCCTGGCTCTGCTCAGCGAGCGCGCTAACCTCTCACTGCTGGAGCAGTGCCTGCACGGTATCGAGCGCGAATGCCTGCGCGTTACGGCCAATGCCCGCCTGGCGCAGACCCCGCACCCCGAAGAACTGGGCTCGGCACTGACCAACGATCAAATCACCACCGACTATTCCGAGTCGCTGCTGGAGTTCATCACCCCGGCCCTGCCTGATCCGGCAGAGACGCTGGCCAGCCTCGACAAGATTCACCGTTTTGCCTACAGCAAACTCGGCAACGAGTACCTGTGGAGTCCTTCGATGCCGTGCCCGTTGCCGGCCGAAGAAGATATTCCGATTGCCTACTACGGCACCTCCAACATCGGACAGCTCAAGTACGTGTACCGCAAGGGCCTGGCCCTGCGTTACGGCAAGACCATGCAGTGCATCGCCGGCATTCATTACAACTTCTCTCTGCCTGAAACACTGTGGCCGGTGCTGATGAAGGATGAAGGCTTTGTTGGCACCGATCGCGACTACCAGTCCAACGCCTACATCGCGTTGATTCGTAATTTCCGTCGTTACAACTGGCTGCTGATGTACCTGTTTGGCGCTTCCCCTGCGCTGGATGCGGGTTTCCTGCGCGGCCGTTCCCATCAGCTGGAACAGCTGGATGCCGATACGCTGTACCTGCCCTACGCCACCAGCCTGCGCATGAGCGACCTGGGTTACCAGAGCAACGCCCAGGCCGGCCTGACGCCATGCTACAACGACCTCAACAGCTACACCGACAGCCTGCGCAAAGCTGTGGCCACGCCTTACGCGCCCTATGTCGAGATCGGCACCCACAAAGATGGCGAATGGGTGCAGCTCAATACCAACATCCTGCAAATCGAAAACGAGTACTACTCCAACATCCGCCCCAAGCGCGTGACCTACACCGGCGAACGGCCGATTCAGGCCCTGGTGTCACGTGGCGTGCAGTATGTTGAAGTGCGCTTGCTCGACATCAACCCGTTCCTGCCCGTGGGCATCGATTTGCCTGAAGCACGTTTTCTGGATGCGTTTCTGCTGTATTGCGCGTTCCAGGAAAGCCCGCAATTCGACAATACGACCTGCAGTGATTGCTCATCGAACTTCCTCAGCGTGGTCAAGGAAGGTCGCCGTCCGGGCCTGCAATTGCAGCGCAATGGCCAGCCGGTCGACATGAAGGAATGGGCGGCAGAACTGCTGGAACAGATCGCGCCACTGGCCGCACTGCTCGATGCAAGCCATGGCGGCGACGCCCACAGCAAGGCGCTGGACGAACAGCTGGCGAAGGTCAATGACGTGTCACTGACGCCTTCAGCCAAAGTCCTGGCCAGCATGATCGAGCACAAGGAAAGCTTCTCCCAGTTCTCGATGCGCCAAAGCCTGGCCCATGCCGAGTTCTTCCGTAACGAACCGCTGAGTGCTGAAGATCAGGCTGCATTCGAAGAAAAGGCCCGCAGTTCGCTGGTACAGCAAACCGAACTGGAACAGAACGAAGTCGGGGATTTTGATTTGTTCGTCGCCTCGTATCAGGCGAGCATTCTGGCAATCAGTAACTAAAAACCCTTACCCGACCCTGTCCTTTGAGACGGGGCCGGGGTGAGGGAGCGCGGGTTACAGCGCCTTCTCGAATATCTTGGAATTACGCTGAAAGTTGTACAGCGACGCACGCGCTGCCGGCAGTCGCTCGACGCTGCTCGGCTCAAAGCCACGTTCGCGGAACCAGTGGGCCGTGCGGGTGGTCAGCACGAACAGGGTTTTTAGCCCCTGGGCCCGGGCACGGTTTTCGATGCGTTCCAGCAGCTCGTCACCACGACGGCCATGGCGATACTCAGGATTCACCGCCAGACACGCCAGCTCCCCCGCATCCGAATCGGCAATCTGATACAGCGCCGCACAGGCGATGATCATGCCTTCACGCTCAACCACACTGAACTGCTCGATCTCGCGCTCCAGCACTTCGCGCGAGCGGCGTACCAGAATGCCCTGCTCTTCCAGCGGGCTGATCAGGTCGAGCAAACCACCCACGTCTTCAATCGCCGCTTCGCGGGTCACTTCGAATTGTTCCTGGGCCACCAGCGTACCGCCGCCGTGACGGGTAAACAGTTCGGTCAGCAACGCGCCATCTTCGGCGTAGCTGACGATATGGCTACGGGCCACGCCGCCACTGCAGGCCTCGGCAGCCGCCTCCAGCAGTTCGGCCTGGTAATCGCTACCCAGACGCTTCATGTGCGCCGGTACCTGTTGCGGACGCAACTCACGGACCAGATGCCCGGTCTCGTCGAGCAGGCCCGATTCGGCACCGAACAACAGCAGCTTGTCAGCCCCCAGGTCGATAGCGGCGCGGGTAGCGACGTCTTCGCAAGCCAGGTTGAAAATCTCCCCTGTCGGCGAGTAGCCCAACGGTGACAACAGCACGATCGAGCGCTCGTCCAGCAGGCGGTTGATGCCCTTGCGGTCGACCCGGCGCACTTCGCCGGTGTGATGATAATCCACACCCTCGAGCACACCGATCGGGCGCGCCGTGACCAGGTTGCCGCTCGCCACCCGCAGGCGTGAACCCTGCATCGGCGAAGAGGCCATGTCCATCGACAGGCGCGCTTCAATGGCAATTCGCAGCTGGCCGACGGCGTCGATTACACACTCCAGGGTCGGCGCATCGGTAATGCGCATGCCTTGGTGGTAACGCGGCACCAGGCCACGGGCTTCAAGCCGGCTTTCGATTTGCGGGCGCGAGCCATGGACCAGCACCAGCCGCACGCCAAGGCTGTGCAACAGCACCAGGTCGTGAACTATGTTGCCAAAATTGGAATGCGCCACACCGTCGCCGGGGAGCATGACGACGAATGTGCAGTCGCGGTGAGCATTGATGTAAGGGGAAGCATGACGCAGCCAGTTAACGTAATCGTGCATAACCAGAGCCTGTAAAAAAATGAGCAGCCTGAAAAGGGCAAAAACAGCGAACGCACAACGGGCTGGTGGTTATCGTCGAAACATACTTGGCAACACGCGTGTTCTCCTTGTGTATGGAAATGGCGAGAAGCTGGCTTGCCAGCTCCCACCTTTTTGCTAGGTCAGGCAATAGTGTCCGATCAGCTGACTCAATAGACGAACTGTCGGCTGCAAACGTGACATTTCCAGGTGTTCTCCCGGTTGATGGGCGCAGGCGATGTCGCCGGGGTCCAGCACTATGGTTTCGCAGCCAAGTTGCTGAAGATAAGGCGCTTCGGTACCAAACGCCACTGCTTGCGCGCGATGCCCGGTGAGGCGCTCGGCTACCCGCACCAATTCAGCGTCGGCAGCCTGTTCAAATGGCGGCACACCACCGGCAATCGGCGCGAAGTCGATCTGCACTTGATGCCGCTCCGCCAAAGGCTGCAGCTTGCTGCGAATGATTGCCCGCAGCTCGTTCGGGTTCATGCCCGGTAAAGGCCGCAGGTCAAACTCCAGCGAACACTGACCGCAAATCCGGTTGGGATTGTCGCCACCGTGAATGCAGCCAAAGTTCAGGGTCGGTTGCGGCACGCTGAACTGCGGGTTGCGAAACTCGTTGAGCCATTGCTGGCGCAGGCCTTTAAGCTCGCTGATGGCATCGTGCATGGCTTCCAGCGCACTGTGGCCTAGGGCAGGGTCCGATGAATGGCCGCTGCGCCCCAGAATATCGATGCGTTCCATCATCACGCCCTTGTGCATGCGGATCGGCTTGAGCCCGGTAGGCTCCCCGATCACGGCAGCGCGCCCGAGGGGACGTCCGGCTTCGACCAATGCCCGGGCGCCTGCCATCGACGTTTCTTCGTCGCACGTGACCAAAATCAGCAGTGGCTGTTTGAACGGCTGATCAAGCAGCGGACGCACAGCCTCGATCACCAGCGCAAAAAAACCTTTCATGTCACAACTGCCAAGGCCTACCCAGCGATTGTCGACTTCCGTCAGCTTCAGTGGATCGGTCTGCCACAACGCTTCGTCGTAGGGCACGGTGTCGCTATGCCCCGCCAGTACCAGCCCGCCGGGGCCGCTGCCAAAGCTGGCGAGCAAATTGAACTTGCCCGGATTGACCTGCTGGATATCGCAGTTGAAACCCAGCTCGGCGAGCCAGGTCGCCAGCAAGTCGATCACCCCTCGATTGGATTGATCCAGATGGGGCTGGGTGCAACTGACCGACGCGGTGCCGATCAAGGCAGCGAACTGCTCTTTCATGGAAGGTAAAGGCATGCGCTGACTTCCTGTTGGCTGGGCGAGGCCCATCATAGAGCCATCCAGCAGGCAGAATAAACCCGTGCGACGCGCCGGGGCGGCTTGTCCTGTACACTGCACGGCCTTGGCAGCCACACTTTTCCCGGCTGCGCACCGATCCTGGATTTTCCGGCCATGCAAAAAGAAACTGAAATCAAACTCCGCGTCAGCCGCGAAACCCTCGCCGCCTTGCGCGAGCACCCACTGCTGAAAAAGCGCAACAAAAGTGGCTGGGAAAGCCGTGAGTTGTTGAACCAGTACTTCGACACGCCTGAGCGCGACCTGGCCAAGGCCAAGGTTGCCCTGCGCCTGCGCCGTGATGGCGAAGAAGTTATCCAGACCCTCAAGACCCGCGGCCAGAGCATTGCCGGGCTGTCGGAGCGTAACGAATACGACTGGAAGCTGGCGAAAGCCAAGCTCGACACCAAAAAACTCGACGGCGAATGCTGGCCCGAAGAGTTGGCCGAGCTGGACAAGAAAACCCTGAAACCGATCTTCACCACAGATTTTGTCCGCGAACGCGCTGAAATTTCCTGGGGCCGCGGCAAAGCCAAAGTCGTGATCGAAGCGGCGCTGGACTTCGGCCATGTGATTGCCGGCAAGCAGAAAGAAGAAATCTGCGAGCTGGAACTCGAACTGCGCGAAGGCGAGCCGGCTGCATTGCTGGAACTGGCAGCCGAGCTGGCCGAGAAGCTGGCCCTGATGCCATGCGACATCAGCAAGGCAGAACGCGGCTATCGCCTGTTCGACGCCAACAGCTATGCCGTCAGCCTGCCGGCACCTGTTCTGACCCCGCAAACACCGCTGGACGACGCCTTTGCTGCGCTGGCCTGGCACCTGTTGGGCAGCAGCCAGCGTCTGGCCGAGCAGTACCGTTTCAATGGCCACTGGCGTTTGCTGCAAGACTGGGTTCAGCAACTGACTGACCTGCGGGCACTGGTCAGCAGCCTGGGTCAGGCCGCACCACGTCAGTCCACCAGCGCGTTGCGTGCCGAACTCGATGCCTTGCTTGAAGACTGGCGCCCGCTGGTACAAATCGGCCAGGACGACGAAGACGTGCGTAAAGCCGCGCCGGAGCAGTTCCTGGAAGAGCTGGAAGATCCACGCTGGGGTCAGTTCTCGCTGAACACCTCGCGCTGGTTGATGGCCCGCAGCTGGACCATTGATCGCGGCACAACCCGTGGCAATCGCCAGGGTGCTGCGCAGCTGGCCAGCTGGTTGCCGCGTCTGCTGTCGGACGAAGCCATCGCCCTGCGTCTGAACCGCTACCAGCAACAACCCGAAGATCTGGCCGAGCAACTGCCACGCATCGAACGGATTCAGGCATGGCTGCGCCTGGCGCGTAACGTGCTGGAAATCCCGGAAATCGATCGTTTGTACGGCGAAATGAACAAACTGCAGGAACTGGCCAACCAGCCAATCTCTGAAGATGCCGAGAGCAACGACTTGCTGCTCAACGCTCGCAAGCAGCAAGCGATTGCGGTGTACCAGAACCGCGCCTGGAAAACCCTGCTGCGCGGCTAAGTACCCGGCCTCTGCAGGAGCGAGCTTGCTCGCTCCTGCAGCTGCAGCCCTACTTCGTGCCTTTGGGCATGTCCGCGTCAGGGGTACGCCAGATCAACCGTGTGGTGTCATAGCCCTGTTGTTGAGCCTTGTTCAGCAACTCCTCACGGGTTTGCTGATCGATCTGCGGCTTGCGTGACAGCAGCCACAAATAACGCCGGTCCGGATTACCCACCAGCGCCGTGCTGTAGCCATCCCCCAGGTACAACACCCAGTAATCGCCCTTGGTCACCCCCGGCAGCAGGGATGACACCCAGTTGTCGAACTCGACCCACAGCTTGTCGGTTTTCCCCGCAACCTGGGGCGTCGCTGTGCCCGTGGCTTCTTCCCACTTGCCTTCTGCAGTCCGGCAACGGTTCAGTACTGCAACGTTACCGTCCGGCTTGAGACTGTAGTGCGCCTCGGATTGTGCACAGTTGCGCTGGAAGAACATCGGCAACCTTGCCTGTTCGTACCAGGTGCCCTGATAACGCTTGAGATCGACGCTTTCGACGGTTTTGGGGGCCAGCGAATCAGTGTCGGAAGTGGCGCATCCGGCCAACAGCAGCGCAGCGCCGAGCGAAGCTAAAAGACCTTTCATCGCAAACGCTCCTTAGTCCTTACTTCAGACCCTGACCCGAGAAGATCAGTACTTTATCGCCCGCATATTGCACGCTGATAAAGCTGGTCTTGTCACCCCAGGTGCAGCTCGACATACCCAGTGCACCGGAACAATCGGTCGGGCTACCCAAGAGTTTTTCGACCTCGGCCTTGGTCATGCCGGCCGACAGTTTTGCGTAATTTTCCTGATTGACCTTGCTGCATGCCGCCAGCAAAACGCAGAACGACAACATCGCCAAAGAACGCAACTTCATGGAAAAGCTCCTGATTGAGAAAGTCGGCCGAGCCGCCTGATGCAAGCTTAGAAGAGAAAAGTTCGGGGTGGTTCCCGGAGGGCGGGGGATTTGTTCCAGGGCCGGAAACAACTGTAGGAGCGAGCTTGCTCGCGAGCTGTTTTGAAAAGCTCGCGAGCAGGCTCGCTCCTACAGGAGGGTAACGCGGGGTTTTACTTGGCGTGGTACGAGGTCACGCGCGCCACTTCTTCTTTCGAACCCAGGAACACTGCTACACGCTGGTGCAGGCCTTCCGGCTGGATGTCGAGGATGCGCTGGTGGCCGTCAGTGGACGCACCACCCGCCTGCTCCACCAGGAACGACATCGGGTTGGCTTCGTACATCAGACGCAATTTACCCGGCTTGGACGGCTCGCGGCTGTCGCGCGGGTACATGAACAGACCGCCACGGGTCAGGATCCGGTGTACGTCGGCAACCATCGCGGCAACCCAGCGCATGTTGTAGTTCTTTTCCAGCGGCCCTTCTTCGCCAGCCAGCAACTCGTCGACGTAGCGCTGTACCGGAGCTTCCCAGTGACGCTGGTTGGACATGTTGATGGCGAATTCCTGAGTGGTTTCAGGAATGGTGATGTCTTCGTGGGTCAGCACGAAGCTGCCCATTTCGCGATCCAGAGTGAAGCCTTTGACGCCGTCACCCAGGGTCAGTACCAGCATGGTCTGAGGGCCGTAAATGGCATAACCGGCCGCTACCTGTTGTGTACCTGGCTGCAGGAAGGCCTTTTCATTCAAAGGCTCGTTCTGGGTCAGATATTCGTTCGGGCAACGCAGTACCGAGAAGATAGTGCCGACCGGCGCGTTGATGTCGATGTTCGACGAACCGTCCAGCGGGTCGAAAACCAGCAGGTAGGCGCCTTTCGGGTATTTGCCCGGAATCTGGTAGGCATTGTCCATTTCTTCGGACGCCATGCCGGCCAGGTGACCGCCCCATTCGTTGGCTTCGAGCAGGATTTCGTTGGAAATCACGTCGAGTTTCTTCTGCACTTCACCTTGTACGTTTTCAGTGCCCATGCTGCCCAGAACACCACCCAGGGCGCCTTTGGACACGGCGTGGTTGATCTCTTTGCAAGCACGCGCCACCACTTCGATGAGGAAACGCAAATCAGCAGGAGTGTTGTTGCTGCGGGTCTGCTCGATCAAATAGCGACTCAGGGTAACGCGGGACATGTAAGGCTCCGAACAATGGGGAGGGGGCGAAAAACCCGCGCAGTTTAACGCGTGTTGCCGTGCAAATCTTCTAATCAGACTCAGAACCGGCCGAGCGGGTTCAGCTGAATCCTTAAATCAGGCAAAAATCTGTAGCCGCTGCCGCAGGCTGCGATACGTCCCGCAGGGGCCTGGCTCTTGAAAGCACGGGCCCGGCGGTCTCGATCGCAGCCTGCGGCAGCGACTGCAAGCGCTCTACATGGCTTTCCAGATTTCAGTCGCATACTCACGAATGGTCCGGTCCGAGGAGAACCAGCCCATGCGCGCCGTGTTCAGTACCGCCTTGCGCCACCAGGCGTCCGTGTCATGCCACAGGGTTTCGACCCGCATCTGGGCCGCCCAGTACGCATCGAAATCGGCACAGACCAGAAACCGGTCGTAATCAATCAGCGAATCGACAAAACCGGTGTATCGCGCCGGGTCATCGTGGGAGAAGACCCCGCCACGTATGGCCTGCAATACATCATCAAGTCGATGTGAGGCTGCAATATCGGGCCCGGCGTGAAACTCGCCATTACGCTTGCGGGCTTCGACCTGCTCCGCACTGAGGCCGAAAATAAACATGTTATCGGCCCCCACCCGTTCGCACATTTCCACGTTGGCTCCGTCCATGGTGCCGATGGTCAGCGCCCCGTTGAGACCGAACTTCATATTGCTGGTGCCCGATGCCTCATAGCCCGCAGTGGATATCTGCTCGGACAAGTCAGCTGCCGGAATGATGCTCTCGGCCAGGCTGACGTTGTAGTTGGGGATAAATACCACTTTGAGCAGGCCGCGCACGGTCGGGTCGTTGTTCACAGTACGGGCAATATCATTGGCCAGTTTAATGATGAGCTTGGCCTGCTCATAACTGGCCGCCGCCTTGCCCGCGAAAATCTTGACCCGGGGTACCCAGTGGTTGCCCGGTTCGGCACGAATGGCCTGGTACAGCGCAACGGTGTGCAACAGGTTGAGCAGTTGGCGCTTGTACTCGTGAATCCGTTTGACCTGCACATCGAACATCGCTTCAGGATTGACCACCACCCCCAGCCGCTCATATATGAGCGCTGCCAACGTGCATTTGCTTTGCAGACGCTGCTCGGCGAATTGCTTGCGAAAATCTGCGCGCTCGGCAAAAGGCTCCAGCTTGATCAGCTTGTGCTCGGTTTCATCGAGGACATCAGGCCCCAGCGCGTTAACCAGCATCACGGTCAATGGCGGATTGGCCTGAAACAGCCAGCGGCGGAAGGTAACGCCATTGGTCTTGTTGTTGATCCGGTCCGGGTAAAGCTTGTGCAACTCGGAGAACACCGTGCTGCGCATCAACTGCGTGTGCAGTCCGGAAACGCCGTTGACACTGTGGGAACCGAGAAACGCCAGATTGCCCATCCGCACCCGGCGGCCATGCTCTTCTTCAATCAGGGACACGGCACGCAGCACATCGAAATCATGCACCCCCTGGTTGCGCAGTGAGTCGATGTGATAGCCGTTGATCAAGTAGATGATCTGCATATGACGCGGCAACATGCGCTCCATCAACCCCACGGGCCAGGTTTCAAGCGCTTCGGGGAGCAGGGTGTGATTGGTGTACGACAAGGTATCGACGGTGACTTTCCAGGCCGTCGGCCACTCGATGCCGTGTTCATCAACCAGGATGCGCATCAGTTCCGCAACGGCGATCGAGGGATGGGTGTCGTTGAGCTGGATGGAAACATGCTCGGCCAGATTCAGCAGCGTGTCGTGAACGTGCAGGTGTCTGCGCAACAGATCCTGCAGCGAAGCCGAGACAAAGAAAAACTCCTGGCGCAAGCGCAGCTCCTGCCCGGCCTCGTTGCTGTCTGCCGGATACAGCACACGGGAGATGCTTTCGGCACGCACCACCTCGGCCACTGCACCCAAATGGTCACCGGCGTTGAAACGCCCCAGGTTCAAGTCATGCAGGGCCCTGGCCCGCCACAGGCGCAAGGTGTTGACACTGGCACCGCGCCAGCCGACGACGGGTGTGTCATAGGCGATGGCCCGCACCGTCTCGCTGGGCTCCCACACCTGGCGTGACTGGCCGTGTTCATCCTGCCGGGTTTCAACCGCTCCGCCAAAACCTATCAAGTACGTCACTTCGGCGCGCTCAAACTCCCACGGGTTGCCGAAGTCCAGCCAGTTCTCGGTTTGCTCTTGCTGCCAGCCGTCGACGATGCTCTGGCGGAACAGTCCGTGTTCATAACGGATGCCGTAGCCGTGGGCGGCAACGCTCAGGGTGGACATGCTTTCCATGAAACAGGCAGCCAGCCGACCCAGCCCGCCGTTGCCAAGCGCCGCATCGGGCTCCAGCAGGCGGATACGTTCCAGATCGACCCCAAGCCCGGTCATCGCCTCACGCGCCACCTCCAGCAGCCCCAGATTGTTCAGGCTGTCATAAAGCAGGCGACCGATCAGAAACTCCAGCGACAGGTAATACACCCGCTTCTGATCCTTGCGATAAATCTGCCGCGTGTGGTCCATCCAGTGCTCGACCATATGGTCGCGGGCAGCCAGTGCAATGGCTTCAAACCAGTCATGGTCAAACGCGTGTTCCGGGTCCTTGCCCACCGCGTAAGTCAGTTTGGCTACTACGGCGGCCCGAAAAGCCGCCACCTGTGCGTCACGAACAAGCGGTTCCTGGGGCATCGATACAACCTCGAGCGAGATGGAGCGATTTGAAGAACGGGTGGATTCAGCCTAGACCTTTCGACAGGAACTAAACGCTTTGATTCGGGCTTTTATGGCGGTTTCCATAAAAAAAACTGACGAAATGAACATTGCCCCAAAACGATGCGCATACGAGAAAGGGCGCCTTAAAACATGGCCCTGATCGAAAAACCGGCAAATGGTTGTTCACAGATTCACCAACCCCGGTATGATCGCGCGCCCTGATGCACGCCGGAAAACAAGCCTGATGAAGTCCAACCTGATCGCCGCCGCGGAAATCGACCGTATCGATACCTGGGCCAAATACTCCGCGCCCATGTGCGGCTCCTGCATTTCCAGCTGCTGCACGCTGCCGGTGGAGGTCAAGATCAAAGACCTGATCCGTATCGGCATCGTCGATGAGTTCGAGATGGGCGATCCGCCGAAGAACATCGCCAAGCGCCTGCAGAAAGAAGGGATCGTGGAGCGCTTCAACCAGAAGTCCGGGATTTTCACCCTGCAGCGCATGAGCAATAACGACTGCCTGTACCTGGATCGCAAGTCGCGCATGTGCACCATTTACGAGAAGCGCCCGGACACTTGCCGCAATCACCCGCGGATAGGCCCGCGCCCGGGTTATTGCGCCTATGTGCCCAAAGCGGTTGAACGCAAAAACAGCAGCGAGAAGCTGATGGTGTTTTAACCCGAAGGGGCGGCTTGCGGCGATGATAATCCTGCAACCTGCCCCATCGCTGGCAAGCCAGCTCCCACAAGGCCTGCACTGCACCCATTACCTGTGGGAGCCGGCTTGCCGGCGATGATGATCCTGCAACCTGCCCCACCCCTGGCCTGCACTGCACCTACTATCTGTGGGAGCCGGCTTGCCGGCGATGCTTACCCTGCAACCCGCCCCATCCCTGGCCTGCACTGCACCCAATATCTGTGGGAGCCGGCTTGCCGGCGATGCTGACCCTGCAACCCGCCCCATCGCTGGCAAGCCAGCTCCCACAAAGCCTGCACTGCACCCAATATCTGTGGGAGCCGGCTTGCCGGCGATGCTGACTCTGCAACCCGCCCCATCCCTGGCAAGCCAGCTCCCACAAGGCCTGCACTGCACCCAATACCTGTGGGAGCCGGCTTGCCGGCGATGCTGACCCTGCAACCTGCCCCATCCCTGGCAAGCCAGCTCCCATAAGGCCTGCACTGCACCCATTACCTGTGGGAGCCGGCTGCCAGCGATGCTGACCCGGCAACCCGCCCCATCGCTGGCAAGCCAGCTCCCACAAGGCCTGCACTGCACCCAATACCTATGGGAGCCGGCTTGCCGGCGATGCTGACCCTGCAACCTGCCCTGGCCGGCGATGCTGACCCTGCAACCCGCCCCATCCCTGGCAAGCCAGCTCCCATAAGGCCTGCACTGCACCCATTACCTGTGGGAGCCGGCTGCCGGCGATGCTGACCCTGCAACCCGCCCCATCGCTGGCAAGCCAGCTCCCACAAGGCCTGCACTGCACCCAATACCTGTGGGAGCCGGCTTGCCGGCGATGCTGACCCTGCAACCCGCCCCATCCCTGGCAAGCCAGCTCCCACAAGGCCTGCACTGCACCCACTATCTGGGGGAGCCGGCTTGCCGGCGATGCTGACTCTGCAACCCGCCCCATCCCTGGCAAGCCAGCTCCCACAAGGCCTGCACTGCACCCATTACCTGTGGGAGCCGGCTGCCGGCGATGCTGACTCTGCAACCCGCCCCATCCCTGGCCTGCGCTGCACCCATTACCTGTGGGAGCCGGCTTGCCGGCGATGATGATCCTGCAACCCGCCCCATCCCTGGCCTGTGCTGCACCCATTACCTGTGGGAGCCGGCTTGCCGGCGATGCTGACCCTGCAACCCGCCCCATCCCTGGCCTGCGCTGCACTCAAATCCCGGACACAAAAAAACGCCCCCGACCGCAAGGCCGGGGGCGTTTTTTATTCAGCTAAATAAATAGCTTATTTGCTGCTTTTCTTGCTGGCGCGGGTACGCTCGCTTTCGCCCAGGATCTTCTTACGAAGACGGATGGACTTAGGAGTCACTTCGCACAATTCGTCTTCTTGAACGAATTCCAGAGCTTGCTCCAGGGTGAAGCGGATAGGCGGAACCAAAGCGATGGTTTCGTCTTTACCCGAAGCACGCATGTTGTCGAGCTTCTTGCCTTTGGTTGGGTTAACGCCCAGGTCGTTGTCGCGGCTGTTGATGCCGACGATTTGACCTTCGTACACGTCTTCACCGTGACCCAGGAACAGTTTTCCGCGAGCCTGCAGGGTTTCCAGCGAGTAAGTCAGAGCCTTACCGGTAGCAACCGAAACCAGAACGCCGTTCTGACGGCCGGACATGTCGCCCGACTTCATCACGTCGTAACGGTCGAAGATCGAGGTCAGGATGCCAGCGCCCGAAGTCAGAGTCAGGAACTCGTTACGGAAACCGATCAGGCCACGTGCAGGGATGTTGTATTCAAGACGAACACGGCCCTTGCCATCCGGAACCATGTTGGTCAGATCGCCTTTACGGATACCGATCTGTTCCATGATTGCGCCCTGCGATTCTTCCGGCAGGTCGATGGTTACGTTTTCGTACGGTTCGTGCTTAACGCCGTCAACCATGCGGATGATTACTTCCGGACGACCAACACCCATTTCGAAGCCTTCGCGACGCATGGTTTCGATCAGTACCGACAAGTGCAGCTCACCACGACCCGACACTTTGAACTTGTCAGCGGTGTCGCCTTCTTCAACGCGCAGAGCAACGTTGTAGAGCAGTTCTTTGTCCAGACGTTCCTTGATGTTACGGCTGGTTACGAACTTGCCTTCACGGCCGCAGAACGGCGAGTCGTTAACCTGGAAGGTCATCGAAACGGTAGGTTCGTCAACAGTCAGCGGCTTCATCGCTTCGACGTTCAGTGGGTCGCACAGAGTGTCGGAGATGAACAGCTGGTCGAAGCCGCTGATGCAGACGATGTCGCCGGCAGCTGCTTCTTCAACGTCGATACGGTGCAGACCGTGGTGACCCATCAGCTTCAGGATACGACCGTTACGGCGCTTGCCGTCAGCATCGATAGCCACAACCTGGGTGTTCGGCTTGACGCGACCACGAGCGATACGGCCAACGCCGATGATGCCCAGGAAGCTGTTGTAGTCCAGTGCCGAGATTTGCATCTGGAAAGGACCGTCACGGTCAACTTTTGGAGCCGGAACGTGGTCAACAATCGCCTGGTACAGCGGGGTCATGTCTTCAGCCATGTCGGTGTGGTCAAGACCAGCAATACCGTTCAGGGCAGAGGCGTAAACCACTTTGAAGTCCAGCTGTTCTTCGGTAGCACCCAGGTTGTCGAACAGGTCGAAGATTTGATCCAGAACCCAGTCCGGACGCGCGCCTGGACGGTCAACCTTGTTGATAACCACGATTGGACGCAGGCCGGCTTCGAAAGCCTTCTTGGTCACGAAACGGGTTTGCGGCATAGGGCCGTCTTGAGCGTCAACCAGCAGCAGAACGGAGTCAACCATCGACATCACGCGCTCTACTTCACCGCCGAAGTCGGCGTGGCCCGGGGTATCCACGATGTTGATGTGGTAGCCGTTCCAGTTGATAGCGGTGTTCTTGGCAAGAATGGTAATGCCGCGCTCTTTTTCCTGGTCGTTGGAGTCCATCACGCGCTCGTCGTTGAGCTCGCCGCGTTCCAGAGTGCCGGATTGACGCAAGAGTTTGTCTACCAGGGTGGTTTTACCGTGGTCAACGTGAGCAATGATGGCGATGTTACGTAGATTTTCGATCACTTGTGTATCTCGATCAGAGGATTCGGTGTGCTGACAGGTCGTGGCAGCGATTAACAGTAGAGTCAGGTCAAGCCGTTACAACTTGACCTCGGCGTCGGGGGGCCGGTGACGCAGGCCACAGGCATACAGCCCCGGGCTCTTAGCTCGGTCGATAAACGCGCACATTGGCATGCCCCTCACTGAGCAAATGGTGAGCATGCAGGCGACTCATCACGCCTTTGTCGCAATACAACAGGTACTGACGGGTGTCATCCAGTTCCTTGAAGCGGCTGTTCAAAGCATAAAACGGCAACGCTTGTACTTCGATGCCAGCCAGTTCCAGCGGTTGATCTTCCTGAGCATCCGGGTGACGGATGTCAATCACGATCTGGCCCGCCAGCACTTCGCTGACTTCTTCGACTTGCAAGTCCTGGCCCAACTCATCGATCACCCGATCAATCGGCACCAGTTTGGCCCGCTCCAGCGCACGCTCGAGCACGGCCATATCGAACTGTTGTTCTTCGTACTCCACGCGGTTGCGTTTGGCGTGGGTCTTGGGGTTGACCGAAATCACCCCGCAATATTCAGGCATGTGCTTGGCAAAATCGGCCGTACCGATTTCAACCGCCTGATCAATGATGTCCTGCTTGTGGCTAGCGATCAGCGGACGCAGAACCAATTTGTCAGTAGCCGAGTCGATCAGCGACAAATTGGGCAGGGTCTGGCTCGAAACCTGGGAAATCGCTTCACCGGTAACCAGCACTTCGATATCGAGCCGCTCAGCGATACGGGTTGCAGCGCGCAACATCATACGCTTCAAAATGACGCCCATATGACTGTTATCGACTTTGCCGAGAATTTCCCCCAAAACTTCTTCGAAAGGAACGCTGACAAACAGCACGCGCTGGGAGCTGCCGTACTTCTTCCATATATAGTGCGCGACTTCCATCACGCCCAGTTCGTGGGCACGCCCGCCGAGGTTGAAGAAGCAAAAGTGGCTCATCAGGCCGCGGCGCATGATCTGGTAGGCGGCAACGGTGGAGTCGAAACCACCGGACATCAACACCAGGGTCTGCTCCAGCGAGCCCAGCGGGAAACCGCCGATGCTGTCGTGCTGGCTGTGAATCACAAACAACCGTTGGTCGCGAATTTCGAAGCGGACTTCGATTTCCGGTTTTTTCAGGTCGATTCCTGCCGCACCGCATTCACGACGCAGCTTGCTGCCGACGTATTTCTCGATTTCCATCGAGGTAAACGGGTGCTTGCCGCCGCGCTTGCAGCGCACGGAAAAAATCTTGCCTGCCAGCGCATCGCCGAAGTGCAGTTTGCACTTCTCGACCACGTCATCGAAGTCACCCAACGGGTACTCGTCGACCTGCAGGAAATGCGTGATGCCCGGCATGCAGCTCAGGCGCGCAGTCATCTCCTTCAAGGCTTTGGGGTCGGTCACGCGCGTTTGCAGCTCGATGTTGTCCCACACGCCCGTCACCACCACAGCCGGGTCCAGATCGCGGAGCACAGCGCGGATGTTTTTAGCCAATTGGCGGACGAAACGCATCCGAACCGGACGGCTCTTAATAGTGATTTCGGGGAAGACTTTAACGATTAGTTTCATGAAAACAGCGCGCGAGCAGCCTGCCAAAAAAGGGGGGCGCGGATTATAGCGGAAATTGCTCAAGGTTTAACCAGTTATCGTACAAACGGTTTTCGATGCACCAAAACAGGTCAAAAGCGTCGGTTTTCGCTTCATTTGAGTGCGGCAAGACGCCTTAATCGGTAGTCTGCGGCCCTTATCTGCTTGAGATTGGGGCATTACGCCCAAGTCGGGGCACTGGCATGCAATTTGCTCCCTTGTGAGGCAGGTTGCCTTGGCAGAGTATTCGCGCCGGCATCAACCACCTTTAACGGGCTCTCCACTACCTAGCCCGAAGCCACCCCGGAGGACACTATGTCGAAGTCGGTTCAACTCATCAAAGATCATGACGTCAAGTGGATTGATCTGCGCTTCACTGACACTAAAGGCACTCAGCACCACGTGACCATGCCGGCCCGTGATGCGCTGGATGAAAACTTCTTCACCGACGGCAAAATGTTCGACGGCTCCTCCATTGCTGGCTGGAAAGGCATCGAAGCGTCCGACATGATTCTGCTGCCGGACGACAGCACTGCCGTTCTGGACCCGTTCACCGAACAGCCAACCCTGATTCTGGTGTGCGACATCATCGAACCCTCGACCATGCAAGGCTACGATCGCGACCCGCGCGCCATCGCCACCCGTGCCGAGGAATACCTGAAGTCCACCGGTATCGGCGACACCGTATTTGTAGGTCCGGAGCCAGAGTTCTTCATCTTCGACGAAGTGAAGTTCAAGTCCGACATCTCCGGTTCCATGTTCAAGATCTACTCCGAACAAGGTTCGTGGATGTCCGACCAGGACGTGGAAGGCGGCAACCGTGGCCACCGTCCAGGTATCAAGGGCGGCTACTTCCCGGTTCCTCCGTTCGACCACGACCACGAAATCCGTACCTCCATGTGCAACGCCATGGAAGAAATGGGCCTGGTCATCGAAGTGCACCACCACGAAGTGGCAACTGCCGGCCAGAACGAAATCGGCGTGCAGTTCAACACCCTGGTGAAAAAGGCTGACGAAGTTCAGACCCTGAAGTACTGCGTACACAACGTGGCAGACGCCTACGGCCGTACCGCTACTTTCATGCCCAAGCCTCTGTACGGCGATAACGGCTCGGGTATGCACGTTCACATGTCCATCTCCAAAGATGGCAAGAACACCTTCGCAGGCGAAGGTTATGCCGGCCTGTCCGACACCGCCCTGTACTTCATCGGCGGCATCATCAAGCACGGTAAGGCCCTGAACGGCTTCACCAACCCGGCCACCAACTCCTACAAGCGTCTGGTACCAGGCTTCGAAGCTCCGGTAATGCTGGCCTACTCGGCTCGCAACCGTTCCGCTTCGATCCGTATTCCTTACGTGTCGAGCCCTAAGGCGCGCCGTATCGAAGCACGTTTCCCGGACCCGGCAGCCAACCCGTACCTGTGCTTCGCAGCACTGATGATGGCTGGCCTGGACGGTATCCAGAACAAGATCCACCCGGGCGACGCAGCTGACAAAAACCTGTACGACTTGCCGCCTGAAGAGGCCAAAGAGATCCCGCAGGTTTGTGGCAGCCTGAAAGAAGCCCTGGAAGAGCTGGATAAAGGTCGTGCGTTCCTGACCAAAGGCGGCGTTTTCAGCGACGACTTCATCGACGCTTACATCGCACTGAAAAGCGAAGAAGAAATCAAGGTTCGCACCTTCGTACACCCACTGGAATACGAGCTGTACTACAGCTGCTGATCCAGCAACGCCTGCCCGTGCAGGCGTTACCAAGAGGCCTCCTTCGGGAGGCCTTTTTTATGCCCGGCACTTTATCCCTGGCCGATTGCGCGACCACAAAAATTCCGACAGGAACGGCTGCCATTGACCCGGCCGAGAAAGGCCCCGCCCTACATTAAAGCCATCAGCACTGCCCCAGAATGACCGCCTTTTCTTCCCACGGGATGGCGGCCTGCGATGATGCCGAAAGTACTGTTGCTGCTTGTTTTTGCCCACCCGGCTGGCGCGCAGGTCTATCGCCAGGCCCCCGACAACGCCAGCTTGATCTTCAGCAACGTACCCCTGGCAGGAGTCCAGGCAGAGCCGATATCCGTGCAACCCGCAAACCGGATCGCAGCATTCAAGTATTCGTCGACCTTGATCCCCTCCTCCATGCTGTTGCCCGAACAAGCGCCCGGGCCAGCGATCAAACCTGATCGCGACCCGCATCGTCAGGCGGTACAAGACCGTCTCGCAGAGAACTGAATCTATTCAGCAAATCTGCACTATATTGGTGCAACAACAGAGCGAAGACACACTTGCCAGCCCAATTTGGTTCAAAACGACTCACTCCAAGCGCATAAACGCCATCTAAAAGGGCTGCAACCCCCTATTTCAGGCGAATAACGCTTCTTTTCGGAGCCTTGGTTTGTTTTTTGCATTTTCCTAGTCTCAGCGCCTCACCCGCGCATGCAATCCGGGATCGGCCCATGACCATCAGTGATGCCCTGCACCGACTGCTACTCGATAATCTGACCACAGCCACACTGCTGCTCAATGCCGACCTGCGTCTTGAGTACATGAACCCGGCGGCGGAAATGCTGCTGGCCATCAGTGGCCAACGCAGTCATGGGCAATTCATCAGTGAACTGTTCACTGAGTCCACCGAAGCCTTGCACTCGCTGCGCCAGGCGGTTGAGCAAGCGCACCCGTTCACCAAGCGCGAAGCCATGCTGACTTCGCTCACCGGCCAGAACCTGACGGTGGACTACGCCGTGACCCCGATCCTGAGCCACGGCAGCACCATGTTGCTGCTTGAAGTGCACCCCCGCGACCGGCTGCTGCGCATCACCAAGGAAGAAGCCCAGCTGTCCAAGCAGGAAACCAGCAAGATGCTGGTGCGCGGCCTGGCCCATGAAATCAAGAATCCGCTGGGCGGCATTCGCGGGGCGGCCCAGTTGCTGGCCCGCCAGCTACCCGATGAAAGCCTGCGGGACTACACCAACGTCATCATCGAAGAAGCCGATCGCCTGCGTAATCTGGTAGATCGCATGCTGGGCTCCAACAAGCTGCCATCGCTGGCCATG
Organism: Pseudomonas paraversuta; assembly: GCF_904067025.1. Classification (NCBI taxonomy): domain Bacteria; kingdom Pseudomonadati; phylum Pseudomonadota; class Gammaproteobacteria; order Pseudomonadales; family Pseudomonadaceae; genus Pseudomonas; species Pseudomonas paraversuta. The sequence continues at coordinate 4,715,825 of NZ_CAJFDA010000001.1, forward strand.
ACCAATGTGCATGAAGTGCTGGAGCGGGTGTGCAATCTGGTCGAGGCCGAAACACAGGGCAGCATCACGCTGGTGCGCGACTACGACCCGAGCCTGCCCGACCTGCTGATCGACCGTGAACAGATGATTCAGGCAGTACTCAATATTGTACGTAACGCCATGCAGGCCATTGGCAGCCAGAACGAGCTGCGCCTGGGCCGCATCAGCCTGCGTACCCGGGCCATGCGCCAGTTCACCATCGGCCATATCCGCCATCGACTGGTGACCAAAATCGAAATTATCGACAACGGCCCGGGCATCCCCCCCGAGCTGCAAGACACTCTGTTCTTTCCAATGGTCAGCGGCCGCCCTGACGGCACCGGGCTCGGACTGGCCATTACCCAGAACATCATCAGTCAGCACCAGGGATTGATCGAGTGTGAGAGCCACCCCGGCCACACACTCTTCTCGATCTTTCTACCACTGGAACAAGGAGCCGCATCGACATGAGCCGAAGTGAAACCGTGTGGATCGTCGACGACGACCGTTCTATCCGTTGGGTCCTGGAAAAAGCCTTGCAACAGGAAGGCATGACCACACAAAGTTTCGACAGCGCCGACGGGGTGATGAGCCGCCTCGCCCGCCAGCAGCCCGACGTGATCATTTCGGACATTCGCATGCCCGGCGCCAGCGGTCTGGACTTGCTGGCCAAGATTCGCGAACAGCACCCCCGCCTGCCCGTGATTATCATGACCGCCCACTCCGACCTCGACAGTGCGGTGGCGTCCTATCAGGGCGGCGCGTTCGAATACCTGCCCAAGCCGTTCGACGTCGACGAAGCCGTGTCCCTGGTCAAGCGTGCCAACCAGCACGCCCAGGAACAACAAGGCCTGGCCGTCCCTCCAGCGCTGGCACGCACGCCGGAAATCATCGGTGAAGCCCCGGCGATGCAAGAGGTGTTTCGCGCCATTGGCCGGCTTAGCCACTCCAACATCACGGTGTTGATCAATGGCGAGTCGGGCACCGGTAAAGAGCTGGTGGCCCACGCCCTGCATCGCCATAGTCCGCGCGCAGCATCGCCTTTTATTGCGTTGAATATGGCGGCCATCCCCAAGGACCTGATGGAGTCCGAGCTGTTCGGCCACGAGAAAGGTGCCTTCACCGGAGCCGCCAACCTGCGGCGCGGCCGGTTCGAGCAAGCCGATGGCGGAACCCTGTTTCTGGACGAAATCGGCGACATGCCCGCCGACACCCAAACGCGCCTGCTGCGGGTCTTGGCCGATGGCGAGTTCTACCGGGTCGGCGGTCATACGCCGGTCAAGGTCGATGTGCGGATCATTGCCGCCACCCACCAGAACCTCGAAACCCTGGTCCAGGCCGGCAAGTTCCGTGAAGACCTGTTCCACCGTCTGAACGTGATCCGCATTCATATCCCGCGCCTGTCGGACCGTCGCGAGGATATCCCGACCCTGACCCGCCACTTTCTCAGCAGCGCCGCGCAAGAGCTGTCTGTCGAGCCCAAGCTGCTCAAGGCCGAGACCGAGCAATACCTGAAAAACCTGCCATGGCCGGGCAACGTGCGCCAGCTGGAGAACACCTGCCGCTGGATCACGGTGATGGCCTCGGGCCGCGAAGTGCATATCAGCGACTTGCCACCCGAGCTGCTGAACCTGCAGCAGGACACGTCGCCGGTCACCAACTGGGAACAGGCCCTGCGTCAGTGGGCTGATCAGGCGCTGGGCCGGGGTCAGTCCAACCTGCTCGACAGTGCCGTGCCGACGTTTGAACGGATCATGATCGAGACCGCCCTCAAGCACACCGCAGGCCGTCGTCGCGATGCAGCCGTGCTGCTGGGCTGGGGCCGCAACACCCTGACCCGCAAGATCAAGGAGCTGGGGATGAAGATTGATAGCGACGAGGATGACAGCGACGAGGCATGACTCGGCGGCGCGATGATGGGGGAGCCGGCTGGCCAGCGATGGCACCCCTGTGATCGGCCTGAACGATCGCGAGCAAGCTCGCTCCTGCAGGACCGCACCAGCTTCAGGCAACACGCACTATTTGTGTGCACAGCTCTGGATCAATGGTTACAGCAACATCGACAACCCAAAACAGCAGTCCCAGAAAAGCCCCGGATTCCGGGGCTTTTGCATATCAAGGAAAAAAATCAGGCAGAAAAACCAGAACTGGCATGCACCCTGCAATAACCCTGATAACGCTTTAGGGGACCTTGATACAGGCAGGTCAAGACTCCCCACTTTTACACCCGCAGCCTTGATGCCTTATGCATCGAGGCGCACAACGATTTTGGGGAACCGGTACAGGCAGGCCGCAATTCCCTCTTTTATTACTCCCGCAGGTTTACCTGCAGTCGCCAGCGCCCGTCCCGGGACGCTCCGGCCCAGTCGCCCTGCAGCGCACGGGCCGCCACCAAGGTCAGCAGCAACCCGCCATCGGTATGCCGTAGCCGCCAGTTCACCACCTTGTCACCCAGCTTTAACTGGCCGTTCTGCGGCTTGCCCCTGGCATCGAACAGCAACCCCAGCGTGCCATCAACCAGCTCGCCATGCAGCTTGGGCTCATCGCTGAACCACACCACCAGCGCACCGGGCAACACCTCCACTTGCTGCAGCTCAACCGGCACAGGCGCGGTCAAACGCCCGATCATCATGCCCACCATTACACCGACTATCACCAAAGAACCTAAAACCCGTGGCCATAGTTTCGGCCGCGGGTCTTCTTCAGGCGTAGAATGCTGCCTATCTTTAAGTTCGGAGCCGTGCATGTTTCACGTCATCCTTTTTCAACCAGAAATTCCGCCGAATACCGGCAACATTATCAGGCTGTGCGCCAACAGCGGCTGCCACCTGCATTTGATCGAGCCTATCGGTTTTGAGCTGGACGACAAGCGCTTGCGCCGGGCCGGGCTCGATTACCACGAGTACGCGCCGCTCAAGCGCCATGCCGATCTGGCCAGTTGCCTCGAAAGCCTGGGCCATCCGCGACTGTTCGCCTTTACCACCAAAGGTTCACGGCCGTTCCACGACGCCCGGTTTGCCGAAGGTGATGCCTTTATCTTCGGCCCGGAAAGCCGGGGCCTGCCGCCAGAAGTGCTGGATGCGCTGGACGGCGACCACCGCCTGCGTCTACCGATGCGTGAAGGTTGCCGCAGCCTGAACCTGTCCAACACCGTGGCCGTGGCTGTGTACGAGGCCTGGCGCCAGCTGGACTTCAAGTAGTACGCAAAAAAACCTGTAGGAGCGAGCTTGCTCGCGAGCTTTTCCATGCGCCAACAGCTCGCGAGCAAGCTCGCTCCTACAGGTTGCCTTTGGACAAGGGCAATAAAAAAGCGCCATCAAGGCGCTTTTTTATTGGGCATCGACTGTTTATTGAACAGTCGGGCTGCCTTCTTCCTGCATGCGCTGCAATTCTTGCGCGTACAGGGCATCGAAGTTCACCGGAGCCAGCATCAACGCCGGGAACGAGCCACGGGTAACCAGGCTGTCCAGGGTTTCACGGGCGTACGGGAACAGGATGTTCGGGCAGAACGCGCCCAGAGTGTGGTTCATCGACGCCGGATCAAGGTTTTTGATCAGGAAGATGCCAGCCTGCTGAACTTCAGCAATGAACGCCACTTCGTCACCGTTTTTCACGGTAACCGACAAGGTCAGGACCACTTCGTGGAAGTCGCCTTCCAGCGGCTTTTGACGGGTGTTCAGATCCAGGCCAACGCTCGGCTCCCACTGCTGACGGAAGATCGCCGGGCTTTTAGGGGCCTCGAACGACAGGTCGCGCACGTAGATACGCTGCAGGGAAAATTGTGGAGCGGTGTCTTCATCGCTAACAGCAGCGGTGTTCTGTTGGTCAGTCATCACAGATCCTTGTTGATCTTGGGGCTTATAGAGAATGAGAGTCAGACGTTCAGCAGCGCATCCAATTTACCTGCGCGCTCCAGGGCAAACAGGTCATCGCATCCGCCAACGTGTTTCTCGCCAATCCAGATTTGCGGCACCGACGTACGACCTGCCTTCTGAGCCATTTCGGCCCGTACTTGAGGCTTGCCGTCGACCTTGATTTCTTCAAAGGCTACACCCTTGTTTTCAAGCAAAGCCTTGGCTCGGATGCAGTAAGGGCAATAATCGCTGGAGTAAACGGTGACCTTGGACATTTTTACTTCACCACTGGCAGGTTGTCGGCGCGCCAGCTGCCAATGCCGCCGGACAGTTTGGCAGCGTTGTAGCCGGCCTTGAGCAGCTCACGGGCGTGGGAGCCTGAATGCTGGCCCTGGGCATCAACCAGGATAATGGTCTTGCCCTTGTGCTTGTCCAGCTCGGCAATGCGCGCCATCAACTTGTCTTGCGGAATATTCAGCGAACCCACGATGTGGCCGGCGGCAAAGTCTTTTACCGGGCGAATATCAATCACCACGCCTTCGTCGCGATTGACCAGACCGGTCAGTTCGCCCGTGCTGATGCTGCGCCCGCCTCGGCTCATCTCGTGGGCGATCAACAGCGCCAACAGGATGACAAACGCGCCTACAAGCAGGTAGTGAGAAGTCGCAAATGCAATCAGGTGCTCAACCATCAGAAGGTTCCAGGGTCGTAAAATGTGGGCCAGTATACACAGCCGCCTTGGTCGGCCAAACCCCGCCCGGCGGTGACGTCACATGAACTTCGCTTTAAACTGCGCGTCTTCTTCACACCTTCCAATAAACCAGCCACAAGTGGGATCTATGACTACCACGCCTAAACCTTTGGTCCTGATCATCCTGGATGGCTTCGGTCACAGTGAAAGCCACAAGGGCAACGCCGTCTATGCGGCCAAAAAACCGGTGCTCGACCGTCTTTGCGCGAGCATGCCAAACGGCCTGATTTCAGGCTCGGGCATGGATGTCGGTCTGCCAGACGGCCAAATGGGCAACTCCGAGGTTGGCCACATGAACCTCGGCGCCGGCCGCGTGGTGTATCAGGATTTCACCCGCGTCACCAAGTCGATCCGCGACGGTGAGTTCTTCGAGAACCCGACCATTTGCGCCGCGGTCGACAAAGCCGTGGCTGCAGACAAGGCCGTGCACATCATGGGCCTGCTGTCCGAAGGCGGCGTTCACAGCCACCAGGACCACCTCGTGGCAATGGCCGAACTGGCTTTCAAGCGCGGCGCCGAAAAAATCTACCTGCACGCGTTTCTCGATGGTCGCGACACTCCGCCAAAAAGTGCAGGTTCGTCCATCGAACTGCTGGACACGGCCTTCAAGGCCCTGGGCAAAGGCCGTATCGCCAGCCTGATCGGGCGCTACTTCGCCATGGACCGCGACAACCGCTGGGACCGCGTATCCCAGGCCTACAACCTGATTGTCGACGGCAAGGGCGAGTTCAACGCCGCCACCGCCCAGGAGGGCCTGGAAGCTGCCTACGCCCGTGGCGAGAGCGACGAATTCGTCAAAGCCACCACCATTGGTGAGCCGGTCAAGGTCGAAGACGGCGACGCCGTGGTCTTCATGAACTTCCGTGCCGACCGGGCCCGCGAACTGACCCGCGTATTCGTTGAAGACGATTTCAAGGAATTCGAACGTGCACGCCAGCCGAAACTGGCCGGCTTCGTGATGCTGACCCAATACGCCGCCAGCATCCCGGCGCCTAGCGCATTTGCTCCCGGCAGCCTGGAAAACGTACTCGGCGACTATCTGGCGAAAAACGGCAAAACCCAGCTGCGCATTGCCGAAACCGAAAAATACGCCCACGTGACCTTCTTCTTCTCCGGTGGCCGCGAAGAACCGTTCCCGGGTGAAGAGCGCATTCTGATCCCGTCGCCGAAAGTGGCGACCTACGACCTGCAACCGGAAATGAGCGCACCCGAAGTCACCGACAGGATCGTCGATGCCATCGAGCACCAGCGTTACGACGTGATTGTCGTTAACTACGCCAACGGCGACATGGTCGGCCACAGCGGTGTATTCGATGCTGCGGTCAAGGCTGTTGAATGCCTGGATGCCTGTGTCGGCCGCATCGTCGAAGCGCTGGACAAGGTCGGTGGCGAAGCCCTGATCACCGCCGACCACGGCAACGTGGAGCAGATGTCCGACGACACCACTGGCCAGGCGCACACCGCCCACACCTGTGAACCGGTCCCGTTCATCTATGTAGGCAAGCGTGCATTCGAGGTCCGTGAAGGTGGCGTATTGGCCGACGTGGCACCGACCATGCTCAAGCTGCTGGGCCTGGCGCAGCCGCAAGAAATGACCGGCAAGAGCATTTTGCTCGACGCTTAAAGCCATGCACCTGCAGGAGCGAGCTTTCAAGGCTCGCGAGCAAGCTCGCTCCTGCAGGAATTTCGCGTACAGGATCTGCAGCTACTATTTCACTTCCATCCATTTCTTATAGGTAACGATGGCGGGCATACTAGGCCGTCCCGTTCCCCAGGTGTCGCCCGCCCCATGCTTCGCGCCCTTATAGCCCTGACCCTCGCATGCCTGCTCCAACCGGCGTTTGCCGACGAGCGCGCACAAACCCAACAACAGCTGGAAGCTACCCGCCAGGACATTGGCGAGCTAAAAAAACGCCTTGGCCAGCTTCAGCAAGAACAATCCGGCGTGCAAAAAGACCTGCGCGGTACCGAAACCGAAATCGGCAAGCTGGAGAAGCAGGTAGAAACCCTGCAAAAAGAACTAAAAAAGAGTGAAGGCGAGCTGCTGCGCCTAGATAGCGAGAAAAAAAAACTCCACAGCGCAAAACTTGAACAGCAACGCCTGATCGCCATTCAGGCCCGTGCCGCCTATCAGGGCGGACGTCAGGAATACCTGAAGATGCTGCTCAACCAGCAAAACCCCGAGAAGTTCGCCCGAACCCTCACCTATTACGACTACCTGAGCCAGGCCCGCCTGGAGCAGCTCAAGAGTTTCAACGAAACCCTGCGCCAACTGGCCAATGTCGAAGCCGACATCAACTTGCAACAGGCCCAGTTGCTGACCCAGAAAAGCAGCCTCGATGAGCAGCGCGCCGCACTGGATAAAGTCCGTGCAGAGCGCCAGCTAGTGCTGGCCAAACTGAATTCCGACGTTAAAGACCGCGATCAAAAGCTGCAGGCTCGCGAGCAGGATCAGGCCGATCTGGCTAAAGTCCTCAAGACCATTGAAGAGACCCTCGCCCGCCAGGCCCGTGAAGCCGAGGCAGCTCGGCAAAAAGCCCTGATTGCCCAGCAGGAAGCAGAGAAGAAACGTCAACGGGAGGCTGAAGCGGTTGCCACCGACGCCCCGCGCAAACCGGTCAAATCGACGCCGGGCGCCCTGGTTTCGAGTGCCGGTGTGTCCTACGGCGGACCTTTTTCTCAGGCACGGGGCAAACTTCCATGGCCAGTTGATGGTCGATTGCTTGCGCGCTTCGGTGAAAGCCGTGGTGATGATGCCCGTACCAAGTGGGACGGGGTGATGATCAGCGCCGGTGCAGGCACCCCGGTGCATGCGGTACATGGTGGTCGCGTAGTGTTTGCCGACTGGCTGCGCGGCGCCGGCCAGCTGGTGATTCTGGACCACGGCAACGGCTACTTGAGCCTGTATGGCCACAACCAGACACTGCTCAAGTCGGCCGGCGATATCGTTAAAGCCGGAGAGGTGATTTCTACCGTCGGTAACAGCGGTGGTCAGGCGACCCCCGCACTGTATTTTGCTATTCGTCAGCAGGGCCGCCCCAGCGACCCTGCACAATGGTGTCGCGCTCAAGGATGAGCCCATCACTTTTAAAACGTAGGAGTTCGTTCAACATGCAGCATTTGTCCCGCCTCAACTCGCTGGCCCTGATGATCGCTCTGGTGATCGGCTCGCCTCTGGCATTTGCTGCCGAGCCGGCTGCTCATCCGGTGCCTGCCAACAGCGCCAAGGCGCCACTGCCGCTGGACGAGCTGCGCACATTTGCCGAGGTCATGGACCGGATCAAGGCTGCGTATGTTGAACCTGTGGATGACAAGACCCTGCTCGAAAACGCCATCAAGGGCATGCTCAGCAACCTTGACCCGCACTCCGCGTACCTGGGCCCTGAAGACTTCGCCGAACTGCAAGAGAGCACCAGCGGCGAATTCGGCGGGCTTGGCATCGAAGTCGGCTCCGAAGACGGCAATATCAAGATCGTCTCGCCAATCGACGACACCCCGGCGAGCAAGGCCGGGATTCAGGCCGGCGACTTTATCGTCAAGATCAACGGCCAGCCCACCCGTGGCCTGAGCATGACCGAGGCGGTCGACCTGATGCGCGGCAAGATCGGTCAGAAAATCACCCTGACCCTGGTGCGTAATGGCGGCACGCCGTTCGACGTGACCCTGACCCGCGCCAACATTCAGGTCAAAAGCGTCAAGAGCCAGCTGCTTGAAGACGGCTACGGCTATATCCGCATTACCCAGTTCCAGGTCAAGACCGGCGAAGAAGTCGCCGCCGCGCTGTCCAAGCTGCGTCGGGACAACGGCAACAAAAAACTCAAGGGCATCATTCTCGACCTGCGCAACAACCCGGGCGGAGTCCTGCAATCGGCCGTTGAAGTGGTGGATCACTTCATCACCAAGGGCCTGATCGTTTACACCAAAGGCCGCATCGCCAACTCCGAGCTGCGCTTCTCCGCGACCGGCAAAGACCTGAGCGAGGGCGTTCCGCTGGTGGTGTTGATCAACGGCGGCAGCGCCTCGGCATCAGAAATCGTCGCCGGTGCCCTGCAGGACCAGAAACGTGGCGTGGTGATGGGTACCACCAGTTTCGGCAAAGGCTCGGTGCAAACCGTACTGCCACTGAACAATGACCGCGCACTGAAGATCACCACCGCGCTGTACTTCACCCCCAACGGCCGTTCGATCCAGGCCCAGGGCATCGTGCCGGACATCGAAGTCAGCCGCGCCAAGATTACCCGCGAGCAAGACACCGAGTACTACAAAGAGGCCGACCTGCAAGGTCACCTCGGCAACGGTAACGGCGGTGCAGACAAGCCCAGCGGTTCGGGCCCCAAAGCCAAGCCGATGCCGCAGGATGACGACTTCCAGCTGAGCCAGGCCCTGAGCCTGCTCAAAGGCCTGAGCATTACGCGCGGCAACTGAGATGCGTTTTTCGTCGCTGCTTGCCCTGCTCTGCTGCCTGACCGGTGCCGCCCACGCGGCGCCGGCCAGCCCGGCCGCAACACCGCACAAGGCTTACCTGAGCCTGATCATTGATGACCTTGGGCAAAACCTGCCACGGGACCGCCGCGTGCTGGCGTTGCCCGGCCCGGTCACCACCGCCGTGATGCCCGACACCCCCCATGCCGCCGAATTTGCCCGTGAAGCCCACAAGGCCGGCAAGATCGTCATCTTGCACATGCCCATGGACCCGGCGACCGGCCCGTTTGCCTGGCACCCCGACTTGCCGATCGACGAACTGGCAAAGCGCCTCGAGGCTGCCTTCAAGGCCGTGCCCTACACCAGTGGAATCAACAACCACATGGGCAGCCGCATGACCTCACAGCCGCAGGCCATGGCCTGGCTGATGGAAAACCTGCAGCAACGGCACAAGTTCTTCGTCGACAGCCGCACCAGCGCCCAGACGGTCGCCGCGGCCCAGGCGCAGAAGATTGGCCTGGCCAGCGTGTCGCGGGATGTATTTCTGGACGATGTGCGGACCGAAGAGGCGATTGCCGTTCAACTGCAAACTGCGATCAAGCTGGCGCATAAACAAGGATCGGCAGTGATGATCGGTCATCCCTACCCCCAGACCCTTGCCGTACTTGAACGCGAATTGCCCAAGCTCAAGGCCCAGGGCATTGAGTGGATCGATATCAGGCAAATGATCGGCGTGCGCAGCAACAAGGCCATGGCCGGACACGGCAAGGACGGGGTTTACCGCTAAGCCCCCTGCCCTGCCTCCCTACCTCCCTGTAGGAGCGAGCTTGCTCGCGAGCTCTTCAATGCAAAGCTCGCGAGCAAGCTCGCTCCTACAGATCAGATCAGATCAGGGTCAAGGTCAGGTCAGGTCAGGTCAGGTCAGGTCAGGCTCAGAGGTATTTGTCGCTGATCTTGTCGACCACACCTTCGGCCCGCAACTGATCCAGGGCCTTCTGCAACCTGGCCACCACCTCATCCGGCACCTCTTTATTCAACGCCAGATAAAGCTGCGCCTGATTGAAACGCAGTACGGTCTTGAACCCCGAAATACCTACCTGACGCGCCAAAAATCGGCCTGCCGGATCACCTGTGGCCCACAGGTCAATCTGACCGGCCTGCAGCTTTCTGGCGTTGTCCTGATCGCGCAGCACAATCACCGGCGCCATCCCTTTTTCTTCCAGGGCCAGGGCAATGGCATCACCCTTATAGGCGCCTACCTTGTACTGCCGGGCCTGCTCAAGGGAGGTCAGGGTAATAGGGCTATTGGCCCGGGCCAGCAACACCCAGTCATCCGGGCCGATGGGCCCGACCCATTTGAACAAGGCTTCGCGCTCGGGGATCCGGGCCGTGACGAACACGCCATAATCGGGATTATCCAGGGCAAGGTGATAGATGCGCTCCCAGGGGAAACGCAGGGTCATGCTGTAACCGATATCGGCCCGTTTGAAGGTTTCGCGCAGAACTTCGACGGCAATGCCTTCCAGGTTCTGGTTTTGGGCAAAGTTCTTGCCGTTCTTGGCCATGTTGTACGGCGGGAAGTTTTCAGTCAGCAGCACCAGCGAGTAACGCGAAGTATCAGCTGCAAAAACAGCACTCGTCAGGCACAGGGCAGAAGTGGCGAGAGCGAGCAACAAAGGTTTGAACATGACAGACGACCTAAATCCATGGCGTGCCCAAGAGTGCCGTGGGCCCGCCATGCTGTCCAGTGCCTAGCGCACCACAATCCCGCGCTCAGCCATGTAGGCCTTGGCCTCTGGCACGGTGTATTCGCCAAAGTGGAAAATACTCGCCGCCAGTACCGCGCTGGCATGGCCCTCGAGGATGCCGTCCGCCAGGTGCTGCAGGTTGCCGACACCGCCCGAAGCGATCACTGGAATACCCAGCGCATCGCTGATGGCACGGGTCACGCCCAGGTCGAAGCCGCTTTTCATGCCGTCCTGATCCATGCTGGTCAGCAGGATCTCACCGGCCCCCAGGCCTTCCATCTTCATCGCCCACTCGACTGCATCGAGCCCGGTCGGCTTGCGCCCGCCATGGGTGAAGATTTCCCAGCGCGGGGTTTCGCCCGGCAAGGAAACCTTCTTCGCATCAATTGCCACCACGATGCACTGGGAACCAAAATGCTGCGCCGCCTCCCCCACGAACTCGGGGTTGAACACCGCTGCAGTATTGATCGAGACCTTGTCGGCACCGGCATTGAGCAAGTTGCGAATGTCTTGAATGCAACGCACGCCACCGCCCACGGTCAGCGGGATAAACACCTGGCTGGCCATGCGCTCGACGGTATGCAACGTGGTGTCACGGCCGTCGACGCTGGCAGTGATGTCGAGAAAGGTAATCTCGTCGGCACCCTGCTCGTCATAACGACGGGCAATTTCCACCGGGTCACCGGCATCGCGAATGTTCTCGAACTTGACGCCCTTGACGACCCGACCGTTATCCACGTCCAGGCAAGGGATGATGCGTTTGGCCAGCGCCATGCCGTTCTCCTCAGGCCTTGTAGGCGTCGCAGAAGGCTTGCGCCTCAGCCACGTCCAGGGTGCCTTCGTAAATCGCACGGCCGGTGATGGCGCCGACGATACCGGGCGCTTTGGCGTCCATCAGGGCTTTGATATCACCCAGGTTATGGATACCGCCCGAAGCGATCACAGGAATGCTGGTGGCTGCTGCCAGGGCCGCGGTGTAGCTCACGTTGCAGCCCTGCATCATGCCGTCTTTGGCAATGTCGGTATAAACGATGGCCGATACGCCGTCGGCTTCAAAACGCTTGGCCAGGTCGATGACCTGAATGGTGCTCACTTCAGCCCAGCCATCAGTGGCGACGAAGCCGTCCTTGGCGTCCATGCCGACAATGATTTTGCCGGGGAAGGCGCGGCAGGCTTCAGCCACAAACTCAGGGTTCTTCACCGCTTTGGTGCCCAGAATCACGTAGCTGACGCCAGCCTTGACGTAATGCTCGATGGTTTCCAGCGAACGGATGCCGCCACCGATCTGGATCGGCAACTGCGGGTAGCGCCTGGCAATGGCAGTCACCACCTCGCCATTGACCGGCATGCCTTCGAAGGCGCCGTTCAGGTCAACCAGGTGCAGGCGGCGGCAACCGCCCTCTACCCATTTGGCGGCCATGCTCACCGGGTCATCGGAGAACACGGTGGAGTCTTCCATACGGCCCTGGCGCAGACGTACACAGGCACCGTCTTTAAGATCGATAGCGGGGATAATCAGCATGCTTTTTCCTTCGTCAAAAGAGCTGCAAGCGTTGAGCTTGAAGCTGCAAGAAAGAGCGGAGTGCGATCTTGCCCCTAACTTGCAGCTTGAAGCCTGGAACTTGCAACTGACTCAATTCTTTTCGAGTGCCCACAGGTCGCTTTCGATGCTCTCGAACCTCTCTTTGAGGTGCGTCTGCACATCGAAAATCGCGCGATTGTAGTAATGCGGCGCGATTTCGCGGGTGAACAGTTCAAGGATTTCAGCCGCTTCAAATGAACCCAGGTCCAGTTCGAAGCGGTCCTGCATAAAGCGTTTGATCTTGCTGTTGGCTTCGTTCTCTTGCTCGGGGGTGAGCGTGAGAATCGGCGGCTTCTTGCGAGGCGCCATTACCAGCGTCCGTCCCAGGCCGCGAAATTTTCCAGCAGTTGCAAGCCGTGGGTATGGCTCTTCTCTGGATGGAATTGCACCGCGAAACGCGAGCCGTCAGCCAGCGCGGCCGCAAAATCGACGCCGTAGTGCCCGCCACCGACCACCTGGCGAGGATTGCCCGCCGCAATGTAGTAGCTGTGGACGAAATAGAAGCGCGACATGTCAGGGATACCATGCCACAGAGGGTGATCGACCTTCTGCTGCACTTCGTTCCAGCCCATGTGCGGCACCTTGAGGTGCTCGCCGTCTTCGTGCAGATCCTTGCCGAAAAACTTCACCTGACCGGGAAACAGGCCGATGCAATCAACCCCACCGTTCTCTTCGCTGCTGTCGAGCATGGCTTGCATGCCGACGCAAATCCCGAGAAAAGGACGGTCCTGGCTGACTTCACGCACCAGCGAGTCGAAACCCAGGCGACGGATTTCGGCCATGCAATCCCGAATGGCGCCCACACCGGGGAACACCACGCGGTCAGCTTCGCGAATCACATTGGCATCGCTGGTAATCAGTACCTTCCCGGCGCCAACGTGCTCCAGCGCCTTGGCCACCGAGTGCAAGTTACCCATGCCGTAATCGATCACCGCCACTGTCTGCATCAGAGCACGCCCTTGGTCGACGGCATTTGCCCGGCCATACGTTCGTCCAGCGCGACAGCCATGCGCAGCGCGCGGCCGAATGCCTTGAACACGGTTTCGATCTGGTGGTGGGTGTTGGTGCCGCGCAGGTTGTCGATGTGCAGGCTGACGTTGGCGTGGTTCACGAAGCCCTGGAAGAACTCCTGAAACAGATCGACATCGAAGCCGCCCACGGTGGCGCGGGTGTATGGCACGTGCATTTGCAGGCCCGGACGGCCCGAAAAGTCGATGACCACGCGCGACAGCGCTTCGTCCAGCGGCACGTAGGCGTGACCGTAACGGGTCATGCCTTTTTTATCGCCGACGGCCTGGCTGAAGGCCTTGCCCAGGGTAATGCCAACATCCTCGACGGTATGGTGATCGTCGATATGCAGGTCGCCTTTGCACTCGATGTCCAGGTCGATCAGCCCGTGTCGGGCGATCTGGTCGAGCATGTGCTCAAGAAAAGGAACGCCGATATCGAATCGGGCCTTACCGGTACCATCCAAGTTGATCGAGGCTTTGATCTGGGTTTCCAGAGTATCGCGCTCGACTGACGCCTTACGTTCGGCCATCACCAGCTCCGCAAAATCATTGGGCGAAAAAGGTGGCCATTATAGGCACGGGTCAGGCAAACAGAAACATGGAAGGGAATATGACTGACGGACTGAGTCATTCGGTAGGAGCGAGCGTGCTCGCGAGCCCTTTAAAAGCTCGCGAGCACGCTCGCTCCTGCGGGTCAGGCAGCGGTATTAATGGAACAACACCGCAGTCTTCTGCACTGTCACCCACACGCCCCACAGCAGCGGAATGCCCACTGCCAGCCAGGCAGCGATGACCAGCGGCAGACTGCCGGAGGCCGCTTTCCATTCCAGCGAGGTGCTGGCATCGGCTCCCTTGTCGTGCCCCAGCGCCTGTTCGGCCGCCAGTTGCGCGTCAGTCATGAAGTACTTGTCAGCCACCGGGCGTACCAGCAAGTTGCAGATAAAGCCCAGCACCAGCAGACCGGCGAGGATATACAGGGTGATGTCGTAGGCCGCCGCACGCTCGACGCCGATGCTGAGCTGGTACTCACGCAAATAGTTGACCAGCACCGGCCCCAGCACACCTGCCGCAGCCCACGCAGTCAACAGCCGACCGTGAATCGCCCCCACCATCTGCGTACCGAACAGATCCGCCAGGTAAGCCGGCACTGTGGCAAAGCCGCCGCCGTACATCGACAGGATGATGCAGAACGCGGCCACAAACAGTGACACGTTGCCCAGATGGCCCAGGTTCGGAATCAGCGCATACAAGGCAAAACCCAGGGCAAAGAACACAAAGTAGGTGTTTTTACGCCCCAGGTAATCGGAGAACGAAGCCCAGAAGAAGCGCCCGCCAATGTTGAACAGGCTCAACAGACCGGTAAAGCCGGCCGCAATCGCCGCGATTTGCGCCAGCTGCGCCGCATCCAGCTGGCTGAATGTCAGGTCATTACCCAGCAATTTGCCCGCGAACACTTCCTGCAACAACGGCGAAGCCATACCCAGAATGCCGATACCGGCAGACACGTTCAGGCACAGCACCAGCCACACCAGTGCAAACTGCGGGGTTTTCCAGGCAACACTCACATGTACATGGCGCTGGGTAATCATCGCATTGGCGGCTTTTTTCGCCGGCGCAGTCCAGCCCTCAGGCTTCCAGCCGGTAGGCGGCACGCGGTACGACAAGGCGCCACCAATCATGAACACGAAGTAAATCGCGGCCATGACTACAAAGCTCTGCCACACGCCCACGCCGTCCGGGCCGGCAAAATGGCCCATCAGCGCAGCGGCCAACGGCGCGCCCACCATGGCGCCACCGCCAAAACCCATGATCGCCATACCGGTCGCCATGCCGCGCTTGTCCGGGAACCACTTGATCAGCGTCGACACCGGCGAGATATAGCCCAGACCCAGACCGATACCGCCAATTACCCCCGAGCCCAGCCACATCAGCCAGATCTGGTGGGTATAAATGCCCAGTGCGGAAACCAGCAGGCCACCACACCAGCACAATGCCGAAACCACACCGGCCTTGCGCGGCCCGGCATGTTCAAGCCAGCCGCCCCATACAGCTGCCGAGCAGCCGAGGAAGATGAAAAACAGGGTGTAGATCCAGCCGAGCATGGAGATCGGCCAGTCACATTGCGAAGAGAACACCTGGGCGATAAAACTCATGTCCGGCGCACAAGCCACTGGCGCAGTCACGCCCAGGGCTTTGGACAGCGGCAGCCAGAACACGGAAAACCCGTAGGCCATGCCGATACACAAGTGAATGGCCAAGGCGGCCGGCGGAACCAGCCAGCGGTTGAAACCGGGCCTGGCGATGATGCGCTCCTTTGACAGGAACGCAGGCTTTGAGGCAAGACTGCCTTCAGCGGTGCTGGTACTCATTATTGTTTCCCCCATGGATGAAGTGCTCCCCGGACGCGCGGAACCCCCGACTTTGGTGCCCTGCAGCACGAGTCATTTTTTGTAGGATTCATTTCAAGGCGCGACAATGCGCCGCAGAAGGCCCGAAAAACAGCCGAAGATTACCACTTGAACACAGGAAAATGCCCACGCTTATGCCGTGTTTGCTCAGCGGACCGATCCGGCACTATCCACCCCCAGTCGGCCTGCCCGTGACGCTATACTCTGCGACCAACTTTAAAATTTCCCTTCACTCAGACTTACAAGGACTCGCCCATGAAAGCGTTCGGCAAAATCCTGGGTCTGGTGCTTCTCGGATTGTTGCTGATCATCGTGGCTCTGGGCTTTGCTCTGAGCCATCTGTTCGATCCCAACGACTATAAAGACGAGATCCGCCAGATAGCCCGCGACAAAGCCCACATTGAGCTCACGCTCAATGGCGACATCGGCTGGAGCCTCTTCCCCTGGCTCGGTCTGGAGCTGCACGACGCCAGCGTCGCCACCCTGGCGGCACCTGATAAACCTTTTGCCGACCTGCAAATGCTGGGTCTGTCAGTGCGCGTACTGCCACTGCTGCGCAAAGAAGTGCAGATGAGCGATGTGCGGGTCGAAGGCCTGAACCTGCGCCTGACCCGGGACAAGGACGGCCACGGCAACTGGCAGGACATCGGCAAGCCGGCACCTGCGGGCGTGAGTACCGAGACCCCGGTCGCCAGCACTGAAACCGTGAGCAAGCCGGACAGCGTCAGCCAGCCGCTGAAACTGGATATCGACAGCCTGACCGTGAACAACGCCCGGGTTGAGTACAACGATGAGCAAAACGGCCAGCAATTCAGCGCCGAAAGCATCCAGTTGAGTACCGGCCCGGTTCACGAAGCCACCAGCACCCCGGTCAAACTCACTGCGTTTCTGGGCACCAACAAGCCGGTGATGCGGGTCAAAACCGAAGTCGACGGCAAGCTGCGGTTTGACCGTGTGCTCAAGCGCTATCAGATCGAAGACCTGAAAGTGGTGGGCGAAGCCTCAGGCGAGCCGCTGCAAGGCAAGACCATGACCTTCGCTGCCCAAGGGCAGATACTGGTGGATCTGGCAGCCAACGTCGCCGAATGGAGCGGCCTGAAGATATCAGCCAACCAACTGCGCGCCCTGGGTGAACTCAAGGCCAATAATCTGGACAGCACGCCACAGATCAGCGGCGGCGTGTCGATTGCCCAGCTCAACCTGGCCACCTTCCTCGACAGCATCGGCCACACTCTGCCGCCAATGGCACCGGGTAGCCTGAGCAAAGTCGAACTGGTCAGCCGCCTCTCCGGCAGCCCCACCAGCCTGGCCTTCGACGAACTCAACCTGAAAGTCGATGACAGCAGCTTCACCGGCCGTATCGCCATTGAAGACTTCGCCAAACAAGCCCTGCGCATTCAGCTCAAAGGCGACACGTTCGACGCTGATCGCTACCTGCCGCCCAAATCGGCCGAGGCCAGCAGCGCCAGCGCCGCACGTAAAACAGAAGTGCAAGGCAACGAAGCCGGCGCATTGGCCGCATCAGGCGATACGCCATTGCCAGAGGCTCCAACCAAAAGCGGCTGGAGCACGACCAGGATCATTCCTGTCACGCGCCTCAAGACACTGGACCTGGATGCCGATCTCAGCTTTGGCCAGCTGACCGTAACGAAACTGCCGATCCAGAACGCAGCCCTCAAGGTCAGTAGCAAAGACGGCCTGCTCACTCTGCAGAACCTCAGCGGCAACCTCTACAAAGGCACGTTCGCCGCCAACGGCAGCCTCGATGTACGTCCGATGCTGCCACTGGCCAACCTGCAAACCCGGATCAACAACGTACCGGTGGAAAAAATCCTCCAGAGCCAGGGTCAAAAACCGCCGGTGACCGGCCTGTTGACCCTCAACAGCAACGTTACAGGCAGCGGCGACAACCAGAACGCACTGGTTCAAAGCCTCAACGGCACGGCAAGCTTTGTGCTCAACAACGGCGTGCTGCTCAACGCCAACCTTGAACAACAGCTGTGCAAAGGCATCTCCGTGCTTAATCGCAAAACCCTGAGCGGCACGCCACCGGGCAAAGACACTCCGTTCAAGGAACTCAAGGGCAGCCTGGTATTCCGTAACGGCGTGGCCAGCAACCCGGACATGATCGTGCGCATTCCCGGCATGAGCGTAAAAGGTGATGGCGACATCGACCTGCGCGTGCTGGGCATGGATTACCGCATCGGTATCACCATTGAAGGCGACACCCGCGCCATGCCGGACCCGGCGTGTCAGGTCGGCAAGAACTTTGTCGGCATCGAACTGCCATTGCGCTGTCGCGGTCCGCTGGAGCTGGGCGCCAAGGCCTGCCGTCTGGACAAGGAAGGCCTGGGCAAAGTCGCCGCCAAAGTGGCGGGCAATAAAATCAGCGAGAAGCTTGAAGAGAAACTCGGCGACAAGGTCAGCCCGGAACTCAAAAACGCCCTCAAGGGGCTGTTTAACCGATGAGAGACGAGCAATTTTCTGTGGCGGTACTGGACTGGTATGACCGCCACGGCCGCCACGACCTGCCCTGGCAACAGGGCATCACCCCATACCGGGTATGGGTCTCGGAAATCATGCTGCAGCAGACCCAGGTCAGCACTGTGCTCAACTACTTCGACCGGTTCATGGCCTCTCTGCCTACGGTCCAGGCCCTGGCCGCCGCCCCGGAAGACGAAGTGCTGCACCTGTGGACCGGGCTGGGCTACTACACCCGTGCGCGCAATTTGCAGAAGACCGCGAAAATCGTCGTCGCTGAATATGGCGGCGAATTCCCGCGGGATGTCGAAAAACTGGTGGAGCTGCCCGGCATTGGCCTGTCCACTGCCGGTGCGATCGCCAGCCTGAGCATGGGCCTGCGTGCACCGATCCTCGACGGCAACGTCAAGCGGGTGCTGGCGCGCTATACGGCGCAAGAGGGATATCCCGGCGAACCCAAGGTTGCCAAACAGCTGTGGGCCACCGCAGAGCGCTTCACTCCCCAGGACCGGGTCAACGCCTATACCCAGGCGATGATGGACATGGGCGCCACGCTTTGCACTCGCAGCAAGCCCAGCTGCCTGCTGTGCCCCCTCGAAAGCGGCTGTGAAGCGCACTTGCTGGGCCTGGAGACCCGCTACCCGATCCCCAAGCCACGCAAGACCATCCCGCAAAAACGCACCCTGATGCCAATGCTGGCCAATGCCCAGGGGGCGATTCTGCTGTACCGCCGCCCCTCAACCGGGCTGTGGGGCGGACTCTGGAGCCTGCCCGAACTGGATGACCTGAAAGACATCGAACATCTGGCACTGCAGCACGCCCTTACGCTGGGGCTGCAACAGGAACTGCCCGGCCTTACCCACACCTTTAGCCATTTCCAGCTGGCCATCGAACCCTGGCTGGTCCACGTCGAAGAGTCCGGCCATCACGTGGCCGAGGCCGACTGGCTCTGGTATAACCTCGCCACCCCGCCGCGCCTGGGCCTTGCCGCCCCGGTCAAGAAGCTGCTCAAACGCGCAGCCGAGCTATTGAATCCAGGAGAGTCGTCATGACCCGCACCATCATCTGCCGCAAGTACAAAGAAGAATTGCCCGCTCTTGAGCGCGCTCCGTTTCCGGGCGCCAAAGGCCAGGACATTTTCGATCACGTCTCGGCCAAGGCATGGGCAGACTGGCAAAAACACCAAACGCTGCTCATCAACGAGAAGCGTTTGAACATGATGAACGCCGAAGACCGAAAATATTTGCAGGGCGAAATGGATAAGTTCTTCAGCGGCGAGGAATACGCACAAGCTGAAGGCTATGTTCCGCCGACCGAATAATCCCCGGTTTTATTGGGTTTGGCCCGTAAGCGACGGTAATAGTTAAATATTTTTCAAAAAAGTGTTTGACGGATAATCGAAAAAGGCTTCTAATGCGCCCCGTTGCCCAGATAGCTCAGTCGGTAGAGCAGGGGATTGAAAATCCCCGTGTCGGCGGTTCGATTCCGTCTCTGGGCACCACATTCAGCATTGATGTGGTGTTCGCACCACCTCAAAGCAAACAAGAAACCCGCCTAGTGCGGGTTTTTTGTTGGGCGCGATTTATACCCGGTGGCGCCACCTCTCTTGGCGATTGCAAAGAGATGGGGTTCAATCCTCTCCTCAGCCTGCAAAGGACACACGTTCATGGCAACGCCAAAGAAACAGCAAAAGCACGCGCAGCGGGCCAAATCCAAAGCCAAACAGAACCGCGTCGGCAAACCGGCCAAAGCTTCGGCTGCGACCCTGATCGACAATCCGTTCGATGACGTAAAAATCGACCTCAGCACCTTCAACTTCCAGGACATCCTCGACAACGGCTTTGACCCGGCCGATTACGACGATCTGTTCCAGGTCATGAAGGCCGCCGAAGCCATCAGCCTGCAAACCATGTGCACGGTGTTCCTGCAATACCCGGTACTGGAGCTGGTGATCTCGGAAGAGGAAGAAGAACCGGCGACCGACTTCCTGATGGGCCTGCTGATCGAGTACCGGATTGCCATCCATGGCGACGATGAAGACAGTGCCGTGGCCTGGATCGAAACCCCGGCATTCCACAAAGCCTACGTCGAAGCTTCGCGCCTGCTGCAGGAACGCAGCACCCGGAGCGCCCACTGACAGCTGCCCTGCCCCGACCTGTCAGCCGGGCATTCACCGAGCCTGCTGCTGACGGTTACTTGCTGGGCGGTCTTGAATGGCGCCAGCCCGCGGCGGATGCCACGCGCGCCGTCGTCATCATCAACGCCGCCACCTCGGTGCGCTGCAGCTACTACGCGCGCTTTGCCGAGTATCTGTTCAGCCATGGCATGGACGTGATGCTGTTTGACTACCGCGGCATCGGGGCTTCGCGCACAGGATCACTGCGCGGCTTCAAGGCCTCGTGGTCGGACTGGGGATCGCTGGACTTTGAAGCCCTCCTCAAGCGCGCACAGCGCGAATGCCCGGGCCAGCCGATCGATGTGGTCGGTCACAGCTTTGGCGGCTGTGCAGTGGGCCTGGCGGCCTCAGGAGCGGTTATTCGCCACGTAGTGACAGTGGGGGCGCAATTTGCCTGCTGGCGCGACTATGCGCCGGCACAGCGCTGGCAGATGTTCGCCAAGTGGCACGGGGTCATGCCGCTGCTCACCCGGCTCTGCGGCTTTTTCCCCGGTACCCGCCTGGGCTGGCTCGAAGATACCCCGGCAGGTGTGGTGCGGGACTGGGTGACCTGCAGCACGCACTACGGACAACTCCCCAGCGCTCGCCAGCTTGCCACCCTGCCCTTTGCCTCAGTAAGCGCCAGAACCCTCGCCATCAGCCTTAGCGACGATCCGTTCGGCACCGTAGCGGCCATCGAGCGCCTGCTCAGCCATTTCAGCGCCAGCTCCCGCACACATTTGCGCATCAGCCCCGAAGATATCGGTGTAACAGAGATCGGCCATTTCGCGTATTTCCATAGCCGATTCCAGGACAGCCTGTGGCCGATTGCCCTGCAATGGTTACAGGCCGGAGAGTTGGCGGACGATGTACCCGGCGCCATACACCCGCCCCTCCGGACGCAAAAAAACCTGTAGGAGCGAGCTGTTGGCTGATTGAAAAGCTCGCGAGGCAAGCTCGCTCCTACAGCGCCAGCCCCCGCACACATTTGCGCATCAGCCCCGAAGATATCGGCAATGGTTACAGGCCGGAGAGTTGGCGAACGATGTACCCGGCGCCATACACCCGCCCCTCCGGACGCAAAAAAACCTGTAGGAGCGAGCTTGCTCGCGAGCTGTTGGCGGACTGAAAAGCTCGCGAGGCAAGCTCGCTCCTACAGCGCCAGCCCCCGCACACATTTGCGCATCAGCCCCGAAGATATCGGTAATGGTTACAGACAGGAGAGCTGGCGGACGATGTACCCGGCTCCATACACCACCCCTCCGGACGCAAAAAAACCTGTAGGAGCGAGCTTGCCTCGCGAGCTGTTGGCGGATTGAAAAGCTCGCGCCTACAGAGGGCTGCCTCCCAATCGCACGGCCAGTGCCGCCAAAGTGATCAAGAGCACCGGTAACGTCAGCACGATCCCGACCTTGAAGTAGTAACCCCAGCTAATGCGGATCCCCTTGCGCGCCAGTACGTGCAGCCACAAAAGAGTGGCCAGACTGCCGATCGGGGTGATTTTTGGCCCCAGGTCGCTGCCGATCACGTTGGCGTAGATCATGGCGTCCCTGATCACCCCGCTAGCGTTGCTGGCGTCAATGGACAGGGCTCCGATCAGTACGGTTGGCAGGTTGTTCATCACCGATGACAGCAACGCTGCCAGCAGCCCCGTCCCCAGGGTCGCGCCCCACACACCGTAGCGGGCGAAGCCGTCGAGCCAGCCCGCGAGGTAATCGGTGAGCCCGGCGTTACGCAGGCCGTAGACCACCAGGTACATGCCCAGGGAAAAAATCACGATTTGCCAGGGGGCTTCCCTGAGCACTTTGCGGGTGGAGATTTTGTGCCCGCGGGCCGCGATGCCCAGCAACAAAGCCGCGCACAGGGCCGAGATGGCACTGATGGGAATCCCCAGCGGTTCCAGGGCGAAACAGCCCGCCAACAGGATCCCCAGTACCCACCAGCCCGCCACGAAGGTGGCTTTGTCATTGATGGCACTGGCCGGATCAGCCAGCTGCGCAGGGTCGTAGGCGGCGGGAATGTCGCGCCGGAAATACCACAGCAGCATGCCCAGCGTGGCAGCCACGCTCACCAGGTTGACCGGCACCATCACCGCGGCGTACTGGTTGAAGCCGATTTTGAAGTAATCCGCCGAGACGATATTGACCAGGTTCGACACCACCAGCGGCAAGCTCGCGGTGTCGGCAATGAAGCCGGCCCCCATCACAAATGCCAGGGTCGCCGCCGGTGAAAATCGCAGCGCCAACAACATGGCGACCACGATCGGGGTGAGGATCAGCGCCGCGCCGTCGTTGGCAAACAATGCCGAAACCAGGGCCCCAAGCAACACCATGCAAGCGAACAAGCCTTTACCGCGGCCCCTGCCCCAGCGCGCCACATGCAAGGCCGCCCAGGCAAAGAACCCGGCTTCATCGAGCAACAGGCTGATGATGATCAGCGCCACGAAAGTGCCCGTGGCATTCCAGATGATCGCCCATACAACAGGCACATCGCCCGACTGCACCACACCAAAGATCAGGGCCAGCAACGCACCCAGGGAAGCGCTCCAGCCCACCCCGAGCCCTCGGGGCTGCCAGATGACCAGCACAATCGTGAACACAAAAATTGCAACTGCAGCCAACATAAAACTCTCCCGACCCGGCTTAGCAGCAGCGGTTGCGTTGAGGGCGATCGCCCATGGCTGCAAGGCGCAGCATATCGTCGCGCAGCCATTGGCCGTTGGCGTTCAGGGTGGTGTCGAGAACCGCCACGACCCACTGCGGCAGCGCCGGATTCAGCCGGTAATAAACCCACTGGCCCTGACGCCGGTCCAGCAGCAGCCCGCTGCTGCGCAATTGCGCCAGATGCCTTGAGATTTTGGGCTGGCTGTCATTCAGCGCGCACATCAGCTCACACACGCACAGCTCACCTTCTTGCACGATGAGCAGCGCCGAGCGCATGCGGGTGGCATCAGCCAGACATTTAAAAATCGCCGGAGGGGAAAAATCGTCCGTCATCTCGCATCGCCTTGCATATGGGAATCCGAATATATGAATTTCCATATGTAATAACAACCAGGATAAACCGCCCAGGTCAGTTGCGGGTGCTGCATCCTTCAGGCTTATTCACTCGGGTTTTGGATGCAGGGTTGTTGCCCAGCTTGTTGTCCGGCCGACGCGGCCGCACCACCAACTCGCCGCCGCAGTTAGGACAAAGCCCGCCCAGCTTTTGCTCCGAACAGGAGGCGCAAAACGTGCATTCGAATGAACAGATCCGCGCAAGGGACGAATCAGGCGGAAGGTCACAATCACAGCATTCGCAATTGGGGCGTAATTCGAGCATGAGCACCTCGGCTGGACGAAAACATTCGTTGTTGCAGTTAAGACGCTTCCAACAAAAAGCCAATCGTTAATTTGCGCGTAAAAATGCCGGAGCTGTGCGTGAGATCAAAACCTTCTATCTGAATGAATGGCACTTTTTGATTTTCACGCCTTCATATCTTGATCAGCGCTCCTTTCAAAGCGTACACAGAGAGCCCCGTCACACGGCATGCCATACGAATCCAGCTCCCCGCCAACGCCTTCGGTTTTGCACGAGCTCCGCTCCGGCACCCAGACCCTGCATGTCGCGCTTGAGAAGCGCCTGCCGTTTTTCTCGGACAGCCTTGACCTGCAACGTTACACACGCTTGCTGGCGGCCTATTACGGGTTCTATCAGGCCATGGAGAGCAGGCTTGCAAACAGCCCATTGATCCCGCCGGGCTTTGACCTGCACGCACGCCTCAAGACTCAGGCCCTGGAGCAAGATCTGCAGGCCCTGGGCATCAATCCCGGGACACTCTCGCTGTGCCCGACCCTGCCGCAGTTGAACAGCGAAGCCAGTGTGCTTGGTGTTTTATATGTGCTTGAGGGTGCCACGCTGGGCGGCAATATCTTGCGCAAACAAATATCCGAGCGCCTGGGGCTGCAAGCCCATGACGGTGGCGCCTTTCTCTATGTATATGGCGAAGCCACCGGCCGCAACTGGAAATCGTTCCTGGAGTTTCTCTGCGCAATGCCGCTGGACGCCGGGGCACGCGCCGAGGCCGTCAAGGCGGCCTGTTTTACTTTCAGCTGTTTCGAGCAATGGTTAGAACGTCAGGAGGTGTTGTTATGAACCCACTGGATACTGAAGCTTTTGAAGTCTTGCTGGCCAACTGCGCTGACGAGCCCATTCGTTTTCCGGGGGCCATTCAGCCCCACGGTATTTTGGTGACCCTCTGCGGTCCCGAGCTGCTCATCCAGCAGGTCAGTGCCAATGTCGAGACGCTGTTCGGCATGCTGCCTGCAGCCCTGTTGAATCAACCGCTGTCGATGCTGACCGGCCCGCAGGCAGCCGCCGCGGTGCAACAAGCCAGCCACTTCGTCGAGCAAATCGATATGCCGCCACTGGAGCTGAATCTGCAGGGGCTGACCTGGGAGGGCTTGTTACACCGCAGCAACGGCACCCTGATTCTGGAACTTGAGTTAAAGCCCGATGAAACCGAGCTCAACAGCACGATGGCCAAAGTGCGCAACCTGAGCCGCGTACTGCAACGCCTGCAGGCGGCCAGGACACTGCCCGCGCTGTACGAAATCTGCGTCAGCGAGATTCAGGCGCTGACCGGGTATGACCGGGTACTGATTTACCACTTCCATGAAGAGGGTCACGGCCAGGTCATCGCCGAAGCCTCAGCCCCTGCGATGGAGCTGTTCAACGGCATGTTCTTTCCGGCCTCGGACATCCCGGTGCAGGCGCGCGAGCTGTATCGCACCCATTGGCTGCGCATCATTCCCGACGCGGCCTATGAGCCGGTACAGCTGGTCCCCAAACTGCGCCCAGACACGGGGCAAGCCCTGGACCTCAGCGGAGCGGCCTTGCGCAGCGTGTCGCCGATCCACTGCCAATACATGCAGAACATGGGCGTACTGTCTTCGATGAGTATCTCCCTGATGGATGGCGAACGGCTCTGGGGCCTGATCAGTTGCGGTCATCGCACCCCCCTGCATGTGCCGCACGAGCTGCGCATGGCGTGCCAGACTATTGGCCAGGTCCTGTCCTTACAGATCAGTGCCTTGCAAACCCTGGAAATCAGCCGCCAGCGAGAAGCAAAAATAGACGCTCTGGTGCACCTGAACAGCGCCATGGAGCAAGGCCCGGAAAATGTGTTCGACGGTCTGGCACTGGAGCCACGGTTGTTGATGGAACTGACCCGGGCCAGCGGTGTAGCCATCATCGAAGACAAAGTGCTGCACCGTTATGGCCAATGCCCGCACCCCGAACAAATCCGTGATCTGTACCGATGGTTCAAGCATCCGGCGACCCTGTATTTTCCACCCACAGCCTGTCGACGGTTTATGCCCCGGCCACCGAGTACAAGGACGTCGCCAGCGGCCTGTTGGCCATGTGCCTGCCCAAGCCTGTGGACAATGCCGTGCTGTGGTTTCGCAGCGAGATCAAAGAAAGCATCCCGTGGAGTGGCGACCCGAATAAACCTCTGAACCTGGAACACAGCGCTACCGGTTTGCGACTGAGCCCGCGCACCTCGTTCGAGCTGTGGAAAGTCGAGGTGGACGGTATCTGCGAAAAATGGAGCCACGGCGATTTGTTCGCCGCCAACGACCTGCGTCGCTCGGCACTGGAAAATGACCTGAGCCGTCAGGTTCTGCGCGAGCAGCAGGCAGTACGGGCGCGGGATGAGTTGGTGGCGGTGGTGTCACACGACTTGCGCAACCCCATGACCATCATCTCCATGCTGTGCGGGATGATGCAGAAAACCTTCAGCAGTGACGGCTCCCATGCTTCACGGCGCATCACAACCGCCATCGACACCATGCAACAGGCCACCAGCCGCATGAACATCCTGCTCGAAGATTTGCTCGATACGTCCAAGATAGAAGCCGGGCGCTACACGATCTCCCCCCAGTCACTGGACGTGACCCAGATCTTTGAAGAAGCGCTGTCGTTGCTGACGCCATTGGCCACCGACAAGGGGCTCGAGCTGACCTTCCACTCAGAGCCCGATCTGAAAATCCATGCCGACCCCGAGCGTCTGTTCCAGGTGCTGTCGAACTTGATCAGCAACGCGATCAAGTTCACCCCTGCTCAAGGCACCATCAAAGTGGCCGCCATAACCAGCGGAGACGACATTGTGTTCAGCGTACGCGACTCCGGCAAAGGCATCCCGGCCGAGCAACTGCCGCACATCTTTGAACGCTACTGGACGGCGAAGGAAGGAAATACCTCTGGCACTGGCCTTGGGCTGTACATCTCTCAAGGGATCATCAAGGCCCACGGCGGCCTGTTGAGTGCACAAAGCACCCTGGGCCAAGGCAGTGAATTCCGCTTTACCGTGCGCCGCGTAGAGCCTGTCGAAGGCAGCCAGCTCCCACAAGAGCTGGCCTGACATCACCTGACCTTAGCTGAACGCGTTGATAAACCAGGTGATCATGGGGATGGCCACAATGTCGATCAGCACTGCGCCGCATAACGGCACGATGATGAAGGCCTTGTAGGAGAACACTTTGTAGTGGTCACAGATGGCACCCATGTTGGCCACGGCATTGGGTGTCGCTCCCAGACCGTGCCCCATGAAGCCTGCACACAGGACTGCGGCGTCGTAGTTGCGGCCAAACAGGCGGAACAGGACGAACACGCAGAGCAGGATCATGATCACCACTTGCACCACCAGGATCACCAGCAGCGGCAACCCCAGCTTCTCCAGTTCCCAGAACTTGAGACTCATCATGGCCATGGTCAGGAACATGCCCAGGCTCACGTCGCCAATGGTGCTCACGGCATGATCGGGCATCTCTACAGCCTGGGTGCGGTCATTGATATTGCGCAGAATGATGGCCACGAACATCGCGCCCACATAGCTCGGCAGTACGATGCCCAAATGCTGCTGCAAGCTGCCGCCCAGCCAGAAGCCCAGGACCATGATCACCACGATGCAGGTCAGCAACCGCAGCAAGGTCGCAGCATCCAGAGCCGCCGGCGGGGTGTGGACCACTTCTTCGAAAGCCTTGAGGTTGCCCACTTCCTCCGCCTTGACCGTCAATTTGTTGCGCTCGATCAACCAGCGCGCCAGCGGACTGCCCAGCAAACCGCCGGCCACCATGCCGAAGGTCGCGGCCGCCAGAGCGGCAGTGGTCGCGCCTACCGCACCGAGGTTCTCGGCAATCGGGCCGAACGCGGCCGCGGCACCGAAACCACCTTCCAGCGACACCGCACCGGCCATGATCCCCAGCAACGGGTCGATACCCAGCAGCTTGGCCACGCTGACACCCACCACGTTTTGCACCAGGGCCAGGCCCCAGCACGCACCCAGGTAGATAAACAGCAACTTGCCGCCCTTGCGCAGCAGCCCCAGGCTGCCCCCCAGGCCGACGGTGGTGAAAAACGCCACCATCAACGGCGTTTGCAGGCTGGTATCGAGGGTCAGGTCGAGCAGTTGCCGATCACGTAACAGCCAGATCACCAAGGCAAAACCAAAGCCGCCAATCACCGGTGCCGGAACACAGAGTTGGCGCAGCCAGTAGCTGCGTTTTTTCAATTGGGCACCCAGGCCCAGCAGGAGCAGCGCGAGAGCAAGGGTGCTCAACGCATCCAGTTCGAATGTCAGCATGGCGAATTTCTCTTTTTCTTATGATTCAACAAGCGGTTTCAGGGATATACGGAAAAACTCAATCAATCAGGCTGGCGAGCAGACGCGCGCCGATACGGGCGGTTCGGTTATCGGTGTCCAGGCTCGGATTGAGCTCGGCAATGTCGGCCATGCGCAATTTGCCGCTGGCTTTGGCATGGCGTACCAGATGCTCGACGATCTGCATGTCCACCCCATGGGCAGACGGCGCGCTGACCCCGGGCGCCTGGCTGGCGGGCAAAACGTCAAGACAGATGGTCATGTAGAGGTGGTCGACCTCTTGCAAAAATTCGTCGATCAGGGCTTCGCAGGCAGAGATGTCCCAGCTGTTCATCTGCCGGTCGAGGCGGTAACGCACCTTCAGTTGCTCGGCCTGTTCAAACAGCGCAGCGGTGTTATTCAGCTGGCTGACGCCCAGGCAACAGTAGGTAAAGGGCATGTCGGCACGCTGGCAATACTCGGCAATCTGCCGGAAAGGAGTGCCCGAGCTGCTTTGCCCGGCATGCCGCAAATCAAAGTGGGCATCGAAGTTCAGAACCCCGATCCGCGCCTGCGGACTGCGCTGACGCAAGTGATCGGCCAGACCGCTGAAGCTGGCAAAGGCGATTTCATGGCCGCCACCCAACCCCAACGGCAAGTGCCCCTGGTCGAGCAGGAAGCTGACGTGGGAGGCGTAGATCTGCTGTGCGCCTTCAAGGTCGCTGTCGGTACAGCCCACATCGCCCGCGTCATACAGCGGTGCCTGGCCGTGCCAGGCCAGATTGGCCAGGGCCTTGCGCAAGGCCGGCGGCCCCAGGCGGGCACCGGTGCGGCCTTGATTGCGCTTGACCCCTTCATCGCAGGCCAGTCCGATCAGTGCCGCGCCCGCAGGCTGGCTCCGGGCAAAGGGCTTGACCCATTGATGCCAGCGCAGTGCGCCCTGCCCTTCGGCAGCGTCTACGCGGCCTGTCCACACCTGCATCTCGGGAACCATGGTCATGCTTGAAACTCCAGTCAAATTCAGTCGAGCCGGGCGCTCAGGCGCAGCGCTACATCCTGGGTCCAGCGGATCAGGCGTTCACTGCGGTGTTGTGCCCGGATGGCCGGGGCCATGAGGCTGATAGCACCCAGCAGGCGATTGCGGCTGTCGACCACCGGCGCACTGACGCCCCAGATGCCGTCGTCAATTTCACTCAGGCTCACGGCATAGCCGGTCGCGCGAATCTCGGCAAAATTGCGCTGATAAGTGGCGATTTCTTCACTTTCGATGCCCTGCGCCTGAAGAATCGGCAGGCTTTGTGCCTCATCCATGTACGCCAGTAACACCCGTGCCGAAGCACCGACCAACAGCGGCTGGGCCAGCCCTTTCTGGTAACAGCAGCGCAGCGGTTGCGGGCTGTCGACCAGCTCGATGCAAATCGCCTGGCCATTACTCGGCACCATCAATGCCACGCTTTCCTGGCTCTGTTCGGCCAGGCGCTTGAGTTCAGCCTTGGCCAGCGTCACCAGCAAGGCTTCGCGATCGAACTTCTTGGCCAGCTGCAAACAGGCAGGCCCCGGCAAATAGCGGCCCTGACCGTTTTCTTCGGCCAGGCCCCAGCGCAACAGGGTCTTGAGGTGTCGATAGGTGCTGCTGAGCGGCTGTGACAGCTGCTCGGACAGTTCTTTGGCGGAGATCGCCTCGCCGGATTGCCCCAGGGTGACGAGGATCTGCAGCAAACGATCAGTGGGCGTGTTGTAGTTCATATCGGCCTCATGCTCTTGCGGGCATGGTGCACGGAGTTTCCCATTAGCTGAAACTTGATTCCCACTGAGTGGGAAAAATCCGCCAGATAACGATCAGCGGTAAGCAATTCACCTGCTTGCGCCCACAAAAAAGGCCGCCATCCTGAGGGATGGCGGCCCGCTGTACTGAAGGTGGAACGCCGTCCTGGCGTCAGTTCAGTACGGGTGCCCCCAACTTCTCGATACGTCGGCGACGTGCCACCAACAGGCCCGCCACTACCACCAGAATGCTCAGCAAACCGGTGGCCATGATTTCAACTCGATGCGCTTCCTGGAACAGCATGATGGTCAGGATGGCGACGATAAACACGATGACCGCCCAGGTCAGGCCCGGGAACAGCCACATTTTGAAGGAGATGGTCTCACCCTGCGCCGTACGTTTCTGACGCATGCGCAGTTGCGAGATGGCAATCACCAGGTACACCAGCAGCGCAATGGCGCCGGAGCTGGCCAGCAGGAACTCGAACACGGCTGCCGGTGCGACATAGTTGGCAAACACGGCCAGGAAGGCTGCACCGGTAGACATCATCACCGCCCAGTAAGGGGTGCCGCTGGCGTTGGTACGCTTGGCAGCCGCCGGCGCATCACCGCGTTTGCTCAGGGAGTAGAGCATGCGCGACGAGGTGTAGAGGGCCGAGTTCAGGCAGCTGGTAACTGCGATCAGAACCACGATATCGACGATCAGCTTGGCATTCGGAATGCCCATGCGATCAAGCACGGTCTGATAGGAGCCGAACTGGGCCAGGCCCGGATCGTTCCACGGCACCAGTGCCACAACGATGAAGATCGACACCAGGTAGAACAAGCCGATACGCCAGATCACCGAGTTGGTGGCCTTGGTGATCTGCTTGCTCGGGTCTTTGGATTCAGCCGCCGCGATGGTCACGATTTCCGTGCCCATGAACGAGAACATGGTGGTCAGCATGGCGGCCAGCACAGCGCCCATGCCGTTGGGCATAAAGCCCATATTGTCCACCAGATGCGAAACGCCGCTGACCTGACTGTTTGGCAGCAGGCCGAAAATCGCCATTAGCCCCAAAATGATGAAGCCGATAATCGCCAGCACTTTGACCAGCGCAAACCAGAACTCGAATTCGCCGTAGTTCTTGACGCTGAACAGGTTGGTCGCGGTCAGCAACAGAGTGATGACCAGGGTAAATACCCAGATCTCCGTGCCGGGGAACCACGCATGCAGGATGGTGCCGGCGGCGACGGCTTCCAGCGGGATGACCAGCACCCAGAACCACCAGTACAGCCAGCCAATGGTGAAGCCGGCCCAATGCCCGATGGCACGGTCGGCGTAGGTGGAGAACGAACCGGTGTCAGGGGATGCGACGGCCATTTCGGCCAGCATGCGCATCACCAGCACCACCAACGTACCCGCTGCGGCGTATGCCAGCAGCACTGCAGGACCCGCCTGTGCAATCGCGTGTCCGGAGCCGACAAACAGACCGGCACCGATGACCCCGGCAATCGACAGCATGGTCACATGCCGTGGTTTGAGCCCTTGCTCCAGGCCGTTAGGAGTTTGCGTATTGCTCATTGGGACTACCTTTGCAGTGAAAGCCATTCCGAGCGCCGCGCCTGCTTACCTTCTCGTAAAAAGTAACCAACGGGGCGTTTAGAATTATTTACGCAATAAATGAGCCAAAATGTGACAAGTGCACGGTTTGCGCGGGCTGCATCGATTCATCTCTGGCGTTGCAACCCGTTGAGAGTAATGGCTTTTTGCCAAAGCGTTACCGTAACACTCAGTCACAGGCACCAAAACGCACCAAAAATACTCAAAACTGCCCGTATGGCCCAAAAGCGGTGCGCATCTGTGCCCTTTAGTAGGTTCACGCTTCCAACACAGGGCCAAAGCTGGCAACATCGCGACCTTTTTTAAGCGACACCTGTCTGGCCGAGCGGCAAATTACAGGGTCGGTTGTTGTCCGCGCGACAGTCTGCTGTCGGGATGCGACAAACGGCCACCCTCTCGCCTTTTGTTCCTTTAGAGCAGCTGGTTGCCTTTGTGGCCCTATGCTAGCTTGGCCGCCACACAGCAGGATCGCTCCCGAACACAATGAGGAACGCACATGGCTTTGGCCACGCCCGCGCTTGAAATCCGCAACTTGCATAAACGCTACGGCGAGCTTGAGGTACTTAAAGGTATCTCGCTGACCGCACGCGACGGTGACGTGATCTCGATCCTGGGTTCTTCCGGCTCCGGCAAGTCGACCCTGCTGCGCTGCATCAACCTGCTGGAAAACCCCCATGAGGGCCAGATCCTGGTCGCAGGCGAAGAACTCAAGCTCAAGAAAGCCAAAAATGGCGAACTGGTCGCAGCCGACGGCAAGCAGATCAATCGCATGCGCAGTGAATTGGGTTTTGTATTTCAAAACTTTAATCTGTGGCCGCACATGACCATCCTCGACAACATTATCGAGGCTCCCCGTCGTGTCCTGGGCCAGAGCAAGGCTGAGGCAATCGAAGTTGCCGAAGCGTTGCTGGCCAAGGTCGGCATCGCCGAAAAACGCCATGCCTATCCGTCAGAATTGTCCGGCGGCCAGCAACAACGTGCCGCAATTGCCCGCACATTGGCCATGCAGCCCAAAGTAATCCTGTTCGATGAACCCACATCGGCACTTGACCCGGAAATGGTCCAGGAAGTACTTAGTGTTATCCGCGCGCTCGCCGAAGAAGGTCGCACCATGCTGCTGGTCACCCACGAAATGGGCTTTGCCCGTCAGGTGTCTTCGCAAGTCGTGTTTTTGCACCAGGGCCTGATCGAAGAGCAAGGGTCGCCAGAACAGGTGTTCGACAACCCGGTTTCAGCGCGCTGTAAACAATTCATGTCCAGCAACCGCTAACGGAGCAACACGAATGCAAAACTATAAAAAGCTTCTCCTGGCCGCTGCCGCCAGCCTGGTATTCAGTGCCAATGCCCTGGCTGTTGATAAGTACAAAGTGGGGATCGAAGGGGCCTACCCTCCGTTCAACAACAAGAACGCCAGCGGGCAAGTGGTCGGTTTTGACTACGACATTGCCATGGCCCTGTGCGCCAAGATGAAAGCCGAGTGCGAAGTTGTGACCTCGGATTGGGACGGCATCATTCCCGCACTGAACGCCAAGAAGTACGACTTTATTGTCTCTTCCCTGTCGATCACTGACGACCGCAAACAGGCTGTCGACTTCACAGACCCGTACTACTCCAACAAACAGCAGTTCGTGGCCAAGAAAGGTGTCGATTTCAAAACCGACATTGAATCGCTGAAAAGCAAAAAACTGGGCACCCAGCGCTCAACCCAGGCCGCAACGTGGCTGGAAGATAACGTGGGTGGGGACATCGCCTTGTACGATACCCAGGAAAACGCCTATCTCGACTTGTCCTCGGGCCGTGTAGACGCACTGCTGGCTGACAAGTACGCCATCTATGGCTGGTTGAAGGATGATCCGGCGGGCAAGGACTATGAGTTCAAGGGCAACCCGATCAACGAAGACGACAAGGTCGGCATTGCTTTGCGTAAAGGCGAAAGCGACTTGCGTACCAAGTTGAACCTCGCGCTCAAAGAAATCAAAGAAGACGGCACCTACAAAAAGATCAACGACAAGTATTTCCCATTCAGCATTGAATGACCTGCCTGACCGGCGCGCCGCAAGGCTGCGCCGGTCCCTAGCAAAGCCTGCCTAATTTATGACTATCGACTTATACGGATTCGGCCCGGCGCTTGCCGCTGGCGCGCTGATGACCGTCAAACTGGCACTCACTGCGCTGTGTCTGGGCCTGGTGCTCGGGTTGCTCGGTGCACTGGCCAAAACTTCGTCCTACAAACCATTGCGATGGCTGGGCGGCGCGTATTCGACTCTGGTGCGCGGCGTTCCGGAGCTGCTGTGGGTCTTGCTGATTTACTTCGGCAGCGTGAATGCCGTACGTGCCCTCGGCGAATTCATCGGCATGCCCGACCTCACCCTCAGTGCCTTCGCGGCGGGTGTGCTGGCTCTGGGACTGTGCTTTGGCGCTTACGCCACTGAGGTTTTTCGCGGTGCCATTCTGGCCATCCCCAAAGGTCACCGCGAAGCGGGCCTGGCGCTGGGCCTGTCGAGGCCGCGGATTTTCAGCAAGCTGGTGCTGCCGCAAATGTGGCGTATCGCCCTGCCCGGCCTGGGCAACCTGTTCATGATCCTGATGAAAGACACCGCGCTGGTATCGGTCATCGGTCTGGAAGAAATCATGCGTCAGGCACAGAACGCCGTGACCTTCGCCAAACACCCGTTCACCTTCTACATGGTGGCTGCCGTGATGTACCTGGGCCTGACCGTACTGGCCATGGGTACCATGCATGTGCTTGAAAAACGCGCGGCGCGCGGCTTTGTGAGGAGAACGTAATGCTCCTGGAACTCTTCATCAAGTGGCTGCCCAAGCTGATTCAGGGCGCAACCCTGACACTGGAGCTGACTGCCCTTTCGGTCATCGCCGGTCTGATTGTCGCCATTCCACTGGGTATCGCCCGCTCATCCAGCCTGTGGTACGTGCGTTCGCTGCCCTATGCCTACATCTTTTTCTTCCGTGGCACGCCGCTGCTGATCCAGCTGTTTCTGGTCTATTACGGCCTGTCGCAGTTCGATGTAGTGCGTGAAAGCGTGTTGTGGCCGTACCTGCGCAGCCCGTTCTGGTGTGCGGTGATCACCATGACCCTGCACACCGCGGCGTACATCGCCGAGATCCTGCGCGGTGCAATCCAGGCCATCCCGCCGGGTGAAATCGAAGCCGCACGCGCCCTGGGCATGTCGCGCTTCAAGACCCTGGTGCATATCGTGCTGCCCCGTGCTGCGCGTATCGGCCTGCCGGCCTACAGCAACGAAGTGATCCTGATGCTCAAGGCCAGTTCGCTGGCGAGCACCGTGACCCTGCTGGAACTGACCGGCATGACCCGCACCATCATTTCCCGCACCTACCAGACGGTGGACATGTTCCTGATAGCCGGTGTGATCTATCTGGTGATGTCGTTTGTGCTGATTCAGGGCTTCAAATTGCTGGAGCGCTGGTTGCGCGTCGATGCCTGCCAGGGGCGTTAACCAAAAGGGCGAGCCCCTGCTCGCCCGCTTCGAGGCACTGGACAGGTTTTTGCGCGACCACCAGCACCTGTGGCGCCCACGGCCATTCACCGAACTGAATATGCCGTGGGAAGCGCAACATCCCGAATTGGCCCGGTGGCTGCGCGGGCGCTCCCTGCAAGACGCCGAAGCCAGTCACAACCAGCCCCAATACCTGTCTGCCCCGGCGCCGTTCCCGCAACTGGCCGCCACCTCCCTCGCCCTCGGCAGCGTCGAGCGCCTGCCCGGGCAAACCCTGGCACCGGCCCCCCAGCGCTTGCAAGTGGACGTCCCGGGCCGCAAATGGCAGCAAATAGAAGCCTTCGCCCAAAGCCTTGACTTCAGGCAGGCCCCCGTTCACTGGCTGGACTGGTGCGCGGGCAAAGGCCATTTGGGACGCCGGTTGTTAACCGGTGAGCAGCAGCTGACGTGTCTGGAATACGACCCGGCCCTGATCGACGCAGGTCAGGCGCTGAGCCAGCGTCACCACTTGCCGGCCCGGCACGTACAACAGGACGTCCTCGCCCCTGACGTCGAATTACACCTGCGGGCCGACATGACCCCCGTCGCCCTGCATGCCTGTGGTGATCTGCATGTGCGCCTGCTGCAACTGGCCAGCGCCGCGGGTTGTGCACAACTGGCGATCTCGCCCTGCTGCTACAACCGTATCAGCGCCACCCACTATCAGCCGTTATCCACAGCGGCCCGCACCTCGACCCTGCATCTGTCACTGCAGGACCTGAGCTTGCCGATGAGCGAAACCGTGACCGCCGGCAGCCGGGTGCGGCGCCAGCGCGATGAGTCAATGGCTCGACGCCTGAGCTTCGACCTGTGGCAACGCCAGCACCGTCAGTGCGACCAGTACTTATCCACACCCTCGCTGCCCGGAACCTGGCTCAATAAGCCTTTCGCTCAATACTGCCAAGACCTGGCGCAGCTGAAGAACTTATCCACAAACGGCGAAGAAGACTGGCCTGCACTTCAGGCAGCAGGCTGGAAACGGCTGGCACAGGTGCGCAATCTGGAGCTGGTACGCGGGCTGTTCCGCCGCCCGATGGAACTGTGGCTGGTGCTGGATCGGGCCTTGTACCTGAGTGAGCGCGGCTATGAGGTGCAGCTTGGGGAGTTCTGCGACAGCCACCTGACCCCGCGCAATCTGATGTTGCTGGCCCAGCGCTGTGGATAACTTGTGGGAGCCCCGCTCCCACAATGATTGGCTGCGGTTTAGGATCCGCGATAGGTCGAAAACCCGTAAGGGCTCAGCAGCAACGGAATGTGATAGTGCTGATCCGCATTTTTCACTTCGAAAATCACCGGAATTTCCGGAAAGAAAGTATCCCGCCCCGCTTTTTTGAAGTACTCGCCGGTTTTGAAAACCACCCGGTACTGACCCGCTTCCATTGCCTGTTTCTCCGGGAACAACTCGCCGATGCGCCCCTGTTCGTTGGTCACACCCTGTGCCAGCGGCTGCCAGTTCTGGCCAACGTGTTTTTCCAGGGTTACGTTAACCCCTGGCGAAGGCAGGCCGTTTTCAAGGTTGAGCACATGCACGCTCAAAGGGTTGCCCGCCGCCAGTGCCAGGCTCGATATTGCACTCAGGCTCAAGGCCGTCAAAGTGATTCGCAAAGCTTTCATCGGTCTTCCTCAATGGTTAAAAAACACTCAACTCAGCGTTGAGTCGTCAGGCCAATCTGTTCAGCGGCCTTGATTGCGCAGGCCTCGTCCTGCTCCGCACCACCGGCCCCCGCCACACCCAGCGCGCCCACCAGCTCACCGTCTGCAAACAGCGGCACACCACCGCCCAGCAGCAACAATTCAGCAATGGAGTTGAGGTTCGCAGCTTCGGGATTGCTGCGCGCACGCTCGGCAAACAGACGGGTCGGGGTTTTGCTCGACAGCGCGGTAAAGGCTTTACGCTGGCTGGCCAGCAGGTTGTGCGGGCCTACCGCCTCGGGGCGCATGGCCGTCAGTACGTTGCCACCGCGATCCAGCACGCTCAGCGCACCGGAGCAGTGCTGGAGCGTGGCATCGGCCAGCTGGCGGGCGGTGGCCAGGTCCAGATCAGCATGACGCGCCAGGTTTGGCGCAGCCTGGGCCGCACCGGCAACGCCCACCGCAGTCCATAACAGCAAAGTTTTCAGCATCATCGGCAAG
Source organism: Pseudomonas paraversuta (assembly GCF_904067025.1). Lineage (NCBI taxonomy): Bacteria > Pseudomonadati > Pseudomonadota > Gammaproteobacteria > Pseudomonadales > Pseudomonadaceae > Pseudomonas > Pseudomonas paraversuta. The sequence continues at coordinate 4,752,890 of NZ_CAJFDA010000001.1, forward strand.
CTCCTTAACGAGTGCCGACACCTTAGCCAGAGAGCTCCGTCAAAACCCCGTCAGTTGCATTACAAGTTTGTAATAGGCAATGCCACAGAAGACGCCTAGCCTGTGCAGACGATTGATCGAGGTGTGCGATGCGTTTGTTACTGGTTGAAGATGAAGCCAAGACGGCCGATTTCCTGGCCAAAGGCCTGGGCGAGTCAGGCTTTGCGGTAGATGTGGCGCTGAACGGGCTGGACGGACGCTACTTTGTTGAGCAGCAGGAATACGACCTGATCATCCTGGACGTGATGCTGCCGGGGCTCAACGGCTGGCAACTGCTGCAGTTGATCCGTCAGCGTGGCGCCACCCCGGTACTGTTCCTGACCGCCAAGGACGCCATCGAAGACCGGGTTCGCGGCCTGGAACTGGGGGCCGACGATTACTTGCTCAAACCCTTCGCCTTTGCCGAATTACTGGCCCGGGTGCGCACCCTGCTGCGTCGCGGGCCGTTGCGCGAGGCCGAGTCTTACACCATTGCCGACCTCGAAATCGATGTGCTGCGCCGGCGCGTCAGCCGTGGCGGTCAACGCATCAGCCTGACCAACAAGGAGTTCGCATTGCTGCACCTGCTGGCCAGCCGCCAGGGTGAAGTGTTATCGCGCACCTTGATCGCCTCCCAGGTCTGGAACCTCAACTTCGACAGTGACACCAACATGGTTGAAGTCGCCGTACGCCGCCTGCGCTCCAAGGTCGACGACCCGTACATGCCAAAACTTATCCACACCGTACGCGGTGTCGGCTACCAGCTCGAAGCCCCGGATGAATAGATCCATCGCCTGGCGTCTGGCCCTGGCGATTGCCTTGACCTGCGCTCTGGTGCTGAGTGTGATCGGAGTGTTTCTGTATCGCTCGCTGGCCTCGGAGCTGACCTTTCGCGACGATCAGGCACTGCTCGGTCGTCTCGAGCAGGTCCGGGCCCTGCTGCACGACAGCGACAGCCTCGAAGCCCTGCAGGAGCGTCCGCGCCTGTATCAAAACATGCTGGGCAATCTGGACAGTGTGTTGCTGGTCAAACGTAGCGATGGGGGTCGGGTCATCGCCATCAATCCGCATCAGCAAGCACTGCCCGAACTGACACCCATTGCTCAGGATTCGTCGCCGCTACGGTCTGACATCCAGACTGTGGATAACATCGCCTTGCTCACAGGGGTGGCACAAGGCCCGGGTGACGAGCGCTTGATTGTCACCGTCGGCAAACGCCTGCAAGAGCGTGAGCAAATGCTCGCCAGCTACCGGGGGCGTCTGTACATGGCGGTAGGCTTTGGCGCAGTACTCGCCTTCGGCCTTGGCTTGCTGCTGTTGCGACGCGGTCTGGTGCCTCTGCGTGAACTGGCGCAGGCCATGCGCGACATCACCCCCCGCAGCCTCGATCAACGCATGCCCGCCGACAATTTTCCGGCAGAGCTGAAAGAGCCCGTACAGGCACTTAACGCAATGCTGGTTCGCCTCGAAGACAGCTTTGGCCGACTGTCACAATTCTCTGCCGACCTGGCCCACGAAATTCGCACGCCGCTGCACAACTTGCTGGGCAGTAACAGCCTGGCACTGAACCAGCCACGCAGCCCGGACGAGTATCAGGAACTGCTGGCGTCGAATATCGAAGAGTACGAACGGCTGAACCGCATGGTCGAAAACCTGATTTTCCTGGCCCGTGCCGATCACGGCCAACGGCCCCTGCAACTGCAAACCCTGGACTTGCAGACCGTGGGCGAGGAGTTGTGCGATTACTTTGAAGCCTTGGCAGAAGACCGTCAGTTACAGCTGATCAACTCACTGACAGGGGTGCTGAACGTTGACCAGCAGTTGCTGCAACGGGCCCTGGGTAACTTGCTGGCCAATGCCGTGCGCCATGCCGAAGCCGGGACAACCATCACCTTGCAACGCCGTGATGACGCCCAATATTGCTGGGTTGGCGTACATAACCAGGGCCCGCCCATCGACCCGCAACATCTGGACAGACTGTTCGACCGGTTTTACCGCGTCGATCCCTCCCGTGCAGAACCCGGTGACAGCGGCGGGCTGGGGCTGGCGATCGTGCGCTCGATCATGCTGTTGCATCACGGACAGGTGCGGGTACGCAGCGACGCTCAGGGAACGTTGTTTGAGCTGGGGTTCCCCGCGTTGCCCATGAGTGCTTGAAAGGTCAGCGCGTCGTTGATGGCGAAACCGCTGGCCGTGTTATCGAAAATGAACCAGTACTCGGTCGTAGACGCTGCGCCCATGAGCACCTGTTCTGCCAGCGCCCTGAGTCGGGCTAAGCCATATTCACTGTGATAAATGCGCGGCGAGCCATGCAGGCGCCAATATTGCACCCCAGGCCACCCGCCCGTTTGAAAGCCCGTGCTTAATACCGCCGGATCAGCGGCAACCCGGCCGATATGCAATGTCTGTAACAGCTCATCGGCCGCCAGCCATGAGTCGTTACGCGGCTCCAGCACCAATGAACCCTTGTACCGAAGGCGCACCTCCTGGAAAAACGCCCGTGCAATTTGCGGTTCATACATCAACCCGGGCGGTAATTGCACCAACACACAGCCCAGGCGATCGCCCAACTGCGTGCATTGCGCAAAAAAACTGTCCAGCTCCTCTTCGCAGCTCTGCAAGCGCCGATCATGGGTGATCGATTTGGCTAATTTGACCGAGAATCGGAAGTCCGGCCCTACGCTGTCAGCCCACCGCTGGTAAGTCTGCGCACGATGGGGCCGGTAAAATGAACTGTTGATTTCCGTGGCCGAAAAGCGCCCGGCGTAACGCTGCAAATGCGTACCGTCACGGGCAAAACGTGGCCAGTATTCACGGCCGATGCTCCATCCGGCGCAGCCCACGAAGATGCGGTTCAAAACAACACCTCAGCGGCATCACGCATAAAGATTTCCACAGTCTTGGGCCCCACACCGTCGAATTCCAGCAAGCGACGTTCAAAGGTGTGGCGATCTTTACCGGTACTACAGAGGGCGGCGAATTTACCGTCATATTCATCGAGCAGTTTCCTGGCCAGGGCAGACAGACGGGTGGCGGTAGTTTCGTCGTAACGCACGTAATGTGCCTTACCGAGAATCGACACCAGTTCCCGATGGGAAAGCTGCGCCAGACGCCGGGCCGAGTCACAGCCGTGCTCTTCGACCAGAACCTGATAAGCCCTGGCGGCAATCGGTGCCTGTATTCGCTTGCCCATCAAAAAACTGGCAACAAACCATTTGAACAGGGCGGTTTCATCGCTGGCCTGCAACCTGATGCCCAGATCGTTGGCGGTGATCACTTCAGTCATGACGCGCTCCCTCATCAGCCCTGTGTAGATATGAAAAACACCAGGAGCGGAAGTTCGTTTTTTCGGGTCCGCTGACGCGCGCGTAAAAATAGTCAGTTATCAGGGGTTTACAACTAAAAACATCCGGGTATACTCGTCGCCCATAACGCCGGTATAGCTCAGTTGGTAGAGCAACTGACTTGTAATCAGTAGGTCCCGAGTTCGACTCTTGGTGCCGGCACCATACAAGGTTCCAAAGACAGCCAACACAGTCTTTGAAACCACCGAAAAACCCGCCTTCTGGCGGGTTTTTTCGTTTTGGGGTTCCAGGCCTGGCGCTAAAAGGACGCCCGTTAACTGCTAGCTATTGTGCAGATGCTTTTTCAGGAACGACCGGGTTCGCTCCTGAACCGGGTTCTGCAGGATCTCGCCCGGCGCCCCTTCCTCGACCACAACCCCGCCGTCCATAAAGATAATCCGGTCTGCAACTTCGCCTGCAAAACGCATTTCATGGGTGACGATCAACATGGTCATGTTCTCCGCGGCGAGCTGCTTCATGACCAGGTTGACCTCTTCGACCAGCTCGGGGTCCAGCGCCGATGTGGCCTCATCGAACAACATGACTTTGGGCTGCATTGCCAGCGCCCTTGAGATGGCAACCCGCTGTTTCTGTCCGCCAGAGAGGCGGGAGGGATATTCATCAAATTTGTCGGCCAGTCCGACTTTTGCCAAATATTCCAGCGCCAGTTCACGCGCGGCTTTTTTCGTCAGCCCCTTGAGCTTAAGCGGGCCCAGCGCAATGTTTTCATATACGGTCAAATGCGGAAATAAATTGAAGTGCTGGAAGACCATGCCCATTTGCTGACGCACGGCATTTATATGCTGTTCATAGGCACGGCCTTTCAATGGCCGGTTAACTTGTTCTCCATCTAACCAGACCTCGCCATCATTCAGCACTTCCAGGTGATTGATGGAGCGCAGCAGTGTGCTTTTGCCAGATCCACTGGGGCCGATGATGGCGATGATTTGCCCGCGAGCGACACAAAGATCTATGCCCTTGAGTACTTCTAGTGCTCCATATGCCTTACGGGCACCCTTGACCTCAACCATATATGTATTATTGATCATCGTGACATCTCTACTTTCTTTTCGAGAAGATGCAGGCCGGCTTCGAGAACAAGATTGGCCGCGTAATAGATAACCGCAACAGTCAGATAAAACTCGAACGGGCTATAAGTTTCGCTGACTGCCAGTTGCGCGCTGTATACCAGCTCTGCAATCCCGATCATTGACACCAGTGAAGTGTCCTTTAACAGGACAATCAGATTATTTCCCAGCGGCGCAAGGGTCCTGCGCAGTGCTTGCGGCACTATGACGTAACACTGGGTCTGTCCACGGCTGAGACCGATAGAACGGGCACCTTCAATCTGACCGGGGTCAACCGAGACCACGCCGGCACGTATCACATCGGCATTGTAGACAGCGAAGTGCAGGCTAAGGCCAATGATCCCGGCCACCGGTGCAGGAATATCGATGCCCACTTGCACCAGACCATAATAAATCACGTACAACTGCAAAAGCAGTGGCGTGCCCATGAGCAGCCACGTCATAAAACGCACGGGCAATGCCACAACTTTGGGGGCATAAAGAACGATCAGGGCAAAGGCGATCCCGGCCAGCAGACTTACTACGCTGGACGTTACAAACATTATTAGCGTCCACCACAGCCCCATCGCCAGCATCTCGGAATAGGGTGTAACGATACTCAGATCCAGGCTTTGCATATGAATGCTCTCACCTTGCTGCGAAGCGATTGTCGAGATAATCCACAATAAATCTGACCGAGTAGACCATCACAATATAAAGCAGTGCCGACACCATAAAGATTTCGAATGGCTTGTAGGTTGAACTGATAAAGCGTTGCGCCGTATATGAAAGTTCAACCACAGAGATCGTCGACACCAGTGCAGACCCTTTAATCAGTGCGACAGCGTTAACCCCCAGCGGCCGGATCATTAACTTTGCAGCTTGTGGCAGGGTGATGAACCATAACGTCTGGCTGCGCCCGAAACCAATTGAACGTGCAGCCTCTTCCTGGCCCGGGTCCACGTTGGAGATAGCGCCACGAATGGATTCCGCCATATAAGCGGCGATGTTCAGGCCCAAACCTATGACACCTGCGGCAAACGGCTCCAGTTCAATTCCGATCTGCGGGCCGCCGAAGTAGATGATGAACAGCTGAACCAGGCAGGGGGTGCCACGAAAAACACTGATGTAGAGCCTTGCCAGCCAGCGAAATATGAGGACTGTGGATAACCGCGCAGCCACCAGCACGATGGCCACCAGAAAACCAAGCAACAGTGCGAGCACGGAGATTTGCACCGTAATCCAGGCCGCCTCCAGGAAAAACGGAAATGTGCGCTGTATGAGAGTCAAATCCATGGGCACGCTCAGAAAAGTCAGATGACTGGCCCGACGACAAGTCGGGCCAGGCTAACGCCGAATCAGCGGATATCTTTGCCAATCCACTGCATCGAGATCTTTTCGTAAGTACCATCGGCGAGCATGTCTGCAAGCGCGCCCTGCAGCGCCGCCTTGAGCTCGGGGTTATTTTTGCGCAGTGCAATGCCCATGCCTTCAATCCCGCCATCGCTCTGCGGTGGCGTAATGATGCGCACCTTCTGCCCGGTTTCCTTGACTGCGACCAGCACCGGAACGCTGTCCATCACTATCGCATCGATACGCCCGGCATCCAGATCGACCAGCATTTCGGGCAGACCTTTATAGGCTCGCACCTTCAGGTTGCCGCGCGCCCTGGCCCATTTATCGTGGGCATCCCCGAGCGTGACGCCAACCACCACATCTTTAAGGTCATCAAGGCTTGTGATCGAAGAGTCGTCCTTCACCACGATCGTGCGGCCCGCATGGTAATAGGGCCCCACGAAATCCACGGCCCTCTGGCGTTCCGGGGTAATGGTCATGGAGGCGATAATGGCGTCATATTTTTTCGCCAGCAGACCGGCAATTATCCCGTCGAACGGCGTGGTAATAATCTTCACCTTTACCCCCAGGCGCTCGGCCAGGGCCTCGCTGATGGAGGCATCGAAGCCGACAATCTGGTTCTGCTCGTTGGCAAAGCTGAAGGGAGAGTATTGGCCGCTCATCGCGATACGGATTTCTTTGGAGTCCTGGACCGACGTCAAATCATCGGCCTGAACAGCTGACGTGCAAAACAGTGCCGCAGCCGCAACTGTGGACGCGGCAATCAATTGCTTGAGCTTTGTAGTTAGCATTGGAGGCACCTTGGAAGAATTGTTTTTTATTTTTCTTGGGATTACTCACCCAGCCTTCACCAAAGCTTTGCATAGGTCATTGCGCAAAGCACCCTGCAAGGTGTCAGCCTGACTGACACATTGCCGGAGTTGGCCGACACAATGTCGGCCGAGGATTTACTCAAGTGCAGCCTTAAAGCTTTCGTCCAGAACCTCAAGCAGAAAATCAGCATTGGTCTGACTGAAAATCATCGCCGGGCGCATTTTCAGAACATTGTCATGGGGGCCTTCCGTACCGATCAAAATGCCTCGCTCCCGGGCACCGTCGGCGACTTTTCTGGCCAGCGCGGTGGCGGGAACCCTGGTTTTTCGATCCGTGACCAGTTCGATGCCGAGGAACAGCCCCTGACCGCGCACATCGCCTATGGCCTCGTAGCGTAGCTGCAGCTTGCGAAAGCCATCGAGCAGATAGTTACCCATGGTCAGTGCGTTGAGCTTCAAGTTATCGCGCTCGATCACATCCAGCACCGAGAGCCCTATGGCGCATGAAACCGGGCTGCCGGCAAAGGTATTGAAGTACTCCATGCCGTTGTTGAAGCTGTCGGCAATTTCACGGGTGGTCACCACCGCCGACATGGGATGCCCGTTGCCAATGGGTTTGCCCATGGAGACTGCATCGGGAACCACACCCTGGGTTTCAAACGCCCACCAGTGGCTGCCGACCCGACCAAAGCCGACCTGGACTTCGTCAGCCAGGCACAGACCGCCCTCTGCACGCACCATGGCATAGACTTCTTTGAGGTAGTTTTCCGGGAAGAACAGTTGCCCGGCGACGCTGGGAATGGACTCCGCCAAAAAGAACGCCGGGGCTCTGCCCTGCTTGCGCATGATCTCGATCTGGTCCGCCACGCTTTCAGCGAAACGTTTGCCCAGCTCCTCGAACGGCCAGTCAGCCGCAGCACGGTAAGCATCCGGTACAACCGCCTCAAACACATGCTCTGCACGGCCCTTGCCGGCTTTGCGCTTGTACTTGTAAGGGCTGAGGTCGATCAGTTCCTGGGTCGTGCCGTGGTAAGCCCAGTCCAGCACAATCGCATCGTTGCGACCCGTGTGATTGCGCGCCATACGGAGCATCAGGCTGTTGGCTTCACTGCCTGAACAACCGAAGGAAGCAACCGCCAGACCTGCGGGTAACGTGGCGGTGAGCCGCTCTGCATACTCCACAATATTGTCGTGCAGGTAACGGGTATTGGTATTGAGCCGGGCGGCTTGTTGCGACAGCGCTTGCACCACATCCGGATGGGAATGGCCGAGATGGCACACGTTATTGAAGCAATCCAGGTAGGCCCTGCCGAAGTTGTCTATCAACCAGACCCCGTCCCCGCGTACGAACTTGATCGGATCTGAATACGAAATCGACAAGTTAGGCAGCAACAGCTCTTTACGCTTCGCCACAATCTCGGCCTTGCTGCGCCCGTCCTGGCTGTAGGTTTCCGGAGGAATGCCGGCGAGCGCCGAAGGGTCGGGGAACACGTCAGCCCAGACCTCAAGATAAGCCCGCTCACCTACGCCGATGAACTCGCTGGCTTGCAACCCTGTGTCAGTGGACATCTGAAAATGCACATGGGGGATCCAGCCACCATTTTCCGCATCCGTGCCCATATACCCCACAAGCGCACCCGCCTCCAGGCGATCACCGGGCTTGAGCCGCGCCAGCGCTTCATGGGCCATGTGCCCCCACAGCGTCAGGAATGGCGGACAGGCTTCTGGCGAATGCTCGAGCATGATCAAACCACCGTAGCCCAGCGGGTCGCCCTCGACTTCGACGCTGCGCACCACCCCGGCAACAGGGGTATACAGAGGCGTCCCCGCGGGCATGAGCAAGTCGACACCAACGTGAATGATCCGACGCTGCCCTTCAATGAACCGCGATTCGAACGCCGTGTCGGTATAGATGGTTCTGGCCTCGCCCCATGGCCCGATGCCCAGCGGCACCTTATGCCCGGCAGAAAATTCATTCCACCACCTGGCGGCCTCTGCAGGACGCTGCTCGGCGGAAGCGATGGTCATCACGTGGGATGCATCTGCAAACGGCGCAATGGCCTTGTTCATGGTCGCCGCAGACGGATGCACGATATCCGCGAAGGATTTGCTGTTTTCGCCCATCCAGCGGCGAACCGCACCGGCGCCCTCGATCGCATCAAACCCGCAGGCTTTGCGCAGGATCGCCGTCGCCAGGCGCGGGTTCATCCGGTCCATTCGCTCCAGAAGGCGCCAGGCCGGCGCTTCGCTGATGGCCAGGTAGGGATTGTCCTCGGTCTGGCCGCAGCGCAAAGCCGACAAGGTGACGCTTGTCACCAGGCGCATGGCAATCAGATTGAAGAGAACATCAAGCTCTTGCGGTTGCAGCGGGTACTTCTCATGGAAACCGGCAGTCAGGGCAGCTGCTGCGCCGACCGGATCTTCCATGTCGAGAATGGAATACGCGCAGGTGATGGCGACTTCGGCAATCAGAATGGTATGGACCGCATCGCCAAAGTCGATGATGCCTGAGACCTTCTGCGGGTTCCGCGGATCGACCAGGATGTTCCAGTCATTACCGTCGTTGTGAATGACCTGGGTGCGCAGACGCGCAAGCCGGGGTTGCACGGAGTGTTCAAAACGATCGATGAAGCGTTCCAGAATGGCTCTTCTGGCAGGGTCCTTGATGAAGTGCAGGCGTGAACGCGAACGTGCGGCGTGACGCAGATCCCAGTCCAGATCCCGTACCGCGCCGGGATGGATGAAGCCTTGAAGGGCCCGGTCTATATCACCGAACGATTGGCCCAGGCTGCGCATCAACTCGAACGTGCGCGGAACCTCGGCCAGGGGCGTGCCGTGCAACCAGCTAACCATGCGCACTGCATGGGTTTCACCGGAGGGCGCCACTACAGAGGCCAGAAAGTCACCTGTCAGGCTTTTCTTGAGTGAAGGCACGGTGAGTTCGGGGCTGTAGCTGGCGAGGTGGCTGAGAATGGCGGCCTGAAACTCGCTTTCGACTCGCGGTTCAGTCGAGTTGACCACTTTCAGAATCCATCCCGCACCGGTTCCTGTCTGCAACCGGTAGTTGCGGTCGCGCTCGCCATCCAGAGGCGCAGCCGTACCTGTAACGTTGAAAAGCTGCTCGCCGAGCTTTTCGGCATCAGCCATCGAGAACCGGGGGGCGGGATGGGAAAGATTAGTCATGGTAATTGTTTTCCAGGCCATTTTTTTCAGATAGCTTGGCATGCGAAACCTTGCAGGACAGTAGGTATGCGGTCGGCTTTGGCCTGCATATTGCCGGAATCAACCGGCACAAATTCGGTAGCAGAATCGGGGAGTTCCAATGCGCGAGCTGGACACGAAAGATCGCGAAATACTCGAAATTCTTTCTAAAGAGGCTCGAATTGCCCTGAAGGCCCTGGCAGCGAGAATCGGTCTTTCAAGAAGTGCTACCAGCGAGCGGGTCATCAACCTTGAACGCAACGGGGTGATCAGAGGCTACCGGGCCGATATCGGCGAAATCGATGCCAACGTGATTCGCGCAATCCTCCTGGTGTGCCTCAAGCGCACGCCTGCAATGGGCCTGCTTGACCTGCTTGCACAAAACTCCCAGGTGCGACGCATCTCTTCGGTCAGCGGTCAGCTCGACCTGGTGATTGAGGTCGAGTCACGCACCATTGATGATCTGAACCGGGTGCGGGATGCAGTCGCCAGCCATGAATCCGTTGAAGACATCACCACCGCCGTGGTGCTTCGCCGCGATATTGACCGGCAGTCCTGAGGCGTCAGCGACTCCAGATTCAAACCGTTACCCGGGGTCTCATAGATGACCCCACGTCATCTGTCCCTTGAGGATCCATCCTTTGTCAGCCCCCTGAGATGTAACTTCTAATTGCTGGAAGCAAAGTGACTCCGATCACTGATTTCAACAATAAAAGCGCTTCCAGGAGATTCCATGCACAGTGCTACCACTCTATTGCTGGTGTTGTTTTGTGCCATTGCTCTGATTGTTTTTCTGATCGTCAAAGTCCGCGTCCACGCCTTTCTGGCCCTGACTGCCGCCAGCTTTGTGGTGGGTATTGGTTCAGGCATGCCGCTGACGCAACTGGCTGCTTCCTATGAAAAAGGTGTCGGCGGCACGCTCGGGTTTCTGGCAACCATCATTGGTCTGGGCGGGATTCTCGGCAAGATGCTGGAAGAGTCAGGCGGCGCCGAGCGCATCGCTCAGACACTGCTCAAGGCCCTGGGTAAGGAGCGCGCCTCCTGGGCCATGATGCTCGTAGGATTCATAGCCGGCATCCCGGTGTTCTTTGAAGTAGGTTTTGTTCTGTTGATTCCGTTGATCTATGTGGTCGCGAAAGAAACCAGAATCAATCTTTTGTACCTGGGCGTGCCCCTAGCCGTGTCGCTGATGGCCGTGCATTGCATGTTGCCGCCCCACCCGGCCGCGATGGCAATTACCGGGTTGCTGGGTGCCGATGTCGGCAAAGTGATCATCTATGGCCTGATTGTCGCCCTGCCGACCGCCATGATCGCCGGACCGCTGTGGGTCAAGCTGGTCTGCAAGCGCGATGCGCCGGACTCTCAGGAAGCGTTTTTGAACGAGCATTGCGATGACAGCAAAACCCGGGAGCTGCCAGGCCTTGGCCTGACCCTGCTGACCATTATGTTGCCCCTGCTGCTGATGGTGGGGAAAACCTTCGCTGCCGGGCTGCCCCACGACTCCATGGCATTCAGCGTTATTTCATTTCTGGGCACTCCCCTGATCGCCCTGTCCATTGCCGTGGTGTTTGCCTATTGGTCGCTGGGCTTGCGCCGCGGGCTGAGCATGGCTGAGCTGCTGGCTCACACCCAGAAGAGCTTCCCGCCTCTGGCCAGCATTCTGCTGATCATCGGTGCCGGCGGGGCCTTCAACGGCATTCTGGTGGACAGCGGCGTGGGTGACGCACTGTCCGCCACCCTGACCCAATTGAATATGAACCCCATCGTTCTGGCATGGCTGGTGGCCGGCCTGATGCACTTCGCCGTCGGTTCGGCAACGGTGGCCATGATCAGTGCGGCGGGCATGATCCTGCCCATGCTCGGTGCCCATCCCACGGTGAGCAAGGAAATCATCTGCGTAGCCATCGGCGCCGGTGCCATGGGCTGGACCCATGTCACGGACTCGGCCTTCTGGGTGGTCAAGGAGTACCTGGGGGTCTCGCTGACCGACGCACTGAAGATATTTACCACCGCCACGGTACTGGCCTCGTTGATCGCACTGGGCCTGACCCTGGTGCTGTCGCACTTTGTTTGATCCAACCCGTATTTTTCAGCCTTATTGTTTAAAGGGACCACGTCATGATTTTGGGAAAAACCCTTGAAAGCTGGTGTGCCAGCTACCCTCTGATTCGCGATCTGGTCGCGCTGCAAGAAACCACCTGGTTCAATCCCGGCGTGGCCCCGGTCGCCCAGGCCATTGGCGATGTGGGACTGACCGAAGCCGATGTCGCCGATGCCAGCGCCCGGCTCACGCGATTTGCTTCTTACCTGCGCCAGGCGTTCCCGGAAACGGCCAGCAGTGGCGGGATTATCGAGTCGGACATTGTGCCGGTGAGCCATCTGCAGCAACTGCTCGGCGAGCGCTACAACCAGGTATTGACGGGCTCGCTGTGGCTCAAGCGCGACAGCCATCTGCCCATCTCGGGTTCGATCAAGGCGCGCGGCGGGATCTATGAAGTGCTCAAGCATGCCGAAGATCTGGCACTGGCCGAGAATTTCCTGACCCTCGAAGACGACTACGCGGTGCTGCACAGCGACAAGGCCCGGGCGTTTTTCGGGCAGTACAAAATAGCCGTCGGCTCCACCGGAAACCTCGGCATGTCGATCGGGATCATGGGCGCAGCCCTGGGCTTCCAGGTCACCGTGCACATGTCGGCCGATGCCCGCCAATGGAAGAAAGACAAATTGCGCGCTCACGGCGTAACCGTCATCGAATACGCCAGCGATTACAGCGTGGCCGTGGCCCAGGGCCGTGAACAGGCAGAGGCCGACCCGGCCTGCCATTTCGTCGACGATGAAAACTCGGTCAATCTGTTTCTGGGTTACGCCGTCGCCGCCGAGCGTCTGAAGCAACAATTGGCAGCAGCGCAAATTACCGTAGATGCGCAACATCCGCTGTTTGTGTATTTGCCCTGTGGCGTGGGCGGCGCACCGGGTGGTGTGGCGTTCGGCCTGAAGCTGGCGTTCGGTGATGCCGTGCACTGCATCTTCGCCGAACCCACCCATTCACCCTGCATGATGCTGGGCGTCTATACCGGCCTGCACGATGAAGTCAGCGTGCAAGACTTCGGCATTGATAACGTAACCGCTGCAGACGGCCTGGCGGTTGGCCGCGCTTCCGGTTTTGTGGGCAAGGCCATGCAGCGCCTGCTTGATGGCTTTTACACCGTCAGCGATGAAGAAATGTACAGCCTGCTGGCACTGATGGAGCGCAGCGAAGGTCTGCGCCTTGAGCCCTCCGCGCTCGCCGGCGTACCCGGGATTGCCAGGGTGCAGGCCGATCAGCAGGGCTACCTGGCCCGCGCAGGCCTGGACGCCCATGCCATGGCCAATGCCACTCACCTGATCTGGGCTACGGGCGGCAACATGGTGCCTGGCGACGAGATGGACGCTTATCTGGGCAAGGGCCGTGAATTGCTCGCCAGGGGCTGATCCTGCCCGCTGACTCAAAGGCTGGACCGGATGTGGCAAAATGCACCCATTGCCACATCCGGCAAGCCTTACCGGTCTTTTGGCTTGAGGGGAAACAGCCGTGCTCAACCTTCCGCCCCGCATCAGTTCCAGACTCAACAGCAGCCAGTTCGCCAATTTGCATACGTTTCTGGTTGCCGCACGCCATCTGAGCTTCGCCCGCGCCGCAGAGGAACTGTGCCTGACCGCCAGCGCCGTCAGCCACCGTATCAGCCGGCTGGAAACAGCCCTGAACATGAAGCTGTTCCAGCGCCTGACCCGCCAGGTCAGTCTGACCGACGAAGGCGAACGCATCTTCGAAATACTGCAGAACGCGATGGGCGAACTGTCCGAGGCCCTTGAACAATCGTCACAGGCAGAAATTGCCGGCTCCATTGCGCTTTATGTCCGGCCTTCGGTCGCCCAATGCTGGCTGGTGCCCAGACTGGCGGATTTCGTCGAGCGTTACCCGCTGGTCTCACTGGATCTGCGGGTGGGCAATGACAATGTCGACTTCCGCACCCGCAAAATTGATCTGGCCCTGTATTACGCCAACGGTGAATTTCCCGGCCTGACCAGTCACCGCCTGATGCAGGAACGTCTGGCCCCGGTATGCAGCCCGCAATACGCGCAACGCCACGGCCTGCTGCAAAGCCCGGAGAACTTGAGACACTGCACGACCCTGCACGACTCCCTGGCCTGGGATCATGCCGCCTTCGATGCCGAGTGGACGTTGTGGGCCGAACAACACAACATGCTTGCAGCCCTGCCCAAGCGAACCCTGACCTTCGATCGCTCCGACCTGAGCGTGACCGCAGCCATGAACCACGCCGGCATCGCCATCGGCCGCCAGCAACTGGTCCAAAAACGCGTTGATCGTGGCGAACTGGTGCTGCCCTTCGCCGACTTCAGCGTGTGCGGCCACTACGATTATTATCTGGTTCACCCTCCCCTCAGCACCCTCCCCAAGCGCTTGCTGGTGTTTATGAACTGGCTCAAAGAATGTGCGCGGCAGTCATCGCCACCACTCTGACCCGCGCGCCGGGCTCGCGCATCATGGCGCCCGGCCTGAATCGAAGGACGCCGGGCCGCTGTCTGCAAGCGCCGCCACGCAGCGACCCGATCCATCCCGTCAAAAACGCCCTTGCATAAACAGCGTGCCATCACGACAATGCGATCGATTACCATTTACTCACTGGTGGCATTCTCATGTCGGCGCTCGATCGCTCAGCTCTTCATCAGTTGTACAACGACCACAACAGTTGGTTGAAGGGCTGGTTGCGCGTGCGCCTGGGCAATGCTGCCGACGCCTCTGATCTGGCTCAGGATACGTTCCTGCGGGTCATGACCGCTCGTAACGCGGCCCCGATTCGCGAACCACGAGGCTACCTGTGTGCCATCGCACGTTCACTTTTGATTGATAAATCTCGCCGGCGCACCATTGAGCAGGCTTACCTTCACGCGCTGTCGCAAAGGCCGGAGCCCATGGATGTTTCACCAGAGATCCGTTTGTCGATCATCGAAATGCTGGTCTCCATCGATCGCCTGCTCGATGAACTGGGTGCCCGTACCCGGGAGATTTTCCTCGCGGTCCAGCTTGAGGGATTGACCTATGTAGCCGCGGCCGAACGGTTCGGTGTGTCGGTCACGACGGTGAAAAATCATTTGATTCGCGCCATGACCCGGTGCCTGTTGCTGGTTGATAACTGATGAGCGTTAGCCTGGACCTGAAAACACTTGAGGCTGCCGCCACGTGGTACGTGCAGCTCAATGACGGTGAACTCAGCGAAGCCAGGATCCGTGCCTGGCAAGTGTGGATGCAATCCGGTCCACAGAACGCTGCAGCCTGGGCCCGGATCGAGAAGCTCCAGCAGCAATGGGCCCTGATACCCCGCCGGGCAGCCTTGTCCAGCCTCGGTGCAGCCAGTACGCAACGCCGCGATGTATTGAAAATACTTGGCCTGCTGCTGGCCACCGGCGCCTGTTCATGGCTGGCCGTTGAGCAATTGCCCTACCGCCCGATGCTGGCTCAGCAACGCACGGGCTTGGGCGAATGTCGCTCGCTGCAACTGGAAGATGGCTCGCAACTGCAGCTGAACGCGGACACGGCGCTGGATATCCGCTTCGACGCAGAGCAACGGCTTATCCAGCTGTGGCGTGGCGAAATTCTGATCGAGACCGCCAGGGACCCCGCACGGCGTCCATTCATCGTGGATACCGGCGAAGGGCGCGTGCGGGCACTTGGCACCCGGTTCAGCGTCCGCCAATTGGCCGGGCGCACGCGAGTCGGGGTGCTGCAAGCCGCGGTACAGGTCTGTGCAAACCGGCATCCCGATCGGGTCGTGCGGCTGGAGGCAGGCCAGCAAGTCTCGTTTGACCGCGATGCGGTGCATGACATTCACCTTTTACCCGCCGGCTCGACCGCGTGGGTACAAGGCATGCTGAGTGTCGACAACTGGCGCCTGGGCGACTTTATCGAGGAGCTGGACCGCTATCGGCCGGGTGTTGTGCGTTGTGCGCCAGGGGTGCAGAACTTGAACATATCAGGCGCTTTTCGTCTCGATGACACGCAAACAGTGCTGGATAACCTGAGCAAAACCCTGCCGGTGAAGGTCCGCTACCTGACCCGCTACTGGGCAAGTATCGAACCGGCGTAAGCCCGGCGACAAATGACTGGACGGTTAACCTTGCTGATTTAGATTCTCATCCGTCAATGACATAAGCCGCGATCGCAGCGAGTTTCTGACATGACAACGCAAGGATCCCCGAATGCCCCTGCTCGCCCCCAGCCCCACAACTAAAATAACCCGCGCTGTTCGCCTGGCGGTGTTTGGCGTAACCCTTGCCAGCCTGTCCGGCCTGGCGCTGGTGCCCACCCGGGTTTGTGCCCAGAGCCAGGCGACGTACCAGATCAGCGCCGGCCCGCTGGGTAGCGCCCTTACCCAATTTGGCATACAGGCGGGGGTCACGATTTCGTTCGATCCCAAACAGACCGGCCACCTCAATAGCGCCGGCCTGCAGGGCCAATACAGCGTCGATGAAGGCCTGCAACGGTTGCTCGCCAACAGCGGGTTGCAAGCAGAGCGCCAGAGTAACGGAGGCTATGTACTGGTCGCCGGCAGCCCTGAAACGGCACTGGAACTGGGGGCGACTCAAGTTTCCACCAACCAGCTGGGCACTGTTACCGAAGGCACCGGTTCTTACACGCCGGGCTACATCGCCACCGCCACCCGCATGGTGCTCAAGCCCCGGGAGACGCCGCAATCGATCAGCGTGATCACCCGTCAGCACATGGATGACTTCGCGCTCGACAATGTCGACGACGTGATGCGCCACACACCGGGCATTACCGTATCGGCCTACGACACTGACCGCACCAACTACTACTCCCGCGGTTTTTCGATCAACAACTTCCAGTACGACGGCATTCCCTCTGCCGTGCGCAACGTCGCCTATTCAGCGGGCAACACCCTGAGCGACATGGCGATCTATGACCGTATCGAGGTGCTCAAGGGCGCTTCAGGCCTGCTCAGCGGAGCAGGTTCGCTGGGTGGCACCATCAACCTGGTACGCAAGAAACCGACCAGCGATTTTCACGGCCATATCACCACGGGAGCAGGCTCCTGGAACAATTACCGCACTGAAGCGGACGTCAGTGGTCCCTTGACTGAATCCGGTAATGTGCGCGGGCGCGCAGTGGCGGCCTATCAGGACCGACAGTCGTATATCGACCGCTACTCGAATCAGAGCTCGGTGTTCTACGGCATCCTCGAAGTCGACCTGTCGCCCGACACATTGCTGACCGTGGGCGCCGACTATCAAGACAATAAACCCCAGGGTTCGACCTGGTCAGGCAGCTTTCCGCTCTACAACTATGCGGGTGAGATCAACAGTGCCAAGCGTTCCTTCAGCAACGCCACCGACTGGAGCAGCTGGCAGCAATACACCCGCACCGTCTTCGCCACCCTGGAACAGGATCTGGGCAGTGGCTGGGTAGGCAAGTTGCAGCTGGACCACAAGCTCAATGGCTACGATGCGCAGTTGGGAGCCATCCAGTTCGACCAGCCCGCGGCTGACGGCACCGCCAAAATCAACGCCCAACGTTACAAGGGCGAAACCACCAGCGACGCAGCCGATCTGTATGTCAGCGGCCCCTACGAATTTCTGGGCCGTGAGCACGAACTGGTGCTGGGCGGCTCGATCAGTACCGCGAACTGGAAAGGCAAAGGTTACTGGGACGTGACATTCGGCACGCCGAACATTGTCGATTACTTCAACTGGAACGGGCACCTGGCCAAACCTGACTGGGGCAATGCGTCGCAAATCAGCGATGACACCGTGCGCCAGACGGGCATATACGCGACCACGCGCCTTAACCTTACCGATGAGCTGAAACTCTTTGTGGGCGGGCGGGTAGTCGACTACACACTGACGGGCACCACCAACACTTACCGCGAGTCGGGGCGCCTGATTCCCTACGCCGGCCTCACCTACGACCTCACCGACTTCCTGACCGCGTATGCCAGCTACACCGATGTGTTCATGCCCCAGGAGTTCTACAACCTGGACCGCCACAGCAAGATGCTTGACCCGGACCAGGGCGAGAACTATGAAGTCGGGCTCAAGAGCGAGTTTTTCGATGGCCGCCTGAATGCCAGCCTGGCGTATTTCGAGGTCAAGGAAAGCAATCGCCCCATCCCCGACGATGCCTGGAACAACCTGTCACCCACCCCGCCCAACTACGCCTTCAAGGGCACTGCCGCGAGAACCAAGGGCTACGAGCTGGAAATATCCGGAGAGCTGAGCCCTGGCTGGAGCCTGCAGGCCGGGTACACCCACAAGGTGGTGCGCGATGACAGCGGTAAAAAGATTTCGACCTTTGAACCCGAGGATCAACTGAGCTTCTACACCATCTACAAACTCAAGGGCGACCTGAACAAAGTCTCGGTGGGCGGTGGCGCACGCTGGCAGAGCACTGCCTGGCAAGAGATGTACAACAGCCCCAAGGACAGATACGAAGATTTTTCGCAGAAACCCTACTGGGTGGTGGATCTGATGACCCGTTATCAATTCACTGAAAACCTGTCGACCACCCTCAACGTCAACAACGTTTTCGACAAGTATTACTACACCAACATCGGGTTCTATAACTCTGCGATTTATGGTGAACCGCGCAACTTCATGCTGACCACGCGCTGGGACTTCTGACCCCAATGCGTCTGCAGGAGCGAGCTTGCCTTGCGACAGGTGCCAACGACAATCTGTGTGTCGTTGAGAACACCGCGAGGCACGCTCGCTCCTGCAATTTGTGGGTTGAGGAAGAAAACACGACCCATCGTTTCAAATTACACAACTATCGTATCGAATCCGGCCTCATGAACAAATCCCATATCAATATTGCCGAGTCTGATCTACCACGTACTGTTTTGCTGATAAACAATGGCACTGTAATTCTTCGGCAAAGCATTGCCCCCGCCAAGCGCGACCTTACTTATACAATCAATGGCGAACAGGTTTTTTACAACATCTGTACACGGCCCCCCAAAAAAGCAGGATACCTTTCCTCTCGTTGTGAGGGGCTCAAGACTCGACACGCACAATAACTCACGCTGAAACTAAAACGCCCCGAACATCAGGACCTGATGTTCGGGGCGTTTCTTGTTCAGATGTCCGGCCTGTTCAGCAGACCGGTGGCATCAGAAAATGCTGATCGGGTAATCAACAAATACCCGTACTTCGTTACCGCCGACGTTGTAGTCGCTGGCGTTGTTCGACACACGCAACCACGAACCGCGCAGACGCACGCTCAGATCCTTGACCGGGCCGCTTTGTACGACGTACTTGGCCTGGTTGAAGATTTCACGCTCGGTACCACGGCCACGGTCGGAACCGTCGTCGATGTTGGTGCCGCGCACGTAGGCGATGTTGTAGGTCAGGCCTGGAATGCCAACGGCACCGAAGTCGAAACCATAACCCAGCTGCCACGAACGTTCGTCCTTGGCGTTGAAGTCGGACCAGTAGGAGTTGGCCAGCAGGATGGTGTTGCCGCCATCGCCCACGCCGCCTGCATTGCGGTAGCCGCCATACGGGTAGCCGATTTCGCCGGTGCTGCTCTGGTAAGCCAGGGTCAGGGTGTGTGCGCCAAACGCGTAGGTGGTCGCCAGGCTCCAGATCTTGTTGTCCTGACCGTCTACTTTCAGCACGTCGCGAGCGTAGTCCTCTTTGACGTGGGTACGGTAGCCGTTGAAGTCAAACGTCAGGGACTGTTTGTCTTGCAGCGGCATGACGTAGTTAACACCCACGTACTGCTTGTTCAGCTCGTCTTCCATCTGCGAGCCGTACAGCGAAGCCGACAGATTGTCGGTGAACTTGTAGCTACCGCCGAACACATTGATGCTTTTCAGGTCGCCGCTGTCACGTGCGTCAGCGCTTTTACGCGATTCGGCGGTGAAACGGCCGACGTTGAGCTCAAGGCCGTTGATTTCCTTGGAGGTCAACAGTGTACCGGTGAAGCTTTCTGGCATCAGACGCGAGTTGTCGTACATCAGTACCGGCAGAGCAGGCATCTGGTCGCCGTACTTGAGTACAGTGTTGGATACCCGGAACTTCACTGCAGCGCCAGCCTTGGAGATATCGTCAGCGGCTTTGCCGTCGGCACCCTGCTTGAAGAAGTCGATGCCGCCCGCGCCGCTTTTGCCACGGCCGCCATCCAGACGCAGTGCGTAAATGCCGAAGGCATCCACACCCACACCCACTGTGCCCTGGGTGAAGCCCGAGCTGAACGTGCCGAGGAAGCCCTGGCCCCATTCAGCCTTGTCCTGTTTATGGTTTTTGTAGTCACGGCTGATGTAGGCGTTGCGCGCCAGTACATTCAGGTGGCTGTCTTCTACAAAACCTTTTGCATCAGCTTGATCGTTAGCCATGGCCTGGGTAGCACTAAGTACGCCCAACGCGAGCAGGCCTATCCGTTTGTTCAACATATTATTTTCCTTATTTCTGAATACGAAGCGCGCTGTGGGTATCAAGCTGAAACATTGAGTGGTGGTTGCTTCACATAAACAAAAAAGACCCGCGCGAAGACTCGTGCGGGTCTTTCGAAAAGTTGGTGTATGGCTAGTCGCCACAGGCGTTGGCGGGAATCCTATCCGGCGTGAAGGCAAAGTGTCAATTTCGTGAAAAATTTGTTAATTGCCAAAGTTTTCCTGAAGTTTGTCCAAGACGTCAGCAATTACTCATCACAGCCATTCAGGCCGCAGGCGGGAGCTGAAACGTTTGAGTCGCACACAGCTACACCATCCAGCTGGCGCAACCAGTCGGCAAAGGCCCGGGGCTGGCCCAGATACTTCCCTGAATCGATCACCTGATACTGACCGGACTGCTCCAGTACGAGCGTCGGGAACCCCTGAGCACCGACCCGCGCCAGCAGCGCCCGACTGTCTTTGAAGTGCGCTTGTGTCATGTCACCCCTGGCCGCAATAAAAGCCGCCTTGAATGCCTCGGCATCCAGTCCGATTTCAGCCGCCAGCTCCAGCAACAGATTTTCATCGGCAATACGCCGGCCTTCCACGTAGTGAGCCGTTTGCAGACGCCCCAACAGCTCAAGTCCGCGCCCTGCCACTTGCTGCGCTGCCAATATGGCGGTGGTCGGCGGCTCTGAATCAAAAACCGCCGTGGTATCACGCAGGAGACCGTCAAAGTACGCCTCGCCAAAGGGCTGGCCAGTCAGTTCGGCAATCCGCCGATCGTGGGGCATCACGTAGTCCCGCAACTGGGCCGTCACCGGGCGGCGATGGGCACCGGTCATCATGCCGCCGCCATGGGCCACAACCGGCAAGATGCCGCGTGCAGCTTCAATCAAGGGTTTGGCGCCATAGCACCAGCCGCACAAAGGGTCGTAGATGTAATGCAAGACAGGGGTGGTGCTCACGGGTCGCTCCAAATGTTCAACAAGACAGGGCGCCAGCTTAGCTTTGGCTCACAAGGGGAAAAACGCCGGTATGGCTTTTAGTGTGTTTCGCGAATCGGGCGAATCAGATACAGCAAGGGCCTGGCGCCGGTGAAACAAATTGATACATATCTGCCGGACGGGCTAATGGCAATAATTAACATTAAGCAACAAGAACCATTACCATTCGCACCCTAAAAAATATAACCCCCGATCCCACCCGCCCGGACACTTCTCAACCATGCTCTCCCCTTGCCGCTTCACGCCTCTGAATCTGGGGCTGTGTGCCTTGCTGTACGCCGGATTTGGCACGGCTGCCACCACCCTCCCCGAGCTGTCGATTAACGCCAGCGAAGCCGAGGCCGATGACCCCCGGGTCAGAGATGTCACCACTGCCACCCGTACCTCGACCCCTGCGCGTTATGTGCCGCAAGCCATCGATTCGGTGAAAACCAGCAATGTGCTGGATTACGGAATCAATACTCTGGGCGAAGCCCTGAGCGGTATTCCCAACGTCAGCAGTACGGCTGATACCCGTTTCGACAGCCTGCGCATTCGCGGATTCGACGCCAGCAACGACTTCTATCTGGATGGTATTCGCGACGACAGCCAGTACGTTCGCGACTTGCATAACATCGAGCGCATTGAAGTGCTCAAAGGCCCGGCAGCGGTACTGTACGGGCGTGGCAGCCAGGGCGGGATCATCAACCGCGTGAGCAAGATGCCGCAATTCGGGCGTCAATCAAGCATTCAGGCCCAAGGTGGCAGCGAAGACTTGCGCAGCCTCTATGCCGACCTCAGCGCGGACCCGAGTGACACCGTCAGCCTGCGTTTGAACATGGGCAACGAAGACAAAAACAGCTTCCGTGATCACGTCAGCGGCAATCGCCAATTGTTCGCGCCATCGATGAACTGGCAGATCACCCCGGACCTGAACTGGCTGGTGCAATACGAATACAGCCGTTACAACCGCACCCCGGATCGCGGCATCCCAAGCATCAACGGCCGGCCGGCAGATGTCAGTCGCGGCACATCCTATGGCGGGCAGAATGATTTTATCGATGACAAAACCCAGAATCTGCGCTCACGCCTGAGCTATGAATTGAGCGACAACTGGCAACTGCGCCACACCTTGGGCGTGTTCAAGCTCGACAGCCAGTTCGAGAACACTTACCTGGTGGGCTACGACCCGAAAACGGACAAGGTCAATCGTCAGAGCTGGCAGCAGGACATGACCACCCGCAACCTTTTCAACAACCTTGAAATCGAAGGCGGTTTTGACACCTTTGGCCTTGAGCACCGCCTGTTGACCGGCCTGGAAATCGGCAGCCAGCGCCGTGACCCGAAGCTCTACAGTGCCAAGGACGTACCCGCAGTCGACGTCTACAACCCGGATCGAAACCTGCGCCCGAGCGGACCGATGCTGATTTCCAGCGACAACCACACCGAAGTCGAAAGCCAGGGCCTCTATGTTCAGGACCAGATTCGTCTCAACGATCAATGGCAAGTGCTGGCAGGCTTGCGCTATGACCGCTTTGAAGTCGAGTCCACCAGCAATCTCAAGGACATCACCGAAGAACGCAAAAGCCACAGCACCAGCCCGCGGCTTGGCGTGGTCTGGACACCGCTGCAAAACCATTCGTTTTACGCCTCCTGGACCAAGACCTTTTCGCCAGTGGGTGGTGGCCTGATCGGCATCACGCCGGGCGCAGCAGGGAACGCCAACGATCTGAGCCCGGAGCTGACCAAGCAGAAGGAAATCGGGGTCAAAAGCGACTGGCTGGATGATCGTTTGAGCACCACGCTGGCCGTCTACGAACTGGAACTCTACAACCGTCGGACCAAGGATCCGGATGACCCGACCATCACCCTGCTCTCGGGCCTGCAACGTTCACGGGGCATTGAGCTGACCGCCAGCGGCAAACTGGGGGGCAACTGGTACATGCGCGGTGGCATTGGCCTGCAGGATGCAACGGTGGTCAAGGACAACAACGGCTTTGAAGGCAAGCGCATCAACGGCGTAGCCAAGCACAATGGCAGCGTGTTTTTGACCTGGAAACCGGAAATGGGCTGGTACGCAGAAACAGGCCTGACCCTGGTGGGCCAGCGCTATGCGGACAACCAGAATACCGTGGTATTGCCGGGGTACGGCCGCTGGGATGCACTGGCGGGCTATCGCGAAAAGGACTGGGATGTAACCGGTGCGCTGACCAACCTCACCGACCGTTACTACTACGCCTCAGCCACCAGCGGCTCCCAGATCATGCCGGGCGAGCCCCGCAGTCTGGTGATGACCGGGACCTATAAGTTTTAAACCCTGTAGTCGCTGACGAGGCTGCGATCGGGCCTCATCCGCGGCTACAGGAGTCGTGCATCAGGCCTTGCGCGGCGCCGGTTGTTGCTGGGTCAGGCAATGGATATTGCCACCGCCCAGCAGCAATTCGCGGCCCGGCACCATCACTACTTCGTGTTGCGGGAAGAGGTTTTGCAGGATGACTTTGGCCGGCGCGTCCATCGGGTCGTCAAAGCTGGGGGCGATAATGCCGCCGTTGACGATCAGGAAGTTCACGTAAGACCCGGCCAGACGTTCTGACGGGTTGCGGTCCTGACTGCCTGCCACTTTATCCACGCCGTCGCATTCTTCCTGGGTCGCATACATCGGGCCCGGGATCGGCATTTTGTGCACGACAAAAGGGCGACCCTTGGCATCGGTACTGCTTGCCAGTACGTCCATTGCGGCGTGGCAGCGCGCATAGTTGGGGTTCTGTTCATCGTCAGTCCAGGCCAGCAACACTTCGCCCGGAGCAACGTAGCAGCAGAAGTTATCCACATGGCCGTCGGTTTCGTCGTTGAACAGACCGTCCGGCAGCCAGATGATCTTGTCCACCGCCAGATGCGAGCGCAGCACGTCTTCGATCTCTTCACGGGACAGGTGCGGGTTGCGGTTACGGTTCATCAGGCACTCGGTCGTGGTGATCAGCGTGCCTTCACCATCCACGTGGATCGAGCCGCCCTCAAGCACGAAACCTTCGGTGTGATAACGCGCACTGCGTTCGATTTCGAGGATCTTGCTACCCACCTGGCGGTCGCGGTTCCACGGGGAGTACAAACCGCCATCAAACCCGCCCCAGGCATTGAAGTCCCAGTTAACGCCGCGCACTTCACCGCTGTCATTGATGACAAAGGTTGGCCCGCTGTCACGCACCCAGGCGTCGTCGCTGGACATCTCCACCACTCGAATATTCGGCACATCGAGGTGCGCGCAAGCATTTTCGTACTGGCCGGCCGACACGCCGACGGTCACCGGCTCGAAACGCGCAATGGCCTTGGCCACAGCGACGTGTGCCGCCTGTGCCGGTTTGCCTCCCAACCGCCAGTTGTCCGGACGCTCGGGCCAGATCATCCAGGTCTGGGTTTGCGGAGCCCATTCGGCCGGCATGTGAAAACCGTCAGCGCGGGGCGAACTGTGCAAAGTGGTCATCGGGATCAGGACTCCAGGGAGGCGGTATAGGGGAAATCGAACACGACTAATTCTGAAACAGTGGACACAGGGCAACCATGCGTCAACCACAGGTGCTTTTATAATCGATAAATATCGGCAATAAAACGTTTATTTAATTATTTTCAAAAACCTCGACAGGCGGTTCATCCGGGGCTTTGGCCCTCCCCTTGTCGCGCCCTGCAGGCCACTGCCACCAAGCACGTAGCCATTGCCACCCAGTTTGTGGGCGGCGCTCAGCCCCATGCCCCGTGAATGTTGCTGGCCAGAGAACAGGATCAGACATAAATACCGATATAAATCGATATTCATAAATACCTCCCTTTCAGGCGCGGCCCTGCCCGCAATGACGGCTGTCAACTTGTACTTGCACCACCTCGCACCTGCCCACAAGCTACGCGCCATACGTTTGAAGTCCATCTGGGAATAAGGGATATCCACATGCGCATTTTAGTCACCGGCGGCGCCGGATTTATTGGTTCGGCACTGATCCGTCATCTGATCCGGAACACTGCGCACGAAGTGCTCAACCTCGATAAGTTGACCTACGCCGGTAACCTTGAATCGCTGCAAAGCATTGCCACCGACAGCCG
This sequence comes from Pseudomonas paraversuta, assembly GCF_904067025.1. Taxonomy (NCBI): domain Bacteria; kingdom Pseudomonadati; phylum Pseudomonadota; class Gammaproteobacteria; order Pseudomonadales; family Pseudomonadaceae; genus Pseudomonas; species Pseudomonas paraversuta. The sequence goes on from NZ_CAJFDA010000001.1 coordinate 4,778,214, forward strand.
CTACGAATTCGTCCAGGCCGACATCGTCGACCAGGCCGCGGTCAGTGCAATCATCGAACGTTTCCAGCCCCAGGCCATCATGCACCTGGCTGCGGAGTCCCACGTTGACCGTTCCATCGACGGCCCGTCGGATTTCATCCAGACCAACATTGTCGGTACTTACAGCCTGCTGGAAGCCACCCGCGCCTACTGGCTGACCCTCCCGGAGCCGGCCAAGAGCGAATTTCGTTTCCACCATATTTCGACTGACGAAGTGTATGGCGACCTGCATGGCGTCGACGATCTGTTCACCGAAACCACGCCTTATGCGCCAAGCTCGCCGTACTCGGCCAGCAAAGCGGCCTCCGACCACCTGGTCCGCGCCTGGAACCGCACTTACGGCTTGCCGGTGTTGCTGACCAACTGTTCGAACAACTACGGTCCTTTCCATTTCCCGGAAAAACTGATTCCGCTGGTCATTCTCAATGCGCTGGCCGGTAAACCGCTGCCGGTGTATGGCAACGGCCTGCAAGTGCGTGACTGGCTGTTCGTTGAAGACCACGCCCGCGCCCTGCTTAAAGTGGTGACCGAAGGTGTGGTCGGCGAGACTTACAACATCGGCGGCCACAACGAGCAAAAGAACATCGACGTGGTGCGCAGTATTTGTGCCCTGCTCGAGGAACTGGCGCCAGAGCATCCGCCAGGGGTTGCACAGTTTGCCGACCTGATTACCTTCGTGACTGACCGCCCTGGCCACGATCAGCGCTACGCCATCGATGCCAGCAAAATCGAACGTGAACTGGGCTGGGTTCCTGAAGAAACGTTCGAAACCGGCCTGCGCAAAACCGTGCAGTGGTACCTGGATAACCTGGAGTGGTGCCAGCGCGTTCAGGATGGCAGCTACCAGGGCCAGCGCCTGGGGTTCACCGAGGCCAAGGATCTGCTGGCATGAGTAACGGCGCAGCGCCCTTGAAAATCCTGATCAGCGGCAAAACCGGTCAGGTCGCCATCGAACTGCAAAAGCACCTTGCCGGCCTGGGCCAGCTGATAGTGCTGGGTCGTGACGAGCTTGATCTGAGCAAGCCCGAGCAAATCCGCGCGCAGGTTCGGGCCCACCAGCCTGACCTGATCATCAATGCGGCCGCGCACACCGCGGTGGATCTGGCCGAAAGCGAGCCTGAGCTGGCATTTGCCATCAATGGCATCGCGCCCGGAGTGTTTGCTGAAGAAGCGGCGGCCCTGGGCATTCCGCTGATTCACTATTCCACTGATTATGTGTTCGACGGCAACAAGCCTGCGCCCTACACCGAAGACGATGTTCCCAACCCGTTGGGTGTCTACGGCAAGAGCAAGCTGGCGGGCGAGCAGGCAATTGCAGCGACCGGTGCTGACTGTCTGATTTTGCGCACCAGCTGGGTGTACTCCACCCACGGCAAGAACTTCCTGCTGACCATGCAGCGCCTGCTGCAAGAAAGGCCGGAGCTGCGGGTGGTGGCGGATCAGGTCGGCGCGCCTACCTGGGCGGGCACCATTGCCCGCAGCACGCGCCTGTTGATCGAGCGCTGGCAAGCCGCAGAAGCCGGAGCATGGGGGATTTACCACCTCACGGCCCAGGGCGAAACCTCGTGGTTTGGTTTTACCCAGGCCATTGCCGAACACCTGTCAGCCCAGGGCAAGCCTTGCGCAACCCTGGAGCCGATCCCGGCCAGCGCCTATCCGACACCGGCTGCCCGGCCACAAAACTCGCGTCTTGATTGCAGCCGCCTTGAGCGCGAGTGGCACGTCGCTCAGCCCGCCTGGCAAAACGCATTACGTGAGTGCCTGGCCGCGCAGCACTGACCTGCGCAGAAACTGCTGCCAGCATCGCTGGCAAGCCAGCTCCTACAACAAAGGCCGGGTATAACTGCCCTGCGCAAACCCTGTGGGAGCTGGCGCTACAACAAAGGCTGGGTTTACTGTGGGAGCTGGCTTGCCAGCGATAGCCGCAACGCGGTCCGCCAGTGCACCCTCGCCGTCTGCATCGCTACAACAAAGACCGGATATAACTGCCCTGCGCAAACCCTGTGGGAGCTGGCGCTACAACAAAGGCTGGATTTACTGTGGGAGCTGGCTTGCCAGCGATAGCCGCAACACGGTCCGCCAGTGCACCCTCGCCGTCTGCATCGCTACAACAAAGACCGGATATAACTGCCCTGCGCAAACCTGTGGGAGCTGGCGCTACAACAAAGGCTGGGTTTACTGTGGGAGCTGGCTTGCCAGCGATAGCCGCAACGCGGTCCGCCAGTGCACCCTCGCCGTCTGCATCGCTACAACAAAGGCTGGGTATACTGCGCCGTACTCTCGCGGCGCATTATTCGATGATCACGACCCCTTCAGTTCCTCGCAGACCCCGCTGGCGCAGCCTGGCCTTGCTGGCATTGTGTCTGGCGCCTTTGCTGTGGCCGCTGCAACACCTGGCCGAGCGCTATTACCGCAGTGAACTGGCCGGGCAAAATCGCCAGACCCTCGATCTCTATGTCGCCAACCTGCTGGGCACCCTGCATCGTTATGAAGTGCTGCCGCAGATCCTCGGCGAGCTGCCTGCGCTACGTGCCGTGCTGGCAAATCCGGAGGACCCGCGGGCCCAGGCCAGGGCCAATGAGTTGCTCAATGACATCAGCACCCAGACCGGCGCGGTGGTGATGTACCTGCTGGACACCCATGGCGACACCCTGGCCACATCGAACTGGGATAAAAACGACAGTTTTATCGGCCGCAATTTCGCCTTCCGCCCCTATTTCAGCGAAGCGATGGAAGGCAAGCTGGGGCGTTTCTTCGGGCTGGGTACCACCTCCGGCAAACGCGGCTATTACTTTGCCGCACCGGTCCTGGAAGGCGATAAAAAAATCGGTGTACTGGTGGTCAAGGTCGACCTCGATCACACCGAACAGCTGTGGGGCACGACCCCCGAACAACTGCTGATGACCGACCACAACGGTGTGGTCATTCTTACTTCCCGTCCGGAATGGCGTTTCCGCGCCACCCGCGATTTGTCACCAGAAGAGCGCGAGGCCATTTTCGCCATCCTGCCCTACCCGACCCGCGACCCGCAGCCGCTCAAACTCGACTTGAGTGCCTGGCTGGTACAGACCCAGAAAATCGACGAAACCGGCTGGAGCGTCAACATTCTTGCCCCACGCACCCTGATCGACCGGCCGGTACGCACGGCACTGGCCATCGGCGGCGCAACCTTGCTGGTGGTGATGCTGTTGATCAGTTTGATGATGCAGCGCCGGCGCCATTACCTTGAACGCATCGCCTTCGAGGGCAAGGCGCGCCGCGAACTGGAAATGCGTGTGGCAGAACGTACCAGTGATCTCGAAGGCCTCAACCAGCGGCTGCGCAAGGAAGTGCTGGAGCGCGAACAGGCGCAACAGGAGCTGGTGCGCGCTCAGGACGATCTGGTGCAGGCGGGCAAACTGTCAGCGCTGGGTACCATGTCCGCCAGCATCAGCCACGAACTCAATCAACCGCTGGCGGCCATTCGCAGCTATGCCGAAAACGCTGAAGTGCTGCTCGATCACCAGCGCATCGAAGACGCGCGCGGCAATCTCAAACTGATCAACGAACTGACTGGCCGCATGGCGTCGATTATCGCGCACCTGCGCGCCTTCGCCCGCCGTGATCGGCATGCGCCGGAAAGCGTCGCCCTGCAACCGGCGCTGGACGATGCCCTGGCGTTACTGGCCAAGCGCCGGCGCAGCATGGAGGTGGAGCTGATTCGCGACTTGCCTGCCGCCACGCTGTGGGTCGAGGCCGGTGAAACACGTTTGCGCCAGGTGCTGGGCAACTTGCTGGCCAACGCGCTCGATGCCCTGACCGAGAAAGGTCCGCCCCGACGCTTGTGGCTAAGTGCCCAATCCACCCCGGAAGGCGTCACCCTGTACATTCGCGACAATGGCCCGGGGTTTTGCATGGAAGCTCTGGGCCGCGCCGGTGAGCCTTTCTACACCACCAAAACCCGTACTCAGGGGCTGGGGCTGGGACTGGCCATCTGCGACACGCTGATCCGCGCGTTTGGCGGCGAGTTGTTGTTCGCCAACCACAAGGAAGGCGGTGCCTTAATTACCCTACGTCTGCGCGCAGGTGCGCCGGGCGTCAGCTTGCAAGCTTCCGAGGACTCCAGATCATGAGCCAGCCCATCGATCCCCACGTACAGATCATCCTGATCGATGATGACCCGCATCTGCGTCAGGCCCTGTATCAAACCCTGGACCTGGCGGGCCTCAAGGTCTTGCCACTGGCACAGGCCAGCGGCCTGGGTGAGCGTATCGGCCGGGACTGGCCCGGAGTGGTGGTCAGCGATATTCGCATGCCGGGCATGGACGGGCTTGAGTTGCTGGCCCAACTCCACGCCCAGGACCCGGAACTTCCAGTGCTGCTGATTACCGGCCACGGCGATGTGCCGCTGGCAGTGCAGGCGATGCGTTCAGGGGCCTATGACTTCCTGGAAAAACCCTTTGCCAGCGATGCACTGCTCGACAGCGTGCGCCGGGCACTGGCCCTGCGCGCCCTGGTGCTGGACAACCGCAGCCTGCGCCTGGCCCTGAGCGATCGCCAGCAACTGAGTACCCGACTGGTGGGCCATTCACCGGCCATGTTGCGCCTGCGCGAGCAAATCGGCGCACTGGCCGCGACCAAAGCCGATGTACTGATTCTGGGCGAAACCGGTTCTGGCAAAGAAGTGGTCGCACGGGCACTGCATGATCTGTCGAGCCGGCGCAATGGACCTTTTGTGGCAATCAACGCCGGTGCACTGGCGGAGTCGGTGGTTGAAAGCGAGCTGTTCGGCCATGAACCCGGGGCGTTTACCGGTGCGCAAAAGCGTCGTATCGGCAAGTTTGAGTTTGCCAATGGCGGCACATTGTTCCTCGATGAAATCGAAAGCATGAGCCTGGACGTGCAAGTCAAACTGCTACGCATGTTGCAGGAGCGGGTGGTTGAGCGCGTGGGGGGCAATCAGTTGATCCCGCTGGATATCCGGGTGATCGCCGCCACCAAGGAAGACCTGCGCCAGGCCGCTGACCAGGGACGGTTCCGCGCCGACCTGTATTACCGGCTCAATGTCGCCCCCTTGCGCATAGCCCCCTTGCGCGAGCGCGGTGAGGACGCCTTGATGCTGTTCCAGCATTTCGCCGACGAATCCAGCAGTCGCCACGGCCTCACACCCAATGTGCTGCAGCCGGCGCAACGCGCACTGTTATTGCGTCACAACTGGCCGGGCAACGTGCGCGAACTGCAAAACGTGGCCGAACGCTTTGCCCTGGGTCTTGAGCTGGCGCTGGACGATGACTCTGCCGATGGCTCGCCCTCGTCCGCCGGTGAAGTTTCGGGAGGCTTGAGCGAGCAGGTCGAACACTTTGAAAGAAGCCTGATCGCCGCCGAACTCGAGCGCTCCCACAGTTCCATGCGCAGCCTGGCTGAAGCGCTGGGTGTACCGCGTAAAACCTTGCACGACAAACTGCGCAAACACGGGCTGAACTTCGAGAGTGGCAGTCACCCGCACACCGATGAACTTGATTGAAGAGGCCATGGCATGAATCGCGACAGTCGTTATCTGGAATCCGTCCTCCATCACGACATTCCGCTTACCCGTGAAATGGGCCTGAAGGTCATAGGCTGGCACCAGCACCAACTGCGCCTGCAGATGCCGCTGGCGGCCAACATTAACCACAAAAGCACCATGTTCGGCGGCAGCCTGTACTGCGGCGCGGTGCTTGCAGGCTGGGGCTGGCTGCACTTGAGCCTGCGCGAGGCGGGGATTGAAGACGGGCATATCGTGATTCAGGAAGGTCACATCAGCTACCCGCTGCCCGTGACCCGGGACGCTATCGTGCTATGCGATGCACCTGCCGATGCGGCCTGGAACAAGTTTCTGGCCATGTACCAACGCCATGGCCGCGCACGCCTGACCCTCGAGACCCGGGTCATCAATGCCGAGGGTGCAGAGGATGCGGTGAGGTTCAGCGGGCAGTATGTGTTGCACCGCTAAATCACTGATCCTGTAGGAGCGGGCTTGCTCGCAAGCTGGCAGAAGATCGCCGGCAAGCTCGCTCCTACAGCTTGTTTTGCGCCAGGGCCAGCAGCTGTTGGCGCCACGGCGCCCTGGCCGGCAATGCCAGAAAATGGTCATTGAGCAGCGACTCACGCGGCGGATAGCAGAACGGTTCGCCATCCAGTTGCAGCACCACCCCTCCTGCACCTTCGAGCACGCCTTGAGCCGCCGCCGTGTCCCACTGTGAAGTCGGCGCCAGACGCGGATAACAATCGGCGGCTCCCTCGGCCAGCAAGCAAAACTTCAACGAACTGCCTACGCTGGTCAGCTGCAACTCGCCCAGCTGCTCGCTTAAACCCGCCAACAAGCGCTCTTGCTGAGGGCTGGAATGCCGGCGACTGGCGACCACCGTTAACGGCTGGCCTGCAGGCGGGGTGTTGCGCACGCTGATGGGCGAGCTCACGCCGCCATCCTCACGCCATGCACCCAGCCCTGCACCACCGTAGTAACAACGACCGCTGGTGGGCATTGAGACCACGCCGAAGACCACACGACCGTGTTCGATCAGCGCAATATTGACGGTGAATTCTTCACTGCCTGAAATAAATTCCTTGGTGCCATCCAGCGGATCAACCAGCCACCAGCGGGTCCAGCCGGCGCGCACGCTCTGTGCAATATTGGCGTCTTCTTCAGACAGTACCGGGATCTGCGGGGCCAGCGCCGTCAAGCCATCGAGCAGCACATGGTGGGCTGCCAGATCGGCAGCGGTAACCGGCGAATCATCCGCCTTGGCGGTCACGGCAACGTCGGCACGCCAGAACGGCAAGATCGCGTCCCCTGCGGCATGGGCCAGGGCGATGACGCCTGCAAGCAACGGGTGGGGAAAATCGCTCACGGCACGAATACTCCGCGCTGGGTCAACAAATCCCGCGCCAGATACAGTGCAGCCAGAGCACGGCCTTCGCTGAATTGCGGGTTTTGCACCAGACTCGACAGCTCACGCAGATTGACCCGCTCAACCCGCATCGGCTCGGGTTCATCACCTTCCAGACGCTCTTCATAGAGGTCGGTGGCCAGCACCACCTGGATCTTCTGACTCATGTAACCCGGCGACAGCGACAGCTCGGTGAGGTGTTCCAGCTGGCGGGCGCCATAACCGGCCTCCTCCTTCAGTTCACGCTCGGCGGCGGCCAGTACATCTTCGCCCGGCTCAATCAGGCCTTTGGGTAAAGACACTTCGTACTCATCGGTACCGCCGCAGTACTCTTCAACCAGAATCGCGTGTTCGGAATCGATCATGGCCACAATCATGACCGCGCCATAGCCGTTGCCACGCCCCACCAGCCGCTCGTAAGTGCGCTCGACACCATTGGAAAAGCGCAACTGCACTTCTTCGACGCGAAACAATCGGCTACTGGCAACAATTTCACGGGCAAGTACGGTGGGTTTTTGGCGCATAGCGGCTCCTCAATATGAACGGGTTACTATACCCCGGCTTTTCCGATTGTCTGTGTCGGAAGTTTTTCAACTGCGGGAGAAGTTTTGCATGACAGCGTTACCTTGGGGCGACATTGATACCGTACTGCTCGACATGGACGGCACCCTGCTCGACTTGCATTACGACAATCACTTCTGGCTGGAACACCTGCCCCAGCGCTATGCCGAGTTGCATGGCATCAGCCGGGCAATGGCCGACCTGGAGCTGACGCCGCTGTTTGAGCGCAATGCTGGCCAGTTGCAGTGGTATTGCCTGGACTTCTGGAGCACCGAGCTGAAGATCCCGGTGCGCGAACTCAAGCTCGAAACCGCCAACCTGATTGCCTTGCGGCCCGATGCCGACACCTTTCTGGCAGCGACCAGACAGGCCGGCAAGCGGGTGATCATGATCACCAACGCGCACCGCGATTCGTTGTCGTTAAAAATGGAGCGGATCGAGCTGGCGCCGTACTTCGAGCGCCTGATCAGTTCCCACGATTATGGGTTCCCCAAGGAAAGCCCGGCTTTCTGGCATGCCCTGCAAGCCGATATCGGCTTTGACCCATCCCGCAGCCTGTTTATCGATGACACCTTGCCGATCCTGCGCAGTGCCCGTGATTTTGGCGTGGCCCACTTGCTGGCGGTGAAACAGCCGGACAGCAAAAAGGGCCCGAAAGATACCGAGGAGTTTGCTGCGCTGGGGGATTACCGGGATTTGCTGCAAGGGCTTTGAGAAATTACGCCCTGTCCATGCAGGAGCGAGCTGTTAAAAGCTCGCGAGCAAGCTCGCTCCTGCAAATGAGTGACGGGGTTACTCAGGAATCCGCAGTGTCTGCCCCGGATAGATTTTGTTGACGTCTTTGAGCAGTGGCTTGTTGGCTTCAAAAATCTTGTTGTACTGGTTGGCATTGCCGTACACCCGCAGCGAAATCGCGCTGAGGGTGTCACCTTTTTCTACCACTACAAATTTGGAAGCCACAACCACCGGCCCGGTGACGGTGATCTTGTCTTCAACACTGGCTACACCGGCAATGTTGCCCGCGGCCAGAATGATTTTTTCTTTCTCTTCCTGAGTGGCCACTTCACCGCTCACCGTCACTTTGTCGCCGTCAACAGTGGCCGTAATGTTCGGGTTGCCCAGACCTACCTGTTCAACGTGTTTCTTGAGCTCTTCACTGGCATTGGCATTGCCCGGGGTCAGCAGGTCGATCAATTTCTCGCCGGCTTCTTTCACAAAGCTAAAAATACTCATGAATCACGCTCCAAGGGTTGAGATATCCAGATCCACTAGCGTAGACCATCATTGGCGAAGCAGGCTGCGAACCAGGCGCGCTAGAATCGGCCCGTGAATAGCGCGTGGAGCGACGATGGACATTAAACAGCTGAAATTCCTCATAGCCCTGGACGAAACCCGGCACTTCGGCCAGGCCGCCGCCCGCTGCCATATCACCCAGCCCACCCTGTCCATGCGCCTGCGCAGCCTTGAGCAAGAACTCGACCTGCAACTGGTCAACCGCGGCCAGCGTTTCGAGAGTTTTACCGCTCCCGGCGAGCGGGTGCTGGCCTGGGCCAGAACCGTTCTGGCCGCCTACGACGGCTTGCAGGCAGAGGCCGCTGCATGTCGCGGCAATTTGATTGGGACGTTGCGTCTGGGGGTGGTGCCGCTCTCAAGTTTTGATCCGCTGCCTTTATTACAGCGCCTGCATCAGGAGCACCCCGAACTGCGTTTTGAGCTGTCAGCCCTGAGCTCCGAGCAAATCCTTGAACAGCTGGCCAGTAACCGGCTGGACGTGGGCGTGTCCTATCTGGACCGCCTGGATCAGGAGCGCTTTGATTTTCAGGCCCTCGGGGAAACATGCATGGGGCTGCTTTACGACCAGCGGCACTTCAACTTCGGCGAGCAACCCCTTAGCTGGGAGGCACTGATTGAATTGCCCCTTGGCCTGCTGAGCAGCGGTATGCACTTTCGCCAGTCCATCGATCACAACTTCCATAGTCGTGGCCTCACGCCCCGGCCCATCCTGCAAACCGATGCCGTTCATCAACTGTTGCAGGCCGTACACGGCGGTTTTTGTTGCGCGGTAATGCCGCTGGAGGGCGGGCTTGAAGCTCTGACCGACAACCTGCGCCTGCACCCGATTCAGGACGCCAATACCTTGTCCCGCCTTGGCCTGATCATGCGCCGGGCCGCCCCCCGTTCGGCGTTGGCCGAGGCCTGCTTCGGGATGTACCAACAATCAGCCAAGCCTTCTTGATCGACACCATCTATCAATAGATAAGGACTAGCGATTAGACGTGACACTGTGTCGCGCCTAGGCTTGTACTGACCCAAATGTCGGTACTGCCCTATGAACGCCAAGCGCCCCCAGTGCGCGGCACCCGCCTCTGTGACTCCCGCTGCCAGCCAGAACTACCACTACGTCTCGCTGGACCACAGCAGCGGCGCTGAAACCGCACTGGCCGAAGAAGTTGCCCTGGCCATCGCCTATAACGGCATCAGCCAGGCAGTGATGCTGGTCACGCCCACTGACCTTGAAGACTTCATCGTCGGCTTCAGCCTGGGCAGCGGAATCATTAAAGACGCCAGCGAAATCTACGACCTCAAGCTCACCGGCGCAGGCCCGGCCCAATACGCACAGGTCGAAATCGCCAGTCGGGCGTTCTGGAATCTCAAGCAGCAGCGCCGGCAACTGGCGGGCACCAGCGGCTGCGGGCTGTGTGGGGTGGAAGCGGTGGAACAGGCCCTGCCCGAGCTCAACGTACTTGCGGGGGCGCCCTTGCCGCCCGCCCAATGGCTTGAGGGTTTGCGACAGCGCATCAGTGAATTCCAGCCGCTGGGCCAACACTGCGGTGCGGTCCACGCAGCTGTTTATATGGACGCGCGGGGTGAGTTGCTGATGGGTCGCGAGGACATCGGCCGACACAACGCCCTCGACAAATTGATCGGCGCACTGGTACGCCAGAACATCGACTTCAGCGGCGGTGCGGCAATAGTTACCAGCCGTTGCAGCCTTGAACTGATTCAAAAAGTGTTGCGCGCCGGTATCCAGACCCTGATCAGCCTGTCCTCGCCTACCGGCCTGGCGCTGCAATGGGCCCGACGCCACAACCTCAACCTCATTCATCTGCCACAAAAAAGCGCACCACGGGTGTACAGCCCGGCGCAGGAGAGTCAAGCGTGAGCACTCATCATCAAGCCGACCAGACCCCTACCCCACGCTACAAGCCCTACAAAGGCCCGGCAGGTGGCTGGGGCGCGCTGATCAGTGTGGCGCAGGCCTGGTTGACCAGCGACAACGCGCTGAAAAACCTGCGCATGATGCTCAAAACCAACCAGAACGGCGGTTTCGACTGTCCGGGTTGTGCATGGGGCGACTCGCCGGAAAGCGGCCTGGTCAAGTTCTGCGAGAACGGCGCCAAGGCGGTGAACTGGGAAGCCACCAAGCGCCGGGTGGATGCCCCGTTCTTCGCCAAACACAGCGTAACGGCCTTGCTCGAGCAGAGCGATTACTGGCTGGAATACCAGGGTCGTCTGACCGAGCCGATGGCTTACAACGCTGAGACCGACCACTACACGCCCATCAGCTGGGACGCTGCGTTCGCATTGATCGCCAGGCACTTGCTGAATCTCTCCAGCCCCAATCAGGCCGAGTTCTACACCTCGGGCCGGGCCAGCAATGAAGCGGCGTATTTGTATCAACTGTTCGTGCGCGCGTTCGGCACCAACAACTTCCCGGACTGCTCGAACATGTGCCACGAGGCCAGCGGCGTAGCCCTGGCGCAGAGTATCGGGGTGGGCAAAGGTACAGTGACGTTCGACGACTTCGAGCACGCAGACGCTATATTCGTGCTCGGGCAGAATCCGGGCACCAACCACCCGCGCATGCTCGAGCCATTGCGTGAAGCGGTTAAACGCGGTGCCCAGGTGGTCTGCGTCAACCCGCTCAAGGAGCGCGGTCTGGAGCGTTTTCAACATCCGCAGCATCCACTGGAAATGCTCACCAACGGCGACCGGCCAACCAACACCGCCTACCTGCGCCCTGCACTGGGCGGTGATATGGCGCTGTTGCGCGGTATGGCCAAGTTTCTGCTGCAATGGGAGCGCGATGCCCAGGCGGCCGACCTGCCTGCCGTGTTTGATCACGCTTTTCTGAATGAACATACCGATGGCGTGCTCGATTACATCGCCAGCCTGGATGCCACCTCGTGGGATCACATCGTCGAGCAATCGGGCCTGACCCTGGTCGACGTCGAACGTGCTGCGCGCATGTACCTCAAGGGCAAAAACGTAATCATGTGCTGGGCAATGGGTATCACCCAGCACCGGCATTCGGTGCAGACGATCCAGGAAATCGCCAACCTGATGTTGCTGCGCGGCAATATCGGTCGCCCGGGTGCCGGGCTGTGTCCGGTACGTGGCCACAGTAACGTGCAGGGCGACCGCACCATGGGCATCAACGAGCGCCCGCCGGTGGCTTTCCTTGACTCCCTGGAGCGTCGCTTCAAGTTCAAGGTACCCCGTGACAATGGCCACAACGTGGTCGAAGCCATTCACGCCATGCTCGAAGGACGCGCCAAGGTGTTTATCGGGCTGGGCGGCAACTTTGCCCAGGCCACCCCGGACAGCCCGCGCACCGCCGAGGCGCTGCGCAATTGCGACCTGACGGTGCAGATCAGCACCAAGCTCAACCGCAGTCATCTGATGCACGGCAAGCAAGCGCTGATTTTGCCGTGCCTGGGCCGTACCGATATCGACATCCAGGCTGAAGGCCCCCAGGCGGTCACAGTGGAAGACTCATTCAGCATGGTCCACGACTCCAATGGCCAGTTGCAGCCATTGTCGAATCAGATGCGCTCGGAACCTTCGATCATTGCCGGTATCGCTGCCGCCACCCTGGGCACCCATCCGGTTGACTGGAACTGGGTGGTGGCCGACTACAGACGCATTCGGGAACTGATTGCCGACACCATCCCCGGCTTCAAAGATTTCAACACCCGGATTCAGCACCCGGGCGGCTTCTACCTTGGCAACTCTGCCGGGGCGCGGCAGTGGAATACCCCGACCCTGCGCGCCAACTTCCGGCCTAACGTGCTGCCCCAGGATCTGGTGGATGCCCGCACCCGTGCGACCGGGAAACTGCCTGACCTGATCCTGCAATCAATGCGCTCCCACGATCAGTACAACACCACCATTTATGGTCTGGATGACCGCTATCGCGGGGTTAAAGGTCAGCGTGACGTTCTGTTCGTCAACGAAGCCGATATCATCCGCCTGGGCTTCAAGCCGGGGCAGAAAGTCGACATCGTGTCGATCTGGAACGACGACCGTGAGCGCCGGGTCAAAAACTTCACGCTGCTGGCTTTCGATATACCCGCAGGCCAGGCTGCCGCCTACTACCCCGAGGTCAATCCGCTGGTGCCGCTTGAAAGCACGGGGGATGGCAGCCATACGCCGACTTCCAAGTTCGTGGCCATATGCCTTGAAGCAGCGAGCCCGTCGAAGCTGATCATGGCCAGGACGGGTTAACCCGTACTGAATCTGCAAAGCTGGATTGCTCGCCCCTGCAGAGCGGTTGAGGAATTCCAGGCACAAAAAAGGCCGTTTCCTGTGAAAACGGCCTATGCCAACTAATTAAAAGACCCCCGAAAACCCATTAAGTTCCCGATAAAAAACAACAAGTTATATAATTGTGTACAACTCGTGTTACTGGTCGGAATTCGATTGTCACCACTCCCCGGCAGCCTCAGGATCGCGTCGTCATCCCTTTGAGGCTCACTTATGAAGCTCACCTCGATTCTCTTGTTGTCCCTTGGCCTGGTCAGTGGCGTAGCCTCGGCCGGTGGCACCACCGAAGCCGGTGTAGGCGGCGCATTAGGCGGGGTACTCGGTGCCGTAGTCGGTCAACAACTCGGCGGCTCGACCGGATCAGCGATTGGTGCTGGCGTCGGCGGCGCAGCGGGTAGTGCCGTAGGCGCCGACAAACGCAGCCGTGGCGAAGCGGCCATTGGCGGCGCCCTCGGCGCAGCTGGCGGCAACGTACTGGGCCGCAGTGTCGGCGGCAGCACTGGCGGCCTGGTCGGTGCAGCGGCTGGCGGCGGCGCCGGTGGCGCGCTGGGTAACTACATGGGCAATAAAAGCGACGCCGATGATCGCCGCTACAACAGCCGCGATAACCGCCGTTACTACCGTGACGACAACCGTGGTCGCGGCCATGCCTATGGCCATCGCAAGAAAAACAAGCATCGTCATCATTGATCGACCGCTTGAGAACGGGAGCCGCAAGGCTCCCGTTTTTCGTTTCGGTTCAGCCCTCTCCCGCAAAATTGTTTCAATGCATTACGCCCGCCTGTTTACCCCCAATCATGCAACCTGCATGACCGTGCATTTCGTTAAAACTTCTAACTAATTGAAAAATATGAAACTGCTGCCAAATATTTAATTGGCATATCCCCTGCAATCTCTTGAATGAACGCTGCACTTCCTTCCATTCAGGAGCACAACAACAATGATCGGGACAACTGAGCACTATCCCGCTGCCCTGCAAGACTCTTCTGGCCACTCAGGTGTTTCCTGGGCCGCCATTTTTGCCGGCGCAGCAGCAGCTGCCGCACTCTCCTTGCTACTCATCATGCTGGGTGCCGGCCTGGGCTTCTCGGCGGTTTCACCCTGGGCGAATGAGGGAGTGGGAGCAAAAGGTCTGGGCATTACTGCCATTATCTGGCTGGCCGTGACGCAGATCATCGCCTCAGGCATGGGCGGCTATCTGGCAGGCCGGCTGCGGGTCAAATGGGCCAACATGCATGGCGATGAGGTGTACTTTCGCGATACAGCCCACGGCTTTTTGGCCTGGGCAGTAGCCACGCTGGTTACCGCCATGTTAATCGCCAGCTCGGTCAGCAGCGTGATTGGTAGCGGCGTTCAGGCCGGAGCCAGCGTTGCCTCGGGCGCCGCCACCGCCATGAGCAGTGCCGCCGGCAGCGCTGCAGGCAGCAACGCCAGCCACGGTTCGGGCAATAGCTCGGACTATTTCATCGACACGCTGTTTCGCGATGATCGTGGCACCGCCGTCAGCGAAGACGCGGCCCATGGTGTGGTGACCCGCATCTTTGTCCGCAGTCTGGGCAACGACGGCCAACTGAGTGCAGAGGACCGTACTTACCTGGCACAAATTGTCGCCCAGCGTACCAACCTCAGCCAGCCTGAAGCCGAACAACGGGTTGACCAGGTCTATGCCAAGGCCCATCAAGCAGTTGCAGACGCCAAAGTAAAAGCCAAGGAAGCAGCAGACACCGCTGCCAAAGTAGCGGCCTGGACCACCCTGTGGATGTTTATCAGCCTGTTGCTCGGTGCGTTCTTCGCCAGCCTGTGCGCCACCTTTGGCGGCCGTCGCCGCGATGCAGTGACGTATCTGACCACTACCACCACACCCCTTGTTTAACCCCGGACCTTTTGCTTACTGGAGAATAAAATGCGCTCACTTCTGCTGCTATTTCTCGGCATTCCCATCCCGATCATCATCCTGATTGCGCTATTTGTTCACTGATTCAGCGGATCAACCTGACAACGGCCTTCCTTGTGAAGGCCGTTTTTTATACCGGCAAGCAAGTGGTGGATTTGATCTCGGACAAGGCAACAATCGAGTTCACCTCTTGAATGCCGGGCACCATCGACAGCTTTTCGAAGAAAAACCGTTCATAGGCTTCAATGTCAGCGGTGACGATACGCAGTAGAAAATCCACCGCGCCCATCAGCACGTAACACTCCAGGACCTCAGGAAAGCCGCGAATGGCATCGGTAAACTCGGTGAAGTTGGAACGACCGTGGGCGTTGAGTTTGATCTCGGCAAAAATCTGCGTATTGAGGCCGATTTTCTTACGATCGAGCAGGGTCACCTGCCCGCGGATAATCCCTTCGTCTTTCATCCGCTGAATCCGCCTCCAGCAAGGCGATTGCGACAACCCTACCTGCTCCGCGATTTGCGCACTGGACAGCGAGGCGTCCTCTTGCAGCAGCGCGAGAATGCGCCGGTCATAAGCATCCAGCTCGATTCGCATAGAAATACCTCTTTATGACGTATTTAAGACTTGATCCAGTCTTAATTTCGTTTAACCCCTGCATCTTAGATAAAAAATTCCCGCCCTGGCGTGTAAATATTTCTCCAGCCTAATCAGGAGTTTTAGCATGCCGCCTCTGCAAGCCGTCAGCCACTCAGTCCGCCCCGACGTCTGGGCCAGCAACGCCGCCCCATGTCCGGTGCACTTTTATATTCAGGCCGAGGCAGAGGCCGATGTGCTGTGCCGCGTACTGAATCTGTTTGCCTTGCAGCAACTGACTCCCCGATCGGTCAACGTAGAGCGCGACAACGACAGGTTAAGCATTGAAATTCTGAGTGATGAGCAAAGCTGGCACCGGGCTCAGGTGATTGGCGAAAAACTGCGCAACCTGGTCAGTGTCTTCGAAGTGCAATTGCTACCGGCCAAATCCCGGGACGCTGATTTCAAGGGTGGCGCCATGAACCACCAGCGCGTTGCCGGGTAATAGCTCGCAACCATTGTCCAGGCCTGGGTGATGGGCCAGCAACTAGGCTTTGGACTTCACGGCCCGGACAGGGATATGTCGGGCCGATGCTTTAAAGCCCAAGGAGCTTGTATGCACTTCGCCCCCGCCCATGACCACTGGCTGGATCTCAACGACCTGGTCACCGCACTCCTCGCCCAGGGCCGCCTGCACAAAGGTGGCGCAGAGCAGGCATTGAACGCCGGCCGCGAGCCTCGTCACAACGCCGTGCATCCGCTGGTGTTGCTGGCCAGCCTGCAGCTCATCGACCCCGGTCGCCCCGGCAAGGCCCTCGACCTTGAGACCCTCACCGCCTGGCTGGCGGAGCAATGCCAGCAGCCTTACATGCGCATAGATCCACTGAAAATTGATGTCGTGACGGTTACCGGACTGATGTCCCTGGCATTTGCCCAACGGCATGAAATCCTCGCGGTGGCGGCAGATCAACAGTCCATTACCATCGCCAGCGCTCAACCCGGGGTCAGCCGCTGGGAAGCGGATCTCAAGCAAGTGCTCAAACGGCCCATCAAGCGTGTGGTTGCCAACCCTCTGGATATCCAGCGCCTGAATGTGGAATTTTTTCAGCTGGCCAGATCGGTCAACGGCGCCACGCTAAATGATCATAAAACCAGCAAGCAGGCCAACCTCGAACAACTACTCACCCTCGGCGGCGGCCAGACGCCCGATGCCAACGACGCGCATATTGTGAATATCGTCGACTGGCTGTTTCAGTACGCCTTCGAGCAACGCGCCAGTGACATCCACATCGAGCCGCGTAGTGAGCAGGGCGGCGTACGCTTTCGCATTGATGGCGTGCTGCATAACGTTTACCAATTTCCGACACAGGTGACGACGGCCGTTGTCAGCCGCCTCAAGAGCCTGGGCCGGATGAATGTCGCCGAAAAGCGCAAACCCCAGGATGGCCGGATCAAAATCAGAACCCCGGCCGGGGCACAGGTTGAACTGCGGCTCGCCACCTTGCCCACCGCCTTTGGCGAAAAAATGGTGATGCGTATTTTTGACCCGCAGGTGCTGCTCAAGAGTTTCGACCAGCTCGGTTTTACCCCGCAAGACCTGCAACGCTGGCAGCACATGACCCGCCAGCCCCACGGCATTATTTTACTCACCGGCCCCACCGGTTCGGGTAAAACCAGCACCCTCTACGCAACCCTCAAACAGCTGGCCACAGAACAGATCAACCTGTGCACCCTTGAAGACCCCATCGAAATGATTGAGCCGGCGTTCAATCAAATGCAGGTGCAACCCGGCATCGACCTGACTTTCGCCAGTGGCGTACGCGCCCTGATGCGCCAGGATCCGGACATCATCATGCTCGGCGAGATACGCGATCTGGAAACTGCCGAAGTCGCGATTCAGGCCGCCCTGACCGGCCATCTGGTGCTGTCGACCCTGCACACCAACGATGCTCCCAGCGCCATCAGTCGCCTGCAGGAACTGGGCGTCGCGCCTTATTTGATCAAGGCCACGCTGCTGGGGGTCATGGCACAACGACTGGTGAAAACCTTGTGTCCCGAATGTAAAAACGAGGAGCCATTGACGCCGGACGACTGGCAGAGTTTCGTCAAACAATGGCCGGGACCAGCACCGGAGCGTACCTGCAGGGCGACGGGCTGTGCTGTGTGCCGGGATACGGGCTACCGTGGCCGGGCCGGTATCTACGAAATAATGCTGATGAATGACAGCCTCAGAACCCTGATCGATTCCCGGACCGACTTGAACGCCGTACATCGCGCAGCGTGCGCCGCAGGCATGCAGCCCTTGCGACTGGCGGCAGCCCATAAAGTGGCCACAGGCATGACCACGCTGGAGGAAGCTTTGCGCGTTACACCTGCGTGATGATTCGTTTTGACTAAAATCTAAACAGTTGCACCGTTTACATGCAGGAGTGAGCTCACGAGCCTTGGCCGTTGAGTGCATACAACCAGGTCGGTTCTTTCCCCTTACACCTCGAACAAGGAATTGTCATGCAAGTGGGTACAGTGGTCCTGTTATTTGTCGCCTTGGCTATCGCCGTGCTTTTCATGGGGTTCAAGGTCGTGCCCCAAGGTTATCAGTGGACAGTAGAACGCTTCGGCCGCTACACCAACACCCTGAAACCGGGCCTGAATATCATCATTCCGGTCATGGATCGCATCGGACGCAAGATCAACGTGATGGAAAGCGTGCTGGATATCCCGCCCCAGGAAGTCATTACTGCCGACAACGCCACCGTACAAATCGATGCCGTGTGTTTCTTCCAGGTGGTCAACACGGCCCAGGCGGCATATGAGGTCAATAACCTCGAGCATGCCATCCGTAACCTGCTGCAAACCAACATCCGCACGGTGCTCGGCTCCATGGAGCTGGATGCCATGCTCAGCCAGCGGGACGGCATCAATGAAAAACTGCTGCGCACTGTTGATGAAGCCACGGCGCCATGGGGGATCAAGATCACCCGTATCGAGATCAAGGACATCAGCCCGCCTGCAGACCTGATGGCCGCCATGTCCGGCCAGATGAAAGCCGAACGCATCAAGCGTGCGCAAATCCTTGAGGCTGAAGGCCTGCGGGCCTCGGCAATTTTAACCGCCGAAGGTAAAAAGCAGGCGCAGATCCTCGAAGCTGAAGGCGGCCGCCAGGCGGCTTTTCTCGAGTCCGAAGCCCGGGAGCGCCAGGCCGAAGCCGAAGCCCGGGCGACCCAGGTAGTGTCTGAAGCCATTGCCAATGGCAACGTGCAGGCAATCAACTACTTCGTCGCGCAAAAATACATCGATGCCCTGGGCAAGCTGGCCTCTGCCAATAACAGCAAGGTCATCCTCATGCCGCTGGAGGCCAGCCAGGTCATCGGCGCGGTGGGCGGTATCGGCGAAATCGTTAAAGCCACCTTCGATAACAAAAAGGTCTGAGGCATGTGGGAGTTCCTGCAAAACCTGAACTACTGGGACTGGCTGGCACTGGGTACGGTGCTGCTGATTCTGGAAGTGTTCGGCGCCGGCGGTTATCTGCTTTGGGCAGGCATTGCCGCGATCATCGTCGGGGCCGTGACCTTCCTGATACCGGGCCTGACCTGGACCCTGCAGTTCCCTCTGTTTGGCGTACTGGCGATTCTCACCGCGCTGTACTGGTGGAAACGCCAGCGTGGCGCTATCGCCAGTAGCGATCAACCGGACCTGAATCACCGGGGACACGAGCTGATCGGTCGCACCTTTGTCGTTCAACAGGCGATAGTCGGGGGAAGGGGTAAAATCAAGGTCGGTGACGGGGTATGGATGGTGACAGGGCCCGATGCTGACGTCGGCACCCGGGTTCGGGTAACAGCCCAGAACGGGACGGTGCTAAGCGTAGAAGTTACTGCATGAGGTTACGGAACTCCCGGCCGTTAACTAGAATCAAAGTTGGTAATTAACCTATTCGGAGTCACTGTCATGCGTCTCAAATATGCTGTTGCCGCGATCGCCCTGCTGTCCCTTCCTGTTGGTTCTGCAATGGCCGACACTTTTTGGCGCAATGTGCTGTCTTCCGGCGCGACCACCGGCTCCACCTACCTGACCTTCAAAAAAGACCGCAAAGTAATCGCCGCCCAGGATGACGCCGGGAGCTTTGTTGCCAGCAACGGTTCGATCCGCGGCCCTTATCTGGAATCCGCCATGCAGCAAGTGCGTGCCGATAACCCGCAACTGAAAGTCAGTGACATGGATCTGGCCAACGCCATCCTGGCGAAAAACGCGACTGTCGAGTAACGCCTCTAGCCACTGGCGCTGGTTGCCATGGAATTGCTGGGCCGCTGCCCCTGGCGGCCCTGAAGACCAGGCACCCGGGCCAGCAGCTCAGGACTGGTCATTCAGCCCCTAGACAGAAATTTCACCCGATGTGAGCCATGCTATGGGTATGCTTTGCCCACCCAAACTCACATCGGACGTATTGCTTCCATGAGCTCACTGCCTTTCCTGCCGTTTTCCAAACCCACCATTGATGAAGCCACCATTGCTGCGGTTGGCGACGTGCTGCGCTCAGGCTGGATCACCAGCGGGCCCAAGGTTCAGGCTTTCGAAGCACAGCTGTCCGAGTACTTTGGCGGTCGCCCGGTGCGTACCTTCAACTCCGGCACCTGCACCATGGAAATCGCTCTGCGCATCGCGGGTATCGGTGCCGGTGATGAAGTGATCACCACTTCTATTTCATGGGTCGCCACGGCCAATGTGATCCTCGAAGTGGGCGCCACACCGGTGTTCGCCGATATCGACCCGGTTACGCGCAATATCGACCTGGCCCAGGTCGAGGCCGCCATCACACCGCGTACCAAGGCCATCATTCCGGTGTATTTGTCGGGCTTGCCGGTGGACATGGACGCGTTGTACGCGCTGGCCAAAAAATACAACCTGCGCGTAGTCGAAGATGCCGCCCAGGCTCTGGGCTCCAGCTGGAACGGGCAACGCATCGGCGCACGCGGCGATTTCGTTTCTTTCAGTTTTCAGGCCAACAAAAACATCACCTCGTCCGAAGGCGGGTGTCTGGTGCTGAACAATGAAGAAGAAGCGCGGCTGGCCGAGAAATATCGCCTGCAAGGGGTTACTCGTACCGGTTTCGACGGTCTGGATGTCGACGTGCTTGGTGGCAAGTTCAACATGACCGATATTGCAGCGGCTATTGGCCTGGGCCAGTTTGCCCATATCGAAGCCATTACCGCCCATCGCCGGCAATTGGCAAAACATTACTTCGAATGTTTTGGCCCTGACTTTGAAGCCGAATACGGCGCGCAACTGCCGGTGGCTGACTTCAACAATACCAACTGGCATTTGTTCCAGCTGGTGCTGGCGGAGCGCAAAGATGGCGAACCTGCCCGTGCCAGCTTCATGAAAGACATGCAGGCACTGGGCGTCGGCGTGGGCTATCACTACCCGCCGATTCATTTGCTGAGTTTGTATCGTGCGCAAGGCTTCAAGGAGGGGATGTTGCCGATTGCCGAGCGCGTGGGCCGGCTGATCGTGTCGCTACCGATGTTTACCGCCATGACCAAGGCCGATGTGGAACGCTCTGTAGCGGCGGTTAAAGCGGTGTTGAAAGACGCTTGAGTATTTAGAACAACTGCAGGAGCGAGCTTGCCTTGCGCTCTTTTGATCTTCTGAAAGATCGCGAGCAAGGACGCTCCCACAGGAACAGGCCGGGGTTACTCGCCGATTGCGGCTTTGTAACCGGCAGCATCCAGCAGCTTTTCCAGTTCCGCGGTGTTGCTTGGCTTGAGCTTGAAGATCCAGCTGGCGTAGGGTTCGCTGTTCAGCGACTCAGGGCTATCGGCCAGTGCTTCGTTAACGGCAATGACTTCGCCCGACACCGGCGAGTAGATATCCGAAGCAGCTTTTACCGACTCCACGACTCCCGCAGTATCACCGGCGGCAAACACTTTGCCGACTTCGGCCAGCTCAACAAACACCACATCCCCCAAGGCTTCCTGAGCGTGATCGCTGATGCCGACAGTAACCGTACCATCAGCTTCCAGACGGGCCCACTCATGACTTTCAGCAAAGCGCAGGTCAGCAGGGATATCGCTCATATTCAGTGTCCTCAAGAAGAAATTTCAGCGGCTCACACAGCGTGTTTGCCCGCCAGTAAACATTAGATCAAGGCTTTGCCAAGACGCACAAAAGTCGGTTTAACCACGCGAACCGGATACCACTTACCACGAATTTCGACCTCGGCACGATCGGCCGTTGCCACTGGAACCCGTGCCAAAGCAATCGATTTGCTCAGCGTAGGAGAGAAACTACCACTGGTTATCTCTCCTTCGCCAACATCAGCGATACGAACCACCTGATGAGCCCGCAGGACACCCCGCTCTTCGAGTACCAGACCCACCAGTTTGAGCTTCACTCCGCTGGCCTTTTCGGCCTCCAGCGCTTCGCGGCCAATGAATTTTCGCGAGGACGGTTCCCACGCGATGGTCCAGGCCATGTTGGCGGAAAGTGGCGAGACAGACAGATGAATATCCTGTCCGTAGAGGTTCATGCCGGCTTCAAGACGCAAGGTATCGCGAGCGCCCAGGCCAATAGGCGAGATACCGGCGCCCACCAGGTCGTTAAAGAAAGCCGGGGCCTGATCGGCCGGAAGCAGAATTTCCAGACCGTCTTCGCCGGTATAGCCGGTGCGCGCGATAAACCAGTCACCACAGCTCTGCCCTTCGAAGGGCTTGAGTTGCTGGATCAACTGGCTGCGGGCCTGATTCACCAGCTCGGCCACCTTATGCCGGGCCTGAGGTCCCTGAATTGCCAGCAAAGCCAGTTCGGAACGCTCGTGCAGCTCAACGGCATAGCCTTGAGCCTGAGCCGCCATCCAGGCCAGATCCTGATCACGGGTAGCGGCGTTGACAATAAGCCGATAGCCCTCGGGCATGAGGTAGACAATCATGTCGTCGACCACACCGCCCTGCTCATTGAGCATGGCGCTGTAAAGAGCACGGCCGGGCGTGTTCAGACGTTCGACATCGTTGGCCAATAAATGCTGGAGCCATTCCTTGGCCTGATTACCGGTGACGTCAATCACGGTCATATGCGAGACATCAAAAACTCCACAGTCGCGGCGCACCTCATGGTGTTCCTCGACTTGCGAGCCGTAATGCAAGGGCATATCCCAACCGCCAAAATCGACCATCTTCGCGCCAAGGGCGAGATGCAGGTCATACAGAGGCGTACGCTGTCCCATGGGTTTCTCCTTCCGGGCTTGGCGAAGGTGCGGACAGGCTTGTTTTGGGCCCCAGCCCTCTTAAAGAGGGCTTGATGCGTTTAACAGAGAACCTGGCCTGACAGACAGACCGCACCGAATGCCGCGCATTGTATCCACATGGGGAGGGACTGGCACCTAACCGATTCGATGTGCCGAGCGACGGATCAGCCCGATGACCGGCAATAAACCGACCAGCACCAACGTCAGCGCCGGTAACGAGGCCCGCGCCCACTCACCTTCACTGGTCATCTCAAAGATCCGAACCGCCAGCGTGTCCCACCCGAACGGGCGCATCAGCAAGGTAGCAGGCATCTCTTTGAGCACATCGACAAATACCAGCAGCGCAGCACTCAGGGTGCCCGGCAGCAATAACGGCAGATACACTTTGATAAACAGTCGCGGGCCACTCACTCCCAGACTGCGGGCCGCTTCAGGCAAAGAAGGCCGGATGCGCGCCAGGCTGTTTTCCAGCGGGCCATAAGCCACAGCAATAAAGCGCACCAGATATGCCAGCAGCAAGGCCGACAGGCTGCCCAGCAAGAGCGGCTTGCCTGCTCCTCCGAGCCAGCCTGATACCGGGATCACCAGTTCACGATCCAGATAACTGAAAGCCAGCATGATCGATACCGCCAGCACCGATCCCGGCAATGCATAGCCCAGGTTCGCCAGACTGACCCCGGCGCGGATAGCCGGAGTGGGCGCCTGTCGTCGGGCAAACGCCAGCACCAGCGCCACGCTGACGGTGATCAGGGCGGCCATGGCGCCCAGATACAGGGTGTGCAGAATCAGGCCGGTATAACGCTCATCAAGATCAAAGCGCCCGCGCTGCCAGAACCACACCACCAATTGCAGCATCGGGATCACGAAAGCGCAGGCGAACACCAGCAAGCACCAGCTGCTGGCCAGCCACGCCTTGGCCCCCCGCAAGTGATACAAGGCCTTGGCCCGGGGCCGCTCGTTACTGGCGCGGCTGGCACCCCGGGCCCGGCGTTCGCCATAGAGCACGAGCATCACCACCAGCAGCAGCAAACTGGCCAGTTGCGCAGCGGTGGACAGGCTGAAAAAGCCGTACCAGGTTTTGTAGATGGCCGTGGTAAAGGTGTCGAAGTTGAACACCGACACGGCGCCGAAATCGGCCAGGGTCTCCATCAGTGCCAGCGCCACCCCCGCACCAATTGCCGGGCGCGCCATTGGCAGTGCCACACGCCAGAACGCCTGCCACGGACTCTGGCCCAACACCCGGGCCGCTTCCATCAGGCCTTTGCCCTGAGCGAGGAATGCGCTGCGCGCCAACAAGTAAACGTAGGGGTAGAACACCAGAATCAGCACAATAATCACGCCGCCGGTGGAGCGCACCCTTGGCAGCCGCAGGCCCATGCCGAACCATTCCCGTAGCAGGGTTTGCACCGGACCGGCAAAGTCCAGCAGGCCGACAAAAACAAATGCCAGCACATAGGCAGGAATCGCGAACGGCAGCATCAGCGCCCAGTCCAGCCAGCGCCTGCCGGGGAACTCGCACAGGCTGGTTAACCACGCCAGGCTCACGCCCAGCAGCGTCACGCCTATGCCGACCCCCACAATCAGGGTGAGGGTATTGCCCAGCAGGCGCGGCATCTGCGTATCCCACAGGTGGCTCCAGATCTGTGCATCAATGCTTTGCCAGGACAACAGCAGAACGCTCAGCGGCAACAGCACCAGAGCGGCAATGACAAAAACCAGTGGATACCAGCGACGTTGGGCAGGATGGGCCACGAAAAACTCTCGGAAGTTGTTTGGAAGTACCGATAACAAATATGGGAGCGGGCTTGCTGGCGATAGCCTCAGCCCGGTCTCCTACAGAAACCACGCTGATGCTATCGCGGGCAAGCCCGCTCCCACAGGTAAAACTTCAGTTTTTTTATCAGTTCCAGCCAGCACGATCCATCATGCGGATAGCTTCTGCCTGGCGTTTGCCTGCGACTTCAACCGGCAGTTCATCGGCCTTGAAGTTACCCCAGCTGGCCACTTCGGCTGAAGGTGCAACAGTCGGGTTGGCCGGGAATTCCTGGTTGGTCCCGGCAAAAATCGCCTGGGCTTCAGGGGTGGTCATCCACTCCACCAACGCCTTGGCCGCTTCAGGATGCGGAGCGTATTTGGTCAGGCCAATACCCGACAGGTTGACGTGAACGCCGCGGTCCGCCTGGTTCGGCCAGAACAGTTTCACCGCCAGATCCGGCTTCTGCTTGTGCAGACGGCCATAGTAGTAAGTGTTGACGATGCCGACGTCGCACTGCCCGGCGTTGATCGCCTCCAGCACTGCGATGTCATCCGAGAACACATCGGTAGACAGGTTATTCACCCAGCCCTTGAGGATTTCTTCAGTTTTCTGCGGGCCATTCACTTCGATCATGGTGGCGGTCAGCGACTGGTTATAAACCTTCTTGGCGGTGCGCAGGCACAGGCGGCCTTCCCACTTTTTGTCCGCCAGGGCTTCGTAAGTCGACAGTTCTTCAGGCTTGACCCGGTCAGAGGCGTAGGCAATGGTTCGCGCACGCAAACTCAAGCCTGTCCACTCGTGGGAGGAAGAGCGGTATTGAGGCGGGATATTTTTATCGATCACGTCAGATTTGAGCGGCTGCAAAATGCCCATTTGCTCGGCCTGCCACAGGTTGCCGGCATCCACAGTCAGCAACAGGTCAGCAGTAGCGTTCTGCCCTTCGGCCTTGATGCGCTGCATCAGCGGCGCTTCCTTGTCGGTGATGAACTTGACCTTGACCCCGGTTTTGGCAGTGTAGGCGTCAAATACCGGCTTGATCAGCTCGTCGATGCGCGAGGAGTAGACCACCACTTCATCGGCAGCGAAGGCGCTGCTCCCGAAAACAGTAAGGGCCAGGGCAGTCAGTAGACGCTTGGGTACCAACATGGAGGGCGGTCTCTCTTAATGCGAATCGGGCGTAAATGGTAGTGAATCACATTTGCCATCTCAACCTAACTCGCCCTAGAGCCGTTACCAGATGTTGCAAGAAACGCCTTCTGCAGGTCTCAGGCTTTGGCCAGCGGCGGCAAGTCGCCGGTCAGGCCTAGCGCCTGACGCACAAACAGCGCTTTGGCTTCGGGCATTTGATTGACCCATTTCAACCCGCTGTTACGCAGCAAGCGGGCGGTCAACGAATCTGACTGGAACAGGCGCTCAAAACCTTCCATCGCCGCCATCAACGCCAGGTTGTGCGGCATGCGGCGGCGCTCGAAACGGCTCAGTACCCGCACATCCGCCAGCCGTTCGCCACGATCCACCCCGTGCAACAGCACATCGGCCAGCACCGCTGCATCGAGGAAGCCCAGATTCACCCCCTGCCCGGCCAGGGGGTGGATGGTGTGTGCCGCATCGCCGATCAATGCCAGGCCTTCGGCCACATAACGCTTGGCGTGACGCTGGCGCAGAGGCACGCAGACCCGCGGGTCTGCACTCACAACCTTGCCCAGCCGGCCTTCGAAGGCCAGCTCCAGCTCGCGGCAGAATCCGTCGTCATCCAGCGCCATCAGGTGCGCGGCCTGCTCAGGGGTGGTCGACCAGACTATTGAGCACCAATCCTGCTGGCCATCACGCTGCAGTGGCAAAAACGCCAGCGGCCCATGATCGGTAAAACGCTGCCAGGCGGTCTGCTGATGGGGTTCTGCGCACCGCACGCTGGTGACGATGGCGTGATGCTGGTAATCCCACTCACGGGTCTCACAGCCGGTCAGGCGGCGCACAGCCGAGTTGGCACCGTCGGCGGCAATCACTACCGGTGCCCGCAGGGTGCGTCCATCGGCCAGGGTCAGCAGCCAGTCGTCAGCGGAACGACGCATTTGCTCCAGCCGTGCATTGGCCAGCAGTTCGATATTGGTGGCTTGCAGGCACTCCAGCAGCGCATCCTGGATCACCCGGTTTTCAACGATATGGCCCAGCACCTCGGCATGCACACTGGCCGCCGAGAAGTGGATCTGCCCCGTGCCGCTGCCATCCCACACGTGCATGTGCGAATACGGACTGGCACGCCGCCGGGCAATCCCGTCCCAGGCTCCCAGGCGTTGCAGGATGCGCTGACTGGCGGCCGACAAGGCACTGACCCTGGGTTCAAACGGGGCCTGCGGGCTGAACGGTTTGACATCCAGCGGGCTGCCATCGAGCAGCAGAATTTTCAGTCCGCTGTCCTTGAGCGCCAGTGCCAAAGCACTACCGACCATTCCGGCCCCGACAATCAGCAGATCTGCGCGCATTTCCATGCTTTAAGCCTGTCTCGCTAGCGGCATACGCCGCACTTGAAAAATGGTCCGACACGGGGCATGCCCCGGCCGTCATTATTAACTGTCGGCACGGGTGCCCAGCCCCATCGCCTGGCGGGCAAACCAGCGTTTGGCCGGCGGCAACAAATCGAGGCCGAGCAAGCCAAGGTTGCGCCCCAGCGATACCAATGGCTGCTCACTGCCGAACACCCGTGTTACCTGGTCCGAGAAGCCAATTGTCAGTTGCTGGTCGAGTTTTTGCCGCTGTTGATAACTCAGCAGCGTGGCAAAATCACCGGGCTTCTTGTCGCTCGCCAACAAGGCGTCGGCCAATGCCTGCGCATCGCGCAAGGACAGGTTGAAACCCTGGCCGGCAATCGGGTGCAGGCTGTGAGCCGCGTTGCCCAGAATAGTCAGGTGCGGGCGTACCTGCTCTTCGGCTTCGACCAGCGAAAGCGGGTACAAATGCCGTGCGCCGACCTGCTTGAGGGTGCCCAGGCGGTAGCCGAATACAGCCTGCAACTCGCTGAGGAAGCTGCGCTCATCCAGTGCCGCCAGGCGCCGGGCATCCATCCCCAGACGGGTCCATACCAGCGCACAACGGTTGTCGGGCAATGGCAGCAAGGCCATCGGACCTTCATCGGTGAAACGCTCGAACGCCATTCCGGCGTGGGGCTGGCTCGGGGTGATGTTGGCAATTAGCGCACTTTGATCGTATGGCCGCTTGCGCACATGAATCCCCAACTGCTCGCGCAAGCCCGAGCGACCGCCATCGGCCAGCACTGCCAGGTCGCAGTCGAGCGTGGTTTCGTCATTGAGCGTCAAGCGGTAGCCATCTTCGAGCGGCTGCATGTGGATAACTTCAGCCGGGCAACGCCAGCTGATCACGTCCGGGTCCAGACTTTTCCACAGGCTTTGGCCGAGCCAGGTGTTTTCGACCACATACCCGAGCGCCGGAACCCCTTCTTCGCTGGACGACAAACGAGCCGTGGAAAAACGCCCGCGATCGGACACGTGAATGTCCTTGATCGGCTCGGCACGCTCGGCAATCGCTTGCCAAAGCCCCATCCGCTCGTAGATTTGCCGCGCACCATAACTAAGCGCCGACGAGCGGGCATCGTAGCTCGGCTGATAACTGTTGCCGGGAGCAAACGGCTCGATCAATACGATTTTCCAGCCCCGGGCCTTGGCCCCGGCCTGCAGCGCCAAGGCAAGACTGGCACCGACCAGTCCGCCACCGATGATCGCCAGACTGACCCGGTTCATACCGCGCCCGCTCGTGCTGCAGCCATCAAGGCTTCGATATCCGCGACGGTTTTCGGCACGTCGCCGGTCAAGACTTCACAGCCCTGTTTGGTGACCACTACGTCGTCCTCAATGCGCACCCCGATGCCGCGCCATTTTTTGGCGACATTCAGATTATTCGGGCTGATGTAGATGCCGGGCTCAACCGTCAGGGTCATGCCGACTTCCAGCACGCGCCATTCACCGCCCACCTTGTATTCACCCACGTCATGCACATCGAGCCCCAGCCAGTGGCCAGCGCGATGCATGTAAAAGGGTTTATAGGCTTCGCTGGCGATCAGTTGATCCACATCGCCCTGCAACAGGCCCAGTTCAACCAGCCCCGCCGTGATCACCTGAACCGTGGCTTCGTGGGCCTGGTTCCAGTGTTTGTCGGGCGCGATCTGGGCAAACGCGGCTTCCTGGGACGCCAGCACCAGTTCGTATATGGCTTTTTGTTCAGGCGAGTACTTGCCGCCGACCGGGAATGTACGGCTGATATCACTGGCGTAGCAGTCGATCTCACACCCGGCATCGATCAATACCAGGTCGCCATCCTTGAGCAGGGCGTCATTTTCCTGGTAGTGCAGGATGCAGCTGTTATCGCCAGAGGCGACGATCGAGCCATAGGCTGGCATTTTTGCCCCGCTTTTACGGAATTCATAATCCAGTTCGGCCTCGAGGCTGTACTCATGCAAACCGGCACGGCTGGCCTGCATGGCGCGCACATGGGCGCGAGCCGAGATTTGCGCCGCATGGCGCATGACCTTGATCTCTGCCGCCGATTTATACAGGCGCATGTCATGCAGCAGATGATCCAGAGCAACGAATTCGTTGGGCGGCTGAGCACCGAGGTTCGCCTTGGAGCGGATCGTGTTGATCCACTCCATCAGGTTGCGATCAAAATCGGGGTTGCTGCCCATCGCCGAATACACCCGGTCACGACCTTCAATCAGCCCCGGCAGGATGTCGTCAATGTCAGTGATGGGAAACGCATCGTCTGCGCCGAAGTCGCGGATCGCGCCTTCTTGCCCGGCCCGCAAGCCGTCCCACAGCTCACGCTCGGCATTGCGCTCGCGGCAAAACAGTACGTATTCACCGTGGGCCCGGCCCGGAATCAGGACAATCACCGCCTGGGGCTCTGGAAAGCCGCTCAGATACTGGAAATTGCTCTCCTGGCGGTAAACATGTTCGACATCGCGATTACGAATTGCCACTGGCGCAGCAGGAAGAATCGCAATGCTGTTGGGCTCCATCTGCGCCATGAGCGCCTTGCGGCGACGTGTGTATTCCGATTTCGGGATATGGATCATGGGCAGACGGGTTCCCTCTTGACGATCAATCAGTGCAGCGAAGGCTTGGCAGCCGCAGGCTCAGCAGTTTTTTTGGTTTCAGTGAACAGCAACAGCGGCGCGACGCGCAGGTATTCCATCACTTCCATGTAATCGCTTTCGCCGTCTTCGGATTCTTCCAGGGCATCTTGCACCTGGGAAATGGCCGCCAGATCGTTCAGCACTTCTTTACCTTCAAGACTCAAGGCATTGTCACGGTAGTTCAGGCCGAAACCGGCCAGGAAACCCTGACACCACTCACCCAGGGCGATGGCGCGTTCAGTCAGCGGCGCATCATCGGTAGGCAACAGCAACACAACGGTCATGTCGTCGCCGGTCAGTTCGCCTTTAACCATTTCTTGCAAACCGATCAGGGCATTGCGTACGTTGTCACTGATTTCATTTTCGCTTTGGAACAGCTCTTTGGCATCCGCCAGCCAGCCGTCGTGGTCAAAGCCGGCGCCAGCAGCGCTGCGACCCAACAACAGGCCGTGCAGTTCTGCAGGCGAAACATTATGGCCGCTGGAGGTCAGCAGGGTGGCAAAGGCTTGATACGGGGAATTCTGAATAGGCATGGTCAGCTAGGCGCCAAGCGGCGCTATGTCTAGAATGGAGGCCTTGTATCCTAGCATCGGCAGACGTGCCAGACCATCGAGGCGTCAACTCGTTTGACGGTTACCATCCATCAGAAAATACACAGTAGGACACAATGGAAGACACCGACCTGCATGCACTGATGGCCAGGCTCGAGCTGCTGATCAGCCGCGTCGAGCAACTTAACCGTCAAAACGGACTCTTAGTAGCTCAGGAAAAAACTTGGCGCGAGGAACGCGCGCACCTCATTGAAAAAAACGAAATCGCCCGACACAAGGTGGAATCGATGATTTCGCGCCTCAAAGCCCTGGAGCAAGACTCATGAGTACTAGCAGCAGCGTCACCGTGCACATCCTCGATAAAGAATATTCGATCATGTGCCCCCAGGAAGAACGCACCAATCTGGTGAGTGCCGCCCGCTATCTGGATGGCAAAATGCGGGAAATCCGCAGCAGCGGCAAAGTTATTGGCGCCGACCGTATCGCCGTAATGGCCGCCCTGAATATCACCCACGATCTGTTGCACAGACAGGAAATCGCCGAAGTTCAGCCCAACGGCTCAACTCGCGAACAGGTGCGCGACCTGCTGGAGCGCGTCGATCTGGTGCTCGCCACTGATCCGAACGAACGTCAGAGCTGATTCAAAAGGTTTCTTTGGGGTATACTCGCGCCACTCCCTGGAGTATTCGCCAGTTAGCGATGTCCCTGAGCCGATTCGCACTACCCTGGAGCTTGCACGTTGGACCGGTGTGCATGTCCGCTCGACGGAAAGCCTTAAGGTCTACTGCAACTTCCACCTTGAACTTTCGGGTTCAAGGGCCAAGCCGACAGCGGTACGTCGGGGAGCCTGATTTCCAGCGCAATGCCGGCCATGAGCTGGCATTGCCTTTCACGAGCCAACCGTCCGGTGAACTCGATCTTGAACAGCACCATGACCGAACCTGCGACACGCCCGCAACTTCGACGACTGCTGCGCAAAGCCCGCCGCGAACTTTCGCCCTGCGAGCAACGCCAGGCTGCCCGCGGCCTGTACCGGCAACTGGCGCAACACCCGCTGTTTCGCCGCGCCAGACATATCTCGCTGTACCTTCCCACTGACGGTGAAATCGATCCGCGCCTGCTGCTGCGTGAAGCACAGCGTCGGGGCAAGACTACTTACCTGCCCGTGCTCAGCGCATGGCCACGAACCAAGATGGTGTTTCAGCGCGTTGCACCCGGTGAAAAACTGATCCCCAATCGCTTTCGAATTCTCGAACCCCGAATCAACCGCGCACGCCAGCGCAAGGTCTGGGCACTGGACTTGGTGCTGTTGCCGCTGGTGGGGTTTGATCAAGCCGGGGGAAGACTGGGCATGGGCGGCGGTTTTTATGACCGCAGCCTGGCCTATCTGGCCCGTCGCCAAAGCTGGCGCAAGCCGACACTGCTGGGGCTGGCCCACGAATGTCAGAAAGTAGAGAGTCTGGCCCAGGCCAGTTGGGATGTGCCGCTACAGGGTACGGTCTCGGACAAGCAGTGGTACGTTGCCCACTGACTGCCAGGGCGTCTCTGTCAAATTGACTGGAAGTGTCTAGCGCTTGAAAGGTTGTACCTGTTGCTGCGCCAGTTCCATCGAGGTGTCGGTCGAAGTTGACCAGAGGCTTTGCGCATAACCCGTTGTAACCACGCCCAAACCGAACAAAATAACCAAAATCCACAGTAAATCCGGTTTGCGTTTCATCGATTGCCCCCCTTCAGGCAAATCAACACGATGACAGCAACGGTTTTTGTTATAGGCCGTGCAGCAGCGTCAAGCTTAAAATCCCGGCATTCTGAGGCAACACGAACTGACACGCAAACGCTGGCGTCAACCGACTGTCGGTTTACAAATATCTTGCCAGACAAAATGACCAGGCAGCATTTGAGGAGCAGTGAAAATGGCCTATTGGTTGATGAAATCCGAGCCCGACGAGTTCTCTATCAAGGATTTGCAGAAGACTGGCGAAGCGCGCTGGGATGGCGTGCGTAACTATCAGGCGCGCAACTTTATACGGAGCATGAGCACCGGCGACGAGTTCTTCTTCTACCATTCCAGCTGCCCCGAGCCTGGGATTGCCGGGGTTGGCCGAATCGTCCAGTCCGCGTATCCGGACCCCACGGCCCTGGACCCCGAAAGCCACTATTTCGCCCCCAAGGCCAGCGCCGAAAAAAACCCGTGGAGTGCATTGCAAGTGGCACACGTGCAAACCTTCCCCAGGGTCATCAAGCTCGACTACCTGAAACAACAAAGCGCGCTGGCCGAAATGCCACTGGTACAAAAAGGCAGCCGCCTCTCAGTCATGCCCGTAACTGCCGAGCAATGGGCAGTGGTGCTGGGCCTGCTTTAGTAACACTCGGCTCCCGGGTTGAATCCGCCCCGGCTCCGGCAACATCCTGTATTAGCGTCTAGGCTCTCAACTTCCTTTGACTGGCATCAAGCCTGCGCGGCCTTGAAACAGTCAAACTAGAGCGCTCTGTGACACAGGATGTCGGCATGTCTAAGAATCACCGTCTTTCCCATTACTTCGTTATTCCTTTGGCAATATTGCTGATTGCCGCAGGCGGGTTCGGTTACTGGAAATCCCTGCACGACCGCCTCCCTGAAGGGATCAGCATGGGCAACGGTCGACTCGAGTCCACGGAAGTGCAGATCGCCGCGAAGATTCCGGGCCGCCTGGCCGAGGTTCTGGTCGATGAAGGTGATCACGTGACCAAGGGCCAGTTACTGGCCCGCATGGACACCCGCACCCTTGAAGCCACCCGCGCCCAGGCCCAGGCCGAAGTACAGCGCGCACGTGAGGCCCTGGCGGCCAATGAAGCCAACGTGCAATTGCGCCAAAGCGAAAAACTGCTGGCCAGTCAGGAGCTCAAACGCTTTCGCCAACTGTCCGAACGCGGTTTTGCCAGCGCCCAGCTGCTAGATCAGCAACAGGCAAAATTCAATACCAGCAACTCCGCGGTGGTTGCCGCACAGGCTCAAGTTGCCGCCGCCAAAGCCGCCATCGTGTCCAGCGAAGCGCACGTCGCGCAACTCACCAGTGAAATAGAAGACAGCAGCCTGCGAGCGCCAATCAACGGGGTGATCCAGTTGCGCCTGGCCGAGCCCGGCGAAGTGCTGGGCTCCGGTGGACGGGTATTCATGCTGATCGATCCGAGCGACCAGTACATGAATCTGTACTTGCCCGCCTCGGTGGTCGGCAAGCTGGCGGTTGGCGCTCAAGCCCGCATCGTGCTCGACGCCCTGCCCGATCAGCCACTGCCGGCAAAAATCTCCTTTGTCGCCGCCAAATCGCAGTTCACCCCCAAAGAAGTCGAAACCCGTGACGAGCGGCAAAAACTGGTGTTCCGGGTCAAGCTGCGCCTGACCGACCCCGCCGCCGTACCTCAAGCAAAACCGGGCATGCCGGGAGCCGGTTATGTTCGGACCAGCGACGTGAACTGGCCGGCTAACCTGCAATGAGCGACCTGGCGCTCAACGCCAGTGGCATCAGCCACAGGTACGGCAAACAACAAGCCCTGCTAGACATTGCCTTCAGCCTGCCCAAAGGCACGCGCTGCGGGCTGATTGGCCCGGATGGCGCGGGCAAGTCGAGCTTGCTGGGGCTGATTGCCGGGGTCAAAAAACTACAGCAAGGCTCACTGCAAGTGCTTGGCGGCCCCATTGACGACCGCCGCCATCGCAACACCCTGTATCCGCTGATTGCCTTTATGCCCCAGGGCCTGGGCGGCAATCTTTATCCCGAGTTGTCGATCAGCGAGAACATCCGTTTTTTTGGCACTCTGTTTGGCTTGTCCAGAGATGACTGCGAACAGCGTATGGCGCAGTTGCTCAAGGCTACCGACCTTGAGCGCTTTGCCGAACGCCCCGCAGGCAAGCTGTCCGGCGGGATGAAGCAAAAGCTCGGGCTATGTTGCGCGCTGATCCACGAACCGGACCTGCTGATCCTCGACGAACCCACCACCGGTGTCGACCCGCTGTCACGGCGACGTTTCTGGGAGCTGGTGGATGACGTACGCAGTCAACGCCCACAACTCACATTGCTGGTCGCAACGGCCTACATGGAAGAGGCCGAGCAATTCGAACACTGCCTGATGCTGGATCGCGGCAAGTTGATTGCGGCCGGATTGAGCCGTGAACTGGCAGCCGTCACCACTACCGGCAAGCTGGATGAAGCCTTTACCCACTACCAGGGCGACAGCGCTCATAACAATGAACCCCTGGTGATACCGCCACGCACCAGCGACAACAGCGACATCGCCATTGAGGCCCACAACCTGACCCTCAAATTCGGCGACTTCACCGCGGTCAACAACGTCAGCTTTGCCATTGGCCGGGGCGAGATTTTCGGCTTTTTGGGCTCTAACGGCTGCGGCAAGACCACCACCATGAAAGTGCTGACCGGCCTGATGCCCGCCACGCAAGGCAGCGCCAGGCTGCTGGGTAATCCGGTTAACGCCAAAGACCTGGCCACCCGCAAGCGCGTAGGTTTCATGTCGCAGAGCTTCTCGCTGTACGGCGAATTGAGCGTACGCCAGAACCTGGTATTGCATGCCCAGCTCTTCGACTTGCCCAAGGCGCAAAGCCAGACCCGGATCGAGGAGCTGATCCAGCGCTTCGACCTCGCAGAGGTTGCCGAGCAACAATCCGGCGAACTGCCATTAGGTCTGCGCCAGCGCTTGTCCCTGGCAGTGGCGGTGTTGCATCGCCCCGAAGTGCTGATCCTCGATGAGCCCACCTCCGGCGTCGACCCCGCCGCGCGGGATGACTTCTGGCGCCTGTTGATCGAACTGTCCCGCGAGCAGGGGGTGACGATCTTTCTGTCCACCCACTTTATGAACGAGGCGCAACGCTGTGACCGGATTTCGCTGATGCACGCGGGCAAGGTACTGGCCTGCGACACCCCGGATGCGCTGCAAAAACAGTTCCACGGCGACACCCTGGAGGCGGCATTTGTCACCTGCCTGGAAGAAGCGCAAAACGATCCGGCCGCCAACGTGGCAACCCAAGCCGAGCCGCCACCGGCAGCTGCCGTGAATGCACCACCGCCACCGGGCAAAACCGGCTTCAGCATGGCCCGGCTGATTGCCGTCGCCAGCCGCGAATCCAAAGAATTACTGCGGGACAAGGTGCGCATGGCGTTCGCCCTGCTGGGCGCGGTGTTCATGATGGTCATTTTTGGCTACGGCATTTCCCTGGATGTGGAAAACCTCGCCTTCGCCGTGTACGACCAGGATCAAAGCCCCCAGAGCCGCGCCTACCTTGAAGCCTTTCGCAGTTCGCGTTATTTCGAGGAGCACGCGCCCATCCAGAGCGCAGACCAATTGCACGAACGCCTGCAGCGTTCCGAAATCAAGATCGCCCTGGAAATCCCGCCGGGCTTCGGTCGTGATCTTTACGCCGGACGCCAGCCCACCGTGGCCGCCTGGCTCGACGGCGGCATGCCGTTTCGGGCCGAAACCAGCCGCAACTATGTCGAAGCCGTACACTCGGCCAACCTTGAGCAACTGGCCGCACAAAGCAGCCTGGCGCAAAACAAGCAGGTAATGGCCAGGCTGGAAACCCGGTTCCGCTATAACCAGGACGTGATCAGCGTGAATGCCATCGGCCCCGGGGTGATGGCGCTGATTCTCGCGTTTATCCCGGCGATGCTCACGGCACTGGGCATCGTGCGGGAAA
Source organism: Pseudomonas paraversuta (assembly GCF_904067025.1). Classification (NCBI taxonomy): domain Bacteria; kingdom Pseudomonadati; phylum Pseudomonadota; class Gammaproteobacteria; order Pseudomonadales; family Pseudomonadaceae; genus Pseudomonas; species Pseudomonas paraversuta. Next base: position 4,814,122 of record NZ_CAJFDA010000001.1, read on the forward strand.
AAGAACTGGGCTCGATCACCAACTTTTACGCCACGCCGCTGACCCGGCTGGAATTTCTGCTGGGCAAACAGGCTCCCTACCTGGCGGTGAGCCTGGTCAACCTGGCATTGCTGGTGGCGATGAACCGCTGGCTGTTCGGCGTGCCGTTTAAAGGCAGCGGACTCACACTGGCATTGGGCGGACTCTTGTATGTACTGGCCACCACCAGCATGGGCCTGCTGATCTCCGCATTCACCCGCACCCAGATCGCGGCAATCCTGGGCACCATGATCATCACCAGCTTGCCGACCATTCAGTTCTCCGGGCTGATCGTGCCGCGCTCCTCCCTCGACGGATCTGCGGCGCTGATGGGCATGCTGTTCCCGGCCGGACACTTTCTCGACATAGCCGTAGGCACCTTCACCAAAGCCCTGGACCTTCGCCAGCTGTGGCCGCAATGCCTGGCACTGCTGGGGTTCTTTGTCGTGTTCACCGGACTGAGCCTGATCATGCTCAAGAAGCAGGAGGTTTGATGCACAAGCTCTCGCACATCCTGCGCCTGGGTCTTAAAGAACTCACCAGCCTGCGTCACGACAGTGTCTTGCTCCTGTTTTTGCTCTATGCCTTCACCGTAGCTATCTATATGCCAGCGGCCGGCTCGATCATCGGCGTGCATAACGCCAGCGTGGCCATCGTCGATGAAGACCACAGCCAGTTATCGCGCAAACTGGCGGAGTCGCTGCTACCGCCCGAATTCCAGGCACCGCAGGACTTGCCTTACGATCAGCTGGACCAGTCGATGGACAGCGGCCGCTACACCTTTGTGATCAACCTGCCGGCCAACTTCCAGGCCGACTTGCTGGCCGGACGCGAACCGGGCGTGCAGGTCAACGTAGATGCCACGGCCATGAGCCAGGCATTTATGGGGGCGGGGTATATCGGCCGGATCTTCCAGCGCGAACTGCTCAACTACACCGGGCAGGCCGATGCCGCGGCCAATACGCCGGCGCTGCTCAGCAGCCGCGCGTTGTTCAACCCCAACCTGGAGGGCGGCTGGTTTCTGGCGGTGATCCAGATCGTCAACAACATCACCATCCTGGCCATCGTCCTGACCGGCACTGCGCTGCTGCGCGAGCGTGAACACGGCACCCTCGACCACCTGCTGGTCCTGCCACTGACGGCACTGGAAATCATGCTCGCAAAAATCTGGAGCAACATGCTGGTGGTGGTGCTGTGTACCTGGATATCGCTGGAAGTCGTGGTGAAATGGGCCCTGGGCGTGCCGCTGGCGGGGTCGTTGACCCTGTTTTTACTGGTAACGGCACTTTACCTGTTTGCCAGTACCGCACTGGGAATCTTCCTCGCGACCCTGGCCCGCTCAACGCCGCAGTTCGGTTTGCTGGCGATCCCGGTGATCATTCCGATGCTCCTGCTATCGGGCGGGAGCACCCCGCTGGACAGCATGCCCGAGTGGTTGCAATGGGTGATGCAGTGCTCGCCCTCAACGCACTTTGTGAGCCTGAGTGCGGCGATACTGTTTCGCGATGCGGGGGTAGAAGTGGTGTGGCCGGACCTGTTGGCACTGACCACTATTGGCCTGGTATTTTTCGCCATTGCCCTTGCGCGGTTTCGCAAGAGCCTGGCGTCTTAGTCATGGGACTGAACACATGCCTGCAGACGCCGGGCCCGGGCACTTACTGAACGATTAAATTGTTAAACAGCAAATCCTCGATCATCGGCTTGCCGGTCTCTTCGAGCATCACCTGCTGAATCTGTTTCAAGGCCTCCTGGCGCAGCTTCTCCTTGGCTTCAACACTGCCCAGGCTTTCGCTGGTCTGCTGGGTAAACAAACCCACCAACTGATTACGAATCAACGGATCATTGGCTTTCACCGCCTTGGCCGCCTCGGCTCCGGACACGCGCAACGAAATGTCCGCCTTGTACACCTTGAGCCTGGAACTGCCATCGAGCCCGTAGTTACCCACGAACGGCGGGTTCAGGGTGACATAGCTGACCTTGGCAGCGCCCTCTTCGGCTTCCTCTGCAAGCGCCACCATCGGCCAGGACAGGGCCAGCATCAATAAAATCCACGCTTTCACAATTCGCTCCTTGGTACGGGTTGAAGAAGCAGCCGGGGCTGCTTGCACATCTATTTCTGGTTATCGGCCAGTTAGCGCAAAGCCGTAGGGCTCCGATCCTGGCGTGAGACAGATCCGAATAAACGGACAGACCTGCCCTTTAATTTTTTATCCACAGCCCGTTTCTCCAGGCCTGTGGACAGTTTGACCCGTTGCGTCTGCCAAGCGGGCTGTGGAAGGTTTCACCCCCGGGCAACAGGTTCACAAATGAAAGTGCTCTGTGGGATTTTTCCTATAACAGCAGAAAGTAAGGCCTGTCATTTTCAGTAACGAAAATGTAACGTTCGCGCTCGCTGATATAACAAGAAATTTGGAGCTCTTGAATGTTTGCTTTCTTTCGACCTGCCGCACACCAGGCGCCCCTGCCTGAAGAAAAAATCGACAGTACTTATCGACGTCTGCGCTGGCAGATTTTCGCGGGTATTTTCTTTGGCTACGCGGGTTATTACCTGCTGCGCAAAAACTTCTCGCTGGCCATGCCGTACCTGATTGACGAGGGTTACACCCGGGGTCAACTGGGTCTGGCCATGTCCGCGATTGCCATCGCTTATGGTTTGTCCAAGTTCCTCATGGGGCTGGTGTCCGACCGCTCCAACCCGCGCTTCTTCCTGCCCTTCGGCCTGCTGATTTCAGCAGGCGTGATGTTCATTTTCGGTTTCGCACCCTGGGCCACCTCCAGCGTCACCATGATGTTCATTTTGCTGTTTATCAACGGCTGGGCCCAGGGCATGGGCTGGCCGCCAAGCGGTCGGACCATGGTTCACTGGTGGTCGCAGAAAGAACGCGGCGGTGTAGTGTCAGTCTGGAATGTGGCGCACAACGTTGGCGGAGGCTTGATCGGGCCGCTGTTTTTGCTGGGTATGGCCTGGTTCAACGACTGGCACGCGGCATTCTATGTACCGGCTACCGTTGCCCTGCTGGTCGCGCTGTTTGCGTTTATCACCATGCGCGACACCCCGCAGTCCGTGGGCTTGCCACCGATCGAGCAATACAAGAATGATTACCCGGCCGGTTACGACTCCAGCCACGAAGACGAATTCAGCGCCAAAGAGATTTTCGTCAAATACGTGCTGCGTAACAAAATGCTGTGGTACATCGCCCTGGCTAACGTGTTCGTTTATTTGCTGCGCTACGGCGTCCTGGACTGGGCTCCGACTTACCTCAAGGAAGCCAAGCACTTCACCGTGGACACCACTTCGTGGGCGTACTTCTTCTATGAGTGGGCAGGTATTCCGGGCACGCTGCTGTGCGGCTGGATGTCAGACAAGATCTTCCGCGGCAATCGCGGCCTGACCGGCATTGTGTTCATGTCGCTGGTGACCGTCGCCACGCTGGTTTACTGGCTCAACCCGCCGGGTAACCCGAGCATTGACATGATCGCGCTGTTCTCCATCGGCTTCCTGATTTACGGCCCGGTGATGCTGATCGGCTTGCAGGCCCTGGAACTGGCGCCGAAGAAAGCAGCCGGTACTGCCGCAGGCTTTACCGGGCTGTTCGGCTACCTGGGCGGTTCGGTGGCAGCCAGTGCGGCCATGGGCTATCTGGTTGACCACTTCGGCTGGGATGGCGGCTTTGTACTGCTGATCAGCGCATGCCTGTTGGCGATTGCGTTCATGATCCCGACCCTGCGCCACAAGAATGTCGCCAGTGCCGAGCGGGCAACCGACGCTTAAGACAACGACATGCAACGCTTGAGCCGCGCCTCCAGATTCAGATCTGGCATGGCGTGGCTACGCAGGGCGCTTACGGTCTGCTCGACATAATCGCGAGTAGTGCCGTAACGCCCGTTGGCGTTGGCCAGTACCTGGCTGAGTACACCGTCCGACAGGTTGCCCGCATAGCTGGGTAGATGTCGCTCCAGCACAAACCCCAATGCCTGCACCTGACTGCCATCCTCCAGCCGGCAAGTGAGCCAGTGCGGCCGATAAGACGGCACCGGCATTTCACGCAGCCACAGGGCATAGAGCGAGGCATCGAGGTTGTCTTCAGGCAGCCGATAGGCAAAACCGCTGCACGAACCGCCCCGGTCCAGACCAAACACCAGCCCCGGCCATTGCGGCGTGCCACGATGTTCGTGGGACCACAGATACAGCCCGCGATGATAGCCATGCACCCGCCCGCGCTTGCGCTCGACCGCCGAACACTCGGGGCGCCAGATCAGTGAGCCATAGGCGAATAACCAGACGGGGCCGCCTTGATGACAGGCCATGGTGGCTTGCAAGGATTGCTGAAGTTGTTCTGGGGTCAACGGCGCCCCAAGATCGAGTCGCGGAGGGTAATCCGGGTTTAAACACACAGATTCAATTACAGTCATAACTAAGGCTTTTGGATCCTGCTCGCATTACATGATGTAAACGAAAGTAACGACCTGAATGGTATAGCACTAAAAAGCAAATGACTTGCAGGTCCGGACCTGTGGCAACCTAGAAAAACCGGCCTGGCTTATTACACTTGTGTAAGGCGCAGGTTCAGGTAACTGGCACCACAGATCTCTATAGTGTTGCACCCCAATATAATGACAGAGGCCACCCTATGAGAAAGTCAGGAATCTGTTGCCTGTTTATGTTGGCTCATGCCAGCTTTGCGCTGGCCCAGGATGACACGCAGCAAAAAGACAAAGACTTCTGGTACGTGCAGACCAGTGTCTATACCAGACACTTTTCGCCAGACCCCGAGCACAATAACAATCAGGATCTGATCGGACTGGAATATAACGACGCTTCAGGCTGGCTTGCGGGCGGAGCAACTTTTCGCAATTCATTTAGCCAGCGCTCTTATTACGCCTATGCCGGCAAACGCTTTGACAGTGAAAACTACCCGGTCTATTTGAAGCTGACCGGTGGCTTGCTGGAAGGCTATCACGGCGAGTATCAGGACAAGATCCCGCTCAATCGCTTCGGAGTTGCGCCGGTGATTATCCCCTCGATCGGGGCCTATTACGGGCCCGTGGCGGCCGAGCTGGTGTTGCTCGGTTTCAATGCCGCCATGATCACCGCCGGACTGCGGATCTAAGGCTTGAAAACCTGCAGGAGCGAGCTGTTGGAAGCTCGCTCCTGCACAGATTTCAAGGGCGCGGGCAGTAGGCAAATACATCCGCGCGCATCTGGTGCGGGTCCATTCCGGCATTGACCAGTGCATCGAGGGTTCCATAGATCATCGCCGGGGAACCGCTGGCATAGACATGCACCGCCTTCAGATCGCTGATGTCTTCACACACGGCTTCATGCAACAGACCACAGCGGCCCTCCCAGCCACACAGGTCACTGACGACCTTGTGCAGGAACAGGTTGGGAATCTTCTGCCAGGCGTCCCATTCCTCCAGGGTGTAGAAGTCTTCAGGGCGACGCACCCCCCAATACAAGTGCACCGGGTGCTGGAAACCCTTCTCACGGCAATGCTCGATCAGGCTGTGCATTTGCGCCATGCCGGTACCGGCTGCGATCAGGACCAGCGGGCCGTCCGGCAACTCGGACAGGTGCGTGTCGCCAAACGGCAGCTCAAGGCGGACCATCCTGTTGCGCTGCAACTGCTCGATCAGGCTGCGGGCGCTGTCTTCGCGCACCAGTACGTGCAGCTCAAGATCACGCCCGGAGTGCGGGGCACTGGCCAGGGAAAAAGCCGATTTCTCGCCATTTTCCCGCTCCAGCATCACGTACTGTCCTGCGTGATAACGCGGCGGCTTGCCCGCCGGCGCACGCAAACGTACGCGCCAGACATCGCCACCCATATCGACACATTCAATCAACTGACACGCCAGGCTACGCACCGGTAACTCTCCCAACGCAAGCACCCCGTCCCACAACACCACGCAGTCTTCAAGCGGCGCTGCCAGGCAGGTATAAAATTCGCCGTGATCGCGGACTTCTCCCGCCTGCTCCACCTGGCCTTCAACCAGCAAGGCCGCACAGACATGACAATTACCATTGCGGCAACTTTGCGGGCATTCATAGCCCAGGCGTTGCGCCGCATTCAGAATCCGCTCTCCAGGCAAAGTTTCCAGCACCGCGCCTGAAGGCTGCAAGGTTACACGCATCAATCTATTCCTAATTGATTCCAGATGTCATCGATCCGGCGTGTGACCGCCTCATCCTTGACGATGACCCGACCCCATTCACGGGTGGTCTCACCCGGCCATTTGTTGGTTGCATCCAGCCCCATTTTCGAACCCAGACCGGAAACCGGCGAAGCGAAATCGAGGTAATCGATTGGAGTGTTGTCGATCATTACCGTGTCACGCTTGGGATCCATGCGCGTGGTAATGGCCCAGATCACGTCATTCCAGTCCCGGGCATTGATATCGTCGTCTGTCACGATAACGAACTTGGTGTACATGAACTGGCGCAAGAACGACCACACACCCAGCATGACGCGCTTGGCGTGGCCCGGATATTGTTTCTTCATGGTCACAATGGCCATGCGGTACGAACAACCCTCTGGCGGCAGATAGAAATCGGTGATTTCCGGGAACTGCTTTTGCAGAATCGGCACGAACACTTCATTGAGCGCCACACCTAAAATCGCTGGCTCATCCGGTGGCCGGCCAGTGTAGGTGCTGTGGTAGATCGGTTTGATCCGATGGGTGATGCGTTCAACGGTGAACACCGGGAAGCTGTCGACTTCGTTGTAGTAGCCGGTGTGGTCGCCGTAAGGACCTTCGGGGGCCATCTCGCCAGGGTGGATCACGCCTTCAAGGATGATTTCGGCAGTGGCAGGCACTTGCAGATCATTGCCACGGCACTTCACCAGCTCGGTGCGATTGCCCCGCAGCAAGCCTGCAAAGGCGTACTCGGACAGGCTGTCAGGCACCGGCGTTACGGCACCGAGGATGGTCGCCGGGTCTGCACCCAGGGCCACCGCTACCGGGAACGGCTGACCCGGGTGTTTCTCGCACCAGTCACGATAGTCCAGCGCGCCGCCACGATGGCTCAGCCAGCGCATGATGACTTTGTTGCGGCCAATGACCTGCTGGCGATAAATACCCAGATTTTGACGGTCCTTGTTCGGACCCTTGGTCACGGTCAGGCCCCAGGTAATCAGCGGCGCCACGTCGCCCGGCCAGCAATGCTGAACCGGCAGCATGGCAAGGTCGACATCGTCACCTTCAATGACCACTTCCTGACACACCGCGTCCTTGACGACTTTCGGGGCCATGGCAATGATCTTGCGAAAGATAGGGAGCTTGGACCACGCGTCTTTCAGACCTTTAGGCGGCTCAGGCTCTTTGAGGAAGGCCAGCAGCTTGCCAATTTCACGCAACTCGCTGACCGACTCGGCCCCCATGCCCATGGCCACGCGCTCAGGCGTGCCAAACAGGTTGCCGAGTACCGGAATCGTATGTCCTGTCGGGTTTTCGAATAGCAGCGCCGGGCCCTTGGCCCGCAGCGTGCGGTCGCAGATTTCTGTCATCTCCAGCACAGGAGACACGGGAATCTGGATGCGTTTCAACTCTCCGCGCTGCTCTAACTGCTGCACGAAATCCCGAAGATCCTTGAATTTCATTGACGTTGGCACCCTCAAAATAGGCGTACATCCTACCTGCTATGGCGTGAGCTGGCAGCTTATCGCTGCTCAGCGGGCCGTATTCACCTCACTCACGCCGGTCAACTCTTGAGCTGCCGCTTCTTCGAACACCGGCGCCAACACTGGCAGCATTAACCGGGCACCCGCCTCTGACAGATGATTGTCGTCGGTGTACAACGAATGACCATCGCGCTGCGCACGACACAGACCCGAGGCGTCGCAAAGCGCCGGGGTCGGATCCAGCACCATGACACCGGCGTCAGCTGCTGCAATTTGCGCGAACAAGCGGTTAATGAATGCTTTTTGCTTGAGGTGGTCGGCCAATGGAAATCCAACGTCGGCTGTCGGTTTATGCAGCATGGCCAGGCGGCTTAGTCGGTACGGCGGATTGAACGGCTGCAGCGGTACATCTTTCATGAGCCAGACCCGATAGCCGGCCTTGCGCAACTGCTCCACCCTGGCCCGCACGCCGTCAGCAAGCCTCTGCTCGGCAACGGCTGGGTCATAACGGCCATCGGCACCCTTCAATGCATGGCCGTGATCGCCCTTGGCGTCGCCATACAGGTACAGGCCCCAACGGGCCACCAACAATACATCCGTGAACGGTTCCGTCTTCAGGGCCTGCTCCACGCGACGGTTGTAATTGGCACAGCGCTCGCCATGTTCCAACCCCTCAAGGGGCAAACAGCCCGCCGAACTGGCCAGCATCACGTTAACCCCGTGCTGCCGGGCGTTGGCGTCCAGCGCCGGAATCAATGCCGTGGCATGACTGTCCCCCCAAACCAGCAACTGCGCGGGCTCGAACCCGGAAGCGCTATTGCCGTAGCGGCAAAAAGGCGTATCGACAGGGCTCTTGTCGTCGGTGATACAGGCCATCAACTCAGGACGCCAGTGGCTGGCATTGGCGTACTGCAACGCATGCTCGGACAAGCGGGACGGCAAACCGTCAGTCCAGCGCAGCGTTTGCCCGGCCAGCCCCAGTACCAGGATACCCAGACCCGCAGCGAGCAGAATCTGACGCCGCCCTGCCAACAATCGACGCTCACGAAACGGGGTTTCGATGTAGCGCCAGGACAAATATCCAAGTACCAGTGTCAGTGCGATCAACGCACCGGTGAGGACAGGACCTGGCTCATCCACGTCGGCATAGCTGGCGAAAACAAACACCGGCCAATGCCACAGGTACCAGGAATACGAGATCAGGCCGAGCCCTACCAGCAGGCGGGAACTCAAAATACGCCCTACCCAGGTGCTGTGATGCTCATTGGCCCAAATCAGGGCAACCACACCCAGCACCGGCAACAGTGCTGCTGCTCCAGGGAACGGGGTGTTTTTGTCGTAAGCGAAAACCGCGACAAGGATCAGTCCGAGCCCGAGCAAGCTTATGCATTGCGCGGCGGCGGCTGTAAGGCGCGTCTTACTGACCGGTGCGACCGCCAGCATCGCGCCAGCCAACAGCTCCCAGGCCCGCATCGGTAACAGGAAAAAGGCCTTTTCAGGGTGTTGCGCAACAGCCCACACGCTTAATCCGAACGAGATCAGCAACACACCAAACAAGGCCAGACGCCAATGCCTGAAGCGACTGGCCAACAGGGTCAGCAGCAGCGGGAAAACAATATAAAACTGTTCTTCAACCGCCAGCGACCAGGTATGAAGCAGCGGTTTTAAATCGCTGGCCACATCGAAATAGCCATCCTGGCGCATGAACAACAGGTTGGAGGCGAACATCACCTGGTATCGAACTGACTGGCCCAGTTGCTCGTAGTCCTTGGGTGCCATCAAGAACCAGCCCACCGCGAGCACGACTGCAATCATGGCGAACAGTGCGGGCAGGATACGCCGCGCACGCCGGGTCCAGAACTCGACGAAACTGAAGCGCCCGGCCTCGCGCTGGCGCCAGATGATCGAGGTGATCAGATACCCCGAGATCACGAAGAATACGTCGACCCCGACGAACCCGCCGGTCAGCCCCGGCACCCCGAAGTGAAACAAGACGACAGCAATGACGGCAATGGCGCGCAAGCCATCGATGTCCCGGCGATATACAAGAGAGCTCATCAATGTCCAAATCCAGAAATATTGTTTTTATTGACCGGTACCAGCCCAAAAGCTTCCTTTTAAATGCAAAAAAATGGCGCCCCTAGGGACGCCATTTTTTAAGACCCGAAAACGTATTACTTACGCTTCATCGACAAGAAGAACTCATCGTTGGTCTTGGTCTGCTTCAACTTGTCGATCAGGAACTCGATGGCTGCAACTTCGTCCATCGGGTGCAACAGCTTGCGCAGGATCCACATGCGTTGCAACTCGTCATCGGCAGTCAGCAACTCTTCGCGGCGAGTGCCGGAACGGTTGATGTTGATCGCCGGGAAGACGCGCTTTTCAGCGATCTTGCGGTCCAGAGGCAGTTCCATGTTGCCGGTGCCTTTGAACTCTTCGTAGATCACTTCATCCATCTTCGAGCCGGTTTCAACCAGCGCGGTAGCGATGATGGTCAGCGAGCCGCCTTCTTCGATGTTTCGCGCAGCACCGAAGAAACGCTTTGGCTTCTCAAGGGCGTGAGCATCGACACCACCGGTCAGTACCTTGCCGGAGCTAGGGATAACGGTGTTGTAGGCACGAGCCAGACGGGTAATGGAGTCGAGCAGGATCACCACGTCTTTTTTGTGTTCGACCAGGCGCTTGGCCTTCTCGATCACCATTTCAGCAACCTGCACGTGGCGGGTTGGTGGCTCGTCGAACGTGGAAGCAACCACTTCGCCACGAACGGTACGCTGCATTTCGGTAACTTCTTCCGGACGCTCGTCGATCAACAGAACGATCAAGTGCACTTCAGGGTTGTTACGCGAGATGTTGGACGCGATGTTCTGCAGCATGATGGTCTTGCCCGCTTTTGGCGGAGCAACGATCAGACCACGCTGACCTTTACCGATCGGGGCGCACAGGTCGATCACACGACCGGTCAGATCTTCGGTGGAACCGTTACCGATTTCCATCTTCATGCGTACGGTCGGGAACAGCGGGGTCAAGTTCTCGAAGAGAATCTTGTTTTTCGCGTTCTCTGGACGATCGTAGTTGATCGTGTCGACTTTCAGCAGGGCGAAGTACCGCTCGCCTTCTTTTGGCGGACGGATTTTACCGACGATGGTGTCGCCGGTGCGCAAGTTGAAGCGTCGAATCTGGCTTGGCGAGACATAAATATCGTCTGGGCCGGCCAGGTAAGAAGCGTCAGCGGAACGGAGGAAGCCGAAGCCGTCCTGGAGAATCTCCAGCACGCCATCACCGGAGATTTCCTCGCCGCTTTTCGCGTGCTTTTTGAGCAGGGAGAAAATCACGTCCTGCTTGCGCGAACGGGCCATATTTTCTATGCCCATCTGTTCGGCCAATTCGAGCAGTTCGGTAATCGGCTTTTGCTTGAGTTCAGTCAGGTTCATATAGGAATGACGTAATCATTTATGGAGGGGGAAATTAAGCTTTTGGCTTAATGAGGCCGCGCCGCAGAGAAGGCGACAGGATCGCGTACTAATTCGATAAGGAGTGCGTCGGCGACGGCTTGCAGGGGGCAGTGGAGAAACCAGTGCGGGGCCGAATGTACCACTTGAGTTTCATAGCGTCTAGTCCCTGAGCCATGAAAAAGCCCCGCATTTTGCGGGGCTTTTATCGACGCTTAAATGTTGGCGTCGAGGAATGCTGCCAGCTGCGACTTCGACAATGCACCAACCTTGGTGGCTTCGACGTTGCCGTTCTTGAACAACATCAGCGTTGGAATACCACGTACGCCGTGCTTGGCCGGGGTTTCCTGGTTCTCATCGATGTTCAGTTTGGCAATAGTCAACTTGCCTTTGTAAGTCTCGGCGATCTCGTCCAGAACTGGCGCGATCATTTTGCAAGGGCCACACCATTCAGCCCAGTAGTCGACCAGTACAGCGCCTTCAGCCTTGAGAACATCGGCCTCAAAGCTAGCGTCGGTGACGTGTTTAATAAGATCGCTGCTCATGGAAGTCTCCGTGGTTGTAAGCAAAAACGTAGCACATCATAGCTGTCATCACCGCGTTCAGGAAGCTGACCCTTGATTGACTCTTACTATAGAGCTGCTTGAGCAAAGGTATCGCCCGTACCTTTGCCCCGGCGCCATCGACGGGACGGGCCCGATTGCGGAGACCCATGAAATGCGCTTCGCCCGGGAAGTCGGGGACAAACGGGGGGTTTATGCATCAGGGTAAAGCCCAGGGAGCTGGCGAATTTCATCGGCACCAACCCGCTGCAGGAACGAGCCTGCTCGCGAGCCGTGCAAAGGGATTAACAGCTCGCTTCTACAAAAAAGAAGAATCGCACAGCAAAATACGAACCGGCCGGGAGCAGCTAACGTCATTGCTTACGTGCGCCACATCAATGCATCTGATACTACGCGTTGGCGCGAGCGTTTGATCGTGGCACGATGGCGAAGTTATCGACCGAGACCCTTCAACCATGCCCCAATCCCAAAGCAAGAATCCATCCCTGATCGCCGCTATTGATCTGGGTTCTAACAGCTTTCACATGGTGGTGGCCAAGGCCCAGAACGGAGAAATCCGTATCCTGGAGCGACTTGGTGAGAAGGTTCAATTAGCTGCCGGCATCGACGAAGAACGCAAACTCAACGAAGAATCCATGCAGCGCGGGCTTGATTGCCTGAAGCGCTTTGCGCAACTGATCAACGGCATGCCGTTGGGCGCCGTGAGAATCGTGGGCACCAACGCCCTGCGAGAAGCCCGCAACCGCAACGAATTCATCGTGCGCGCAGAAGAGATCCTGGGGCACACCGTCGAGGTCATTTCTGGCCGAGAAGAAGCGCGCCTCATCTATTTGGGCGTATCGCACACCCTCGCCGATACTCCGGGCAAACGCCTGGTCGCTGACATCGGCGGCGGCAGTACCGAATTCATTATCGGCCAGCGCTTTGAACCGCTGCTGCGCGAAAGCCTGCAAATGGGCTGTGTGAGTTACACCCAGCGCTATTTCCGCGACGGTAAAATCACTCCGGCCCGTTACGCCCAGGCCTATACCGCTGCCCGCCTCGAAATCATGAGTATTGAGCACGCGCTGCACCGCCTGACCTGGGACGAGGCTATCGGCTCCTCCGGCACCATTCGCGCCATCGGCCTGGCCCTCAAGGCTGGCGGACACGGCAACGGTGAAGTCAACGCCGAAGGGCTGGCCTGGCTCAAGCGCAAACTGTTCAAACTGGGCGAAGCGGACAAAATCGACTTTGAAGGCATCAAGCCTGACCGTCGTACCATTTTCCCGGCGGGCCTGGCGATTCTTGAGGCCATCTTTGACTCCCTCGAACTGCAGCGCATGGACCATTGCGACGGCGCGCTACGTGAGGGCGTGCTGTATGACCTGCTGGGCCGTCATCACCATGAAGACGTGCGTGAGCGCACCCTCAGCTCGCTGATGGACCGCTACCACGTAGATCGCGAACAAGCCGCAAGGGTCGAGCGCAAAGCGCTGCGTGCCTTCGATCAAGTGGCCAAGTCATGGGAGCTCAAGGACGGGATCTGGCGTGAACTGTTGAGTTGGGCGGCCAAGGTGCATGAAGTCGGGCTGGATATCGCCCACTACCACTACCACAAACACGGCGCCTATCTGATCGAGCACTCCGACCTCGCCGGGTTCTCCCGTGAAGACCAGCAAATGCTCGCGCTGCTGGTACGCGGCCATCGCCGTAACATTCCCAAGGACAAATTCGCCGAGTTCGGCGCCGAAGGCATCAAGCTGATTCGCCTGTGCGTGTTGCTGCGCTTTGCGATTTTGTTCTACCACATCCGTGGCAATCAGGAAGCGTCGCAGGTGAAGCTGCGTGCCGAGGGCGACCATCTCGAGGTGATCTTCCCCGAAGGCTGGCTGGAGCAAAACCCCTTGACCCAGGCCGACTTCGAGCAAGAAGCCCAATGGCTGACCCGGGTCGGGATTGTTCTGACAGTGTCCTGATCAAGCAAACACTTCTGCAGTAACCAGCTTGCCTGGCGATGGTATCAACGCGGTGCTAAAGAATAACCGCGGCGTATTCATCGCCAGGCTGGCAGGCTGCTGCAGGGCCGGGGCTTACACCGACGGGCCGGTGCTCACCGTCAACACCGGCAGGCTCAGACGCTCCAGCAGGGTTGCCTGGGCACTGCGCGGGTTTTGATTCCCGGTGGGCGTGTTACGAATGTAACGACCGTCCGATTGCAGGCTCCAGCTGTGGGTGTTGTCCGTCAGATAGCATTCCAGCTCCTTCTTGACCCGCAGAATCAGCTTTTTGCCCTCCACCGGGAAGCAGGTTTCGACCCGCTTATCCAGGTTGCGCTCCATCCAGTCAGCGCTCGACAGGAACATCTGCTCTTCGCCGCCATTGAGGAAGTAGAACACCCGCGTGTGCTCCAGGAAGCGACCAATGATCGAGCGCACATGAATGTTGTGCGAGACCCCCGGAATACCCGGCCGCAGGCAACACATCCCGCGCACTACCAAATCGATCCGCACCCCGGCCTGGCTGGCCTTGTACAGCGCCCGGATGATTTTCGGGTCGGTCAGGGAGTTGAACTTGGCGATGATATGCGCAGGTTTGCCCTCCGACGCGAACTGGGTCTCACGGGCAATCATGTCGAGCATGCCCTTCTTCAGGGTGAAGGGTGCATGCAAGAGCTTTTTCATGCGCAGGGTCTTGCCCATGCCGATCAACTGACTGAACAGCTTGCCGACGTCTTCGCAGAGCGCGTCATCCGATGTCAGCAAGCTGTAGTCGGTGTAGAGCTTGGCGTTGCCCGCGTGGTAGTTACCGGTACCCAGGTGCGCATAACGCACGATCTCCCCCGCCTCACGGCGCAGAATCAGCATCATTTTGGCGTGGGTCTTGAAACCGACCACGCCATAGATCACCACGGCGCCGGCAGCTTGCAGGCGGCTGGCCAGCTGCAGGTTGGACTCTTCGTCAAATCGCGCACGCAGTTCCACAACGGCAGTCACTTCTTTGCCGTTACGCGCAGCATCCACCAGCGCATCAACGATTTCAGAGTTGGCACCGCTGCGATACAGGGTCTGGCGCACAGCCAGTACATGCGGGTCTTTGGCGGCCTGACGCAACAAATCAACCACAGGGGTGAACGACTCAAACGGGTGCAGCAGCAAAATATCCTGCTTGCTGACGACGCTGAAAATGTTCTCGCTGTTCTGCAACAGCTTCGGAATCGCCGGAGTGAATGGCGTGTATTGCAGCTCGGGATGGCTGTCCAGACCGGTGATGCTGAACAGGCGCGTGAGGTTTACCGGGCCATTGACCGTATACAGCTCGGTCTCATGCAGGTTGAACTGCTTGAGCAGGTAATCGGACAGATGTTTGGGGCAAGTGTCGGCCACTTCCAGACGCACCGCATCGCCATAGCGACGCGAGAACAACTCGCCACGCAGGGCGCGGGCCAGGTCTTCTACATCTTCAGTGTCCACCGACAGGTCAGCGTTGCGGGTCAGGCGGAACTGGTAGCAGCCCTTGACCTTCATGCCCTGGAACAGGTCATCGGCATGGGCATGAATCATCGAGGACAGGAACACGTAGTTGTCCCCTGTACCGCCGACGTCTTCAGGCAACTTGATCACCCGCGGCAACAGGCGCGGGGCCGGGATAATTGCCAGACCCGAATCACGGCCGAAGGCGTCGATGCCTTCCAGCTCGACGATAAAGTTCAGGCTCTTGTTGACCAGCAACGGGAACGGATGCGTCGGATCAAGGCCGATCGGGGTGATGATGGGCGCAATCTCGTCGCGGAAAAACTTGCGCACCCAGGCTTTGATCTTGGTGTTCCAGTGGCGGCGGCGAATGAAGCGCACCTGATGCTTTTCAAGCTCGGGCAACAGGATATCGTTGAGGATCGCGTACTGGCGGTCGACATGGCCATGTACCAGCTCACTGATCCGCGCCAGCGCCTGATGCGGCTGCAGGCCGTCAGCACCCGCCTGCTCACGGGCGAAGGTAATTTGCTTCTTCAAGCCCGCGACACGAATCTCGAAAAACTCATCCAGGTTGCTGGAGAAGATCAGCAGGAACTTCAATCGCTCCAACAACGGATAGGACTCATCCAGCGCCTGTTCCAGCACGCGAATGTTGAACTGCAACTGCGACAGCTCGCGGTGGATATACAGACTGCTGTCATCCAGACCCGGAATGGCAATCGTCGGGTGCGCCGCAGGCGCCTCAGGCACGACAGCGACGTGACCTTGCGGCACGGGCGGGGTCTGAGCGACCGGTTCAACAACCGGCTCGGCCTCTGTAGCAACGAGTTCTGTCTGTCCTTCGGTATTCATTGAGTGTTCCTGTAAGAGCGGGTTTGACTCTCGTAACAGTTAAGCGGCGCGTGCAATCGAGCTGCCAGAATGCCACCAACGCCAGTGGGTTTAAACCGCTCGAAGTCGCTTTATGCGGGCTGGAGCCGAGTTAGAGGGTGATTTGTCGAAATTGTTCTGAGCTATGGCCGCGATCTTCAGTGAGCCGGCCTGCCAGCGACCGTGACTGCCCGGCGTTGCAGAATCGTGGGCCTGCCAGCCGCCACAGGTTGAGCCTCAAAACAGCTACGCGCGATGGTTATATCCACCCGCCATGAACACTAGATGACAACACCAATGATGTAAGTCAAATACACACCATTTGTAGGAATTGTTAACGCCAAGACACATTTCGATACTTTCCTGAATGTCCCTTAAGGCGTAGGCTGCGCGTTCATTTCGCCAGCATCCAGACAATGCTCCAACAATTTCTTCAAGAGTTTGGCTACTTCGCCCTGTTCCTTGGGACGTTCTTTGAAGGTGAGACCATTCTGGTTCTCGCAGGCTTCCTGGCGTTCCGCGGATACATGGACCTCAAGCTGGTGATGATCGTGGCATTCCTCGGCAGTTATGCCGGCGACCAGCTGTGGTACTTCCTGGGGCGCAAGCACGGCCGCAAATTACTGGCGCGAAAACCGCGCTGGCAACTCATGGGCGACAAGGCACTGGAGCACATTCGCAAGCACCCGGATATCTGGGTCTTGAGTTTCCGCTTCGTCTACGGCCTGCGTACCGTCATGCCTGTAGCCATTGGTCTGTCGGGCTACCCGCCGGGCCGCTACTTGCTGCTCAACGGTATTGGCGCAGCCATTTGGGCCATTGCCCTGGCAACCGCCGCCTACCACTTCGGTGCCGTGCTTGAGGGCCTGCTGGGCAGCGTCAAGAAGTATGAGCTATGGGTGCTGGGCGCCTTGCTGGTACTGGGCCTGGGCTTGTGGGCGCGTCGGCGCTTCAAAAATGCCCGTCTGACCAAAAAGGCTGCTCTCGAAGAAAAAATCCGGGCCGCTGAAGAAGCTAACAACCCGCCAGCTGAGTAACCCGGTTTCTGCACATATAGAGACCGGCCACGCTTAACAGGCTGTAGCTGAACAGGCCGGCCCAGCCCAGTGCGCTGGCCGGCCATAGTCCCGCCCACGGGGCGAGCCACAGCAGTGGCAGGTTCAGCGCCAGGCGCAGCCATTCAAGCTTCAGTGCCCAGGGCCGGTTCTCCAGCCCGGCCCCCAGCACAAACAAACCCAGCCCCATATATCCCCACCCCAAAATCAACGCCGTCGGCGGCAAAGTCTCGCCCAGATTCAGCAGATAACTGCCGAGCGCCACATAGACCACAAATTGCAGCGCGATATACAGCTGCTGGCGAGGCGGCAATGCCACTTCGAATTTCTCGAACTGGCTCAGGTCCGACTTGTGCAGCGGGTACCTCGCGGCGACATCCGCAGGCCGCCAACCGGTGGGCATAAACCAGATACGCAACTTGTCCCGCCAGCGTTGGGTGCGCCGCGCATCCGCCAGCAACTGGCCATAGAACTGCCAGTTGGCCCACAGCGGATTCCAGCTCTTGAGCGGTGTCGTGACCCCGAAAATCACTGGCTCGGCGTCGTCCTCTTCCTGAAAGGTGCCAAACAGGCGATCCCAAAAAATGAACACCCCGCCGAAATTGCGATCCATGTAGAGAGCATTTTGCGCATGGTGAGCCCGGTGATTGGACGGCGATACAAAGAACCACTCGAACCAGCCCAACTTGGGGATATGCCGCGTGTGGACCCAGAATTGATAGAGCAGATTGAGGGTCGCCACCGTAACGAACACCAACAACGGCACCCCCAAAACGGCCATTGGCAGGTAGAAAATCCAGCCAAATATAAAGCCGGTGCTGGTTTGGCGCAGGGCCGTGGACAGGTTGTAGTCCTCACTCTGGTGATGCACCGAGTGCGCGGCCCACAGCACGTTGCGCTCATGCCCCAGACGGTGATGCCAGTAGTAACAGAAGTCGTAGAATACAAAGGCAAACAGCCAGACCCACAGGCTGTCTTCAGGCAGTTCGGTAATTGCCAGATATTTCAGGGCGACGCCGTAAGTAACCAGTCCTACACCCTTGGTCAGCAACCCGGTGGTGGTCGACAGCACCCCGGTGCTCAGGCTGTTGATCGTGTCTGCAAGGCGATAGGTAGGCATTGCACGCCAGCGGTCGACCAGCAACTCCACCGCGATCAGCACAAAGAAGAACGGCACTGCATACAGAATCAGCTTCATTGCACACCTCACCCCAAGATCAACCAAGCGTAGGCGTTCCCGGGACAACCCCCTATGGCGTCAAACGCCAAATCAGGCGACATTAACGCCACGAACAAGGAGACCCAACATGACCCACAAAAAAGTTGCCGTGATTCTCTCTGGCTGCGGCGTCTACGACGGTGCCGAGATCCACGAAAGCGTCATCACCCTGCTGCGCCTGGACCAGCGCGGCGCCAAAGTGCAGTGTTTCGCACCCGACATCGCCCAGCATCATGTGATCAACCACCTGACCGGCAACGAGATGCCCGAGTCGCGCAACGTGCTGGTGGAATCGGCGCGGATCGCGCGCGGTGAAATCAAGGATATTCGTGAAGCCAATGTCGATGACTTTGATGCGCTGATCGTTCCGGGCGGGTTTGGCGCGGCAAAAAATCTTTCTGACTTTGCCGCCAGGGGCGCCGAATGCACCGTGCAACCTGACGTGCTGGCCCTGGCCGAAGCCTTTGCCCAGGCCTGCAAGCCAGTGGGGTTGATGTGTATCTCTCCGGCCATAGCCGCCAAGATCTACGGCCCTGGCGTGACCTGCACCATCGGCAAAGACCCTGAAACAGCAGCAGCCGTGGGCAAAATGGGTGCAACCCACAAAGAGTGCGAAGTGACTGACATTGTTGAGGACAAAGCCCGAAAACTGGTCAGCACCCCGGCCTATATGCTCGCCCAATCGATCAGCGAAGCAGCTTCAGGCATCAACAAAATGGTCGACCGGGTACTGGAGCTGACCCACGAGGCCTGATCAGCCCCGCGCCAGCCGGGTCAGGATCCGGTCCAGTGAATTGGCGAACGCCTGTTTTTCGCGTTCGCCATAGGCGCCCTGCCCACCGCCCATCTGGCCTTGCTCGCGCAGATCAGTAAACAGATTACGCACCGCCAGCCGCTCGCCCATGTTTTGCGGGTCAAACTCCTTGCCCCGCGGGTCCAGCGCGGCCACGCCCTTCTTCACCAGCCGGTCGGCCAAGGGCACATCGCTGCAAATCACCAACTCACCGGGCACCACGTGCTCCACCAGATAATCATCCGCCGCATCCGGGCCGCTGGGCACCACAATCAGTTTGACCAGCGCGTACGTCGGCTTGACCTGGCTTTGCCCCGCCACCAACACCACCTCAAACTGACGTTTGAGCGCGAATTTGATCACTTGATCCTTCGCGGCCTTGGGGCAAGCATCTGCGTCAATCCAGACACGCATGGGGGAACTCCTTTATCAAATGACTTGCAGGCGCGAGCTGTTGAAAGCTCGCGCCTACAAGATATGGGGGCAATTACGCGGTGTGCACGGGGCGCTTGCCACCCGGCTTGCTGCGGCCGTAGAGCACAATAATCGCCACGATTGCCAGCGCCTGCGCGCCCAGCGAGTAAGCATCGGCATGAATGCCCAGCCAGTCAAACTCGAAGAATGCCACTGGCCGCGTGCCAAAGATCCCGGCTTCTTGCAGTGCTTTGACGCCGTGACCGGCGAACACCACCGACAGTGCGCACAGCAATGCGGCATTGATGCCGAAGAACAGGGCCAGCGGCAATTTGGCCGAGCCGCGCAGGATAATCCACGCCAACCCCATCAACAGCACCAGCGCCGTGGCACCGCCCGCCAATACCGCGTTGTGGCCTGCCGGACCGGCTTGGAGCCACAGGGTCTCGTAGAACAGGATCACTTCGAACAACTCCCGGTAAACCGAGAAGAACGCCAGGATCGCAAAGCCGAAACGCCCACCACCACCGACCAGGCTGCTCTTGATGTAGTCCTGCCACGCTGCCGCATGGCGGCGGTCGTGCATCCACACCCCCAGCCACAGCACCATGATGCTGGCAAACAAGGCCGTGCAGCCTTCCAGCAGTTCGCGCTGGGCGCCACTGACATCAATCACATAGGCCGCCAACCCCCAGGTCGCAAGGCCTGCAACCAGAGCCAGGGCCCAGCCCGCATTGACGCTGCGCACCGCCGATTGCTGGCCGGTGTTACGCAGGAAGGCGAGGATCGCCGCCAGCACCAGAATCGCTTCCAGGCCTTCGCGCAGGAGAATCAGCAAGCCCGAGATAAAGCTCAGGGACCAGCTCAGACCATCGCTGCCCAATAGCCCGGCGGACTGCTTAAGCAAAGCTTTGGCCGCGTCCAGACGCTGCTCCACCTGTTCGGTGGGCAAGCCGTCCTGCAACGATTGCCGATAAGCCATCAGGGCTTTTTCGGTACTTTTACGCACGTTGCTGTCGACGTTATCCAGCGAACTTTCGACCAGCTCAAAACCTTCCAGGTAAGCCGCTACCGACAAGTCGTAGGCTTGTTCGCGATCACCGGCACGATAGGCCGCCAGGCTTTTATCGAGGGTTTGCGCGGTGTAATCGAGCAACTGCGCCGGGCCGCGCTTGACCTGTGGTGGCACGGCGCGCTGAGCACGGAAAGTGGCGGTCGCTTCAGGCCCCTCAGCAACCAGCACCTCGTTGGGTGTGAGACGGGCAAGGTCTGCCAGGTTGTACGTCTTGTCCGCTTTGGCAGCCGCCGGATTGACACTCAACCCCGCGATATAGGTCGCCAGGTCCCAACGCTGACGCTCATCCAGCTGATCGGCAAACGACGGCATATCCGTGCCTTCAATGCCCAGGCCCAGGGTGTTGAAAATCCCATAGAGGCTCAGACGATCAAGGCGTTGTGCATCCCGCAGGTTGGCCGGTGGTGGCGTCATGCCGACGCCTGCCGGGCCATCGCCAGCCCCGGTCGGGCCATGGCACACCGAACAATGCTGGGCAAACAATGGTGCACCGCGGGTCGGATCCGGGGTGATGACAGGGGCCTGGCTGACCTCGTAGGCCAGTGCCAGTCTGGCACCCAACTGGCGCGCCTCGCGGGCCACGCTCGCACCATCGGTACGCTGCTCAATGGCTGACTGCAAGGCACTGACGCCCTGCACCAGTTCCGCACGCTCAGGGCGTTGCGGCAAGTCTGCGACCAGACCCTTGAGAACCGTCAAAAACTCCAGCTGTTCGCGGTACTCGGTGTCATCGATGACCTTGCCATCTTCAACTGTAGGCGGGTAGTCCGCACCGATGTAGTCGATCAGATGCAGCGCTTGTGAGGCGCCTTCCGGGGAGTTGGCAGACACAGCAAGGCTGCACAACGCGAACACTGGCACTATCAGCCAGGCTAAAAAACGCGAGCGGGCGGTCATTAATAAATCCGGATGGAAATGAGAAGTAACACATTGTTCACTTCCAATGACCGTGACTCAAGATCTTTAGCTGGTGGCGCGGTGCAGCGTCGCCAGAAAGCCTGCCGCACCGACGAACAAACCGGCAAAAGTGCGGTTCATGCGCCGCTGTTGCGTAGGCGTGCGCAGCAAGCGCAGGACTTTCGAAGCCAGACCGGTGTAGCCGGCCATGACAATAAGGTCGACACAAATCATGGTCACACCCAGGGTCAGGTACTGGCTCACCAGCGGTGCACTCGGGTCGACGAACTGCGGCAGGACCGCAAGCATGAATACCAGCGCCTTGGGGTTGCTGACATTCACCAGAAATCCTCTGAAGATCAGCGCCAGCGGCTTGCCAATGGAGCGCACGGCAGCGTTATCGCTGAGGTCCGCCGGCAATGCACGCCATTGTTTGACCGCGAGGTAAACCAGGTAAGCCACGCCAAACCATTTGATCGCATAGAAAGCGGTGGACGAGGCGGCGAGCACTGCGCCAACACCGGCGGCAATAATCGCAATCTGCAGTGCCAGACCCAGTTGCAGGCCCAGGGCGTTCCAGTAACCACGCCAGAAACCGTATTGCAGGCCACACGACATCGAAGCAATAGCACCCGCACCGGGCGACAGACTGATGACCCAGCAAGCAGCGAAAAAGGCCAACCACGTTTCCAACGACATCCCACACCTCGGACAAATGCTGTAACAAGTCCTTAAGCTAATGCGCTGGCTGAAAATTGACCACTGATTTTTGTAGTTGGCCGCTACCTGTGGGAGCCGGCTTGCCGGCGATGCTCACGACACGATCTGACCGGGCTGCTGCAGGGTGCTATCGCTGGCAAGCCAGCTCCCACATCGGGCAGGGTCAAAGATCGCCTTCGCGCCAGCGCCGTACAGAGCGCTGGAAGAACAGGCTGTTGGGCACTTGCACCATGCTGCTGCCACTGCCGGATTCTGCAGGCTCGATCAGGGTGGTGTAGAGCAGGTTGATGGCCACGACCCGGCCTTTGACCCCTGGCTTGTCCAGGGTGTCGAGCAGTTCCACCACGTCGCCAATCCGAAACGGGCCCACGGTGAAGATCAACACCGCACACAGCAGGTTGGACAGCACGCTCCACATGGCGAAGAAGGCAATCGCCGCAACCGCGACAAAACCCGAGAGGGCCGTCCACAGCACCGTGGCCGAAACGCCGAGGCGCTCGAGAACGAAGATCAAGGCACTGCCCATGATGAACCAGCGCAAGCCGCCCCGCAGCGGCATCAGCAGCTGCGGCGGAAACGGATAACGCTCGCTCAGTCGGGTCAGGAACCGGGCCACGATGCGCTGCGAGAAGTACCCCGCCAGCAGGATCAGCAAGATCTGCAGGGCAAGCCACAGCGGTGCTATCAGCTCGGCGGGAACTGGCAAATGCAGGGCTTCCATCAGGACAGTGCTTCCAGCTCGGCCTGCAGGGTTTCCAGCAGCTCCAGGGCTTCCATCCAGCGCTCTTCGAGCTGACCTTCCAGCTGTTTGAGCTTGGCCTGATCGGCCAGCAACTCGCGCAATTCGTCTTTGCGCGCGGCTTCGTAGACGCCGCTGTCGCCCAGACTGGCTTCAATTTTGGCCAGCTTTTCATTGACCTTGCCCAGTTCGCTTTCAAGCTTGTCAGCTTCGCGCTTGTGCGGTGCCAACTGCTGACGCAGCGCTGCAGCAGCCTGACGCTGAGCCTTTTTATCGGTCTTGTCAGGATTGACCGGCGTGTTGCTGGCCGGCGCGTTGCGCAAGCGATAATCAGCCAGCCAGCGGGCGTAGTCTTCGAGGTCGCCGTCGAATTCCTGCACCTTGCCGTCTGCCACCAGCAGGAACTCATCCGTGGTGCTTTTGAGCAAATGCCGATCGTGGGACACCACCAGTACCGCACCGCTGAACTCTTGCAGAGCCATGGTCAGCGCCAGACGCATTTCGAGATCAAGGTGGTTGGTGGGTTCGTCGAGCAGCAGCAGGTTCGGACGGCCCCAGGCGATCAGCGCGAGGGCCAGACGGGCTTTCTCGCCACCCGAAAAATTCAGTACCGGCTCGTCGATGCGTGCACCACGGAAGTCAAAACCGCCCAGGAAGTCGCGCAGGGTTTGCTCGCGCTCGGCCGGCGCCAGACGCTGCATGTGCAACAACGGGCTGGCTTTTGAGTCCAGCGAGTCGAGCTGATGCTGGGCAAAATAGCCGACAACCAGGTTCTCGCCTCGGGCCAGACGGCCCGACAACGGCTCCAGCTCGCCTGCGAGGTTTTTGATCAAGGTCGATTTACCGGCGCCGTTGGGGCCGAGCAAACCGATACGGGCGCCCGGGACCAACTGCAGCTTGACCTTCTCCAGGATGGTTTTGTCGCCATAGCCCAAACGGGCATCGGACAAATCCAGCAGCGGGCTGGACAGTTTGACCGCCTCGCGGAACACGAAATCGAACGGCGAGTCGACATGGGCCGCGCTCAGCTCTTCCATGCGTTCCAGGGCTTTGATCCGGCTCTGGGCCTGACGTGCCTTGGTGGCCTGGGCCTTGAAGCGGGCAATGTAGCTTTCCATGTGCGCACGTTGCGCCTGCTGCTTCTCGTAGGCCTGTTGCTGCTGGGCCAGACGCTCGGCACGGGCGCGTTCGAAGGCGCTGTAACCACCGCGGTAAAGGGTGATTTTGCGCTGGTCAACGTGGGCGATGTTGTCGACCACGGCATCGAGGAAGTCCCGATCGTGGGAGATCAGCAGCAAGGTGCCCGGATAATTCTTGAGGAAGTCTTCGAGCCACAGGATGGCGTCGAGGTCCAAGTGGTTGGTCGGCTCATCGAGCAGCAACAAGTCGGACGGGCACATCAAGGCCTGCGCCAGGTTCAGGCGCATCCGCCAGCCACCGGAGAAATCGGCTACCGGCCGATCCATCTGTTCGTTGGTGAAGCCCAGCCCGGCGAGCATTTTGCGGGCGCGGGCATCGGCGGTGTAGCCGTCCGCGCTGTCCAGCTCGGCATGCAGGCGCGCCTGTGCGGCGCCATCCTCGTCGGCTTCGGCCTTGGCCAGATCGGCCTGCACCTGGCGCAGGCGCAAGTCGCCATCGAGCACGTAATCGATCGCGATGCGGTCGAGGGTGTCGATTTCTTGCCGCATGTGGGCAATCCGCCAGTCGGCCGGCAGCAGACAATCCCCGGAATCAGGCGTCAACTCACCCAGCAACAAGGCGAACAAAGTGGATTTACCGGCGCCGTTGGCGCCGACCAGACCGGCTTTGTGGCCGGCGTGCAGGGTCAGCTCGGCGTCTTCTAGCAGACGTTGCGGGCCACGCTGTAAAGTCAGGTTCTGAAGTCGGATCATAATGGCGGCGGAGTCTACCAGCTTCCCTCTCAACTGGCGCGAATTGCACTATGCAGACTGACCTGTGGAATTACTGTTTGAACCTCTATGCCCGGCCCGGGGTAGAGCAAGCGTGTCTGAGCCTGCAAGCGCAGGGCCTGGATGTGTGCCTGTTGCTCTGTGCGGCCTGGTTGCAAGAGCGCGGGGTGGCTTGCAGCGAAGCGCGCCTTGAACATTTAAAAGTCTGCGCCGGGCCATGGCAACGCGAAGTGGTGCAACCGTTACGCCAGCTGCGGATCCGGTGGCGCGATGCGGCCGCACAGGATGATTCGCTGAGCGCGCTACGCATGCAAGTCAAGGCTTTGGAGCTGGAGGCTGAGCGTACGTTATTGCAACGCCTGGAGGCGGCGACACAAGGCTGGTCGTCAACCCGGTCCGGGGACAATTGCGACTGGTTGAACAAGATGGCGAGCAGTGCCAGCCATCCTGATTGCGACGCGCTGCACAGGCTGCGCGCCGCAATCAACCGCGCTTAGGAAGCGCTGGAGGGGGTTGTAGCCGGGGTTGCTGCAGGTGCCGGAGTTGGCGCCGGCGCAGTGGCCACTGGTGCCGCAGCGGGGGTTGTAGCCGGTTTGGCAGCAGTGGCGGCCGGCTTGGCGGCCACAGGCTTTTTAACAGCCGGTTTGGCTGGTGCCTTGGCGGCTGGTTTAACCACAGGCTTGGCCGGCGCTTTGGCGGCTACGGCAGGCTTGGCGGCAGCAGGTTTGGCGGCGGGCTTGGCCGCTACGGCAGGCTTGGCGGCGGGCTTGGCCGCTACGGCAGGCTTGGCTGCTGGTTTGGCCGCAGGCTTGGCGGCAGCGGTTTTGACCGCAGGTTTGGCCGCGACTTTGGCAGGGGCTTTAGCCGGTGCTTTGGCCGGTGCTTTGGCCGCAACCGCTTTGGTCGCTGCCGGCTTGGCCGCAGGTTTTGCAGCAGCTGTTTTGGCGGCTGCTGGCTTGGCGGCAGGGGCTTTGGCTGCTACCGGCCTGGCCGCAGGTTTCGCTGCCGGCTTTTGTGCAGGCGCTTTGGCGGCAGGTTTGGCGGCTGCTTTGACCGGGGCCTTCGCGGAGGATTTAGCGGAGGCTTTTGCTGCCGATTTTTTGCTCGACGCTGCAGGCTTGGCATCGCGAGTCGACAGGGCTTTGCTTACTGCCTCTTTGACCCGGCCAATGCCCTGGGCCAGTTTCAGGCTTTCCTGGGCATCGCGTTTGAGCTGCAAAATGTAGGTACGGGTTTCGGTCTGACGATCCTTGAGTGTATCGAGCAGATGCTCGAGCTCTTTAACCCCAGCCTTGGCTTTGGACTGCGCCTTGGACTTGCCTGCGTTAGCAGCGTCCTGCAGTTTTTCACGCGCCTTGTGCAGTTTTTCCTGAGCTTTGCCGCGCTGTTTTTCAAGCTTGGCGAGCAGTTTCTCAGCATCAGCCAACGCTTGAGAACAAGCGTTTTCCAAATGCTCAAGCAGACTGCCTGAGAGCTGTTGGAGCAGGTGCAACGGCGTATTAACAGGCTTCTTGTTGGCCGACATGGTTTACCTCCTGGCTGAAGTGAGTGCGGCTCATACTAGACCTCTGTAGTAAGCGCCGCTAGGGCATGTTGACACTAACGATAGCTGTGGGTTGCATGGCACTGAGAAACTTGTGCCAGATCAATCTTTAAGCTGTGCCCCGAGTAATTCTGTCGGGTGGCCAAACGTTTTTAAACCCCGAATAAAATCCGGAGTGCGCGCGTCAGCGCTGGCATAATCCCCCGCACTTCAGGCCGGAGAGTGCCCATGCCGCGTTACCTATTCTTGACGTTGTTGTGCCTTGCCCCTTTGACCCATGCGGCCACAACGCCAGGCTCCGATGCTGCCCATGACCTCGCTTACAGCATGGGCGCAAGCCTGGGTGAGCGTCTGCGTCAGGAAGTCCCCGAACTGCAACTGCAGGCGTTGATCGAAGGTCTGCGTACGGCTTACCAGGGCAAACCGCTGGCCTTGAGTGATGAGCGCATCGAGCAGATCCTCACCCTGCATCAGGCCCAGGCCGAAACCGCGTCAGCCCGCCCGCAGAGTGAAATGGCACTCGGCGCCGAGCGTGACTTTTTGTTGAAGGAAAAACAGCAGCCACAGGCACGGGAGCTGGCTGACGGCATCATCCTCACCGAGCTCAAGCACGGCACAGGAGCCAGACCCGGCGTACAGGATTCGGTGTTGGTGAACTATGTGGGGCGGCTACCGGACGGCACAATATTCGACCAGAGCACTCAGCCTCAGTGGTTTCGCCTGGACAGCGTTATCGCGGGCTGGCGCAGTGCGCTGGTGCAGATGCCAGTCGGCGCCAAGTGGCGGCTGGCAATACCTTCGAGCCAGGCTTACGGCACAGAGGGTGCGGGAGATCTGATCGCGCCCTACACGCCCCTGGTATTTGAAGTCGAGTTGCTCGATATCAGAAAGTGAGCGGCCCATAACGAAAAATGGCGCGCCATGCGCACCATTTTCAACCCCACCCCACCTAAGCCTCGATGGCTTGAACTTCTTCTTTTTGCTTGTGCGCGTTGTGCAGCACTTCAATCAGACAGTCTTCGAGTTCAAACCGCTCATGTAGCAGCTCTCCAAGCACCTGGAATTTCGCCGCCAGCTTTTCGCAGTCCGGACGGTGGTCCTTGCCATCGCATTGGTCGTTAAAATCCAGCGCGGCTTGTGTAATGGCTTCAAGTCTTGGGTAAATGGTACTGGCGACTTCAAGGCCTTTATCGTCTTCGAACGCTTTGGCTTCGTCGTTCAGCTGCTCATAAATTTCGAAATGGCCTGCCGAAACGTAATCGACCAATACCTGGCAAAACTCCTTTTGGGTTTTACGCTTGGGATTGGAAGACCTTTGCTCTACATCGACGGCATCGTAAGCCTTCACAAGTTCGCGGCGCTCATGCAACCAGTTATCAATTAGCTTGTGGACGCCATTAAAACGTTCCTGAGCACTCTGACATCTTTCTAGCATGACGGTCTCTCTTCCCTTGTGGGCCCACGCCGCCTGACTGTAGCCAGGCCTGTCTGAACCCAAATGTGCAAAGCGCACCGGTATTGGGCGGCATAATTCCAATAATGCGTGCGGGCCAGATTATGCCCGCACGGCAACTGCTTCAAGGTACCCACGAGAGAATGTTCATACAAGCGTTTAATACTTACTGCTACTCCGGGTCGCAGGCGCACGGGGTTTGCGATAGTAAATCGAGCTGACGACCTGAAAGCCGCCAGCGATACTCAAGCCGACAAAGGCCAGCAGGCTTAGCTCGGGAATGCTCAGATCAAGCACGGTCCAGCTAATGTGTGCGCATACATCGTTTCCCCGATAGATCATCGAGAAAATCTCATTCAGGGACAGGTCGCGCCAGATACTGGCCAGATCGGGTTGGCAAAACATCAGCTGTTCGGGCGCCAGACGTTGCATCAGCACCTGCCTCAGTGCGCTCGCAGCGCCACCCAGGGCCAGCAGCATGGACGCAATGGAATAGCCCCACATGCCCGCACGACGCGGGCCATGCACATAGCCCATCAGGTTGACCAGGCATATCCCCAGCAAAAAGCCGCGTTGCGCCTGACATAACAGGCAGGGCTCGAGCCCCACCCCGTATTCCAGGAACAATGAAGCGCCCATGGTCAAAGCCGCGGCCAGAAACACTAAAAGAAAAATGAACCGTGAGCATGCCAGGGACATGGCTTTTCCGTAACAAAATAGACAGTCGATTACGGTAGATGAAAGCCATCAGCCCTTTCAAGGTCGCCCGCTAGGAACTGTCCGAAAGAACGTACGCAATTGCCAATAGATCAGGTAATCCTTACGAATGGGCTTCGTAAGACATGTCAGCCAGTGTCGCGCTATCTGACCTGCAACGTCCGGCTTGCGCCCATGCGCAAGCCGGACTGCGCCATTTACAGGCTGGTGGCCGTAGCCGGCAAAGGCAGCGCCAGCAAACGCTCATCCAGCAGATTCAAACCTTCCTGAAACAACTGGTTGCTGCGTGTCGTGTCGCCCAATTGCGCCAACAGTCGCGCCAGCTCGGCACAGGCTTCAGGGTTGCGCTCGATTTTCAGGCTGCTTTCAAGATAGTCCCGCGCCTTGCCCCACAGACTGTTTTGCAGACACAAACGACCCAGGGTGAGCAGTAAACTGGCGTCGCCGGGATGCGTCTTGAGCCAGCCTTCTGCAGTCTGCAACTGCTTCACTGGATCGCTGCCCCGCAGCAGGCCATAGAGGCGCACCAGATGGCTGTCGTAGTTGCGCTTGAGCGCTCCACGCAGGACTTCCTCGGCCTCGGCTTGCGCACCCAGACGGCGCAATTGCTCAGCGTATGCCAGCACCAGAGCGGGCTCCTGGCGCTGGGCTGAGGTGAGTTGTTGCCAGGCGCGCTGAAGCGATTGCAGCCCTGCTTCGCCTTCGGTTTCGCGCTGAGCCGCGAAGCTGAGATTCTTGCCCCAGGCACGACGCTCCAGTTCCGCCAGCTCACTGGCCGGCAGCACTTTGTCTTTGCGTAACTCGGGCAGTAACCGGATCAGTGCCGTCCAGTCACCACGCTGTTGATACAGGCGCTGCAACTGACGCAATACCTGAGCATTGTGCGGATGGCGCTCATGCATGGCCTGCAAGGTGGTCAACGCACCTTGGGTGTCAGCGCGATCCATCTGCAACTGGGCATGACTCAGCGCTATCGCCAGTTCGGCCTGGGGTTGACGCTCCAGAGCACGCTCAAGCAAGTTGTCGCTCTCTTCGTAGTGCCCCAGCTCGCTGGCTGCCCGTGCCGCCCCCAGGTAGTACAGCAAAGGCTGGCGCTCGGCTTCGGCGGCGCGTGCCAGGTGTTTCTGGGCACTGGCCCAGCGCCCTTCAGCGAGGTCAATTTGCCCATTCTCGATGGCAATCTGCGTGCGCCGGCTGCGGTTGCGCCGCGACCACGGATTGACCAGACCGGTCGACGCCGTGACCAGCTCGACCAGCAGCTTGATGCCCCAGACCAGCAACCACAGCACCACCAGCAGCGCCAAAGTGGCCCATAGGCTGGATTCGTAACGGAAGCTTTTGTAGGCGATTAATACGTAGCCCGAGTCTTCGGCGATTGCCAGGCCGATGCAGGCCGCAGCTGCAATCAACAAAAACACAATCACATAAAAGCGTCTCATGGGCTGGTCTCCTGCGCCGGGTTGGCAGCCGCCTTGCCCGGCTCATCAGCATTCACGTTGCGACGCTCAAGATAGGCCTGTACCGCACTCAAGGTGCCAGCAAGATCCGGGGTTTTCACCGTGACCGGTTGCTTGCTCAGCTCAATCACCTGTTCAAGGATTTTTTTGCTTTGCGTATTGTCCGGATTGAAGTTGCCCTTGAGCACTTCTTGCGCTTGCGCCAAAGCCTGGGCGTAGACCGCTTCCTGGCCGTTCAGGGCGGCCCACTGGGCCTGTTCCAGCGCCAGACTCAGGGCCAGGCGCACCTGCGTCAGGCTCTGACCTGCCAGCAGCGGCCGCACATTTTTATCGGCGTTGAAATCAATGCGGATGTAGTGCGAGATTTCATCCCACCATTGCGCCCAGCGGCTCGCACCATCGCCATCGGCCGTAAGGCCCAGCAGCGAGTCGCCAGCATCCTTGTATTGCGGAGCCAATGCATTGAGGTCTGCCACCTGATCGCGCAAGGCGCCCAGCTTCAGGAACAGCCCGGTACGGTCCGGCTGCTCAACGCTGCGCAATGCGGTCAAGCTTTTGGCCAGCTGTTCACGTGCGGCGAAAGAGCCGGGGTCATTCTGCTCGCGAAGAATGTCATCGGCGCCCTGCACCAGTGCCTGTGCGCTGCTGATGTCCTGCAATGCCGACAAGCGCAGGCTGGCCAGGCGCAGCAAGTGCTCGGCCTCGGCCAGACGCCAATCCTTGCGGCTGGCGCCCAGTACCGTCTCCAGGCGCTGAT
The DNA here is from genome assembly GCF_904067025.1 of Pseudomonas paraversuta. Lineage (NCBI taxonomy): Bacteria > Pseudomonadati > Pseudomonadota > Gammaproteobacteria > Pseudomonadales > Pseudomonadaceae > Pseudomonas > Pseudomonas paraversuta. The sequence goes on from NZ_CAJFDA010000001.1 coordinate 4,844,848, forward strand.
TGAGGCGCTGTTGATCGCCTTGCAACTGCACGACCAACTGGCGCTGGTTATCCAGCTCGCTGGCGGATGGCAGCTGGTTAAGGCGCGTCAGCAGGACTTGCTCGGTTTGCTTGATCGACAGTGTTTGTGCCGCCAGGGCCTGGACTTCGCCCAGTTGTTGTTCGGTGTTGGTTTGCAGGTGACGCACCTGCCACACCCCCCAACCGCCGACAGCCATACCGGCGGCACCCAGCAGCAGTGCAACCACGGCCAGGCCATTGCCCCGACGCTCCGGCGTCGTAACAGGCTTTTGAGCCAACGCTTCCGGCGCCGGCTGCACGTGTTCTTTTGGCACGACTGTATCGCTATCGCTCACGTATCCATCCTTTGCATTAGAAAGCGGGTACGGGATGCTCCCGTAGCGCCGCCAGCAAAGCCGTGGCACTTGCGCCACGACAATCCACAACGTTTTTCGCCCCTGCGCTGCGCGCTATCTCGGCAACCCGAGGGCTTGGAACAAACAACGGTAAACGTGCCAACCCGGGCCAGGCAAGGCCCGACAAGCGGTGTAAATGTTCAAAGCCCTGCCCACTGCTGACCACCAGACCGTTCAGGCGTTCCACTTTGACCCGCTCGGGCAGTACCTGCGCCGGGTATGACGGCAACTCTCGACGGTAAAGTTCAAGGTAGTCGACCCGGGCACCCAGACCTCGAAGGCGGTCAGCCAGCAGCTCTCTGCCGCCCTCGCCACGCAGGATAAGAACCCTGGGATCAGCACACCCGACTGCCTGGATAAACACCGGCAGCGCCAACAGGGCTTCGCTGTCGTCACCGCTTTGAGGGTAGCTAACATCAAGGCCGTGGTCGGTGAGAATCTGCGCCGTGGCGGCACCGACGCTGAACCACTTTTGAGCGGGCGCTTGCCGCCAGTACTGCTTGACCAGCGCAACGCCAAGGCGGGCCGCCGGCTTGCTGACCACAATCACCGCGCAATAGCGGTCAATATTGGCAATCAGCTCCAACTGCTCATCAGTCAGCGCCAGCGGATGGATTGCCAGCAAGGGCAAGCTGCTGCTGAAAACCCCGGCGGCGGCCAGCTCGCTCGCCAAAACCGCCGACTCGTCAGCGGGCCGGGTCAGTAACAAGCGCCAGCCTGTCACTCGTGCCCTGCCTCACCGTAGACCGCCTGCAGAATGGCACCCGCTCCTTGAGCCAGCAGATCTTCAGCCACCTGTACCCCAAGCTCCGTAGCGGCACTTTGCGGGCCACGCGCCTCGGCGCTCAGGAGCAGTCCTCCGCCAGGGTCGCCCACCAGACCCCGGAGCCAGACTTGCTCACCTTCGAGTACCGCATAGCACGCAATCGGGACCTGACAGCCACCGTTCAAATGCTTGTTCAGCGAGCGCTCGGCAGTGACCCGCACAGCCGTGTCGGCATGGTGCAGCGGCGCCAGCAAGGCGTGAATTTCATGGTCGCTGCTGCGGCACTCAATACCGACCGCGCCCTGCCCACCTGCCGGCAGACTGTGCTCAATGCTGATTGGCGAAGTGATGCGATCTTCAAAGCCCAAACGAATCAGGCCCGCAGCAGCAAGGATGATGGCGTCATATTCACCCGCATCCAGCTTGGCCAGACGGGTATTGACGTTACCGCGCAGGAAGCGGATTTCGAGGTCGGGGCGACGGGTTAAAAGCTGGGCCTGGCGGCGCAGGCTCGAGGTGCCGACAACACTGCCCTGGGGCAAATCGTCGAGGCTGGCGAAGGTATTGGAGACAAAGGCATCGCGCGGGTCTTCGCGCTCACAAATGCAAAACAGGCCCAGACCTTCAGGGAAGTCCATGGGCACGTCTTTCATCGAGTGCACTGCGATGTCGGCTTCGTTTTCGAGCAAAGCCGTTTCAAGCTCCTTGACGAACAGACCCTTGCCGCCGATTTTCGACAGTGGCGAGTCCAGCAGCTTGTCGCCACGGCTGACCATGGGCACCAGCGTCACCACAAGAGCCGGGTGAGCCTTCTCCAAACGGGCTTTGACGTATTCGGCCTGCCACAGAGCCAGGGCGCTTTTACGGGTAGCGATGCGGATTTCGCGAGAGGACATGGATCAATCCGTACTGAAAAGATACGGCTGATAATAACAGCTCAGCCAAAACAGCTTTGACTTGTATCAGAAGTACCCGGCCTCCCTGGCCCAAAACCCGGCCCCGCGCCTGTTGGCGCGGGTTAGAGTTGCTGCATCATTTTGCGAACACCCGCTACATGCCGGCGGCTGACAATCAGCGCATCGCCATTCAAGCCCCTGAGAAACAGCTGGAAGTGCCCCAGCGGCGTTCGCTGCAGACGCTCGATCCGGTCACGGGCGACCAACGCATTACGGTGGATCCGTACGAAGCGCTGACCAAACTCGTCCTCAAGGGCTTTGAGTGGTTCGTCGAGCAGGACTTCGCCGCCTTCGTGGCGCAAGGTCACGTATTTATGGTCAGCAATAAAGTAAATCACCTGGTCGATAGGAATCAGCTCAATCCCTTTACGGGTTCTGGCACTGATGTGACTGCGTGGGCCACTGCCGGTTTGCGCGGCAGGACGGGTGAGGGCCGCCAGTTGAACGCGGTTGGGCCGGTGCGCCTCTTTCAATGCAGCACCCAGGGCTTCGGCGGTTGCCGGCTTGAGCACGTAGCTGACACCGCTCTCTTGCAGGGCCTGCAGGGAAAATTCGTCAGGGGCCACGGAAAAGACAACCGAGGGCGGTAATTCGCGCTCACATAATTTGGCTGCAACCTGCAGCCCATCGAGCCCCGGCAGGCGGATATCAAGTAACACGACATCCGGCTTGAGGTTTTCGATCAGGCTCAATGCCTCTTCGCCATGAGAGGCGCCAGGCTCCAGCAACGTGTAACCCCCGAGCGTACGGAGCACATCGCTCAAGTGCTCGCGGGCCAGAGGTTCGTCATCAACGATCAGGACATTCATATAGCGCTGTATTCCTGCGTGAGTCTCGCACAAGGATAGCGTAGACAGGTGATGTGACGGCTGTCACGGCGATCCACGCTAAGACTAGCGAAAAGGCCAAAAAGTGCCGCAAACCTCGCAGCAAAAAATCACCTGCATCTGTTGCTCGATTTAATACCGGATGCGTCTGGCATTCTACAAAGACATGCAATGACTCATCCATACGAGCAACTGTAGACGGTTGCCAAGACGAAAGTACTCAATCAATACATTTCGTTCCGGTATTTGTTTATACCTTACTTCCCCTGAAACCTGCCGACCTGGGTCAACGCCACGATTGGCAACCCTGTTATGATCTGCAGTAACTTTCTGTGTAACTCCCCTCAGCCGATTACGAGCGAATCCATGAGCACCGACAAGACCAATCAGTCCTGGGGCGGCCGCTTCAGTGAACCCGTCGACGCCTTCGTTGCGCGCTTCACTGCCTCCGTCACTTTCGACCAGCGCCTTTATCGTCACGACATCATGGGCTCCGTGGCCCACGCCACTATGCTGGCCAAGGTCGGCGTGCTGACTGATGCCGAGCGTGACAGCATCATCGAAGGCCTGAAAACCATCCAGAGCGAAATCGAAGCCGGCACCTTTGACTGGCGCATCGATCTGGAAGACGTGCACATGAACATCGAAGCGCGTCTGACCGACCGCATCGGCGTAACCGGCAAGAAACTGCACACCGGACGTAGCCGCAACGACCAGGTCGCCACCGACATCCGCTTGTGGCTGCGCGACGAGATTGACCTGATCCTGTCTGAAATCACACGTCTGCAAAAAGGTCTGCTGGAGCAGGCCGAGCGCGAAGCCGAGACCATCATGCCCGGCTTCACTCACCTGCAAACCGCCCAGCCGGTGACATTCGGTCACCACATGCTGGCATGGTTCGAGATGCTCAGCCGCGACTACGAACGTCTGGTCGACTGCCGCAAACGCACCAACCGCATGCCGCTGGGCAGCGCGGCACTGGCCGGTACCACCTACCCGATCGACCGCGAATTCACTGCTCAGTTGCTCGGCTTTGATTCCGTGGGCGGTAACTCGCTGGACAACGTGTCCGATCGCGATTTCGCCATCGAGTTCTGCGCTGCGGCCAGCATTGCAATGATGCACCTGTCACGCTTCTCCGAAGAGCTGGTGCTATGGACCAGCGCCCAGTTCCAGTTCATTGATCTGCCAGACCGCTTCTGCACCGGCAGTTCGATCATGCCGCAAAAGAAAAACCCGGACGTGCCGGAACTGGTTCGTGGCAAAAGCGGCCGTGTCTTCGGCGCTCTGATGGGCCTGCTGACCCTGATGAAAGGCCAGCCACTGGCCTACAACAAGGACAACCAGGAAGACAAGGAACCGCTGTTCGACGCGGCTGACACCTTGCGCGACTCGTTGCGTGCGTTTGCAGACATGATCCCTGCGATCAAGCCCAAGCACGCGATCATGCGTGAAGCGGCATTGCGCGGCTTCTCGACCGCCACTGACCTGGCCGACTATCTGGTTCGCCGTGGCCTGCCGTTCCGCGACTGCCACGAAATCGTCGGCCACGCCGTGAAGTACGGCGTGGAGACCGGCAAGGATCTGGCTGAAATGAGCCTCGAAGAACTGCGCCAGTTCAGCGATCAGATCGAAGACGACGTCTTTGCCGTACTGACCCTGGAAGGCTCGGTCAATGCCCGCGACCACATCGGCGGCACTGCACCTGCACAGGTCAAGGCTGCGGTTGTTCGTGGCAAGGCACTGCTGGCCACTCGCTAAAGCTATAACCGCTGCTGCAGGCAGCGGCTACAAGGTTTTGCGGGTTATAAAAAAACGGGCGCCATTTGAGCGCCCGTTTTTTATTGCCCTGCAAATCCCGGCAGGGTTATTTCTTGCTGCTGATCCAGGCCAGAAATTGCGGCATGGCCGCTTCCTTGTCGGCCACAATTCGCTGCACGTGGGGGTTGCGCTGCAGACGCTCCAGCAGTGCCCGGGCTGCCGGATGCTCTGCCAGCAGGTCCAGGCCGAACACCTTATGGCCAACAGCACAGGCCAGATCGACGCTGAACACAAAGTAAATGTCCGCCAGACTCAGCGTGTCACCTGCCACATAAGGCGCGAACTTGCCGTGTCGACCGAGAGCAGCGATGCCCTCCAGCAACTCGACCCGGGCTTTGTCCCTGATCGCCTCGGGCACTTGCATGCCAAAGAAGGCTTCTCCATAACAGGCGCGCGCCGGCAATTCGATGTACAACTCGATTTCCTTGGTCAGCGCCAATACCTGGGCACGCTCAAACGGATCGGACGGCAGCAGTTTTTCCCCCTGCTGGGTCTGTTCCAGGTATTCAAGAATTACACTGGTTTCGTTGATGAAGCCCTGATCGACGCCCAGCACCGGGACCTTGCCACGCGGACTGATCGCAAGTGCCTGCGGGGTCTGTCCGGCAAAAAACGGGACTTCTTCGAATGGGACGCCCTTCTCCAGCAACGCCAGCTTGACCATGTTGTAGTAGTTGCTGACTGCGAATCCATAAAGCTTGATCATTACAAAGCCTCCAGGCCGTATCGGGGTTGGCAGCCGTTGTTATAGAACTTCGCCGCTACACTGGCTAGCAGCATCAGCCACGTGAATACAGTTAGACTGCCCGCCTTTACTTGAGGAGCCTGCCCATGAGCGAGCCAGTTGATATCGATAACGACGAAGAAGAGTTCGCCGAATCCACACTGATCCAGGCGATTGAAAACCAGATCGAAAGCGACAACCCGCCTGCAGCCAAAGCCACGTTCAACAAGTTGACGCTGGTGGGCTACGAACGCGAAGAAATCCTGCAGATGATGGCCCACGTGCTGGCCGTAGAGATTGACGCGATCCTCGAAGAAGATCGCGCCTTCAACACCGAGTGGTACGAAGCAGCCCTGCGTGCACTGCCGACCCTGCCACCCGAGAAAAACTGAGTCGCGGCTCAGGGCCCAATGGCGGGGGCTCGCTGCCAGTCCAGTTCACTGGCAGGCATCGGGCGCCCAAACCAGTAGCCCTGGCCCAGATCACATTTCAAGTCGAGCAGGAACTTCGCCTGCGCGGCTTGCTCGATACCCTCGGCATGTACTTGCAGGCCCATGCTTTGCGACAACGCGATGACCGCCCGGACAATGGCCACATCGTCATTGTCATCCGGCAGCCCCGCGACAAACCCCTGATCGATCTTGAGTTTCTGCACAGGCAATTGCTTGAGCCGCAGCAGTGATGAAAAACCCGTTCCAAAATCATCGATGGCCAGTCTCAAACCCAGCTTGCGCAAACGGTGCATCTGCTCAAGGGCCCCCTGGGAGTCCTCCATCACGGCACTTTCAGTGACTTCCAGCTCCAATAACGCCGGGTCCAGACCGGTATCGGCCAGCACCGTGGAGACCAGGTTGTACAGCTCGGGACGGGCAAACAACCGGCTGGAAATATTGACCGCGACAAACGACAACTCTACCCCGGCAGATTGCCACTGACACATCTGCCAACAGGCCTGTTCCAATACCCAGGCGTCGATTTCGGCAATCAGCCCGGTACGTTCGGCAATGGGAATAAATTCCCCCGGCGCCACCAGCCCGCGCAGTGGATGTTGCCAGCGCACCAGTGCTTCGACGCCGATCAGTCGACTGTTCTGCAGGTCGTGAACCGGCTGGTAGTACACACGCAGCTCTTGCTGCTCCAGGGCCCGGCGCAGATCGCTGGCCACCTCGATCCGGTACTGCGCATGGACGGTCAACTCTTCGGTGTACAGGGCGTAGCCTTCGCGGCCCGATTTTTTGGCCTTGAACAGGGCCGAGTCGGCGTTGCGCAGCAGTTGTTCAGCGTTCACTGCATCATTGGGAAACACACTGATGCCAACACTGGCACTGACAAACAACTGATGTTTATCGATCTCGAACGCGCCCTTCATCAGCTCCAGCACCTGCTGTGCCAGTGCGGCAGCCTGAGTCACCTGGGGACAACTTTCGACCAGCACGGCAAACTCGTCACCGCCCAGTCTGGCCACGGTGAAACCTTTACCAAACACGCTCTGCAAACGCTCGGCAACAGCCTTGAGCAACAGGTCGCCAACGTTATGGCCGAGGCTGTCATTGATGATTTTGAAATGATCGAGATCGATCATCAGCAACGCACAGCCCGATGCGTGACGTTGTGCCGAGGCCAGCGCCTGTTCGGTACGATCGGTGAACAACAGTCGATTGGGCAGCTCTGTCAGTGGGTCGTGGTGCGCCAGCCGCGCCAGTTCGGTCTGGGATTTTTTAATCGCCGAGATATCGGTAAAGACCGCGACGTAATGAGTGACTTGCCCCTTGGAATCGGTGAGCGCACGCACGATTTGCCACTGCGGGTAGATCTCGCCACTTTTGCGCCGGTTCCAGATCTCGCCTTGCCAGTCACCGTTTTCCTGCAATGACTTGAACACCGCCTGATAGAACTCGGGGCCATGGCGCCCCGACTTGAACATGCTGGGCCGCTGGCCCAGAACTTCTTGTGCCGGGTAGCCGGTGATTTCAACCAGTGCGCGATTCACATGCACAATCACGCCATTGCGGTCGCTTACCAGCACTCCTTCGCGGGTACAGTCAAACACCACTGCGGCTTGGCGCAGACGCTCTTGATCCTGCCGTTGACGCTTCAAGCTGACGCCCTGCCCCAGAAAACCGGACAGGCGGCCAAGGGCGATAAAAATCAGGAAGGTGCTTATAAATGCCCAAACGTAACCATTTATGAGCTGCCAGTGGGCCAACTGCGCTGAATCATCGAAATAACTGTTCAATAAATGATCAGTTATTTGCAGCCATAAAACCGATAACAGCCCGTATGACAAGGCCGCGCGCAAGGCATCGCGATAAGAAACCGACATAAGAAAGTCAAAGTACCTACAAAAAAAGGGGGATTATAAAGTAAGAAACATCAAGGCACTCTTATCTGAAAGGGCGACTGGTTTTATCTGGCTGCATGGGGATAATGCGTGTTGCAGTTTTTTTTATCTTCCCGAGGGCCAAACAGCCTATGTGGTACAACGGTTTTCTCGACTTGTCAGCCTGGCAGCTGGTTGCAGTCACCCTGTTGATGACCCACGTGACCATTATCGGCGTCACGGTTTATCTACACCGCTATTCAGCGCACCGCTCCCTGGAGCTTAACGGTGGCCTGAAACACTTCTTCCGTTTCTGGCTGTGGCTGACCACGGCACAAAATACCCGCGAGTGGACAGCCATCCACCGTAAACACCATGCCAAGTGCGAAACCGCTGATGACCCCCATAGCCCGGTCATCAAAGGGTTATCGACCGTTTTGCGAAAAGGTGCAGAGCTATATCGCGAAGAGGCGCAGAACCCCGAGACGTTGCGTATTTACGGCAAAAACTGCCCTGAAGACTGGATTGAGCGCAATCTTTACTCGCGCTACAAAATGCTGGGTGTCAGTTTGATGCTGGTCATCGACCTGCTGCTGTTCGGTGCCATCGGCCTGACAATCTGGGCCATCCAGATGATGTGGATCCCGGTATGGGCAGCGGGCGTGGTCAACGGCCTGGGCCATGCAGTGGGCTATCGCAACTTTGAATGCCGCGATGCCGCGACCAATCTGGTGCCATGGGGCATCATCATTGGCGGCGAAGAACTGCACAACAACCACCATACCTACCCCAACTCGGCCAAGATGTCGGTCAAGAAGTGGGAATTTGACCTGGGCTGGGCCTGGATCAAAGTCTTCAGCTTTTTGCGTCTGGCCAAGGTTCAGCGTGTTGCTCCGATCGCCCACCGGGTTGAAGGCAAGGGCAGTCTGGACATGGACACCGCGATGGCGATCCTCAACAACCGTTTCCAGATCATGGCCCAGTACCGCAAGCTGGTGATCGCGCCGCTGGTGCAACAAGAACTGGCCAAGGTTGATCATTCGGTTCGCCACCAGTTCCGCCGCGCCAAGCGCCTGCTGTCGCGCGAAACCAGCCTGCTGGAAGAACGCCATCACCAGCGTATCGAAACCATGCTCGAGCATAGCCACTCGCTTAAAGTGATCTACGAGAAGCGCCTGGCCCTGCAACAGATCTGGCTCAAAACCAGCACCAATGGTCACGACATGCTGGCGGCGATCAAGGAATGGGTACATGAGGCAGAAGCCAGCGGAATTCAGTCGCTGCGCGAGTTTGCCCATCAGCTGAAAACCTACTCGCTGCGCCCTGCAGCGGTGTAAAGGCTATACAGCTCCCGCATGTCCCTGTGTGGGAGCTGGGTTGCAGCTCCCACACAGGGTTCGATTACTCAGACGCAGCCCTCTGGCGCCTGGATCAGCCGCAACAACTCTGGCGTGCCGACTCTCAGTAAACGTGCCGTTTTGCAGTTGGCCAGTTCACTGATCTCCTCTTCAGTCGTCAGTTTCACCATCTGGCCCACAAGGTTCATTACCAGCGCCTCACGGGAATAGACCCCTCCGCCCAAGTGATAAATCGCCGCAATCAACTCTCGCAGTTCCAGCGGCAAGCGCCAGCGTGTGCGCAAGGCCGAGCCATAGGCTGCTCCGAATTCGGCCAGTGACTCGTCAATGACCCTGGTGTCGAGCGCACCACCGGCCAGCTGCCACTCCTGCAAGCAGCGCAACACCGCCAGGTCACCCAGGCGGTGCAGCAGCCCCGCGCAATAGCAGCGTTGATGATCAAGATTGAGCATCCGCGCCAGCGCGTAAGCATATCCGGCCGCACGCCGCGACACGGCCCACTGCTGTTCGGCGTAGTCCGAAAGACAAGGATCACTCAGTTGCCCACGCTGCTTGAGGGTCAGCCCCAGCACCAGATTCATGCTTCGACCCGGACCCAGGCTCTGCAGCGCTTGTGACAGCGTCTGCGCCGGGCTCACAGGGTGCCGGGCCGCACTGTTGGCCGCGGCAATCAAGACGGCACTGATTTGCGGATCGGTCCGCACTTGTTGCTCAAGCAACGCGAGATCCGGTCCGACGGGGCCGATACTGTGTCTGACTGCCGCCTCTGCATCAATCATTAGCGGCGCACCATCGGATGTTGCACGGTGCTGCGCCAAAAAGCGTATCAGGGTCATGCCGGGCGCCAACCCCGGCACCCCACACAAGACTTCTTGCCCGGCACTCAGCAACAGACCTTGCAAGCGCCGGGTCAGCCCACTGATATCCAGCGGTTTCGTCAGGTAGGCCGTGGGGGCCAATGGCAAGACCTCGCGCACACTGGCAATGTCGCTGCGATCGCTGAGCAAAATAAACGCCCGCACTGGACTGCTCCGGCGCTGGCGTACCGTGCGCAGCAACTCCAGACCGCCCATTGCGGGCAAGTCTGCGTCGGCGATCACCAGGTCATAGGTTTTCTGGCTCAACAGGGTGAACGCCTGCCGACCTTCTTCACACACATCCAGCTGCACATCACAGCGCACACTCAGTACTACGTGTTTGAGCAAATCCCGGGTCCACGGATCAGACTCGGCAATCAGTACGCTCGGTACTGCCATTGAATCTACAACTGTCATGCATTTAGCTCCCGGCGTAAGGCCTGCACCTTAGTCAAAGGCAGCCGGTGGATACACCCGAATGAATCGCTCAAAGCAAAAAAAACCGCCGAAGCGGTTTTTTTTGTCTATCGAGTCACAACTTGCGAGTCAGGACTCAAGCCAGTTCAGCGAAGCACTCTTCGATGATGGCCAGGCCTTTGTCCAGCTGCTCGTCCGGCGAGGTCAGCGGCACCAGCACCCGCAGCACGTTGCCGTAAGGGCCGCACGACAGCAGGATCAGACCCTTGTCACGTGCCTTGGCAACGATTTGAGCCACGGCGGCTGCGTTTGGCTTATGCGAATCACCGCCTTCGAACAACTCGACGGCGATCATTGCGCCCAGCGCACGGACATCACCGATGACCGGGTGCTTCGCCTGAATGGCCTTCAGGCCGGTGACCAGACGCTCGCCAACTGCCTTGCAACGGTCCAGCAGGTGCTCTTCTTCAAACACTTCGAGCACTGCCAGCGCAGCCGCGCAAGCAATCGGGCTACCGGCGTAGGTGCCGCCCAGGCCGCCTGGAGCGATGGCGTCCATGTACTCGGTCTTGCCGCATACACCGGCCAGCGGGAAGCCGCCAGCGATGGATTTGGCGAATGTGGTCAGGTCGGCAGTAACGCCCATTTGTTCCATGGCGAAGAAAGTGCCGGTGCGGCCAGCACCGGTTTGCACTTCGTCCGCGATCAGCAGGATGCCGTGCTTGTCGCACAGTTCGCGCAGGCGGGCCATGAACGCTTTCGGAGCCACGTAGAAACCACCTTCGCCCTGTACCGGCTCGATGATGATTGCAGCGATGTCTTTAGGCTCAGCGTCATTTTTGAAGATGCGTTCGATGCTGGCGATGGAATCGTCAACGCTGATGCCGTGCAGTTCACACGGGTAAAGGGCACGGAAGATACCGCCTGGCATCAGGCCCATGCCGGCCGAGTAAGGCACGACTTTACCGGTCAGGCCCAGGGTCATCATGGTGCGGCCGTGGTAAGCACCGGTAAAGGCGATCACACCGGCACGGCCAGTGGCAGCACGGGCAATTTTCACGGCGTTCTCGACCGCTTCGGAACCGGTGGTGACCAGCAGGGTTTTCTTGTCGAAATTGCCCGGCACCTTGGCGTTGATTTTTTCGCACAGCTCAACGTACGGCTCGTAAGCCAATACCTGGAAGCAGGTGTGGGTCAGCTTGGTCAGTTGCTCTTGCACGGCGGCAATGATTTTCGGGTGCAGGTGACCGGTGTTGAGTACTGCGATACCGCCGGCGAAGTCGATGAACTCACGGCCTTCTACGTCAGTAACCGTGGCGTTCTTTGCCGACTCGGCGAAGATCGGGTGAATCTGGCCAACACCGCGCGGGACAGCGGCTTCACGGCGTTTCATCAGGGATGCGTTGGTCTTGTTGCTCATAGTGTCCTCATTCGCCGCGAATCAAACGGCGTGGTTCAAGGCTGACGCGCCAGGGAGACAGCAATGCCAGCATGCGATGATCGACTGGCATGGGGCTCCCGGCCACAGAAATTAACGATTTGAAACACAGAGGGGGCAGCGCTCTCGTGCCCCTCCTGCTGAACCACCCGCCGGGTTAGATGCCCAGGCAGAGATATTTGATTTCCAGATAGTCTTCGATGCCGTACTTGGAACCTTCACGGCCCAGGCCCGAGGCCTTGATGCCGCCGAACGGTGCGACTTCGTTGGAAATCAGCCCCGTGTTGACGCCAACCATGCCGTATTCCAGGGCTTCAGCCACACGGAACACACGGCTCAGGTCACGGGCATAGAAGTACGACGCCAGACCGAATTCGGTGTCGTTGGCCATCGCGATCACTTCGGCTTCGTCTTTGAAGCGGAACAGTGGCGCCAGCGGACCGAAGGTTTCTTCCTTGGCCACGGCTGCGTTTTTCGGCACGTTGATCAGAATGGTCGGCTCGAAGAAGCTGCCTTCCAGGCTGTTACCACCGCTCAACAGAGTGGCGCCTTTGCTCAGGGCATCGGCAATGTGCTCTTTGACCTTGGCTACGGCCTTGTCGTCGATCAGGGGGCCTGTGGTGGTGCCTTCGTCCAGACCGTTACCGATCTTCAGCTTGGCCACCGCCACTTTCAGTTTTTCGGCAAACGCGTCGTACACCGAGTCCTGAATGTACAGACGGTTGGCACAGACGCAGGTCTGGCCGTTGTTGCGGTACTTGGAAATGATCGCGCCTTCGACGGCCTTATCCAGATCCGCGTCGTCGAACACGATAAACGGCGCGTTGCCGCCCAGTTCCAGCGAAACTTTTTTGATGTCCTTGGCGCATTCAGCCATCAGTTGACGACCGATTTCGGTCGAACCGGTGAAGGACAACTTGCGCACGATCGGGTTGCTGGTCAGCTCGCCGCCGATGTCGCCAGCGCTGCCGGTAACTACGCTCAGCACACCTTTGGGGATGCCGGCACGATGCGCCAGCTCAACCAGGGCCAGGGCCGAGAACGGGGTTTGCGAAGCAGGCTTGATGACCATGGTGCAGCCAGCGGCCAAAGCCGGGCCTGCTTTACGGGTGATCATCGCGGCCGGGAAGTTCCAGGGCGTGATTGCAGCCGTCACACCGATAGGCTGCTTGATCACGATCAGGCGCTTGTCCGGCTGGTGACCCGGGATCACGTCGCCATAAATGCGCTTGGCTTCTTCAGCGAACCACTCGATGAACGAGGCAGCGTAGACAATTTCGCCCTTGGCTTCGGCCAGTGGCTTGCCTTGCTCCAGAGTCATCAGGCGACCGAGGTCATCCTGATTTTCAATCAACAGTTCAAACCAGCGACGCAATTTGGTTGCACGCTCTTTGGCGGTCAGTGCGCGCCAGGCCGGCAAGGCCTTGTCGGCAGCTTCAATCGCGCGACGGGTTTCGGCTGCGCCCATTTTTGGCACGGTACCGATGATTTCACCGGTAGCCGGGTTGTTGACCTTGATCGTCTGACCACCGTCCGCATCCACCCAAGCACCATCGATGTAGGCTTGTTGGCGGAACAACTGTGCGTCTTTGAGCTGCATGTTGGCTTTCCTTAACAGCACCGCGCAGGCGCGGAGCGAATTATTGATAGTAGAAAGGCGCCATGGAAGGCTGCCGTCAGGAAGTCATTCACTGCCAAAGTATCTAAATAACGCACTAAATTTTAGCCGTGCGGTTCAGCACTCAGACAAGAGCGTTTGAAATCTCAAACGAATCCTAGGATCAATGGGGGTAAAGGACAATAGGCTGTTCGAAAAAAAGAACAAGCGGCTGTCTATTACCCATTTTTCCCCCGGCATCCATTAATAGCCCAAAACGCGTCCGGAAACACCTGACGAATCAGCAGCATGGACGGACGCCACACAGATGAGTATTATGGCGCCCGCATTGCACCAGTAGCTCAGCTGGATAGAGTACTGCCCTCCGAAGGCAGTGGTCGTGGGTTCGAATCCCGCCTGGTGCACCATCTTCTTTCCCTTGTATTACAGGGGATAGCGCTACTGACAGAAACCTGTCCTGGTCCTGAAAGTCGTTTTTGCCAAAAAATTTCCACACTTGAACGTGGCGGGAATGGTCGAAATGGCAACCATCAGGAATCGCGGCGAGTATCAGTGGTAAGCGCAGATCCGTCGCAAGGGCTATCCAGCCCAACGCAAAACCTTCGAAACCAAATCCGACGACGCTCAAGCCTGGGCACGAATGATCGAAAGCCACCTTTCTGATTCAACTCTCGAATGTGCGCGTGCGAAAAACCGAGAACGAATAGAGCGGCAACATCGTCACAATGTCAGCGCTCGATTTGCCGAGCGCATCGTGTCGTTGGCCTGCTTCAGTTGAACTGATATCTACTTGCCATGTATCCCCAGCGGCTATGTCGGTCATAGGCCTGCTCCGGATAGGTGAGTAATGGCTCCATCAGCCCATTGGGTGTCGAACACTGCATGAAGCCACGCCTGCGTGCTGATCACCTCCGTCGGTCTCAGCGCTTGGCTGAACGCGTGGATAGCCAGATCATTGGTTAACAGCCCCAATTGATGATAGGTGGGAGCCAGAAAAAACCACCACAACCAGCAAAAGCGCGCCGACCGGCAAACACCCCGCCGCCCATGCCACTCGAAATAGCCCCCATACCAGTCTTATGCCGCCTCCTGAATCAGTGAGTGGAGGCAAAATAACTGGAAATCAGATATAGCTTGATCAGCCGCACCTTGCCCGGATACGGCTATGAACAAGGCTACTTATCACAGGTGTTTAAATTCTTCTTTCAGCAACTCGGAAAACTTATCTTTTGCACGATGAAATTCAACGTTTTTGTTCGATATGAAATAATTTTTCACAGGCAATAAATCTTCAAACATATATTCACTTATACTTCCGAACCGCCCGAACTGCTCAAACAAACCTTTCGGAACTAACGACACGCCTGCTCCGGAACTTACGCACCCCAGGATTGTGCCATAACTGGCTATGCTTGTTATGGGGATTGATACTTCATGCCTCTCCAGCCAACTTACCAACGCCTTCCTGTAAGGGCATCCTTCAGGCCACATGAATATATCAGTGCCACTCAAGTCCTGCGGCTCATTTATCCGCCCCGCAGCCGGAGAGGCGATCAAGACCAACTCCTCCTTGTAAATCTCAATGATTTCAAGATCCGGGTGCTCAGGCCTGACAGCGATGATTGCTCCATCCAGTTCATGGCTGACCACATCGTTTGATAATTGCGACCAATCCCCCGTACTAAACTGCATTTGTACAGAAGGATAGAGCTGATGGAACTTTGATAAAAGCTTGGGCAACCTGCCTGTGGCGGATGACTCTATAGCGCCAATTTTCAAGTTTCCCGACGGCGCTGCGGCGGGATCGAGGGCTCTTTTTGATTCCTCACTCAAAGACAGGATCTTGTTAACGTAGCCAAGAAACAACCGCCCGGAAGGGCTGATTACAAGCCCCCGGCCTTTCCTTATAAATAACGAGACCCCGAGTTCTCTTTCTAAATGCTTGATTCTGTTTGTGATGTTTGACGGAACACAGTGCAACAGTTCAGAGGCGCGGATAATGCTTCCTTGATCGGCCACTGCTTTGAACATCGCTAACTGAGACAACTCCATGTCATTGCTCACTTAAAGTGAATGATGGAATAACTATAAGTCACTTGTTGCAAGCATTCAACTCGTTTAATTTGTAGATGACGGTATGTACGGTTACATGACCGCAGCGTTTGGTGCCACGGCCTGGGTTGAAGACAAATATAAAATACGCGAATGAAACGAATTTTCAGAGTTTCTGTACAACACCGGCGTAGCAAAACATAAGGCAGCTTTGAGTTCAGCCGAGCATAAATACTCAATCATGGAGGCGATGATGGTTTCTATCGCTTCAGAGATTTGGAATGGTCCAGAGTACAACTTCATTGCCCAATACATAGAGGACACGTTACTCACCCTCAATCCTTCTCTGAAAACGAACACTCAGAGTTTGCGTAACGCTAAAGGATAGGTCATGGGACATTCTGGTGAAGTGGAAAACAAGCATGGCTTGCATGCTTTAGCTGCAGCACAAGCATATGCTCGAACGGCCGATATAACTTTCAAGTTGGGTCGACTGAAAGGAACTATGCTCAATTACAATGAAAGAGTAGGAAACGCTTTTGCGGCTATGCACCAAGCCCTGACCTCATAGAGCCAGTTTCTATAGCCAGAGGGATATACCGATTATCTTTCTTCAAACGAGCCATAGGCTAATCGGTATATCTCGAAAAATGCAGAGCTCAAACCAAGAGAAATGTCATGATTTATTGTTGGAAATTTAAGTTGCACAAGGATCCATTATATGGATCTTGAACAAACTTTGATCGCGCTAGGTTTTTTTGCCTTTTGCGGCGGCTTGATAGATGCTGCAGTCGGTGGTGGCGGGCTTGTACAACTGCCGGCACTTTTGCATGCCCTCCCTCAGCAAAGTCTAGCTACTGTTTTCGGAACTAACAAACTGGCTGTTTTGGCGGGCAATTTATCTTCCATATTCAGCTATGTAAAGCGAATAAAAATCATGTGGAAGTTAATGCTTCCCACCATGCTTTCCGCATTTCTATTTGCCTTTCTTGGTGCCTTCTCAGTATCTATCGTGCCAAAAAAACTAATGGAGTTTGTTGTTTTTTTCATCCTGATAGCCATGGCCATTTATACTTTCACGGAAAAAAAATTAGGCTTGGTGGCTTCTAATAAACATTGCGGATCAAAGGAGATTATCTCAGGGGTTTTGTTTGGTGGCCTCATTGGTTTCTATGATGGTGTCTTTGGCCCTGGCAGCGGTAGTCTTCTGCTTTTTATATTTGTAAAATTTTTTGGCTTCGATTTTTTAAACGCATCGGCCTCTGCAAAACTGGTTAATCTGGGTACGTTTAGCGCAGCGCTTATGTTTTTTGTTCCGTCTGGCAACGTCTTATGGACTATCGGCGGTGTAGTTGCTCTGTGCAATATGGCAGGTTCTCTCACCGGTGTTTTCTTGGCACTCCGTTACGGAAGCGGCTTTATCAGGATATTTTTCCTGATTCTGCTTATATTTTTGATAGGCAGAATGGGCTTGTCTCTATTTTCGTAGGGGATAAGCTCAAGCTTTAATCCCTGCGGCCAGCCACTCGCTTCGACTGATCACCAGTTGGGGGTATGACTCGGATGGATCCTCCGGACACATGCAACCCGACAAAGCCCGCCCTGTGCGGGCTTTGTCGTTTCTGCCTGCCGTCTCCTCTCATGCTGTGGCTGCCCCGGACATTGCCGGCAGGACGGTTCAGTCCTATCGTTCCCCGGTCCTGCTGAAGCTGCACGCCAGCAGCCTCAATCGCACAAAACAAGGAGCGAAACCATGAAGCAAGCCCTGGCCACCAAGGATCGTGTGCGAATCCAGCAAGTTGAAGTGCTGTCGGACAACTGGTACGTGCTGCGCAAGACCACCTTCGACTTCCAGGGACGGGACGGGATCTGGCGAAAGATGTCCCGGGAGACCTATGACCGCGGTAACGGTGCGACGATCCTGCTGTACAGCCCGCTGAAAAAAACCGTGGTGCTGACCCGCCAGTTCCGCTTCCCCGCCTTCGTCAACGAACATGACGGCATGCTGATCGAAACCTGCGCCGGACTGCTGGATCAGGATGATCCACACACCTGTATCCGTAAGGAAACCCAGGAGGAAACCGGTTATCGCATTGAAAATGTACGCAAGGTGTTTGAAGCGTTCATGAGCCCCGGTTCGGTTACCGAGCGCCTGCATTTTTTTGTCGGGGAATACTCTGACCAGGACAAGGTCAGCGAGGGTGGAGGCCTTGAAGCCGAGGGCGAGGAGATCGAAGTTCTGGAGTTGCCTCTGGACGACGCACTGGCAATGATCGACACGGGAGAAATCAAGGACGGCAAGACCATCATGCTCTTGCAATACGCGAAGCTGCACGGACTTGTGGATTGCTGAGTTTTTCACTTCGGGAGATTGCTTATGTATAGCCATATCCAGATCGGCGCGCGGGATGTACCGGCGCTGGCAGTCTTTTACGACGGGGTGCTGGCCACTCTGGGCCTGGTGCGCATTGTTCATGATGATGAAGACCGCGGGCCTGCGGGTGCGGGCTGGCAGCGCCCCGGACTTTACTGGCCGCAGTTTTACATTCAGTCGCCGATCAATGGTTTGCCCGCGACCTGGGGCAATGGTGTGCAGGTGAGTTTTGCCGCGCACTCGATCGAGCAGGTGCAAGCGGCCTGGGATACGGCCTTGCGCCTCGGCGGCACGGATGAGGGTGCTCCGGGCAACCGGCCACAATATGGCGACGATTATTACGGCGCCTATTGCCGTGACCCCGAAGGCAACAAGCTGTGCTTTGTGTTTGCCAGGTCGATGGCCATTGCGTAGGAGCGAGCTTGCTCGCGATCTTTCAGCCAATGGAAAAGATCGCGGGCAAGCCTGCTCCTGCAGATCAGCGGGGTTTACAGGTGGTCGGGGCCACTGCCAAAGCGGGTCATCATCACGTTGATGAAGTCTTCGAGGCTCATTTTTTGACCATTGAAATCCACTTCCCCAGCGGCATAGTTGAGGGATGCCAGGATGTTGTTGCCATCCACTTTTGCCAGGCCCGTTTGCACGGCCATGACACCCGCCATTTCGCTGTTGGCGCTGGCCATTTTCGCGATGGTTTGCGGGTCGGTCTGGCCGGCCAGTTGTGCCTGAACGGCGGACAGGTCGGCAATCATGGGTTTGGACAATTGCAGCTTGGCGTCCAGGGAGGTCAGCGTTTGCTTGGTGACTTCGATAGGCGGCTGCTCGAACGAAGTCGGCTGAGCCAGGCTCACCGCAAGGTTGAACTGACTTTCGCCATTGGTGGTTTTAAGGGTGAGTTTTTCCAGCGCCAGCTGTGGTTTGGCCGCCAGCAGTTTTTCGACCTCGGCTTGCATCTGCGCTTGCTCTGCCGGGGTCAACTGCGCCATAGGCATTGTGCCGTCGGCTTGAGGCTCGAATTTGGTTTGGTAGATCTGCAACAGCGATTGCATGGCCGGAATGTCCAGGCTGCTGGCCGTCATGACCATTTGCGCGCTGCCCACCGGTTTGTCGTCCAGGGTGATGTCGCCCACGTTGTACGACAGACGCCCTGACATCAGGCTGCCGTTGGCAGAAGCCGAGCCGGCATATTCGAAGTTTTTGATCTTGGCCACCGACTGGCGCTCGCCAAAGGTCAACTGGCCCTCACTCAGCTCCAGCACGTTCTGCCCCAGGTAGAAGCCATAGCTGCTTTTGGTCAGGTCGCTGGCCAGGGTCAGACCATTGAGCTCGACGCGAACTGGCGGTTGACCGGGCGTGGCGGCCTGAAGCACCAGATGGTCCATGTAGCCTTTGGCCTTGAGGTTTATGCCCTCGGCATCTGTCTGGCCATCCATGGTCAACCCGGAGAAGCTGATGCTGGAGTTCTCGTCAACTTGGGCTTCAAACGGCAGCAGCTCCATGCTCCCGTCAACCGAGCGGTTGTAGCCCAGGGTAACCTGGCCTTTGAGCGGAGACTGGTCCTTGGCGGCGGCGAACCATTTTTCGGTGTACGGGGTTTTTTCCAGCGAATAGTTGCTGGTCGCCATCACTGGCATCCACTTGAACGTCTTGATCCGCGACCATGGCAACGGACCATGTTCGATATTGTCCACAAACAGCAGTTCTACCGGTTGGGCGTCCGGACCTGCGGCGTCGTCCTGCAGATTCACACGGTAGTGCGCAGTGCTGCTGTACAAGTGGCGGTCAAGGGAAACCAGTTCGATAGTGCCGTGGGTGGTGGTGCCTTGCAGCTGGGACGCCAGTTCCTTGTTGGCTTCCTGGATCGAGGTCTTGAGTACATCCTCAAGCTTGGTGCCGGTGTACCACGCGCCTGCGGTGTTCAGGGCACCTGCAATAACAACAATCCCTACCAGTACGCCTAATGGTTTATTCATTAATTGACCCGTTCAATGTCCGTTGTGTTGAAAGATATGCGGTCTTCAGCAAGCCCGTCATAGGCCGAAAAGTGCAAGCAGGTTAACACTGGCAACGGGCTGGACGCTGTTTTTCGGCACCGTCCGATATGGCGCAGATCACGCGTAGCGCAGCTCCATTTCGTCGAGTTGATGATCGAAGCTCTTGAGGCTGGCGCTCCAGGTATACACCAGCACTTCCAGCTCGTGGTCGACCGAGGTTTCGCCGACAGCGTTGAGTGATATGCCTGAGTAATCCAGTTGATAGCGCTCGCGGGCCATGGCTGAGGCTACATCTGAAAGCGCATGGGCGTGGTCGAGCCATTCACGATCCTCAGGCGCCAGGGCCCTGTCGAGTTTCAGACATTGGGATTTCAGGGCCTCGAGGCTTTTTTCCAGCGGGGTGCCGGTGAGTTCACCCATGAACTCCTGGAAGGTGCGGCCCGGCTGCCAGTAGCTGCCCCAGAAATAGCGGTCGAATACGGTTTCAACCCGGCGCAGCGCGACTTTGGTGTCCCAGATCATGACCCGCGTCTGGCCCTTGTCTATTTGCCGCTGCTGGATTTGCCTGGTTTGCACCGACGCCCAGGCCACAACGACGATGGCCAGCACGGCGATCAGGGCACTGGCACTGTCGAGGAAGACCATCGCCTTGTCGATCTGGTGCGCCAGCATGATGCCGTAGAAGTAAGTCGCAGAGAGCAGCACCAGGGCTGCGACTGCGCACCAGAAACCGGGAGCATATGGATTTTTCATTATTAGTATCCCCATCAAGCACTGCTTGCGCGATGGGGAGGACTTGAGACCCGCGTATGCCCTGAACCATCGTTCCGATACCGACCCTTCAAAGCATAGCAACCCTGTCAGGGTTTAGCGTGCTCCGGGGCTTTCGCCTGTGCATTTTCCCAGCCGCCACCGAGGGCCAGAAACAAGTCGATCTGGCTCATGGCAACCTGGGTGTTGGCGGTGGCCAGTTGCGCTTTCACGTCGGTGTAAGTGCGGGTGGCTTGCAGGTCTGCAAGAAACGATTCACGCCCGGCGAGGAAGAACTGGTGCGTTTGCTCGGCAGCCGTTTTAGCCGAATCGCCTGCCAGGGCAAGGGCATCCCGACGCTGGAGCAAGGCAGTGTATTGCACGAGACTGGTCTGGGTCTCACGAATGGCGTTAAGCACCACGCCGTCAAACCTGGCCAGCGCGCCCTGGGTCACCGCCTCGGCTTCACGAATACGGGCCCGCGAACCGTTGGTCGGGATGGTCCAGCTCAGCAACGGGCCAAAGCCCCAGCGGTTGGTCGGTGCCGTGCCGAGGTTTTCCAGCAGGCCCACGGTACCCACGGTCGCACCGATACTGATGTCCGGATACAGCGAACCGGTGGCTACACCGATCTCGGCCGTGGCGCTAGCCAGATGACGTTCGGCCTGACGTACGTCTGGCCGACGCTTGAGCAGCGCTGCGCCGTCGCCCACGGGCAGCAGTTGGGCGATGTGTGGCAGCTCTGCGCAATCGGCAACGCCGGCGGGCAGTTGGTCGAGGGGTTTGGCAATGAGCATCGACAGGCGAAACAACCCTGCCTGACGCAGCGCCTGGTAGCGCGGGAGTTCGGCGCGTAATGATCTGAATTGAGTTTCGGAACGCGTTACCTGGGTTTCGTCGCCCCGGCCCGCATCGCGCAGACGCTGCGTCAGCTGGGTACTCTGCGATTGCAACTGCAGCGACTCTTCGGCGATATGCCGTTCTTCATTGGCCGCGCAAACTTGCGTATAGGCGCGCACCACGTCGGCCACCACTGTGATACGTGCGGTATCGGCTGCCGCCTGGGTTGCGTCGGCATTGGCCTGCGCCGCTTCGATACCGCGTTGCAACGTGCCCCACAGGTCGAACTGATACGAGGTGCTGAGGCCAAGGTCACCGACGTTGGCTACCGGGACCTTGTCCGTCAGCAGGAAGGCTTCACCGGACTCCTGAAGACGCTGGGCGCCCGCCTTCGCCGAACCGCTCCAGCCACCCGCAGACTGCGCCTGTTCAACTTGAGCCCGCGCCCGCGACAGGTTGGCCGCCGCCACGCGCAGATCCGTATTGGAAGCCATGGCCTGGCGCACCAGCTCGTCAAGTCTCGGGTCCTGATACAGTTTCCACCAGTCGGCCGGTACAGGCGCCGACACCACATTCGCGCCCTCACCCGCCAGCTCGCCCTGTAAATCAGGACGCTGCATGGCCGAGTCCTTGGGCAGGTGGTAATCCGGCCCCAGCATCTGGCAGCCGGACAACAGCAAGCCCAGCCCCAGGGCTGCCAGGTGGACCGCTTTCATTGCGCAGTCTCCTGCGCCGGTTTGTCTTTGACCCTGTCCGCGACGATCGAAACGGTCGCGGTACGCCCGGCGATCATGCGGAAATCGGCTGGCACATCATCAAACACGATGCGTACCGGAATCCGCTGCGCCAGCCGCACCCAGCTGAATGCCGGGTTGACGTTGGGCAGCAGGTTCTGGCCGCTGGTGCGGTCGCGGTCTTCAATACCGGCCACGATGCTTTCGACATGGCCACGCAAGCGTGCATTGTCGCCGATCACGCGGATCTCGACGCTCTGACCGACATGGATGCCGTCCAGTTTGGTTTCTTCAAAATAGCCGTCGATATGGAACGAGCTGCTGTCGACAATCGACAGCACGGGCTTGCCGGCCGTGACGAACTCATTGACCCGGGGAGCGCGGTCGTTGACGTAGCCATCAACCGGGCTGCGCACGACGGTGCGATCCAGATTGAGCTGCGCGCTGTCCACGGCGACTTCGGCTTCAGTCAGGGCTGACTGCGCACGCAGTTCCCGGGACTGGCTTTCTTCAAGCAGCTCGCGGGCTACCAGATTGCCCAGCCCGCGGTTGCGTTTGCTTTCGCGCTGGGCCTGGGCCAGCGTCTCCTTGCGATCGGCAACCACTGCCTGGGCCTGGCGCAAGGCCAGACGGAAACGCTCCTGATCGATGATGAACAGCACCTGATCACGGGTGACGGGCTGGTTGTCACGCACATCCACCTGCTTGATCAGGCCCGACACATCGGGGGCAATCTGCACCACGTCGGCGCGAATGTGGCCATCGCGCGTCCAGGGGGCAAACATGTAATACATGGTCATGCGCCAGACCACGACGCAGGCGAACGCCACCACCAACAAGGTGAGAACGACACGGCCCAAGGTCAATAGAGGTTTTTTCATGTCATTAGATATCGACTAAACGAATCCACAACGCCGAGTAGCAAAGCGTAGAGACCGACGTTGAATAAAGCCCGGTGCCAGACCAGGCGGTAAAAGTGCATACGCGTCAGGAGCGCGTGAACCAGCAAAAACAATATGTAAGTGATGCCCATCAGCACCAGGAGCGTGGGCAGAAACACCCCGCTGATATCTACGTCACCGATCATAGCGGCGCTCCGTCAATGCCATGGGCATGGGACTGTGGCAGGTCGTGCTCATCAACGATGAACTCCACACCCGGTAATAGGGCCAGGCGCAAACCGCTCAAGGCGTGGAGCAAGTGCACCCGGGCCTCGCCCTCGTCCTGCATTTCGCGGGCGTTAAGCGCACGGCGGGTGCGGTCCAGGGTCATTTGCAGACCATTGGGCATTGGCAGGCGTTCACCGGCCTTGAGGCAAGCGCTGAAGTACTCCCCCACCTCGCTGACTACCTGGCCCAGCAGGCGTTGCCGCTCGCCGGTGACCCGGGGTGAGTAGGCCAGCAAATCCAGGAGGTTGAGCGCCACTCGCAAGTCACGCAGGGCGCTGCCTGTGTCCTGGCCGGTCATCGCCAGACGCGGCAGGTGCTGCATCAGCCGATCAAGCATTTGCGCGCCCATGTGCCGGTGCTCGGCCAGGGTTGCGGGCCGGGTCAGCGTGACGATATCGCGCCAGCTGAAACGCGTCAGGCGTTTAGCCGCCAGTTCGGCGCCAAAGGGGCGGGCGATAAGGGTCCAGACGAAAGCAAAGAGCAGGCCGATGGGGCCGGCCAGGTTGGCGTTGATGAACACCATGAAGTCTGCGTCGTAGGCCCCCTGAATGCTGATGAATGAGGCCGTGTTGACGATGGTCAGCAAGGTCCCCAGGTAAAAGCGCGGTTGTACCGTCAGCGTACCGACACAGATAAAGGGCACGGCGAACGCCAGGACCAGCATCGGGAAATCGTGCAGGTTGGGCAGGATCACAAACAGGTACAGGCTGGCGAACAGTACCGACAGCGAGGTCCAGAAAAAGAACCGGTAGATCTGCGGCGCCGGGTCGTCCATCGCGGCAAAAAAACTGCAGGCCACGGCCGCCAGAATCACCGCGCTGGCGCCGTCCGTCCAGCCGAGCAAGATCCACAACACCGAGGCGACAACAATTGCCGTCACCGTGGAAAATGCGGAGTAAAGCATCAGGCCCCGATCCAGAAACGGTGTCAGCCGGCCCAGGCGCCAATGCCGGTAAACCGCGCGCCAGATATCCTGACTGCCCGTTGCAATCGCCTGTTGCAGGCTGCGGCAGTCTTGCCACAAATCAATCCACTCGCCCAGCCGGTAGAGCGCATTGGAGAACACCAGCTGGCGTCGCTCATCCAGCGCTTCGGCACTGGGCTGCAAGAGTTCCAGTTCATGGCGCAGAGCCTTCCAGGCCTCGACAGGGGCGCCTTCGCGAGTGCTTTCGAGCCAGTCCCGGCTTTTCGCCAGCAAGGGCGCTATTTTGTCCACCAGCTCGGGGGTACGCCGCTCCAGGGCATACAGCGCGTCATCCAGCGCGTCGACCACCGGCAGCAGGTTGATCATGCGCCCGCGCAGTTCTTTGGTGTTGCGCACGGTCTGCGGCAACGCACCTTCGTGGGGCAATTGACCGATCATCAACTCCAGGCTGTTGAAGGTTGCCACCATAGATGAGCGCAGGCCGCTGGCTTTACTCGGCTCTACGTCGCGGGCCAGAAAATGCTTGCTGTAGCTGGCGGCGTCGCCAAACCACTTGGCGGCGGAATCAACAAACACCGGGGCCAGCCGCCGGGGCCAGAACATGCTGCCCACCACGGCCGCACAGACAATCCCGAGGAGGATTTCTTCGGTGCGCGAGACAGCGATGTCGAATACGTTGAGCGGGTTGTCCACGATCGGCAAGGCGATCATGGGCATGGTGTAGCCCGCGAGCATGAAGATGTAACTGTTGGCCGTGCGCAGGTGCAGCGACAGGAACAACAGGATGCCGGTCCAGAGCGCGACCACCAGCACCAGCAAAAACGGGGTTTGAACAAACATGGGTACAAAAAATACCGCCGCCGAAGCACCCAGTAGCGTGCCCAGGGCGCGGTACACGGCTTTGGAACTGGTGGGGCCGACGAAGGGGCTGGAGACGATGTAGACCGTGGCCATTGCCCAATAGGGTCGGGGCATTTCCATCCACAGGGCGATGTACAGCGCGATCATCGAGGCGGCAAAGGTGCGCACGCCATAGAACCAGTCGCGGGCGGGCGGCATGCTGCTGAAAAAACCGTTCAAGAAGCGGCTCCATCAGGCAATTGGCCGGCAGCTTCGAAGGCCTTGATGACGCGTAATGCGGCTTCCTGATCTGCCACTGAGACCCCCGCCAGCGCTGTACGCCTGAGTTGTACAAGCTGCGCTTCAATCGACTGCACCAGGGAGCGCCCGGTGTCAGTCAGGCTGAGGGTTTTGGCCCGGCGATCGCTGGCGTCTTCATGACGCAGCACGTAACCGGCCTTGCACATCTGATCGAGCAAGCGCACCAGCGACGGGCTTTCCATACCGGCGGCCTGGGCCACGGTGACCTGGCGTGCGCCTTCTCCCAGACGGCCGATAATCAGCAACGGCATGGCGCAGGCTTCGGAAATTCCGTAATTGACCAGCGTGTTCTGGCAGACGCGACGCCAGTGGCGAGTCGCAACCACCATACCGGTGCTGATGCTCATCTGGAGTTGATCAAGAGTGTCAGGCAAGGGGTATCACATAAAGTTAGTTTGCTAACTATTAATATTGCGCGGGCAAATGATCTCAGTCAAGTGTTACCAGTTAATTCTGCTTACCGGTGACCGGTTTTGTGCGCAGCATCAGATTCAATTGATCAACAACCTCTGCCCAGTCGGCGTCTTCATTTATTTCATCGCGCAGGAAAGCCGCCTGAGCCGGCGTCCAGAAAAACGCCTCGTGCAACTTCAGATCCGGCTTGAGTGGCGAGTGCGAAGAGACAAATTTCTCAATGTCTGCTGGCTCGTTGGGCAGACCCAGCTGCTTGAACAATGAGGGAAGACTATGGGTGGGTGCTTGCATCAGAAAGACTCCGGTAAGGCGGGACGCATTCGGCGCCCGCGCAGGTCAAATATAGTCGAGCCTGCGTGTCATCGACGGTTAAGTCCTGAGCTTTGTGCCAACCCGGTGGAATCGGTGCAAAGTCGTCCGGTTGCACCTTGCTGCTGATTAACCAGATACGCCCTGTACCCGCAGGCAAGTCCACCAGGCGATCAACGTAGATTTTCGCGCCATTGGCGTTCACCAGCGTACCAAAACCGTAATTGTTCGGACGCCCCGATGAGCCATCCTCCAGCGGCGGTGTGTAGAGCATGGGCACAGACCCGGTCTTGTTGTAATAGACGTAGCTGAAGTACCAGAACAGGTCACTGACCACGATTCGGTCACCCGGTAAAAACTGCTGATTCACATGCTCAACCAGACGATCGAAATGATCGGCATCGCTGGTGAAGTTGCTGCGCAAACCCACCATCTCGGTACCGGCAAACAGCGTCAGCAATACGATGGCCAGCGCGCGCCGGTGGTTGAGCAGGCGATCCACCGCTATCGCAACAATCAGCGGCAGGCCCAGGGCAGCAAACATCACGTAGCGCTCGATGAACAGCGGTGAGGCAAAAGAGATGGCGTAAATGGCCAGGATCGGCAGCAGGGTGTAGATCACGATCAGCCTGGTGAATCTATGGGGTGTTGCATCCCTCACCGCCATCCATACCGCCCCGACAAGCAGGGCAAGCGGTGCCAGCCAGAACAATGGCCAGGCAAGGCTGTCGCCTTCGTCCTGAATCAACAACTGCCAGGTCATGGCCGGTAGCGAGCGGGCATCAACCCCGGGCTCCCAGCCCACATCGCCCCCGGTCTTGAGTTCACCCATGTGTTGCAGCAGGTCTACCAGCCCCGGAAGCCAGGGCATGAACAACAACATGATGCAGGCGTTGGCGACCCACCAGGCAGGGCGTTTGATCAGTCCGCCGGTACTGCGACCACTCAGCAGCAGGTACAACCAGTGGGCAATCACACAGAAGGCGGTGAAGTAATGGGTGTAAAACCCGGCAGCCATCAGCACGCTGTAGATAACCAGATAGCGGTTGTTGTCGGGCGCTTTAACCCAGTAAACCAGGGCAATCGTTGCCGCGATCAGCCATAACCCCATCAGTGAGTACATCCGCACTTCCTGGCTATAGCGCACGGCGGTCGGCAACAACGCCAGAAGCAGGCCGGCCAGCAACGCAGCCCTGCGGGTCGCAATCAGCCGGACCAGCCACATCCCCAGCAGTACTGTGGCGACCCCGGGCAAAACACTGAGGGCGCGAATCGAAACCAGACTGTCGCCGAACAGCGCCATCCAGCCGTGCAACAGCATGAAGTACAACGGTGGATGAACATCGTGTGCGGCGTGGAACCAGATGCCCGCGAGCGAGTAGTCGCTCAGCATCAGACTTGAGCCTTCATCACACCAAATGGCAGAGGCGGTAGCCCCATAGAAACGCATCGCGCAGGCCAGTAACAAAATGGCCCATACCCATGGCTGACGAAGCAATCCGGCCAGTAGGTTGTGAGGCGATTCAAGGACGCGAAGCATTTTTTCGTCCACACCATTACTACTGAGTACGCCCATCCTTCACCTGCAGCTGCGCATTGACGCTGCACTCGGGCAGCTTGATCTCCGGCGATTGTAGGGCAAGGGGCAGCTGTGTGGTGGGGCCGGATACAAGAAAAGAAGGTGGCAAGATGAAATCACTCGCGCGCAGTCGCGCTAAACTAACTGTTACAAGGTTTGACAAGGATCAGGTCAGTACCTAGCTTTTAATTGGATCCAAATTAACGTACTGAACTGCCGTAGGTAGTGCCAACGTGGCTGTCAAAAATAATCCTTTAAGCAGTATCGAAGTCGCCGGCCCCATACCTGCCCATTTGGCCCGGTCGGTGATTGAAGCGTCCTTGCGCAACGCCATTCTTGATGGCCGGTTGCCCTGTGGCACCGCTATTCGGCAACAGGCCCTGGCGACTTTGTTTGGTGTCAGTCGCATGCCGGTTCGCGAAGCGCTGCGTCAGCTTGAAGCCCAGGGTTTACTGCAAACCGTGCAGCACAAAGGGGCAGTGGTCGCGCCGTTGATCGAGGACGACGCGCTGGAAACCTATGAACTCCGCTTGCTGCTCGAGACACAAGCCCTGCGCCTGTCACTGCCGTTGTTGAGTGAGGAAGATTTTGAAGTGGCTGCCGGTTATATCGAGGCTCTCGAAGTGGAAACCGACTGGAGCAGGATGGGCACTCTCAATCGGCAATTTCATCAGGCGCTTTACTGCAAGGCACCGAACAAAAAACTGCTGGCGCTGATTGATGAAGGGCTGATTGAAGAAGAGCGCTTTCTGCGCTTTAACCTTGAGCAGATGAATTTGGGCAAGCTGTCTCAGGACGATCACCGCGCCTTGCTGCGTCATGCCCGCGCCCGGGATATCGAGGCGTGTATCAAAGAGCTGGAGCTTCATCTACACCGCGGGGTAAAAGCCATTACCCACTATCTCGACAAGCAAAAAACAAAACAGCCCTGACGTTCAAAACGCCAGGGCTGTGGATATGTCTTTGATCAGCGCGCAGAAACCAGGGCTCCCCGCGCGCCTGCACCTCAGATTTTAAAGCTGTCGACCAGCTGTTTGAGGCGGCTGGCCTGCTGCGAAAGCGCATCGCAGTCTTTAAGGGTTTCGTTGAGGTTGACCACACCCTGCTGGTTCAGCAGATTGATCTGGTTGATGTCCACATTAAGGGATTCGACCACGGCGGTCTGTTCTTCAGTTGCCGCGGCAACTGACTGGTTCATGCCGTCAATTTCTTCGATACGCTGGGTCACGCTGATCAAACGCGCGCCGGCCTGGTTGGCCACCTCAACACTGTCCTCGCTGGATACCTGGCTGGCATTCATGGTGCTGACCGCTTCGCGGGAACCCACTTGCAGCGAGGTGATCATTTTATGAATCTCCTCTGCCGACTCCTGAGTGCGGTGAGCAAGGTTGCGTACTTCATCCGCCACCACGGCAAACCCGCGGCCCGCTTCGCCCGCACGCGCGGCCTCAATGGCTGCGTTAAGGGCCAGCAAGTTGGTTTGCTGGGAGATCCCTTTGATCACATCCAGAATGTGCCCAATGTTGTCGGTGCTGGCATTCAGGGTTTCGATCTGGGCACACGACAGGCTGATCTTCCGGGAAAGTTCAGTCATGGCCTGAATCGTCTGCTCAACGACTTTGCGCCCATCATCTGCCTGTTCACTGGCGCCGCTGGCATGCTGCGAAGCATCTGCGGCGTTGCGCGCGATTTCCTGGGTGGCTGCGCCCAGTTCGTTGATGGCTGCGGCAACGCTGTTGGTGCGCGCGCTTTGTTCATCGGAGCCAATGATTGACGCGTTTGACGATGCCATTACGCGCTGGGACAAATCATGGACCTGACGGGTAGCGGAGGACACTTCGGAGATCGACGCGTGAATACGCTCCACGAACTGGTTGAATGAACTGGCCAACTCGCCAAATTCATCCTTGTTTTCAATCACCAGACGCCGTGTCAGATCGCCTTCACCCTGGGCGATATCCTGCATGGCACGTCCCATGGTGGTCAGCGGCCGCATCAGGACCCGGATCAACAGGCTCAGAAGCAGAGCAATCACTGCCACCGCAATAAACATTGCGATCAACGCAGAGGTGCGGAACTTAGACAGAGGGGCGTAAGCTTTTTGTTTGTCCAACGACTGGCCGATGTACCAGTCTGCAGAGGGCAAGCCTGTGACCGGGGTAAAGGAGATGATTCGCTCCTGGCCATTGAGTTGCACCTCTTGAACGCCCTTCTCGATCTTCAGGTTGCTGGACGGGTATATATCCTTCAGGTTTTTCATGACCTGGTCTTTGTCCGGGCTGACGATGACCTGGCCATCACCGCTCACCAGAAATGCGTAGCCCAAACCGCCGGAATCCACCGAGTTAATAATTTTAACCAGACTGTCCAGGCTCAAGTCGCCTCCCACTACGCCCAGCAGCTGACCGTCTTTCTTGACGGGCATGGCAATGGTCACGATCAAACCGCCAACAGCTGCCATATAAGGCGGTGTGAGCATGGTCTTGCCGGCGCTTACAGCCTGTTTGTACCAAGGGCGCTCACGGGGGTCATAGCCCTCTGGCATTTTGGCGTCAGGTCGCTGTGTGAACACGCCATTAGCTTGACCAACGTACGTGAACTGGAAGTTCGAGGTGAACGCAGGCTGGTCGACCAACCCTGGCAAATCAGCCTGGCTGCCCTGGTGAGCAACGCTTTGTGCAAGGCTCTCCAGCACCAGGATACGACCGCTCAACCAATTCTGGACGCTACTGGCTGTCAGGTTGCCAGCCTGCTCCACCGACGACTCGATATTTTGGTTGATCGTATTTCGCTGCAGATAGTCGTTGTACAAAGTGAACAACGCAAACGCCAGAACCACGACGCCTGAAGCGGCCAGAAGAATTTTATGGCTGAACTTGAGATTCATTGCATGGACTTCTTATGCCGAAAGGTGGGATGCGTGCGGGTACAAAATTCCGTGTAGCACTTGAGACAGCCAGCGGGGATAGCTGTACTGAATGCACGCATTGCTCATAAGGCTGTCGGCACCGACTGCGGAAAACTTAGCTGTATTTTTAAAACCCGACGGGAGTACGACCGGGCTTGTCGTTACCTGGATTTTGAGGGAGGACGCAGGGGTGGTCCGAAGACAGGAGGCGGCGCCAGAAATTTTCCCGGCGCAAAAACAAAACCCCTGTCTGCGTTGAGCAGACAGGGGTTTCGGAATTCAATCTTGACGATGACCTACTCTCACATGGGGAAACCCCACACTACCATCGGCGATGCATCGTTTCACTTCTGAGTTCGGGATGGGATCAGGTGGTTCCAATGCTCTATGGTCGTCAAGAAATTCTGTAGCAGATCCGTTATCAAAACGTGCCTGCGAAAACTTGGGACTTCTATAAAAACAAAATCCCCGTCTGCGTGAGCAGACAGGGATTTTGGAATTTAATCTTGACGATGACCTACTCTCACATGGGGAAACCCCACACTACCATCGGCGATGCATCGTTTCACTTCTGAGTTCGGGATGGGATCAGGTGGTTCCAATGCTCTATGGTCGTCAAGAAATTCGGTAGCCAGCGCGTTTACCTTACGGTCAACGTTCCAGCGAATGGGTATGTAATAGATTTGTGTGTTATGCAAACTTTCGGTTTGTATCGTCTTCACACACCGCAACTTGTCTGTTCTTGTGACCAAGAACGCAAATTGCTTGGGTGTTATATGGTCAAGCCTCACGGGCAATTAGTATTGGTTAGCTCAACGCCTCACAGCGCTTACACACCCAACCTATCAACGTCGTAGTCTTCGACGGCCCTTTAGGGAACTCAAGGTTCCAGTGAGATCTCATCTTGAGGCAAGTTTCCCGCTTAGATGCTTTCAGCGGTTATCTTTCCCGAACATAGCTACCCGGCAATGCCACTGGCGTGACAACCGGAACACCAGAGGTTCGTCCACTCCGGTCCTCTCGTACTAGGAGCAGCCCCTCTCAAATCTCAAACGTCCACGGCAGATAGGGACCGAACTGTCTCACGACGTTCTAAACCCAGCTCGCGTACCACTTTAAATGGCGAACAGCCATACCCTTGGGACCGGCTTCAGCCCCAGGATGTGATGAGCCGACATCGAGGTGCCAAACACCGCCGTCGATATGAACTCTTGGGCGGTATCAGCCTGTTATCCCCGGAGTACCTTTTATCCGTTGAGCGATGGCCCTTCCATACAGAACCACCGGATCACTAAGACCTACTTTCGTACCTGCTCGACGTGTCTGTCTCGCAGTCAAGCGCGCTTTTGCCTTTATACTCTACGACCGATTTCCGACCGGTCTGAGCGCACCTTCGTACTCCTCCGTTACTCTTTAGGAGGAGACCGCCCCAGTCAAACTACCCACCATACACTGTCCTCGATCCGGATAACGGACCTGAGTTAGAACCTCAAAGTTGCCAGGGTGGTATTTCAAGGTTGGCTCCATGCAGACTGGCGTCCACACTTCAAAGCCTCCCACCTATCCTACACAAGCAAATTCAAAGTCCAGTGCAAAGCTATAGTAAAGGTTCACGGGGTCTTTCCGTCTAGCCGCGGATACACTGCATCTTCACAGCGATTTCAATTTCACTGAGTCTCGGGTGGAGACAGCGCCGCCATCGTTACGCCATTCGTGCAGGTCGGAACTTACCCGACAAGGAATTTCGCTACCTTAGGACCGTTATAGTTACGGCCGCCGTTTACCGGGGCTTCGATCAAGAGCTTCGCGTTAGCTAACCCCATCAATTAACCTTCCGGCACCGGGCAGGCGTCACACCCTATACGTCCACTTTCGTGTTTGCAGAGTGCTGTGTTTTTAATAAACAGTCGCAGCGGCCTGGTATCTTCGACCGGCGTGGGCTTACGCAGTAAATGCTTCACCCTCACCGGCGCACCTTCTCCCGAAGTTACGGTGCCATTTTGCCTAGTTCCTTCACCCGAGTTCTCTCAAGCGCCTTGGTATTCTCTACCCAACCACCTGTGTCGGTTTGGGGTACGGTTCCTGGTTACCTGAAGCTTAGAAGCTTTTCTTGGAAGCATGGCATCAACCACTTCGTTAACTAAAAGTTAACTCGTCATCAGCTCTCGGCCTTAGAATCCCGGATTTACCTAAGATTCCAGCCTACCACCTTAAACTTGGACAACCAACGCCAAGCTGGCCTAGCCTTCTCCGTCCCTCCATCGCAATAACCAGAAGTACAGGAATATTAACCTGTTTTCCATCGACTACGCTTTTCAGCCTCGCCTTAGGGACCGACTAACCCTGCGTCGATTAACGTTGCGCAGGAAACCTTGGTCTTTCGGCGTGGGTGTTTTTCACACCCATTATCGTTACTCATGTCAGCATTCGCACTTCTGATACCTCCAGCAAGCTTCTCAACTCACCTTCACAGGCTTACAGAACGCTCCTCTACCGCATCATCCTAAGATGATACCCGTAGCTTCGGTGTATGGTTTGAGCCCCGTTAAATCTTCCGCGCAGGCCGACTCGACTAGTGAGCTATTACGCTTTCTTTAAAGGGTGGCTGCTTCTAAGCCAACCTCCTAGCTGTCTAAGCCTTCCCACATCGTTTCCCACTTAACCATAACTTTGGGACCTTAGCTGACGGTCTGGGTTGTTTCCCTTTTCACGACGGACGTTAGCACCCGCCGTGTGTCTCCCATGCTCGGCACTTGTAGGTATTCGGAGTTTGCATCGGTTTGGTAAGTCGGGATGACCCCCTAGCCGAAACAGTGCTCTACCCCCTACAGTGATACATGAGGCGCTACCTAAATAGCTTTCGAGGAGAACCAGCTATCTCCGAGCTTGATTAGCCTTTCACTCCGATCCACAGGTCATCCGCTAACTTTTCAACGGTAGTCGGTTCGGTCCTCCAGTTAGTGTTACCCAACCTTCAACCTGCCCATGGATAGATCGCCCGGTTTCGGGTCTATTCCCAGCGACTAGACGCCCTATTAAGACTCGCTTTCGCTACGCCTCCCCTATTCGGTTAAGCTTGCCACTGAAAATAAGTCGCTGACCCATTATACAAAAGGTACGCAGTCACCCAACAAAGTGGGCTCCCACTGCTTGTACGCATACGGTTTCAGGATCTATTTCACTCCCCTCTCCGGGGTTCTTTTCGCCTTTCCCTCACGGTACTAGTTCACTATCGGTCAGTCAGTAGTATTTAGCCTTGGAGGATGGTCCCCCCATATTCAGACAAAGTTTCTCGTGCTCCGTCCTACTCGATTTCACTGCAAAGATGTTTTCGCGTACAGGGCTATCACCCACTATGGCCGCACTTTCCAGAGCGTTCCGCTAACATCAATACAGCTTAAGGGCTGGTCCCCGTTCGCTCGCCACTACTAAGGGAATCTCGGTTGATTTCTTTTCCTCAGGGTACTTAGATGTTTCAGTTCCCCTGGTTCGCTTCTTAAGCCTATGTATTCAGCTTAAGATACCTAACTTATGTTAGGTGGGTTCCCCCATTCAGACATCTCCGGATCAAAGTCTGTTTGCCGACTCCCCGAAGCTTTTCGCAGGCTACCACGTCTTTCATCGCCTCTGACTGCCAAGGCATCCACCGTATGCGCTTCTTCACTTGACCATATAACCCCAAGCAATCTGGTTATACTATGAAGACGACATTCGCCGAAAATTCGCATGTTCAATTAAGAACGTTCACAAATTTTACCTTAGCCTGAATAAACACCAGTGAAAGTGTTATCCAGTCTAACTTTCTATTACATACCCAAATTTTTAAAGAACGATCTAATCAAAAGATCAGAAATCAACATTCACCATCATTTGATGGAATGCTCATTTCTAAGCTTTACGATACAGAAGCAAGTAATGGTGGAGCCAAACGGGATCGAACCGTTGACCTCCTGCGTGCAAGGCAGGCGCTCTCCCAGCTGAGCTATGGCCCCATATTTCTACAGGCACTTTCCACACAAAATTGGTGGGTCTGGGCAGATTCGAACTGCCGACCTCACCCTTATCAGGGGTGCGCTCTAACCAACTGAGCTACAGACCCAATTTTGGTCTGCTTCTATCGTCTTCTTCAATGAATCAAGCAATTCGTGTGGGGACTTATGGAGCAGCTGATGTCGTCGATTAAGGAGGTGATCCAGCCGCAGGTTCCCCTACGGCTACCTTGTTACGACTTCACCCCAGTCATGAATCACACCGTGGTAACCGTCCTCCCGAGGGTTAGACTAGCTACTTCTGGTGCAACCCACTCCCATGGTGTGACGGGCGGTGTGTACAAGGCCCGGGAACGTATTCACCGTGACATTCTGATTCACGATTACTAGCGATTCCGACTTCACGCAGTCGAGTTGCAGACTGCGATCCGGACTACGATCGGTTTTATGGGATTAGCTCCACCTCGCGGCTTGGCAACCCTTTGTACCGACCATTGTAGCACGTGTGTAGCCCAGGCCGTAAGGGCCATGATGACTTGACGTCATCCCCACCTTCCTCCGGTTTGTCACCGGCAGTCTCCTTAGAGTGCCCACCATTACGTGCTGGTAACTAAGGACAAGGGTTGCGCTCGTTACGGGACTTAACCCAACATCTCACGACACGAGCTGACGACAGCCATGCAGCACCTGTCTCAATGTTCCCGAAGGCACCAATCTATCTCTAGAAAGTTCATTGGATGTCAAGGCCTGGTAAGGTTCTTCGCGTTGCTTCGAATTAAACCACATGCTCCACCGCTTGTGCGGGCCCCCGTCAATTCATTTGAGTTTTAACCTTGCGGCCGTACTCCCCAGGCGGTCAACTTAATGCGTTAGCTGCGCCACTAAGAGTTCAAGACTCCCAACGGCTAGTTGACATCGTTTACGGCGTGGACTACCAGGGTATCTAATCCTGTTTGCTCCCCACGCTTTCGCACCTCAGTGTCAGTATCAGTCCAGGTAGTCGCCTTCGCCACTGGTGTTCCTTCCTATATCTACGCATTTCACCGCTACACAGGAAATTCCACTACCCTCTACCATACTCTAGCTTGCCAGTTTTGGATGCAGTTCCCAGGTTGAGCCCGGGGATTTCACATTCAACTTAACAAACCACCTACGCGCGCTTTACGCCCAGTAATTCCGATTAACGCTTGCACCCTCTGTATTACCGCGGCTGCTGGCACAGAGTTAGCCGGTGCTTATTCTGTCGGTAACGTCAAAACACTAACGTATTAGGTTAATGCCCTTCCTCCCAACTTAAAGTGCTTTACAATCCGAAGACCTTCTTCACACACGCGGCATGGCTGGATCAGGCTTTCGCCCATTGTCCAATATTCCCCACTGCTGCCTCCCGTAGGAGTCTGGACCGTGTCTCAGTTCCAGTGTGACTGATCATCCTCTCAGACCAGTTACGGATCGTAGCCTTGGTGAGCCATTACCTCACCAACTAGCTAATCCGACCTAGGCTCATCTGATAGCGCAAGGCCCGAAGGTCCCCTGCTTTCTCCCGTAGGACGTATGCGGTATTAGCGTCCGTTTCCGAACGTTATCCCCCACTACCAGGCAGATTCCTAGGTATTACTCACCCGTCCGCCGCTCTCAAGAGGTGCAAGCACCTCTCTACCGCTCGACTTGCATGTGTTAGGCCTGCCGCCAGCGTTCAATCTGAGCCATGATCAAACTCTTCAGTTCAAACATCTTTGGGTTTTTAAGAAACCCTAAACTTGGCTCAGCAATCGTTGGTTACATCTTTGATTTCTCGCGGAGTAACTTGTGATGCTGATAATCTTGTTGACTATCAGTCTGACTCCACAAGCACCCACACGAATTGCTTGATTCAGTTGTTAAAGAGCGGTTGGTTAAGCTTTCGCTCAACCGAGGCGCGCATTCTACAGCAGCCTCTGTTGCTGTCAAGTGGTTATTTTCAGATGTTTTCAAAGTTTCCTTTGTAACATCAACCACTTGCGCTTTCGATCTCTCGTTAGCGGGAGGCGAATTCTACAGCGTTACACGCTGCTGTCAACACCTTAATTCCTGCTTCTTTCGATTGAGATAACCGAAGTGCTAACCAGGTAAACGACTTGATTAGCAGTACAGGCTTTATACAAAGCTTGTACTTATACAAAAACAAAATCCCCGTCTGCGTGAGCAGACAGGGATTTTGGAATTTAATCTTGACGATGACCTACTCTCACATGGGGAAACCCCACACTACCATCGGCGATGCATCGTTTCACTTCTGAGTTCGGGATGGGATCAGGTGGTTCCAATGCTCTATGGTCGTCAAGAAATTCGGTAGCCAGCGCGTTTACCTTACGGTCAACGTTCCAGCGAATGGGTATGTAATAGATTTGTGTGTTGTGCAAACTTTCGGTTTGTATCGTCTTCACACACCGCAACTTGTCTGTTCTTGTCACCAAGAACGCAAATTGCTTGGGTGTTATATGGTCAAGCCTCACGGGCAATTAGTATTGGTTAGCTCAACGCCTCACA
The DNA here is from genome assembly GCF_904067025.1 of Pseudomonas paraversuta. Classification (NCBI taxonomy): domain Bacteria; kingdom Pseudomonadati; phylum Pseudomonadota; class Gammaproteobacteria; order Pseudomonadales; family Pseudomonadaceae; genus Pseudomonas; species Pseudomonas paraversuta. Next base: position 4,882,092 of record NZ_CAJFDA010000001.1, read on the forward strand.
GCGCTTACACACCCAACCTATCAACGTCGTAGTCTTCGACGGCCCTTTAGGGAACTCAAGGTTCCAGTGAGATCTCATCTTGAGGCAAGTTTCCCGCTTAGATGCTTTCAGCGGTTATCTTTCCCGAACATAGCTACCCGGCAATGCCACTGGCGTGACAACCGGAACACCAGAGGTTCGTCCACTCCGGTCCTCTCGTACTAGGAGCAGCCCCTCTCAAATCTCAAACGTCCACGGCAGATAGGGACCGAACTGTCTCACGACGTTCTAAACCCAGCTCGCGTACCACTTTAAATGGCGAACAGCCATACCCTTGGGACCGGCTTCAGCCCCAGGATGTGATGAGCCGACATCGAGGTGCCAAACACCGCCGTCGATATGAACTCTTGGGCGGTATCAGCCTGTTATC
>NZ_CAJFDA010000001.1:4887500-5002081 GCF_904067025.1 Pseudomonas paraversuta
CTGCGGCACCAGGCCAGCCAGCGCATGGGGCAGTTGCATAGACAGCCCACGCGCCTGGACCTGCGGATCTGCAAAGACCTGCGCCAAATCATTGATTGGCCCGCACGGCACGCCAACCGCCTCCAGCTGCGACACCCACTCAGCCGTAGTCTTGAAAACTGTTGCCTGCCTTATAAGGGGCACCAGCACTGCGCGATTGGCGACACGCTGCTTGTTACTCGCAAAACGCGGGTCATCACTCCACTCGGGCCGACCAGCCACTTCAGCAAACTTGCGAAACTGACTGTCGTTACCCACCGTAAGGATGAAGTCGCCATCGGCCGTAGGAAAATCCTGATACGGCACGATATTAGGATGAGCATTGCCAAGGCGCTGCGCAGCGACACCTGTAGTCAGATAGTTCATCGCCTGATTCGCCAGGCAAGCCACCTGCACATCCAGCAGCGCCATATCAATATGCTGACCGCGGCCACCCTGCTGCCGATGGGCCAGGGCCGCCAGAATTGCCACCGTCGAGTAAAGACCAGTCAATATATCCGTCAGCGCCACACCAACCTTTACCGGCCCCGCACCCTCGTCGCCCTCAGGCCGACCAGTCAAACTCATCAGGCCGCCCAGACCCTGAATCATAAAGTCATACCCGGCCCGCTTGGCGTAAGGCCCGGTCTGTCCAAACCCGGTAATCGAGCAGTAGATCAACTCTGGATTCAACGCCTTGAGCGACCCATAGTCCAACCCGTAGGCCTCCAGCCCGCCAACCTTGAAGTTTTCGATCAAGATGTCGGACTTCGCAGCCAGTTCTCGCACCAGTCGCTGACCTTCCGGCTTGGTGAAGTCGATCGTCACTGACTGCTTGTTACGATTGGCCGACAGGTAATACGCTGCCTCCCCCGTACTCTCGCCATACGCATCCTTCAGGAACGGCGGCCCCCAGGCACGTGTGTCATCACCATTGCCGGGGCGCTCGACCTTGATGACCTCAGCCCCGAGGTCAGCAAGTATCTGCCCCGCCCACGGCCCGGCGAGAACCCGCGACAAATCCAGCACCCGCAAATGCGACAAAGCACCCATGAGCCGAGCTCCTGTTAATAGAACGCCTGAAGACCGGTCTGCGCACGCCCAAGAATCAAGGCATGCACGTCATGCGTCCCTTCATAGGTATTCACTACTTCCAGGTTGACCAGGTGACGCGCCACGCCGAACTCATCGGAAATACCGTTGCCGCCCAACATGTCGCGAGCCATACGGGCGATATCCAGCGACTTGCCGCACGAGTTGCGCTTCATGATCGATGTAATCTCCACCGCCGCAGTGCCTTCATCCTTCATCCGCCCCAGACGCAGGCAGCCTTGCAACGCCAGGGTAATCTCGGTCTGCATGTCAGCCAGCTTTTTCTGAATCAGCTGAGTCGCTGCCAAAGGCCGCCCAAATTGATGGCGATCCAGGGTGTACTGACGCGCGGTGTGCCAGCAGAACTCGGCAGCACCCAATGCACCCCACGAGATCCCGTAACGCGCCGAGTTGAGGCAAGTAAAAGGCCCCTTCAGACCGCGAACATCCGGAAAGATATTCTCTTGAGGCACAAACACGTTATCCATAACGATTTCGCCCGTGATGGATGCACGCAAACCAACCTTGCCGTGAATCGCAGGCGTGCTCAGACCCTTCCAGCCTTTTTCCAGAACAAAGCCACGAATGTCGCCTTCATCATCCTTGGCCCAAACCACAAACACATCCGCGATCGGGCTGTTGGTGATCCACATCTTGCTGCCCGTCAGGCTGTAGCCGCCATCCACAGAGCGAGCACGGGTAATCATCGCACCCGGGTCGGAACCATGGTTCGGCTCTGTCAGACCAAAGCAGCCAATCCATTCACCCGAGGCCAGCTTGGGAAGATACTTCTGCTTCTGCGCCTCAGTACCAAACTCATTGATCGGAACCATCACCAGAGACGACTGCACGCTCATCATTGAGCGATAACCCGAGTCGACCCGCTCTACTTCACGGGCAATCAGACCGTAGCTGACATAGTTCAGACCGCTGCCGCCGTACTGCTCAGGGATCATCGCCCCCAGCAAACCTGTCTCACCCATCTCACGAAAGATCGCCGGGTCGGTCTTCTCATTACGGAAAGCTTCAAGAACACGCGGCGCCAGCTTGTCCTGGGCAAATTGCTCAGCGCTGTCGCGCACCATGCGCTCCTCTTCAGTCAGTTGCTGATCCAGCAACAGTGGATCAATCCAGTTGAAGCTTGCTTTACCCGCCATCAGAGAACCCTCGTGAAATAGATCAAATGTCGTAGATCGATCCTAGGCCGCCCTTAATAGAAGGACAAACGAGGATTACGCACCCTGTTGTGATAATTTCTCACTCTGTAGCCGATGAAAAAGCCATTTATGGCCGTCTTTAGTGAGGATGTCGTACATGCGCCGCAAAATCCCCAGCACCACAGCCCTGATCAGCTTTGAGGCAGCGGCGCGCCACGAAAGCTTCACCAAGGCCGCACAAGAACTATCTCTCACCCAAGGGGCCATTTGCCGACAGATAGCCAGCCTCGAATCGTTCATTGGCGTAGAACTGTTCAGACGCTCCAAACGCGGGGTAAAGCTGACCGAAGCTGGCCTTTCCTACAGTCGGCGGGTTGCAACTCAACTGGATGCAGTAGAACGGGACACCCTGTCCGTCATGGGCCAACAAGGCGCCAACACCATTGAACTGGCCCTTGTCCCTACCTTCGGCACGCAATGGCTGCTACCCCGCCTGAAGGACTTTCAGCAACAACACCCGGACGTCACGGTCAACCTGACCAACCGAACACGCCCCTTCCTGTTCGCCGACACCGATTTTGACGCGGCCATCTACTTCGGTGATGCCGACTGGTCCGGCACATCGTCCTACCGCCTGATGGGTGAAAACCCGGTACCGGTATGCAGCCCTTCTTTACTGGGTGCAGCCCAACATCTGAGCGCAGAAACCCTCGCAGAACTGCCCCTGCTGCAACAAACCACTCGCCCCTACGCCTGGCGACAGTGGTTTAACGCACAGGACATGAACGTGCCACGCGACATGACCGGCGCACGTTATGAGCTTTTTTCGATGCTGGCCCAGGCCGCCATGCACGACATGGGGGTAGCCCTGATCCCGCCTTTTCTGATTCAGCGCGAACTGGCCGAGAAGCGCCTGGTAATTGCCAATGAACGCCCGCTTTCCAGCACCAAGGCTTACTACTTAATGATCCCCGAGCGCAAAATTGAATCGGCCTCTCTGCAGGCCTTTCGCGACTGGCTGATCAAGCAGGCCGCGATCTACAGCCTTACCTGACTCCCCGCATCGTCCGGACAAACTATGTAGTGACGCATAAAAAAGCACTACATATATAAGCAAATGTCGCTATTTTACACTCGTTACTTTTGTCTAACTGGACAAACCTGCAAGGCAGTAACCACGCGGCCTGCAGGGTATTTCCGAAAGTTATGCTGCGATAACCAAAAGAAATCTGAAAAAAACTCAAAAACCCCCTCAAATCATTACAGGCCATGTATTCAAAGGGCTGCAGCTGACCCTTGCGACATTCGGTCACTGCATGACTTGTAGTTAATATCCCGTCACCCTCCATAAGTTCTTGAAGGCCAAAAAAATCGACGGCAGAATGCCCCGCCCCACCTGCATTCAGGCGGGGTCGTGCTGATCGGCCGCCCCAGATGCACCACCCGTAGTGCGCTGGCTTTCTTATAAAAGATCACGCAGGAGATATGACGTGCACATTGGTGTTCCTCTCGAAACCCAACCGGGTGAAACGCGGGTTGCTGCAACCCCCGAAACCATCAAGAAGCTGATCGGCCAAGGCCATAAGGTGACTGTTCAAAGTGGCGCCGGTGTTAATGCCAGCGTTATTGACAGCGCCTATGAAGCTGCAGGCGCGACTATTGGCAGCGCCACAGATGCATTCAGCGCCGAGCTGATTCTGAAAGTCGTCGCCCCGAACGACAGCGAACTGGCCCTGATCAGTAGCGGCACCGTACTGATTGGCATGCTCAACCCGTTCAGCAATGAAACCATTGCCAAACTGGCCGAACGCGGGATCACCGCCTTCTCTCTTGAAGCCGCCCCCCGTACATCCCGTGCGCAAAGTCTTGATGTGCTGTCATCCCAGGCCAACATTGCCGGTTACAAGGCAGTTCTGGTCGCCGCTCACCACTATCCGCGCTTCATGCCGATGCTGATGACCGCCGCCGGAACCGTTAAAGCTGCACGGGTGCTGATCCTGGGTGCCGGTGTTGCGGGTCTGCAGGCGATTGCCACCGCCAAGCGCCTGGGTGCCGTCATCGAAGCGTCGGATGTACGACCTGCGGTTAAAGAGCAGATCGAATCCCTGGGCGCCAAATTTGTCGACGTACCCTACGAAACCGACGAAGAACGCGAATGCGCCGTCGGCGTCGGCGGTTATGCCCGACCAATGCCTGCCAGCTGGATGCAGCGCCAGGCTCTGGCCGTTCACGAACGCGCCAAGCAGGCCGACATTGTTATCACCACCGCACTGATTCCGGGACGCAAGGCACCTGTGTTGCTGAGTGCAGAAACCGTCGCGCAAATGAAGCCCGGTTCTGTGGTCATCGATCTGGCAGCGGCCCAGGGCGGCAACTGCCCGCTGACCGTTGCCGACCAGGTCGTGGTCGAGCACGGGGTCACCATCGTCGGCTACACCAACCTGCCTGCCATGGTTGCCGCAGACGCCTCCGCGCTCTACGCCCGCAACCTGCTGGACTTCCTCAAGCTGGTCTTCACCCCTGAAGGGCAGTTCCAGATCAACCTTGAAGACGACATCGTCGCCGCGTGCCTGATGTGCCGCGACGGTCAAGTCGTGCGCAAAAACGGCTGAGGATAAAAACATGGAAGAGCTCATCTCCCCCGGTATCTACAACCTGATCATCTTCGTGCTGGCTATCTATGTCGGTTATCACGTGGTCTGGAACGTAACCCCTGCATTGCACACGCCCCTGATGGCCGTCACCAACGCCATCTCCGCCATTGTGATCGTGGGCGCCATGCTTGCCGCCGCACTGACGGTCACGCCACTGGGTAAAACCATGGGCACCCTGGCGGTCGCACTGGCAGCCGTAAACGTATTCGGTGGATTTTTGGTCACCCGGCGCATGCTGGAAATGTTCAAGAAGAAAGCACCTAAAGCCAAAGAAGAGGTGCGCAAGCCATGAGCATGAACCTGGTCACTGTTCTTTATCTGGTTGCATCGATCTGCTTTATTCAGGCGCTGAAAGGCCTGTCGCACCCGACCACCTCACGCCGCGGCAACTTCTTCGGCATGCTTGGCATGGGTCTGGCGGTAATCACCACCGTCGGCCTGATCTACAAACTGGGCAGCGAAATTGCGACCGCAGGCATCGGCTACGTGATTGTCGGCCTGCTGGTAGGCGGCACCGCAGGCTCGATCATGGCCAAACGTGTCGAAATGACCAAAATGCCTGAGCTGGTCGCTTTCATGCACAGCATGATCGGCCTCGCGGCAGTCTTCATTGCCATCGCTGCAGTGGTAGAGCCGCAATCGCTGGGCATCGTCAAACATCTGGGCGACGCCATCCCTGCCGGTAACCGTCTGGAACTGTTCCTCGGCGCGGCCATCGGTGCCATTACCTTCTCCGGTTCGGTCATCGCCTTCGGCAAGCTCTCGGGCAAATACAAGTTCCGCCTGTTCCAGGGCGCACCGGTACAGTTCAACGGTCAACACAAACTGAATCTGGTACTGGGCCTGGCCACGCTGGCACTGGGCATCACCTTTATGCTGACCGGCAACCTCAATGCCTTCGCACTGATGCTGGCATTGGCGTTCGTACTGGGCGTGCTGATCATCATCCCGATTGGCGGCGCCGACATGCCGGTCGTGGTCTCGATGCTTAACAGCTACTCCGGCTGGGCAGCGGCAGGCATCGGCTTCTCGCTGAACAACTCGATGCTGATCATTGCCGGCTCGCTGGTCGGCTCTTCGGGTGCGATCCTGTCGTACATCATGTGCAAGGCGATGAACCGCTCGTTCTTCAACGTGATCCTCGGCGGCTTCGGTGGCGCAGTCGATACCGCAGGCCCGGCAGGCTCGAAAGAAGCGCGCCCGGTGAAATCCGGCTCGGCTGACGACGCCACGTTCCTGCTGATGAACGCCGACACCGTGATCATCGTCCCGGGCTATGGCCTGGCTGTGGCACGGGCCCAGCATGCACTTAAAGAACTGACCGAGAAGCTGACCCATCGCGGCGTGACCGTGAAGTACGCCATTCACCCGGTAGCGGGCCGCATGCCCGGCCACATGAACGTACTGCTGGCCGAGGCAGAAGTGCCTTACGACCAGGTGTTCGAGATGGAAGACATCAACTCCGAGTTCGGCCAGGCCGACGTGGTGCTGGTACTGGGCGCCAACGACGTGGTCAACCCGGCGGCCAAGAACGATCCTAAATCGCCGATTGCCGGCATGCCGATCCTCGAAGCCTATAAAGCCAAAACCGTCATCGTTAACAAACGGTCCATGGCTAGCGGCTATGCCGGTCTGGATAACGAATTGTTTTATCTGGATAAAACAATGATGGTCTTCGGCGACGCGAAGAAAGTTATTGAAGATATGGTTAAAGCGGTCGAGTAACATCCCCGCCCCTGCAACACCGAGAACCCCGGAGCTGAATTGGCCGGGGTTTTTCTATTTATAAAGAACCCGACCAAAGGCTCTAAATCGGCCGCTGGCATTCGACCATGGTAGCGGGACGAAAGGCTCTGAAAATGAATAGACTGCGCCTCTTGCTTCCGTTGCCCGAGATAACAATCCATGTACCGTGAACGTATTCGCCTAACTTCCCTACACGACAAGGTCATGAGCGCCGCAGAAGCCGCCGACCTTATCAAAGACGGCATGACCGTCGGCATGAGCGGTTTTACCCGTGCCGGCGAAGCCAAGGCCGTCCCCCAGGCATTGGCCGAACGCGCCAAGCTGTCGCCGCTGAAAATCACCCTGATGACCGGCGCCAGCCTGGGCAACGACCTCGACAAGCAATTGACTGAAGCCGGCGTACTGGCTCGGCGCATGCCGTTCCAGGTCGACAGCACCCTGCGCAAGGCCATTAACGCCGGCGAAGTGATGTTCATCGATCAGCATTTGTCCGAAACCGTCGAGCAATTGCGCAACAAGCAACTGACCCTGCCGGACATCGCCGTTATCGAGGCCGTCGCAATTACCGAGCAAGGTCATATCGTTCCAACGACCTCCGTAGGCAATTCCGCCAGCTTCGCGATTTTCGCCAAACAGGTGATTGTCGAAATCAACATGGCGCACAACCCGAATCTGGAAGGTCTGCACGACATCTACATTCCGACCTACCGTCCGACGCGTACACCGATCCCGCTGGTCAAAGTCGACGACCGCATCGGTAGCACCGCGATCCCGATCCCGGCGGAAAAAATCGTCGCCATCGTGATCACCAACAAGCCGGACTCTCCGTCCACCGTGTCCGAGCCGGACAGCGAAACCGACGGTATCGCCTTCCACCTGATCAATTTCCTCAAGCAGGAAGTTGAAGAAGGGCGCATGACCAACAAGCTTGGTCCGCTGCAGGCAGGCATCGGCAACATTGCCAATGCGGTAATGTGCGGCCTGATCGACTCGCCGTTCGAAGACCTGACCATGTACTCCGAAGTACTGCAGGACTCGACCTTCGATCTGATCGACGCTGGCAAGATGAGCTTTGCTTCGGGCAGCTCGATCACCCTGTCCAGCCGTCGCAATGCCGACGTGTTCGGCAACCTCGAGCGCTACAAGGACAAACTGGTCCTGCGCCCGCAAGAGATCTCCAATCACCCGGAAGTGGTTCGCCGCCTGGGCATCATCGGAATCAACACCGCACTCGAGTTCGACATCTACGGCAACGTCAACTCCACCCACGTTTGCGGCACGCGGATGATGAACGGCATCGGTGGCTCGGGTGACTTCGCCCGCAACGCACACCTGGCGATCTTCGTTACCAAGTCGATTGCCAAAGCCGGAGCTATTTCCAGCGTTGTGCCGATGGTCAGCCACGTCGACCACACCGAGCACGACGTCGACATCCTGGTCACCGAGCAGGGCCTGGCCGACCTGCGTGGCCTGGCCCCACGCGAGCGCGCACGGGTCATCATCGACAACTGCGTGCACCCGGACTTCCGCGAAGCGCTGAACGATTACTTCAACAAAGCCTGCGCTATTGGCGGCCACACGCCGCACATACTGCGTGAAGCCCTGAGCTGGCATATCAACCTCGAAGAAACCGGGAAAATGCTGCCGTAACTCCCGTTCTAGACAGCCGCTGACAAAAAACACTATTTGCCAGCGGCTTTTTTTGGCGTAAATTTCAAAAACTGTACTACTGTACCGGTCAATTCATGGCCCTTCCCCGCCTTCCCCCTGCCAAAACAGTCCGTTTCGCACCACATTGGTGCTGACAGGTACAGTTGTGCTCATTTATGGCCGTACAGCACCCCTAAACAGTTAACTGGCCCATCGCAATACAGTTGAACTGTATCTACTGTGTATGGACACAGAAGAGGATCATTGGCATCAGTTAAACCACTAGCCAATGCCGCCACAAGCGGAAGGATGCCGTCATGGAACGTACACTCAGTTCCGATCTGTTCAACGAAAGCAACACAGTAAACAACCAGGCTTCCATGCCTTTGCGCGTTCTTGCCAACTTGATGTTGTGGCAGCGCCGAATCTCCAGCCGCCATCAACTGGCTCGCCTGGACTCGCGTCTTCTGGCTGATGCCGGGATTAGCGAAGCACAGCGTTACGAAGAGCTGAGCAAGCCGTTCTGGCGCTAATGAGCGCTCGCTGGCCCTGACCACCGGTCTATCGCCAGCACCCTGAATTGAAAAAACAGAACCCGTCGCGGATTACCGCTGACGGGTTTTGTCGTTTATGGGGCGAATTTTTAAGAGGCCATAGCCAGACAGGTACAGCTTCTAAAAACATTAAAACAGACAGGTACAGTTACACAAATACTTGATCCAAAGCACTTTGCGTACTCCAATCGGCAAAACATCCTTTGCTCAGCGCTGCCCTGCGCCTACTATTCGAGCCATAAGCGTCTATTTTAATAAGCTCATGTTTTGGAGTCTCACCATGCCCACCCTTCGTCTGTTTAGCGCCGCTGCCTTGCTGACCCTTGCTGCAAGCGCCAATGCCTCAAGCTTTATCGTTACCACCGATAGCATCGTGGGCACCCTCAAGGCCACTTCCGACCTGACGTCCGACGCCACCGGTTCGTTCCGCGACAACAAGATCGTGCGTGCTGCACGTGACGACGCCGCCAGCTTTGTAGCCAGCGAAGGAACCATTCGCGGTGTGAAACTGGAAAGCGCATTCGAGGCCATCCGCCAGCAAGCACCACAGTTGCAGGCCACCGACGCTCAACTGGCCCAGGCAATCCTGACCATTTGATTTTCGGATACGCCTGCCCCCTGTGGGGCAGGCTTGCCCGCAGAAGAAACACTGCGCTGCGCCGCTTCATGAAGAACCCCGCCTCGCGCTGGCTCTGCCCCGGCCATTACGCTAGCCTTGAGTCTCATTCCAACTGCCTCGAGACCCATGCGCTTTTCCTCTTTAGCTCTGCTTGCACTCTGCTGGACACACACAGCCCATGCCTTCGATCTGACCACCCAGAATGTGGTGCTCAGTGGTTACGTCACCAGTAAAGTGACGTCCGCGCCCTTTGATCACAAACTGATACGTGCCGCCCAGGATGATGCTGGCGTCTTCATTGCCAGTGACGGCCAACTGCGAGGAGCGCAGCTGGAATCTGCCTTGCGCTGCCTGCGCCGGAGTCATCCAGAATTGAGTGTCAGCGACCTTGAACTGGCACAAGCAATTCTCGTCCAATAAATACCCGCATTTTCTGGAGATGTTTCATGCGTAGCCCTTTAATTGTCGCGACCCTGGGTCTTTTGCTGCTCGCCGACGTGGCACAGGCACAGACCCTGGTCCAGACCAGCAACATCATTGTGCGGGCCTTTGGCCGCACCATTGACTTCACCTCGGACACCACCACCTCGATCCGCGACTCCAAAGTCGTGCGCGAGGCTCAGGATGACGCCGCCACTTTCGTTGCCAGCCAGGGCGACATTCGCGGTGTGCAGCTGGAATCAGCCTTCAGCACCCTGCGTGAGCGTGTCCCCGAAGCCCGTACCGCCAGCGACCAGGTCCTCGCCGAAGCCATACTCGCACTGTGAGGCGGTTAACGCGCTGGTTCTTCGTTTGTGGCCTGCTGCTTGCGGGCAGTGCCCAGGCCGCTCTGCATCTGCAACTCAAGACCGAAGGCCTGAGCCCGGCTGAACAACAGGCCAGCCAGGCTCTGCTGGACGAGGCCATGCAGAGCCTGCCACCGCGTTTTATCGAGCAGCTGGACCGACAGATTCTGGTGGGCTGGACCGATGACATGCCAAGCAATGCCTACGGCCAGGCGTCGCTGGTGTCAGAGCTGGACCTCAATCGCAAGCTGCTGGCCGGGCTGACCGACGGTTCTGCCGCCACCCTGCAGACCAACCGTCCCCACGGCACCGTGCGCCGGGAAATGCTCGCCACTGTGCTGCACGAACTGACCCACATCTACGACCGCGCCCGACTCTGGCCCGCCGCAGAGCGCAGCCTGATCCTGCGCTGCAGCAGACAAAGCAACAGCTCCGGAATCATTGGCCTGCCCGATCAATGCCGCGGCCAGACCGAACGCCGCTTCACCCTCAGCGATGATCCACGGCTGCTCGACCTGGCCGGCTGGCAGCAATATGTCGGACGCCGTGGCGAGCGCGAGCAAGACAACCACCAGATCGTTCGCAGCCCGGACCTTTACGAAGTCACCAACCCCAAAGAGTTTGTAGCGGTCAACATGGAGTACTTCCTCCTCGACCCGGCCTACGCCTGTCGCCGCCCAGCCCTCTACCGCTACTACAAGGCGCATTTCGGCTGGGCCCCGGCGGCCAGGGACGAATGCCCCAAAGGCTTCGCCTTCCTCAACGCCGGTAACGACTTTGCCCTGCAGCCCCTGGGCACCGTCGACCCGGAGCGGGTCTACGCCGTCGACTACCTGCTGGCCGAGGCCAACCAGGAGTGGGCCAGCCGCTGGGGCCACAGCATGCTGCGCCTGGTGATCTGCGCCCCCGGACGCCCGCGCGGCCCGGACTGTCGCCTCGACCTGCAAGAACACCTGGTTCTGTCCTACCGGGCATTCGTCAATGACGTACAGCTTTCAAGCTGGGACGGCCTGACCGGGGCTTACCCGTCACGCTTGTTTGTGTTGCCACTGGCCCAGGTTATCGACGAATACACCAAGACCGAACTGCGCAGCCTGGCTTCGGTGCCGCTCAAGTTGAGCCGCCCCGAAATTGAAGAAGTGGTTGAGCACGCTGCCGAGATGCACTGGAGCTATGACGGCAACTATTACTTCATCTCCAACAACTGCGCGGTGGAAACCCTGAAGCTGCTGCGCAGCGGTAGCGACAATAGCCAGCTCAAAGGGCTCGACAGCATCGTGCCCAATGGCCTGCTTGAAGTGCTTGAGGGCCGCGGGCTGGCCGACACCAGCGTGCTGGAGGATCCGAAAGAGGCCCTGCGCCTGGGTTACCGGTTTGACTCCTACCGCGACCGCTATCAAGCCATGTTCGACGTGCTCAAAACCCGCCTGCCAATCAAACAGACCACGGTTGAAGACTGGCTGGCCCTGAATGCCGACGAACGCCGGCCGTGGATCGAGAAGGCGGACCTGCGCTCGAGTGCTGCGCTGTTATTGCTTGAGCAGGCCAGCTTTCGTCGACAACTGCTGCTGGCCCAGGACGAGGTCAAGCAAAAGTACCTGGGCGCCCGCGGGCTCAAGGATGGCGGCATGGATAAAGCCAATAAAACCCTGCAGCAGATTCTCGCCACCAGCGGCTTTCTCAGCCGCCCGGCCGAGTTGCTCGGCAGCAGTGGTTATGGCCTGCCGCAAGCCAAAGAGTGGGAAGTGCTCCAGTCCGAAAGCAGCCAGCGCCAGCAGCAACTGCTGCGCCTGACCACTGACCTGGACCAGGAAGTGCGCGGCCTGCTTGAACCGGCCCGGGCGGCGGAAATTGCTGCCACCGAAGCCAACGTCAAACAGATCGGCGAGCACTTGCGGGCGATTCATAAAGCGTCAGGCGGGTTGCAACTGCCCTGATTCTGCTAACCCCCCCTGCAGGAGCGAGCTCTTTAGCCTGGCTGAAAACAGCTCGCTCCTGCAGGACTTGCCCGGCGTATCTCAGGCTCCCGGCACAAAGTGCTTCTGCACGGTGCCGTGGGCGATCAGCCGCGAGAGGTAGTTCATTTTCTCGGCATCCTGATCGACAAAGCGGAACGTCAGTTGCAACCAGTCACTGTCCGGCCTGGGCTCGTAAGCCACGATGGCATGCAGATAGCCATTGAGGCGCGCAACCTCGGCGTTCTCGCCCTGCTCAAGGTCCAGTACCGCACTGGCCAATACCTGAGGCAGCACTTCACCGCGACGCACCACCAGCAGCGCTTCCTTGAGGCTCAGGGCCTTGATCACGCACGCCTGGGTGCCGCTGGCCAGGCGCAGCTGCCCTTGACCCCGACCAGCCGGCACCTGAGCGGCAGGTTTTGCTGCTGGCGCCACCGGACGTGCAGCCGCAGCAGGAGCCGGGGTGATTACTTGGGCCTTGCCACCGGTCAGTGCATTCAGCGAGTCGTTACCGAAGGCGCTGCTCAAGCGTGCAGGTGCACTGCTCATCACGGCATCCAGCAAACCCGCCTTGGCAAAAGCCTTCTTCACCTTGGTCAACAACTGCTCGTTGGTGAAGGGCTTGCTGACAAAGTCTGAGACCCCGGCCTGAATCGCCTGAATCACATTTTCCTTGTCCCCGCGGCTGGTCACCATAATGAACGGCAGGGTTTTCAGATGATCCTGCTCACGGCACCAGGTCAGCAGTTCAAGGCCGGACATCTCCGGCATTTCCCAGTCGCACAGCACCAGATCGAAAGTCTCACGGGTCAGCAATGCCTGGGCTTTACGGCCATTGACTGCGTCTTCGGTCCTGATGCCCGGAAAATAGTTACGCAGGCAATTTTTAACCAGATCGCGAATAAACGACGCGTCATCCACCACCAGCACACTGACCTTGCTCATCGACTGCTCCTTTAAAATCCTGACCACCCTGCCCGCATTCAAAGCAATGTGCCAAGACCGACAGGCACCCCAACGGCATTAACGTTCGCAGAGCGCCTTGAATATGAATGCCAAAAACCAAAACGCCCGGCTAGAGCCGGGCGTTTTTTATCTCAGGCAGTCTTATTTATCGTCAGCAGACTGCACAACATTAGCTTTATCACCGCCTGTGCCTTCAACTTCTTCGCGCATGCGCTTGAGGCCCATGTGCCGCACGTCCGTGCCGCGCACCAGATAAATCACCAGCTCGGAGATATTGCGCGCATGGTCGCCAATACGCTCCAGCGAACGCAGAACCCAGATGATGCTCAACACACGCGAGATCGAACGCGGGTCCTCCATCATGTAAGTGGCCAGTTCGCGCAGTGCGGTCTTGTACTCGCGATCGATGATTTTGTCGTACTGGGCTACCGACAGCGCGAGGTCGGCATCGAAGCGGGCGAACGCATCCAGTGCATCACGCACCATGTTGCGTACCTGATCGCCGATGTGCCGCACTTCGACATAACCCCGGGGCGCCTCACCTTCTTCACACAGCTGAATGGCACGGCGAGCGATCTTGGTCGCTTCGTCACCGATGCGCTCCAGGTCGATCACTGACTTGGAGATACTGATGATCAGGCGCAGGTCAGAGGCTGCCGGCTGGCGACGGGCCAGAATGCGCAGGCATTCTTCGTCGATGTTGCGCTCCATCTGATTGATCTGATCGTCTATCTCGCGCACCTGTTGGGCCAGGCCCGAGTCGGCCTCGATCAACGCCGTGACGGCATCGTTGACCTGTTTCTCCACCAGGCCGCCCATAGCCAGCAAGTGACTGCGTACGTCTTCGAGTTCCGCGTTGAACTGCGCGGAAATGTGATGGGTGAGGCCATCCTTTGAAATCATGGTTTTGCTCCGCAAAAGCTTCAAGCGACCAGCTTCAAGCTGCAAGTTGATTGTGTCGTTACGCCAAACTGCATTTACTTGCCGCTTGAGGCCAACGGCTGCAGCTGCTGCTAGCCATAGCGCCCGGTGATGTAGTCTTCGGTCTGTTTCTTGGCCGGGTTGGTGAACAAGGTATCGGTGTCGCCGTACTCAACCATCTTGCCCATGTACATGAACGCGGTGTAGTCCGAAACCCGGGCTGCCTGCTGCATGTTGTGGGTCACGATCACGATGGTGAACTTGGACTTGAGCTCGTAGATCAGCTCTTCGACTTTCAGGGTCGAGATCGGGTCGAGTGCCGAGCACGGCTCATCGAGCAGCAGTACTTCAGGCTCAACTGCGATGGTACGGGCAATCACCAGACGCTGTTGCTGGCCGCCGGACAGACCCAGGGCCGACTCGTGCAGACGGTCCTTGACCTCATCCCACAGCGCCGCGCCCTTGAGTGCCCACTCTACCGCTTCGTCGAGCACGCGCTTTTTGTTGATGCCCTGGATCCGCAGACCGTAGACCACGTTTTCGTAGATGGTCTTGGGGAACGGGTTGGGTTTCTGGAACACCATGCCGACGCGCCGACGCAACTCGGCCACATCCTCGCCCTTGCGGTAGATGTTGTTGCCGTACAGGTTGATCTCGCCCTCGACACGGCAACCGTCCACCAGATCGTTCATCCGGTTGAAGGTGCGCAGCAAGGTGGACTTGCCGCAACCCGACGGGCCGATAAACGCGGTAACCCGTTGCTTGGGGATGTTCAGGCTGACGTCGAACAGCGCCTGTTTTTCACCGTAGTAAAGGTTCAGGCCCGGTACTTCAATGGCGACGGCTTCGTCAGCCAGGCTCAGGCTCTGTTTGCTGCGGCCCAGGGCTGACATGTTGATGCCGTGGGTGGGAGATTCATGCTGCATGGGTTGCTCCATACGCTAAAAATTCATTTCGCTTACCTCTGGCCGCTTATCAGGGCCAGAGGTTTACATGATTATTGTGGGAGCCGGCTTGCCGGCGATCCGGACAACGCGGTGTACATCTGAACCGTCGCGATGCCATCGCTGGCAAGCTCCCACATGACCCTTACGTGTATCAATCAGCTTTCCAGCGCCTTGTACTTCTCGCGCAGGTGGTTACGAATCCATACCGCCGACAAGTTAAGCGTTGCGATCACCAGTACCAGCAGCAGCGCGGTGGCGTATACCAGCGGGCGTGCGGCTTCGACATTGGGGCTCTGGAAGCCCACGTCATAAATATGGAAGCCCAGGTGCATGATCTTCTGGTCAAGGTGCAGGTACGGATAGTTGCCATCCAGCGGCAGCGACGGGGCCAGCTTGACCACGCCCACCAGCATCAGCGGCGCCACTTCACCGGCCGCACGGGCCACCGCGAGGATCATGCCGGTCATCATGGCCGGGCTGGCCATCGGCAGCACGATCTTCCACAAGGTCTCGGATTTGGTGGCACCCAGCGCCAGCGAGCCTTCGCGAACGGTACGCGGAATACGCGCCAGCCCTTCTTCAGTGGCCACGATCACCACCGGCACCGCCAGCAGCGCCAGGGTCAGCGAGGCCCACATCAGGCCCGGCGTACCAAAGGTCGGCGCCGGCAGTGCTTCGGCGAAGAACAGCCGGTCCACCGAGCCGCCCAATACATACACAAAGAAGCCCAGCCCAAACACGCCGTACACAATGGCCGGGACACCGGCCAGGTTGTTGACCGCAATGCGGATCACCCGGGTCAGGGTGTTTTGCTTGGCATATTCGCGCAGATACACCGCCGCCAGCACCCCGAACGGCGTGACGATCACGGCCATGATCAGGGTCATCATCACGGTGCCGAAAATTGCCGGGAAGATCCCGCCTTCAGTGTTGGCTTCACGGGGGTCCTGAGTGAGGAACTCCCAGATATTGCTGAAATACATCCCCAGCTTCTGCCAGCTGTTCATCGCGTTCGGCTGGTAGGCCTTGACCACCTTGCCGATGCTGATTTCCAGCTCTTTACCGTTGGCGTCGCGGGCCGTGAGGCTGTCGCGATTGAACTGCGCGTGCAAGTCCCCCAAACGCTCTTCGATGGCTTTGTAGCGGGCGTTCAGTTCGGCCCGTTCCGACTCCATGTCAGCTTGCGCTTGCGGGGTGAGCTTGCCGTCCAGCTCCAGCTTGCGACCATGCAGGCGGATACGCTCCAGCCCGTAGTTGATCGCACCGATGTCTTTCTTTTCCAGCTGGCTGAGTTGTGCCGCCAGTTCATTGATACGTTTGACCCGGGCTTGCAGTTCAGGCCAGGCCGCAGCACCTTCGGCGATTACTTTGCCGTTTTCTTTCACGTTGACCAGATAGCCGTAAAAATTGCCCCATTCGCGGCGCTCGATGGCCATCAGCTCCGGCGGCGTGGACTGGTTGGTCAGCCACTCGCCGACCACCCAAGTGAAGTCGTTGCCGTTCAGGTCACGGTTACCGACCTTGATCAGCTCCCGCGTCATGAACTCGGGGCCTTGATCGGGCACCGGCAGGCCGGCGCTTTTAAGACGCTCGCGCGGTACTTCTTCCTTTTGCACCACCTCGCCGATCAGCACGTGATTGGCATTACCCGGTACGTCGTACTGCGCGTGCACCAGGTCTGCCGGCCAGAAGTGACCCAGACCACGCACCGCGATGACCGACAACAAACCGATGGTCATGATGACCGCGATGGAAACCGCACCACCGCTGATCCAGACGCCGGGAGCGCCGCTCTTGAACCAACCTTTGAGGGAGTTCTGTTTCACAGACTTCTACCTTCCTTAAAGCGACGAATATTTCTTGCGCAGACGCTGACGAATCAGCTCGGCGAGGGTGTTCATGACGAAGGTGAACAGCAGCAGTACCAGCGCCGAGAGGAACAGCACGCGGTAATGACTGCCGCCCACTTCCGACTCCGGCATTTCCACCGCTACGTTCGCCGCCAATGTGCGCAAACCTTCGAACAGGTTCATTTCCATGACCGGGGTGTTGCCGGTGGCCATCAACACAATCATGGTCTCGCCTACCGCACGGCCCATGCCGATCATCAGCGCCGAGAAAATCCCCGGGCTGGCGGTCAGGATGACCACCCGGGTCATGGTCTGCCACGGTGTGGCACCCAGCGCCAGCGAGCCCAGGGTCAGGCCACGCGGCACGCTGAACACGGCGTCTTCGGCAATCGAGTAGATGTTCGGGATGACCGCAAAGCCCATCGCCAGACCCACCACCAGAGCATTGCGCTGGTCGTAAGTGATGCCCAGGTCGTGGGAGATCCACAGGCGCATGTCGCCGCCGAAGAACCAGGCTTCCATATACGGGCTCATATACAGCGACAGCCAGCCCACAAACAGAATCACCGGGATCAGGATCATGCTTTCCCAGCCGTCCGGCACCCGCAGGCGGATCGACTCAGGCAGGCGGCTCCAGGTGAAACCCGCCACCAGGATGCCGATGGGCATCAGCATCAGCAGGCTGAAAATCCCCGGGAGATGGCCCTCGACATAAGGCGCCAGGAACAGACCGGCGAAGAAGCCCAGGATTACCGTGGGCATCGCTTCCATCAGCTCGATCACCGGCTTGACCTTGCGCCGCAGGCTCGGGGCCATGAAGTAAGCGGTGTAGATCGCGGCAGCAACAGCCAGCGGAGCGGCCAGCAACATGGCGTAGAACGCCGCCTTCAACGTACCGAAGGTCAATGGCGCAAGGCTCATTTTCGGTTCGAAGTCGGTGTTGGCAGCCGTCGACTGCCAAACGTATTTAGGTTCGTCGTAGTTCTCGTACCAGACCTTGCTCCACAACGCGCTCCAGGACACTTCCGGGTGCGGGTTTTTCAGGGTCAGTGGCAGCAGCTTGCCGCCCTCTTCCACGATGATGCGGTTGGCTCGTGGCGACAACGCCATGATGCCGGGGCCTTCAGCAATTTTTTCGACCAGCAGGGTGCGATGCGCGGTGCTGTGGAACACACCGATTTCACCAGCAGCGTCCAGGGCCAGGAAGCCTTTGCGACGTTGTTCGGCGGTGATCTCGACAATCGGCGAGGTGCCCATCTGGAAACTGCGGATGTGCTTGAAGCGTTGCTCGCCATCCGGATCGCGCGCCATGAACCATTGGCTCAGACCACCCCTGGAGTCGCCGAAGATCAGCGAGATACCACCCACCAACTGGGTACTGGCGGTGATCTCTGTCGTGGCGTCATCAGCCAGCTTGTAGCGCCCGTTGAGGCTCTTGTCGCGCAGGCTGAACACATCGGCTTGCGCCCGCCCGTTAACCACATACAGCCACTGCTGGCGCGGGTCGACGTAGAGCGCTTTAACCTGTTCGGTCATTTGCGGCAGGTCGATGCGGGTCTCGGAATTCGTGACCTCGCCGGTCATCATGTTTTCTTCGCTGACCATCGACAGCACGTTCAACTGCGCACCGCTCGAGCCCGCCAGCACCAGCGTCGAATCGTTCACGCTGAGGTTCACGTGATCCAGCGCACGGCCCTGGGGGTCGAGCACAATCGGCGTTTCGCCATAGGGGTATTCAATGGCCGGGGTGATGGTCTTTTTGTTATCCGGGTAGCTGACACGGTAGCTGTGACGGAACACCAGGGCCTGACCGTTGGACAGGCCCAGGACCACCACCGGATTACCCGGCTGGTCTTCACCGATCGACGTCACTTGTGTGCCCGCAGGCAACGGCAAGTTGACCCGCGACAACTCGTCGCCCGTTTTGGCGTTAAAGAACAGCACCATGCCCTTGTCGGACACACGCATACCGACCTGATTCTGCTCCTCGACGGAAATCATCAGCGGCTTGCCGGCATCCTGCATCCATACCGGAGTCAGCGCCTGCTTGGCATTGAGGTCTGCGCCCTGAAACAGCGGGAACACGACATAGCCGAGGAAGAAGAAAATCAGGGTGATCGCGCCGAGCACGGCAAGACCGCCGATAAATACATACCAGCGGGTCAGGTGGTCTTTTAGCGCGCGGATGCGACGCTTGCGCTTGAGTTCAGGGGTATTGAAATCAATGCGCTTGGGAGCGGATGTCGTAGTCATTGGGGAATTGGCCAGATCATTCATGCGCACACCCTAGCGATCCTGTATGACAGAAAGATGACAAAGCAGTGACGCAGAAAATCCGCCGCCCAGTGGTGCTGGCAGCGGAGCGAAAAATGAGGTGAATCAGGAGCGCCTGTAGCGGCTGCCGGAGGCTACGACGGGCTGCGTAGCAGACCCGTTTTTGAAGGCCCTTCGGACCTTGCCGCAGCCTTCGTCAGCGACTACAGAGCTCTGGTTTATGCGCCTTCTTTCAAGCCCAGGTCAGCCAGTGCTTTGGCAGCGACTTTGGCTGGCAGCGGGATATAGCCGTCTTTCACGACCACTTCCTGGCCCTGCTTGGACAACACCAGCTTGATGAACTCGGCTTCCAGCGGGTTCAGCGGCTTGTTCGGTGCCTTGTTCACATACACGTAGAGGAAACGCGACAACGGGTATTTGCCGTTCAATGCGTTTTCTTCGGTGTCTTCAATGAACTCGGTGCTGCCCTTTTTAGCCAGAGGCACTGTTTTCACGCTGGCGGTTTTGTAACCGATGCCCGAGTAGCCCACGCCGTTCAGCGAGCTGCTAATGGACTGAACCACCGAAGCGGAACCCGGCTGTTCGTTCACGTTTGGCTTGTAGTCGCCTTTGCACAGGGCTTCTTCCTTGAAGTAGCCATAAGTGCCGGATACCGAGTTACGACCAAACAGTTGAACCGGCTTGTTCGCCAGATCGCCGGTCACACCCAGGTCGCCCCAGGTTTTAACGTCAGCTTTGGCGCCGCACAAACGGGTCGACGAGAAAATCGCGTCAACCTGCTCCATGGTCAGGTGCTTGATCGGGTTGTCCTTGTGGACAAATACCGCCAGGGCATCAACAGCCACCGGGATGGCGGTCGGCTTGTAGCCGAACTTCTGCTCGAAGGCAGCCAGTTCGTTGTCCTTCATCTTGCGGCTCATCGGGCCCAGGTTGGCGGTGCCTTCAGTAATCGCAGGTGGCGCGGTCGAAGAACCGGCAGCCTGAATCTGGATGTTCACGTTCGGGTATTCTTTTTTGTAAGCCTCAGCCCACAGGGTCATCAGGTTCGCCAGGGTATCGGAACCAACGCTGGACAGATTCCCCGACACACCGGTGGTCTTCACGTAGGGCTGAATAGCCGGGTCAACACCAACGGCAACCGCATTGGCAGTCGCAACGCCAGCGGCAACAAAAGTCAGGGCCGCCATCACACGCTTCAGTTTCATGCCTTACTCCTAACAAACGGGGTTAGATGAATCGGGGGCCAGTATCTTCAGGCCATGTGACCACTCTATGAACCGATTGTGACAATTGGATGAAAGGCCATCATTGTTTACAAATGATGGCCTTTCTGGAGAGGCTAATTATGTGTGACGACGAGGCCGGCTCGATCAGCGGCCCTTTTTCCACAAGTAGGCACCGACCAGCAAGCCCATGGTGCAGATGATTGCCACGTAGTACGCCGGGCCCATCGGGCTTTCTTTAAGCAGCAGGGTTACGGCCATCGGGGTCAGGCCACCAAAGATGGCGTAGGCCAGGTTGTAGGAAAAAGACAGGCCACTGAAACGCACCACCGCCGGAAAGGCTTTGACCATCACATAGGGCACAGCGCCGATGGTGCCTACAAATAATCCGCTCAAGGCGTACAGGGGAAACAACCAGTCCGGGTGCTGCAACAGGCTGTGGTAGAAGGTCCACGAGGTGATCAGCAGTCCGGCGCAACCCAGCACGAAGACTTTGCCGGCACCAAAGCGGTCAGCCAGTGCCCCCGAAGCAATACAGCCCAAGCTCAAAAAGACGATGGCCAGACTGTTGGCTTGCAATGAGGTGGTGGCAGAAAAACCGTACACGGTTTGCAGCACGGTCGGCGTCATCAATATGACCACGATGATCCCGGCAGACAGCAACCAGGTCAGCAGCATCGAAATCACAATTGCGCCGCGATGATCACGCAACACGGTCTTGAGCGGCACTTCTGCAGCCAGGGCCTTGCGCAGCTGCAACTCGGCGAACACCGGGGTTTCGTGCAACCAGCGCCGCAGATACACCGAAAACAGTCCGAACACCCCCCCCATGAGGAAAGGGATTCGCCACGCGTAATCGGCCACTTCCGCCGGGGTGTAGATCGTATTGATCGCAGTGGCCATCAACGAACCGAGCAAAATGCCCGCCGTCAGGCCGCAGGTCAGGGTGCCGCAGGCATAGCCCACGTGACGCGGCGGAACATGCTCGGCCACAAACACCCAGGCGCCCGGCACTTCACCGCCAATCGCCGCGCCCTGAATCACGCGCATCAGCAGCAACAGAATCGGCGCCCACATGCCGATCTGTGCATAAGTCGGCAGCAAGCCCATGATCAGGGTCGGCACCGCCATCATGAAGATGCTCAAAGTGAACATCTTCTTGCGCCCCAGCAGGTCGCCGAAGTGCGCCATGACAATGCCACCCAGCGGCCGTGCCAGATAACCCGCAGCAAAAATGCCGAAGGTTTGCATCAGGCGCAGCCACTCCGGCATGTCCGCCGGGAAGAACAGCTTGCCGACCACGGTGGCAAAAAATACAAAGATGATGAAATCGTAAAACTCCAGCGCACCGCCCAAAGCAGACAGCGACAAGGTTTTATAGTCATTACGGGTTAACGGCCGCGACGGCGGTGCAGCACTGGAAGGCTCTGTGATCATGGAGTATTGCTTCTCTTATTTGGGCTCGGCAAAAAGCTGCAACTACGCCGGCAGGGGCTGGGCAGGTTTTGAAAGATAACAAATTGTTTACAAAAGCACAGAGCTAGACGCACGCCTCGCTTAAAAAGCAGAATCCGAAGGTCGTCGGCCAAGCCAGTGATCGATATACTCGTTGGCTGTAAGAAACATTTGGAGACTTCTGAAAATGCTGTGCGAAACGTTCGCAGGGCATTCACCAGCTGATTCCGCAGAGTTTCCCTTGGTGCGGCTTATGAAGAACGTGACGAACGTAGTATGTTCGGGCTGAATCGTTTTTCTAATGACGCTTATTCACCCGCAATACACATGATGAATCACGGGTCAGAGGCCCTTAGGCATGCTAGAGCTCGAACAAGAAGATCCAATCCCGCAAGGTGACTTGGCCTTGCAAATCACCGCATTACCGCGCGAAACCAACGGTTTCGGCGATATTTTCGGCGGCTGGCTGGTATCACAAATGGACCTCGCTGGCACCGCAATGGCCAGCAAGGTCGCCGGGGGCCGTGTGGCTACGGTTGCCATTGATCGCATGGCATTTCTGGTGCCCGTGGCAGTCGGGGCCCAGTTATCGTTTTACACCCAGGCCCTGGAAATCGGCCGCAGCTCGATCCAGATGATGGTCGAAGTGTGGAGCGACGACCCGCTGTCCAGCGAATGGCGCAAAGTCACCGAAGCTGTATTTGTGTTCGTTGCCATCGATGGCAGCGGCCGCACGCGCTCCGTTCCGCCGCGCCGTTAAACCTCGCCGCGCTTTGCCTGTCTACTGCTGTCCTAGTCCCTGATATAGAGAGCCTGCCATGCACCACATTGAGTCAGTCACCCTGGACGAACTGGAGTGCTGGCACTTCCAGCATGGTCAGGCCCAACTATTGGTCGCCAAACAGGGCGCCCAGGTGCTCAGTTATCAGGTAGGCGATGAGCCGCCGATCATCTGGCTTAACGACAAGGCCCAGTACAAGGCAGGCAAAGGCATCCGCACCGGCGTCCCGGTCTGCTGGCCGTGGTTTGGCAATTTTGAACGCAACCCGCAAAGCGTAAAAGCCATGCGTCAGTCAGACGAGCCGGCAACGGCCCATGGGCTGGTGCGCACCCGCGAATGGGAGCTCCTTGAGTTCGACGATGCCGGTGAAGCACTGCACATCGAACTGGGCCTGCCCCACGTCGAAGGCGGCCTGCCCGGGTGGCCACACGATGTCGCACTGACCCTGAGCATTCGCCTGGACACGCAGCTGCACATCAGTCTCACCAGCCATAACCGCAGTGATATTCCGGTCACCATCAGCCAGGCGCTGCACAGCTATTTTGCGGTCAGCGATGTACGCAGGGTGCATGTCGAAGGGCTGGACGCACTGACGTATATCGACACGCTGCAAGACTGGAAACAGATCCGCCAGACCGGCGATTTGACCTTCAGCGGCGAAACCGACCGCATCTACCTCGACGCCCCGCAGCAGCTGAGCATTGTCGATAACGACTGGCACCGCAGTATTCAGCTCACCAGCCGCGGCTCACGTACGGCGGTGATCTGGAACCCGTGGATCGAGCGGGCCGAACAGTTTGACGACATGGCCGATGATGGCTGGCAACGCATGCTCTGCATCGAAACCGCCAACGTGATGGACGACGTGGTCACCCTGGAACCGGGTGCGAGCCATACCCTGGGTGTCAGTATTGCGAGCAAACGCCTGAAACCCTGAACCTGTAGGAGCGAGCTTTTTAAACAGCTCGCTCCTACAGTCAGATTGCGCGTAGTTAAGTTGCGTATCCCTTACAAATCCGCCTCAACCACCACCCGCACCTTGCTCGCATCCAGCGCATAGGCCGCATCCGCCAGATCATTACTGACTGTCTCAACCTTCAGCGTGCCCACCACCCACAATGGCGTGTAGATGTCGTCCAGCTTCAAGCCTTTGGGGTAGCGCACCAGCACCAACTGATTGGGCGGCGGTGGCGGCACGTGGATGCAGGCGCCAGGGTACGGCACCAGGAAAAACAGGGTACTGCGCCCCTTGGCATCGGTTTCCAAAGGCACGGGATAGCCGCCCAAACGGATATTTTTGCCGTTCATGGCAGGCACAGTTTTACTGGAATACATGACCGCCGGCAGGCCTTTGCTCTGCTTCAAACCACCCTTGGCAGTAAACGTACCATTGGCCTCGGGCGAGTCATGGTCGATTTCGGGCATTTGTTCGAGGGCTTTTTGATCCGACTTTGGCATCAGGTCGAGCCAGTCGGTTTCGGGCAATTGCGCCGCGTGTACCAGGCCACAGCCCAGTAAAAGAAAGATAAAAGCAAAACGACGCATGGCAGTCTCAATCAAAGAGGGCTTCTGACGCCGCGCATTCTAGCCTTCTCTGCGGCGAGCGCAGAGAGGGCCAGACCATTCAATCAGCTCTTTTTCGACACCATGTTGTAGATCACCAGCAGGATAACCGCCCCGATCACCGCACCAATAAAGCCGGCACCCTCGCCTGCCTTATAGATACCCAGTGCCTGTCCGCCGTATGTTGCCGCCAGCGAACCGCCGATACCCAGCAGGATAGTCATGATCCAGCCCATGCTGTCGTCGCCCGGTTTCAGGAAACGGGCCAGCAGGCCAACGATCAAGCCGATAAAAATGGTTCCGATGATGCCCATGGACGCTTCCTCTCTGTAGATGGCGTAAACCCAAGCCTAGTCAGCACTTTGGGATCACGCCATCAGAGAGTGGCGGTCACTGAATGGTTCCCGCCAATTAACGATTTACGCTTGATCGATCAACGCTTCAACACGCTGGATTTGCGCTTTGAGCGTCGCCAGGTCTGCACAACGCAGATTGGCATGACCCACTTTGCGGCCGACCTTGAAGGCCTTGCCGTAGTGATGCAAATGGCAGTCGGCAATCGCGATCACCTGCTCTACCGGCGGCACGCTGCCAATGAAGTTGAGCATTGCGCTCTCACCGACCTTGGCCGTCGAACCCAGCGGCAAACCGGCAATGGCGCGCAAATGGTTTTCGAACTGGCTGCACTCGGCGCCTTCAGTGGTCCAGTGCCCGGAGTTGTGCACACGCGGGGCAATTTCATTGGCCTTGAGGCCACCGTCGACTTCAAAGAACTCGAACGCCATCACGCCGACGTAGTCGAGTTGCTTGAGTACACGGCTCGAGTAGTCCTCGGCCAGCGCTTGCAACGGGTGATCGGTGCTGGCAACCGACAGCTTGAGAATGCCGCGGTCATGGGTGTTGTGCACCAGCGGGTAGAACCGGGTCTCGCCATCACGACCGCGCACGGCGATCAGCGACACTTCACCAGTGAAGGGTACAAAACCTTCCAGCAGGCAGGCGACGCTACCCAGCTCGGCAAAGGTACCTTCGACATCGGCCGCAGTGCGCAGCACTTTCTGGCCCTTGCCGTCATAACCCAGGGTGCGGGTCTTGAGCACGGCCGGCAACCCGATGCTGGCTACCGCTGCATCCAGATCCGCCTGGGACTGGATGTCGGCAAAGTCCGGCGTCGGAATCCCCAGGTCCTTGAACATGCTTTTTTCGAACCAGCGATCACGGGCGATACGCAGCGCTTCGGCACTCGGATACACCGGTACGAATTGCGACAGGAAGGCCACGGTTTCAGCAGGAACGCTTTCGAACTCAAACGTCACCAGATCGACTTCATCGGCCAGTTGGCGCAAATGATCCGGGTCGCTGTAGTCCGCACGCAGGTGTTCACCCAGCGCAGCTGCGCAGGCATCAGGCGCCGGATCAAGGAAAGCGAAGTTCATGCCCAGCGGAGTGCCCGCCAGGGCCAGCATGCGGCCCAGTTGGCCGCCACCGATTACACCGATTTTCATCGTCAAAAACCTCAGGCTTCGCGCGGGTCTGGATTGTCCAGAACGCTGTCTGTCTGCTCAGCACGGAATGCTTTCAATACGGTATGGAACTGCGGGTGCTTGGCGCCCAGGATGCTGGCCGACAATAGCGCTGCGTTGATCGCACCCGCCTTGCCGATGGCCAGGGTGGCAACCGGGATGCCTGCAGGCATTTGCACGATCGACAGCAGCGAATCAACGCCCGACAGCATCGCCGACTGCACCGGTACACCCAATACCGGCAAGTGGGTTTTGGCCGCACACATGCCTGGCAGGTGAGCAGCGCCACCGGCACCTGCGATGATCACCTCGATCCCGCGGCCTTCGGCCTCTTCGGCATACTGGAACAGCAAGTCCGGAGTGCGGTGGGCAGAGACCACTTTAACTTCGTAAGGAATGCCGAGTTTTTCCAGCATATCGGCGGTGTGGCTGAGGGTGGACCAATCGGACTTGGAGCCCATGATCACGCCTACCAGTGCACTCATCGTCGCGCCTCTTCTCTTGGGCGCCCGCAGGCGCGTCAAAAAACAACAAGCCACGTGGGGAAACCGACGTGGCTTGTTATAGAAATTAAGGCCGGTCAAGCCAGCCGAAGGCCGCGCAGTATACCCAAAAAGGTAAACAAAACGCATATTCCCCGACCATCTGTCTTTGATCCTGAAATCTGCTTCGACGCCCGGTTTTATTGACTTCAAGGTCAGGCCAGAAAACCTCCGGGCAGCGACTACACAGGCGCCTGGGCTGGTGCCGAAGGATTTTCCAGCTTGCGCCACAGCAAGCGCACGTTGGCCTTGCGCACCAGGGCGCAGCGGTACAAGCGAATTTCCAGCGGCACGTGCCATTGGGGCCCGCCACAGATCACCAACTCACCGCGCTCAAGCTCCGCCCGCACGCTTAACCGCGGCACCCAGGCGATGCCCAGCCCTTCAAGCGCCATGCTTTTAAGGCTGTCGGCCATGGCGGTCTCATAAATAGTGGTGAAGCGCAGGCTGCGCTGGCGCAGCAACAAATTCACCGAACGGCCCAAAAATGCCCCGGCGCTGTAGGCCAGCAACGGCACACTGGCATCGCCTTCCAGATCAAACAGCGGATTGCCGTCAGCGTCGGCAGCACACACCGGCAACATTTCGGTATTACCCAGGTGCAAGGACGGGAAAATTTCCGGGTCCATCTGCAATGCCGCATCCGGATCGTAAAAGGCCAGCATCAAATCGCAGCCGCCCTCACGCAAAGCATGCACCGCGTCTCCGACGTTAGTCGCAACAAGACGTGTCGCGATGTTCAGGCCTTCGTTACGCAACTGAGCGATCCAGCGCGGGAAAAAACCCAGCGCCAGGGAGTGTGCCGCAGCCACTTGCATGACCTCGCCCTGCCCGCCTTCCAGGTGATGCAAGTGACGCAAGACTTCGCCGAGCTGCTCGACCACGGTGCGCGCCGTGACCAAAAACAGCTGGCCGGCCGCAGTCAACTCCACCGGGGTGCGGGAACGATTCACCAGGGTCAGCCCCAGCGCCGCTTCAAGGCTGCGAATACGTCGGCTGAAGGCCGGCTGAGTCACAAAGCGACGCTCTGCCGCCTGGGAAAAACTGCGAGTGGCGGCCAGGGCACTGAAGTCCTCTAACCATTTACTTTCGAGATTCATCGAGTCCTCCCGGACGCGCACCAAATTGGGTCACACGTTCGACGCGGCCGTCGCGTCACGTCGTCATTATGCCGTTTATGCATAGGATAGTGTTTAAAGGCATTGGCCCAATTTTGTCTGCAGGCCTAGCATTCGCAGCGTTCCGGCTCAGACCGGGTCCTTATCGAGATGATTTCTATCATGTCCTCCGCTGCATCTTTCCGCACTGAAAAAGACCTGCTTGGCGTACTCGAAGTACCCGCTCAAGCGTATTACGGCATCCAGAC
This sequence comes from Pseudomonas paraversuta, assembly GCF_904067025.1. Taxonomy (NCBI): domain Bacteria; kingdom Pseudomonadati; phylum Pseudomonadota; class Gammaproteobacteria; order Pseudomonadales; family Pseudomonadaceae; genus Pseudomonas; species Pseudomonas paraversuta. Next base: position 4,915,145 of record NZ_CAJFDA010000001.1, read on the forward strand.
CCTGCGAGCGGTGAACAACTTCCGTCTCTCCGGCGTTCCGATCTCGCACTACCCGAAGCTGGTCGTGGCCCTGGCCATGGTCAAGCAAGCCGCAGCTGACGCGAACCGCGAGCTGGGCCATCTGAGCGACGCCAAACACGCAGCCATCAGCGAAGCCTGTGCCCGTCTGGTGCGCGGTGATTTCCACGATGAATTCGTGGTCGACATGATTCAAGGCGGCGCTGGCACTTCAACCAACATGAATGCCAACGAAGTCATCGCCAACATCGCGCTGGAGGCCATGGGCCATCAGAAGGGCGAGTACCAGTACCTGCACCCGAACAACGACGTGAACATGGCTCAGTCGACCAACGACGCTTACCCGACGGCTATCCGTCTGGGCCTGCTGTTGGGTCACGATGCACTGCTGGCCAGCCTCGATAGCCTGATTCAGGCATTCGCCGCCAAGGGCGTCGAGTTCAACCACGTATTGAAGATGGGCCGGACTCAGCTGCAAGACGCGGTACCCATGACTTTGGGTCAAGAGTTCCGCGCATTTGCCACCACCCTGGGTGAAGATCTGGCCCGCCTGAAAACTCTGGCGCCAGAGTTGCTGACCGAAGTGAACCTGGGCGGTACTGCGATTGGTACCGGCATCAACGCCGACCCGCGCTACCAGCACCTGGCCGTGACCCGTCTGGCGACCATCAGCGGCCAGCCGCTGGTACCTGCTGCCGACTTGATCGAAGCCACTTCAGACATGGGCGCCTTCGTCCTGTTCTCCGGCATGCTCAAGCGTACCGCGGTCAAACTGTCGAAGATTTGCAACGACCTGCGCCTGCTATCCAGCGGCCCACGCACCGGCATCAACGAAATCAACTTGCCAGCGCGTCAGCCGGGCAGCTCGATCATGCCAGGCAAGGTCAATCCGGTAATCCCGGAAGCCGTCAACCAGGTGGCATTCCAGATCATCGGTAACGACCTGGCACTGACCATCGCGGCTGAAGGCGGCCAACTGCAACTGAACGTGATGGAGCCGCTGATCGCGTTCAAGATCTTCGACTCGATCCGCCTGCTGCAACGCGCCATGGACATGCTGCGCGAACATTGCATCGTTGGCATCACCGCCAACGAAGCACGTTGCCGTGAACTGGTCGAACATTCGATTGGTCTGGTGACTGCGCTGAACCCTTACATCGGCTATGAAAACGCCACCCGCATCGCCCGTATCGCCCTCGAAAGCGGCCGCGGCGTGCTGGAACTGGTGCGCGAAGAAGGCTTGCTCGACGACGCCATGCTCGACGACATCCTGCGCCCGGAAAACATGATTGCTCCGCGTCTGGTGCCTCTCAAGGCCTGATGCATGTAACAAAGTTCTGAATGCAAAGTTGCCGAGGGTGTTTTTAACGCCGCATCACCGAAGCCCGGGCACTTTGCGACAGAACTCAACGCTCACCAGGTCGAGGGACTAGACACCTCTCACCTTTTGAGGGCTTGCAGATACGTCTGCAGGCCCTTTTTTTTGCGCAAATTTTGTGGGAACCGGCTCCCACAAAGGACAAACAAAGAGGGCAAACACGACAGGATTCCAGGCCTTTTCAGACGACTCGCACATGAAAAATCAATCACTTATGCAGACGCTTCCAACACTCCTAGGTATAGTGCCGGCCCTCTTCCCGTGCGTGGGCCCTGCAACAGCGGCCACCGACAGTGCGGAAACAGCATCGTAAACCAAGCAGCAACATGGCCGGGATTCCCTTGATCGCCTACTTTTATGCCCTGTCTTGCCGGGCGTAATGAGCGATCCTGATTCGGCCGTGTTGCCATCAGATAAAAACAGCGAGGAATAATCCATGCTTGAAGTCATCAATGACTTCCTCTCAGGGAAAGTGCTAATCGTGCTCATGGTCGGGCTCGGTGGCTACTTCACGATCCGCTCGCGTTTCGTACAGTTTCGCTACTTCCTGCACATGTTTTCGGTCTTCAAAGACAGCCTGCGCAGCAGCGCCGGCGAACTTAGCTCGTTTCAGGCATTGATGCTGAGCCTGGCGGGCCGTGTGGGTGCGGGCAACATCGCCGGCGTCGGCATTGCCGTGACCCTGGGCGGCCCCGGTGCCGTGTTCTGGATGTGGGTGACCGCACTGGTCGGCATGTCCAGCAGCCTGATCGAATGTTCCCTGGGCCAGCTGTACAAGCGTCGCGACGCTGAAGGCCAACTGCGCGGCGGCCCGTCCTTCTACATGAAGTACGGCCTGGGCAAAATCTGGATGGGCAAGCTGATGGCCGTGCTGCTGCTGATCACCTTCGGTTTTGCCTTTATGGGCCTGCAAGCCCACGCCGTAACCCACTCGCTGCAAGACGCCTTCGGCTTTGAGGTCAATTACTCCGGCCTGGCCATCGCCATCCTGCTGGGGCTGGTGTTTATCGGCGGCATCAAACGTATCGCTTCGGTTGCCGACCTGCTGGTACCGGTCAAAACCCTGGCCTACATCGCAGTCACCCTCTACGTGATCGTGCTGCAATTCGACCACGTGCCGGCCATGCTGGGCCACATCGTCAAGAGCGCCTTCGGCCTCGATCCGGTGTTTGGCGGGCTGATCGGCAGCGCGATCGTGATGGGCGTCAAGCGTGGCGTATTTGCCAACGAAGCCGGCCTGGGCAGTGCTCCGAACGTAGCTGCCGTGGCCGATGTCGAGCACCCTATCGCCCAGGGCGTAGTTCAGGCGTTCAGCGTATTCCTCGACACCTTTGTGATCTGCACCTGCACCGCGCTGCTGATCCTGCTGTCCGGCTTCTACACCCCGGGCTTCGAAGGGGACGGCATCGCCCTGACCCAGAACTCCCTGGCGGCCGTCGTCGGCGAATGGGGCCGTGTGTTTATCAGCGTGGCCCTGGCGCTGTTTGTCTTTACCTCGATGCTCTACAACTACTATCTGGGTGAAAACAACCTGCGTTTCCTGGTCGGTGAGAGCCGCAAGGCACTGATCGGTTATCGCGTGCTGGTACTGGTGCTGATTTTTTGGGGTTCGATTGAAAACCTGCAAACCGTCTTCGCCTTCGCCGATATCGCCATGACCATGCTGGCGTTCGTCAACCTGGTCGCCCTGGCGATGCTGTTCAAGGTCTGCATGCGCGTGCTCAAGGACTACGACGACCAGCGTCGCGCAGGGATCAAGACACCGGTGTTCGATTCCAGTAAATTCCCGGATCTGGATCTGGACCTCAAGGCCTGGCCGCCACGACCGGCCGTCACGAGCGAAGAAACAAAACGCTGACACTCACGCGGCGGTTCTAATCAGAACCGCCGCGTTTTTGCTTATGGAGACTCATAAATGACTGCAGCCACCCATCACCCAGCCCAGCGCGTCATGGTGCTCTACACCGGCGGCACCATCGGCATGCAAGCCAGCGCCAACGGCCTGGCCCCGGCATCGGGCTTTGAAGCGCGCATGGCTGATTACCTCGCCAGCCAGCCACAGCTGCAAGTACCGCAGTGGCGCTTTCGCGAGATGAGCCCACTGATCGACAGCGCCAACATGACGCCCGCCTACTGGTTGCGCCTGCGCACCGCGATCATCGAAGCCGTTGAACAGGATGACTGCGATTCGGTATTGGTCCTGCATGGCACCGACACCCTGGCCTACAGCGCAGCGGCGATGTGCTTTCAACTGCTGGGGTTGCCGGCGCCGGTAGTGTTCACCGGCTCCATGCTGCCTGCGGGTGTGCCCGACAGCGATGCCTGGGAAAACGTCAGCGGTGCATTGAGCGCACTGGGGCAAGGCCAGCCCCACGGCGTGCAGCTGTACTTCCACGGCGCGTTGCTGGCACCGACACGCTGCGCCAAAGTGCGCAGCTTCGGACGCAACCCGTTTGTCGCGCTCAAGCGCAATGGCGGTACCCCCAAGGCCAATACCTTGCCGGGTGAGCTGATGTATCGCCAGCCCCGGCACGAAGCCAGTGTCGGCGTACTGCCACTGGTCCCGGGGATTGGCGCGGCGCAACTGGATGCCCTGCTCAATAGCGGGATTGAGGCGCTGGTGCTGGAGTGCTTCGGCAGCGGCACCGGCCCCAGCGACAATCCGGCCTTCCTCGCCAGCCTGCAACGGGCGCAGCAAAACGGCATAGTGGTGGTCGCCATTACCCAATGCCATGAAGGTGGCGTGGAACTGGACGTGTACGAAGCGGGCAGCCGCTTGCGTGAAGCCGGCGTGCTCTCGGGCGGCGGCATGACCCGGGAAGCGGCGTTCGGCAAACTGCACGCGTTACTGGGGGCCGATTTGCCCCTGGCAGAAGTGCGTCAGCTGGTCGAGCTGGATCTGTGCGGCGAGCTGGCGTAACCAGCTCCCCTTCCATCTGTAGGAGCGAGCTTGCCTCGCGATCTTTTTAAAAATCAAAAGATCGCGAGACAAGCTAGCTCCTACAGCGTCAGGGTACAGAGCTACATCGGGATCTATTTCACACCCCGGCACACAACTTGCTCGCTTCCTGCACCCTCATGCAGGAAGCCAACATGCTGCACTCCCACCTCACTACCCTCAACGCTGTATCGCTGGTACTCAGCACCTTCGAGGCCGAAGGCCTGTCCTGCGAAGCATTGCTGGCCGGCAGCGGCATTCGGGCCGCCGATCTGAGCCGCGCCGACACGCGCATTACCGCCAGCCAGGAAATGCAGGTGTGCGCCAACGCCGTGGCCTTGCGCCGCGAAATAGGCCTTGAGCTGGGGCGACGCATGCATGTGTCGTCCTACGGCATGCTCGGCTATGCCATGCTCACCAGTGCCACCTTAGGTGACGCTTTACGCCTGGCCTTGCGCTATCCGGCGCTACTGGGAACACTTTTCGAGCTCAGCCTCAGGGTCGAAGGCGAACACGTGTGGTTCTGCGCTGACCACTATCACGAAAATCCGCAGCTGGCCGTGTTCAATGCACAACTTTGCCTGGTGTCATTGACCGTTATTTGCCAGGACCTGCTGGGGCAGCCGTTACCCCTGCTGGCCGCCCGCTTCGCCCATAGCAAGCCGGACTATCACGCAAGCTATGACAGCACCTTCGACTGCACACGCACGTTCGAGGCTCAGGACAACGGCTTTGCCTTTGCCAGACACTGGCTCGATCACCCTCTGCCGCTGGCCGATGCCATCACCCACCAGGCGATGGCCGTGCGCTGCCGCAAACAAAACCTGGAGTTCACCGGCCGTCAGACCTGGCTGTCACGCATCCGCCAGCTGCTCGCCGGCCAACTGCATGCGGCACCGGGGCTGGAGGGCCTGGCCGAGCAGATGACCTGCTCGCCACGCACTTTGCGCCGACACCTGCGTGACGCCGGATGCAGCTATCAGGGGCTGCTCGACGAATTGCGCTTCGAGCGCGCCAAGCTGTTGCTCCACGAAACCGAATGGCCGATTTATCGGATTGCCGAAACCCTGGGCTTTAGCGAAACCGCGAGTTTTCGCCACGCGTTTGTACGCTGGAGCGGTGTCGCACCCAGCCAGTTCCGCGCGTAATAAAACCGTAGGAGCGAGCTTGCTCGCGAGCTCTTGATCGCGACATGGAAGAACTCGCTGCTACAGGTTTCAGTGGTTCAGGGGGCGAATTTCGGTCAGTGATTTCGGCCATATTTATCCCCTTTTGGCCGCTCCTGCCGTTCTCTGAAACCACCGCTGCCGCAAGACTGTAGGCCAACGCTCTAGCCTACGGAGAACAAGAAAAATGCTGACTATCTACTCGGACGATCACCATCTGCATCATGGCCGTTGTGAATTGATAGACGGGCAACTGATGCCCTGCTTTGAAATGCCCTCCCGCGCCGACCATATTCTGCAGCGCGTTCAAACCCGTGAGCTGGGGCCGGTGCAAGCCCCGCAAGACTTCGGACGCGATCCGATCCTGCGTGTGCACAGCGCGGCATATCTGGATTTTTTCGAGGGCGCCTGGGCGCGCTGGGCCGAGCAGGGTCTTGACGGCGACTTGATGCCCTACACCTGGCCTGCCCGCACCCTGCGCGCCATAGTGCCTGCCAGCTTGCACGGCCAACTCGGCTATTACAGTTTCGATGGCGGCGCCCCGATTACAGCGGGCACCTGGCGCGCAGCCTATAGCGCAGCCCAGGTTGCACTCACCGCCCAGGCCGCCATCCAGAACGGCGCCCCCAGTGCTTTCGCCCTGTGCCGTCCACCGGGGCACCACGCCGCCGGCGATTTGATGGGCGGTTATTGCTACCTCAACAATGCCGCGATTGCCGCTCAGGCCTTCCTGGACCAGGGTGGTAAAAAAGTGGCGATCCTCGACGTGGACTATCACCACGGCAACGGTACGCAGTCGATTTTCTATGAACGCAACGACGTGCTGTTCACTTCGATCCACGGCCATCCCAAAGCCGAATTCCCGTTCTTTTTGGGCTATGAAGACGAACTGGGCGAAGGTCCGGGTGCAGGCTTCAACTTCAACTATCCGCTGGCGGCCGGGTCGGCATGGGAGCGCTGGAGCGCGGCGCTGGAACTGGCCTGTGGCGAAATCGAAGGTTACGACGCTGATGTGCTGGTGGTTTCTCTGGGCGTGGACACCTTCAAGAACGACCCTATCTCCCAGTTCAAACTCGATAGCCCGGACTATCTGCGCATGGGCGAACGTATTGCACGTCTGGGCAAACCGACGCTGTTCGTGATGGAGGGTGGCTACGCGGTAGAAGAAATCGGGATCAATGCGGTCAATGTGCTCGAGGGGTTCGAAAGCGCCCGATAAGCCCCCGAACCTGCAGGAGCGAGCTTTACCGCGCAGCAACCAACAGCTCGCTCCTACATCCAGACCTTGCCCAGGCGGGCCAGCGCTGCCTTGATATCGGCCTCAGGCACCGCGGCAAAACCCAGCACCAGCCCTGCACGTTTATCCACAGGCACGCTCGAGTCTTGCAGCCAGTAGCCACTCAAACCGTTGATCTCCACCTCGGCCGCTTTGGCCTGAGCCAGCAATTGCTGTTCGCGCTCGAAACTTATGACCGGCACCGTCACATGCAGCCCCGCTGCAATGCTCGGCACCGGCCCCATCCCTGCTATTCCCTGGGGCCAATCTGCCAACAATGCATTACGCCGGCTCAAGGCCGCACGCCGCATGCGCCGGATATGCCGCTGAAAGTGCCCGGCAGCCATGAATTCGGCCATCACGGCCTGGGTACTGACCTCCGAATGCCGCATATCCAGGGAGCGCCGCCGGGCGAAAGGCTCAATCAAACCCTTGGGCAAGACCAGGTACCCCAGACGCAAGGCCGGGAACACCACTTTGCCGAAGGTGCCGACATAGATCACCCGCCCCTGACGGTCCAGTGCCGCCAACGGGGCCAGCGGGGCCCCGCAGTAACGGTACTCGCCGTCGTAGTCGTCTTCGATGATCCAGCCCTGGTTGCGCTCGGCCCAGTCCAGCAACTCAAGGCGCCTGGCCAGACTCATGGTCACACCCGTCGGGTACTGGTGGGATGGCGTCACATAGGCCAGCCGGCAGTTATTCAACTGCTTGAGTGCCGAGCAATCCATACCCTCCTGATCGACCGCTATGCCCTGCATTTTTGCCCCTGCAATCGCAAAGGCATGGGCCGCTGCGCGGTAGCCGGGATTCTCGACCGCCACCCCGTCGCCAGGCTCAACCAGCAGCTGTGCACAAAGGCTAATTCCTTGCTGCGCGCCACTGGTGATCAAAATTTGATCGGCCGAGCACGATAAACCACGGGAAGTGCGCAAATAGACGGCAATTAATTCACGCAGCCGCTCATCCCCTGCCGGATTGCCATAACACAGCTGCTGCAAGTCCGGCTTACGCCAAAAAGCCGCCTGCAGCTTGCTCCAGACCTCGAAAGGGAATAAGTCAAAGGCTGGCACCCCCACCCGGAAAGCCCGCGGAACTCCGCTCGGAGGAAGGTCAAGCGAGTGCTGGCCAACCCTGTCCAAAGCAGTGCTGTGGATAACTTTACTGGACGTAATTACAGGTAAATCAGCCTTTTTTGTGGATAACCCTGGGGATAAGCCTGTTGAAAACCCTGTGGACAAGTTTGTGGACAACTTTTTTCGCGGGAGGGCTTTTTCCGGCAACTGCGCGACATAAGTGCCATCACCGATTCGCCCCTCGAGAAAGCCCTCGGCATACAACTGGTCATAGGCCCGTACCACGCTGTTTCGGGAGATGCCGAGCGCCAGCGCCAGATCGCGACTCGCCGGCAACCGCGAGCCACTGCCAAGGCGGCCATCCAGTACCCGCTGGCGCAATGCCTGATAGAGCTGGCGGGTCAGGCCTTTTTTTGGATCAAGCTCGATACCGGCAGGGTTGAAGGCGATGGACAGCGCTGAATCCGGCATGGATTGGACCTATAAAAATGACCATTAATGGCTCTTACAACGAGCCAATAGCCTGCCTAGGATGCAGTCATTCGCCAAGGAAAATTTCTATGTACGTGCCCCGCGCCTTCGCAGAAAGTGACATTCACCTCTTGCATCAGCAGATGCAGGCCACCCCGTTGCCCGTGCTTGTGACCCATGGCAGCCAGGGCCTGGTCGCCAGCCATGTACCACTGCTGCTGAACCCGGACGAAGGCCCCAATGGCACGCTGTATGGCCACCTTGCCCGTGCCAACCCGCATTGGCAGGCACTTGCGCAAGGCGCCGAGGCGCTGGTTATTTTTGCCGGGGAGCAGGCTTATGTCAGTCCGTCCTTCTACCCCAGCAAAGCTGAAGACGGCAAATCCGTACCCACCTGGAACTACCTTGCCGTTCACGCCTACGGCCAGGCCCAGGTGTTCGATGATGCCGAGCGCCTGCTGGCCCTGGTCAGTCGCCTGAGCAACAAGCACGAAGCCGGTCGCGCCGAGCCGTGGTCCGTCAGCGACGCCCCCCCGGGATTACATCGACAGCATGCTCAAGGCGATTGTGGGTTTCAGCCTGCCGATCACCCGCCTCAACGGTAAACGCAAACTCAGCCAGAACCGCAGCGCCGCCGACCAGGCCGGTGTGCGCAATGGACTGCTGGCCAGCAACAACCCGCAAGACCACGCCCTCGCTCAATTAATTGCTAAGGAATAGCAACATGGCTCAGCCACTGCAGATCAAACCCGCCAGCGCCGCCGATCACGATCAATGGCTGCCGCTCTGGCAGGCGTATTTGAGTTTCTATAAAACCGAACTGCCCGCCGCAGTCAGCCAGTCGACCTGGGAGCGTTTTCTCGACCCGGCCGAACCGACCCACCTGGCGCTCGCCTGGAAGGGCAACGAAGCTGTAGGCATGGTGCAGTTCATTTATCACCGCTCCAACTGGAGCATTGGAAACTCCTGCTACCTTCAAGACCTGTTTGTCAGCCCCCAGGTGCGCGGCACCGGTGCCGGGCGCTTGTTGATCGAGCATGTATACGCCACCGCCAAAGACAATCAGTGCGCCAAGGTGCACTGGCTGACCCACGAGACCAACGCTACCGCCATTCAGCTCTATGAGCGAATAGCCGAGCGCCCCGGCTTTATTCAATTTCGCAAAGCCTTGTCATGAAAGGAACGCGCAATGCCTGAAGATCTACAACATTGGCAGCCAGCCAGAACCCCGGATACGCGAACCCTCGAAGGACGCTTCATTCGTCTGGAAAAGCTCGACCCGGCCCGTCATGGCGATGAATTATGGCTAGCCTTACAAGGCCCCGAGGGCGATCCCAAGCTGTGGGATTACTTGCCGTACGGGCCTTTCAATGAACGCCCGGCATTTGATGCCTGGCTGCAGAACAACGCGGCCAGCCGCGACCCGCACTTCTATACCGTCGTCGATCAGGCCAGTGGCCAGGCCCAGGGCACCATCAGCCTGATGTGCATTGTTGCCGAACACGGACGCATAGAGATCGGCCACGTCACGTTCGGCGCGCCGATGCAGCGCTCGCCGAAAAGTACCGAGGCGGTCTACTTGCTGGCCAAGGAGGCTTTCGCCCTGGGCAATCGACGTCTGGAGTGGAAGTGCAACAATGACAACGCCAGATCGAAACGTACTGCAGTACGACTCGGGCACACATACGAAGGTGTCTTCCGCCAGCATATGGTGGCCAAAGGCAAAAATCGTGATACCACGTGGTACAGCATTATCGGTACGGAATGGCCCGCTATAGCGGCAGGCTTTGAAAAATGGCTGGCACTGGATAACCAACCAGAAAGTGGCCAGATCAAGTCTCTGGAAGAATGCAGGGCAGCAACTGTATAAAATTTGATCAATGCGCCCGACAAGGACTGTCGGGCGTTTTTGTGTCTGGAAGGGGTTAAAACTTTACTGGGGTTTAACCGGGTCATTTCTGCACCCGTCACTCAGCCCTTATGAGTGATGAGCTGACAAACCCCGCGAGCAATCTCGTTCCTGCAGGTCTGTACGCACCTCAAATTGCAGGCAAAAAAAAGGGGAGCACATGCTCCCCCGAGGTTTAAAGCGTTTGGATCAAAGGCGGTATCAGGCTTCGATTTCGATCAGGATTTCGCCCGGGTTGACGCGATCGCCTTTGATCACATGGATGAGGAGGATCTTGCCAGCGATGGCGGCCTGTACTTCGGTCTCCATTTTCATCGCTTCGGTAATCAGTACCGATTGGCCAGCCTTGACGGTGTCGCCCACCTTGACCAGTACATCGACAATGTTGCCCGGCATGGCAGTGCTGACGTGCCCAGGCTCGCTGGCCTGCTTGCGCTTGCTGGATGCACCGCCGACGAACTGGTTGAGCGGCTCGAACACCACTTCTTCGGGCATGCCGTCGATGGACAGGTAGAAGTGGCGCTTGCCCTCAGCCTTGACGCCCACACCGGTGATGTCGACGCGATAGCTTTCACCGTGGACGTCGATCACGAACTCGGTCGGTACGCCTTCGCCACCGGCGCTGCTCACGCCGCCCGCTTCAGGAATAGGCAGCAGCACTTCCGGCGCCAGGGTGCCAGCAGCACGCTCCTCGAGGAACTTGCGACCGATATCCGGGAACATGGCGTAGGTCAGCACGTCCTCTTCGGACTTGGCCAGCGCGCCGATTTCGCCACGCAACTTGACCATTTCCGGCTTGAGCAGGTCCGCTGGACGCACGTCGATCAGCTCTTCGTTGCCGATGGCCTGACGACGCAACTGCTCGTTGACCACGCCCGGCGCTTTGCCGTAGCCGCCCTGCAGGTAGAGCTTCACTTCGTTGGTGATGGTTTTGTAGCGCTCGCCGGCCAGTACGTTGAAAAACGCCTGGGTGCCGACGATCTGCGAGGTCGGGGTGACCAGCGGCGGGAAGCCCAGGTCTTCACGCACACGCGGGATTTCGGCCAGCACTTCGCTCATGCGGTTCAGCGCGCCCTGCTCTTTGAGCTGGTTGGCGAGGTTGGAGATCATCCCGCCCGGCACCTGATTGACCTGAACCCGGGTGTCGACCGCGGTGAATTCGCTTTCAAACTGGTGGTATTTTTTGCGCACGGCGTAGAAGTACAGACCGATTTCCTGCAGCAGCGCCAGGTCGAGGCCAGTGTCGTATTCGCTGCCTTTAAGGGCGGCAACCATCGACTCGGTACCCGGGTGGCTGGTGCCCCATGCGAAGCTGGAGATCGCGGTGTCGATATGACTGGCACCGTTTTCGATGGCCTTGAGCTGGCACATGGCGGCCAGACCGGCAGTGTCATGGGAGTGGATAAAGATCGGCAGGCCGATTTCAGCCTTCAGCGCTTTGACCAGCTCGCCCGTGGCGTACGGGGTCAGCAGGCCGGCCATGTCCTTGATCGCCACCGAGTCGCAACCCATGGCTTCCATTTGTTTGGCCTGGGCCACAAAGGCCTCGGTGGTGTGCACCGGGCTGGTGGTGTAGGCGATGGTGCCCTGGGCATGCTTGCCAGCCGCCTTGACCGCCTCGATGGCGACGCGCAGGTTGCGCACGTCATTCATGGCGTCAAAGATGCGGAATACGTCGATGCCGTTAACCGCCGCCTTGGCAACGAAGGCTTTGACCACATCATCGCTGTAGTGGCGGTAGCCGAGCAGGTTCTGGCCACGCAACAGCATTTGCAGGCGCGTGTTAGGCAAGGCTGCGCGCAACTGGCGCAGACGCTCCCACGGGTCTTCTTTCAGGAAGCGTACGCAGGCATCAAAGGTGGCGCCGCCCCAGACTTCCAGCGACCAGTAGCCGACTTTGTCGAGCTTGTCGCAAATCGGCAGCATGTCTTCAGTGCGCATGCGGGTGGCCAGCAGCGACTGGTGAGCATCACGCAGGATGGTGTCAGTTACAAAGATCTTATTGGACATGAAAATATTCCTCACAGGCCTGCGTGGGCGGCAATGGCGGCGGCGATGGCCAGGGCCAGCTCTTCGGGTTTGCGCTTGATCGAATAGTTGGTCAGTTCAGGGTGGCTTTCTACGAAGCTGGTATTGAACTGGCCACTACGGAATTCCGGGTTACGCAGAATTTCCTGGTAATAGGCGGCGGTGGTTTTGACCCCCTGCAGACGCATATCGTCGAGGGCGCGCAAACCCCGGTCCATCGCTTCTTCCCAGGTCAGCGCCCACACCACCAGTTTCAGACACATGGAGTCGTAATACGGGGGAATGGTGTAACCGGTATAGATCGCCGTGTCAGTACGCACGCCAGGCCCGCCGGGCGCGTAGTAACGGGTGATCTTGCCGAAGCTGGGCAGGAAATTGTTTTTCGGGTCTTCGGCATTGATCCGGAATTGCAGGGCAAAGCCGCGGTGATGAATGTCTTCCTGCTTGATCGACAGGGCCAGGCCGGAGGCGATGCGAATTTGTTCGCGAACAATGTCGATGCCGGTGATTTCTTCGGTGATGGTGTGTTCGACCTGCACCCGGGTATTCATCTCCATGAAGTACACCTCGCCCTCGGCGAGCAGGAACTCCACGGTACCGGCGTTCTCGTAACCCACCGCCTTGGCTGCGCGCACGGACAGGTCGCCGATGTAGGCGCGCTGCTCCGGGGTCAACTGCGGGCTTGGGGCGATTTCGATCAGCTTCTGGTTGCGGCGCTGGATCGAGCAATCACGCTCGAACAGATGCACCACGTTGCCGAAACTGTCGCCGAGAATCTGCGCCTCGATGTGCTTGGGGTTAACGATGCATTTTTCGAGAAACACTTCAGCCGAGCCAAAGGCTTTGGTGGCTTCGGAGATAACCCGGGGGAATGCCTGTTCAAGCTCTTCGCGGCTGTTGCAACGACGAATCCCGCGACCGCCGCCACCCGATGTGGCTTTAAGCATCACCGGGTAACCGATGCGCTCGCCTTCGATCAGTGCTTCGTGGATATCGGCAACGTTGCCCTCAGTGCCCGGAGTAACCGGCACACCGGCCTTGATCATGCTGCGGCGCGCTTCGGTCTTGTCGCCCATGCGGCGAATGACTTCAGCGGACGGACCAATGAACTTGATTCCGCGCTCGGCGCAAATGTCAGCCAGTTCGGCATTTTCTGACAGAAAACCGTAACCGGGATGCAAGGCATCACAACCGGTTTCAACGGCCAGGTTCACCAGCTTGCGCGGGTTGAGATAGCCGGCCAGCGGGTCTTCGCCAATGCTGTGCGCTTCATCGGCGCGCTTGACGTGCAAGGCATGCCGGTCAGCTTCGGAATAGACCGCAACAGAGCGGATACCCATCTCGGCGCAGGCACGCACGATGCGGACGGCAATTTCTCCGCGGTTGGCGATCAGGATCTTTTTTATCACTTGGAGTTTTCCTAAAGCCTATGGAACAAACGACCTGCTAGACCAGGTCGGCACGTGTCCAAATGTGTCTGAACCGTTGTGGGCTCACACTAGACCCACGCAGAGATAAACAAAAATCAATATTTCTTGGGTGATGCATAAGCAAAGACTTATAGTTGAATGACTTGCTCAGCCGGATAACTTACAAAAAATGCGTAAGTCATTGATGCGTATCACTTTTAGGCAGCTTCAAGTTTTTAACGAAGTCTGCGATCTGCGCTCTTACAGCCGTGCAGCTGAAGAAATGTCTCTCACTCAACCCGCCGTCAGTCTGCAAATTCGGCAGCTGGAAGAGCTGATCGGGCAGCCTTTATTCGATTACGTCGGTAAAAAGCTGTACATGACCGAGGCCGCTGAAGCGCTTCAGCTGGCCAGTCGAGATATTTTCGGGCGCCTGGAAAATCTCGATATGCAGCTTTCCGACATGCTGGGGTCACTGCAGGGGCAGCTGAAACTGGCGGTCGAATCGAGCGCCAAGTATTTCGTCCCGCACCTGTTTGCCGCATTCAAGCGCCAGCATCCGGAAGTCAATTTGCAGCTCACCGTGGTCAATCGCGCACAGGCTGTGCGCAGGCTGTCGGACAACCGCGACGACCTGGTGATCATGTCGATGGTGCCGCAAGACATGGGCCTGGAATTTTTGCCGTTTTTGAATAACCCGATTGTTGCCGTGGTCCCGGCGGACCACCCGCTGTGCGCTCTGGGCCCGTTACGTTTACAGGATCTGGAGCCTTACACCCTGCTGATGCGCGAGCAGGGATCGGGCACGCGCATGGCCTGCGAAGAATATTTCAAGGAAAAGCGCGTGCACTTCAATCACACACTGGAAGTGGCATCGAACGAATCCCAGCGTGAATGCGCAGTGGCCGGGCTGGGAGTGGCGCTGTTGACGCGCCACGCCGTCAGCCTGGAGCTGGCGACCGGACTGCTGCGCGAGCTGCCGGTCGAGGAGTTGCCGCTGTATCGCAGCTGGTGCGTGGTGCAGGCCAAAGCCAAGCGCCTGTCACCGGTGGCCCATGCTTTTCTGGACTTTATTCGCAGTGAACGCCTGCAAATCAGCGCACTGGTTGAGCGTTTCGACGGTCACTTGCCGAAATAGCCTGCCAGTAGTTAAGCGAGTTGAGGTCGGGATAATCGGCAGTTTCCATACTCAACTGACGCTGATTCGTACGGTCTTCAATCGCACGACGGAAGGCCATGCGCCGCTGGTCTTCTTGCTGACGACGGGTTTTGACGGCGCTGTTGCGTTCTTCGTAAGGCTGGGCCATTTCGAGTCTCCCAAGGCGTGTACGGGAGTTTCACGATGGACTTTGTTTATGACGACTTGGCGAAAGGGGGATGACAGGAAAATGAAGGCTGACAAAGTGCCTTATCTGCAGGAGCGAGCTTGCCTCGCGATCTTTTAAAGATCAAAAGCTCGCTCCTGCAGTGATTGTGCGGCGCTTAATCGTCGTGGCTTTTCAGCGACTTGGGTGACAGGCGCAGACTGCGAAGGCTGCGTTTAACGCTTTTGAGGTGGTTGACCAGGCTTGGACCGCGGGCCATGGCAACCCCCATCGCCAGCACGTCAATCACCACCAGGTGGGCAATACGCGACGTCAGCGGGGTATAGATTTCGGTGTCTTCGTGAACATCGATCGCCAGGTTGATGGTCGAAAGCTCGGCCAGGGGCGTTTGGCTTGGACACAACGTGATCAGGGTGGCGCCACTTTCGCGCACCAGATTGGCAGTGATCAGCAGGTCTTTGGAGCGGCCGGACTGTGAGATGCAAATCGCCACGTCAGTAGGCTTCAGGGTTACGGCCGACATCGCCTGCATGTGCGGGTCAGAGTAGGCAGCAGCGGTCAGCAGCAGGCGGAAAAACTTGTGCTGGGCATCTGCCGCTACAGCGCCAGAGGCACCAAAACCATAGAACTCGACCCGCTGGGCCTGGGACATGGCCGTCACGGCTTGCTGCAACGCTACCGGGTCGAGCTTTTCGCGCACGTCCATCAAGGTGTGCAGCGTGGTGTCGAAAATTTTCAGGCTGTAATCGGCAACCGAGTCGTCTTCATGAATCGCGAACTGACCAAAGCTGGCGCCAGCGGCCAGGCTTTGGGCCAGCTTGAGTTTCAGGTCCTGAAACCCGGAGCAGCCAATCGCGCGGCAAAAACGCACGATCGTGGGCTCACTGATGCCGACGCTGTGAGCCAGATCAGCCATGGAACTGTGCATTACAGCCGCAGGATCAAGCAGCACGTGATCGGCGACCTTGAGTTCCGATTTACGTAACAGGTGGCGTGACTGGGCGATATGTTGCAGCAGGTTCAAAGGGCAGGACTCGGTCTGTAAGCGGCGGGCGCCGGGGATGTAGCAATCTTGTAGTTATACTACAAGAAATCGCTTTCTGCCCAACCAATACATCGTCCTGCTCCAGTACTTCCCGCCATGTAGCTCTTTTTGACACTACATAACAACGACACCGGTGCGCAGCAAATCGCCTAAAGCCGTGGCGTTTACCGGACGACTGATCAAGTAACCCTGAACCTCGTCGCATCCCTGGCTCCTGAGAAACCCAAGTTGCACCTCATCTTCAACACCTTCAGCCACCACCTTGAGCTCCAGGCTGTGGGCCATGGCAATAATCGCAATGGTAATGGCATCGTCTTCGCTGCAGCGTCCGACACCGCGAATAAATACTTGATCGATCTTCACGTAATCCACGGCAAACCGCTTGAGGTAGCTGAGGGATGAATAACCGGTGCCGAAGTCATCGATCGCCAGCTTCACCCCCAACTCATGGAGCAACTGGAAGGTCGTGATGACGTGTTCAACATTGTCCAGCAGCTGGCTTTCAGTCAATTCGAGCTCCAGGCAGTGCGGCGCCAGCCCGGTTTCTTCGAGCACCTGACGCACCAGGCTGACCAGCTTGCCCTGGCGCAACTGATGCCCCGAAAGGTTGACCGAAACCCGTATCGCAGCCAGCCCCGCACGTTGCCACTCACAGGCCTGACGACAGGCTTCGCGCAGCACAAACTCGCCGATGGCACCGATCAGGCCGGTCTCTTCAGCCAGGGCAATAAAGTCGCTCGGTGGCACGCTGCCCAACTGGGGATGGTCCCAACGCACCAACGCTTCGGCCGCATGCAGACGTCCCGTACGCAGGCACAGCTTGGGTTGATAGAAAACGTTGAGCTGGCCTTCGGCGATGGCTTTACGCAGTTGGTTTTCCAGCTGAAAACGCTCAAGGGTACTGTGTTGCAGACTGTGACTAAAAAACTGAAAAGTACCGCCGCCCACGTGCTTGGCTTGCTGCATGGCCTGGCTTGCCTGATTGACCAGGGTCGCAATGTCTCGGGCGCTGTCGGGCAACAGGCTGATCCCCATCGACGCACTGATCACCAGTTCATGGCCATCAATCAGCAACGGGCGGCTGAGTTTGCTCAACAAGCGGGTGGCCACCCGCGCCAGGCTGGTCAGGCTGGCATAGGTATCGAACAGGACAGCAAACTCATCGCCCGACAGGCGCGCAATGGTGTCGGCCTCGGGCAAGGCCTTGGTGAGGCGCTCTGCCACTTGCTGCAGCACCTGGTCTGCCAGTTCATGCCCAAGGCTGTCGTTGAGCAGCTTGAAACGGTCGAGATCGATGTGCAGCAGCGCCAGGTTGCGCGAGCCTTGACGCACCCGCTGGCTGGCCTCCTCCAGACGCTCCTTGAATAAAAGGCGATTGGCCAGACCGGTGAGCTCATCAAAATGGGTCAGGTGGCGCACCCGCACCTCAGAAATGCGGCGCGCTGAAAGGTCGCTGATAAAGGCCACGATATGACTGACACTCCCGGCCCCGTCGCGCACCACTTTGAGTTGCAGCCACTGAGGATAGAGTTCGCCGTTTTTGCGGGTTTCAACCAACTCCCCTTGCCAGCTGTCATGCAGGCCAAGCAAGGCCTGAATGGCTGGAAAATGACGACAGGCATCGCGGCTGCAGGCCAGTTCATCAACCCGGCGCCCGGTCAGCTCTTCAACCGCATAGCCACTGATATGACTAAACGCCTGATTGACCGCCAGCATTTTGTAAGCCGGGTCGAGAATCACGATACCTTCGCCGGCCGCTTCAAACACGGTTGCGGCCAATCGCCGCTGCTCCACTTCACGCGCCAGTTCGATGTTGAGCTGTTTACTCAGGACGTTGGCTTGCTGCAGGTCTTCAAACACCTTCTGGTGATGCCGACGACGTATGTGTCGGTCCTGATTGATTTTCCAGCCGAGCACACCCACCAGCGCCAGAAAAATACCGGACCCTATGCCAATAACACCACCCAGCGAGCTAAAACCCTGAATCATTGGCAAAATTCTTAATTAGTGGATGAGCCAAAAAGTTTCCCGAGCATACACAAGCAACGCCTGCTACCAAATAGACGAAAACAGCGGCAAGAATTCATCCGCACACTCCGTTCACTGCCGGCCCTGCTTTTCATCACAACCGGCAAAGCAATGCCCGACACGGATTGGGGTTTGCCCGGTTTGCCTGCTCCCCCTAGAATGGCCCGATGCGCGATGATCTCTCTCTATTATTAAATTCTCTCAACGATGCCCAACGTCAGGCCGTCACGGCCAGTGTCGGGCGTCAGTTGGTTCTGGCCGGCGCAGGTTCCGGCAAAACCCGTGTGCTGGTGCACCGTATCGCCTGGTTGATCCAGGTCGAAAACGCGTCGCCCCACTCCGTACTGTCGGTGACGTTCACCAACAAGGCCGCTGCCGAGATGCGTCATCGCATCGAACAGTTGATGGGTATCAACCCGGCCGGCATGTGGGTAGGCACCTTCCACGGCCTGGCTCACCGCCTGTTGCGTGCTCACTGGCAAGAAGCCGGGCTGAGCCAGACCTTCCAGATTCTCGACAGCGATGACCAGCAACGCTTGGTCAAACGGGTGATTCGCGAGCTGGGCCTCGATGAACAGCGCTGGCCGGTGCGTCAGGCGCAATGGTTTATCAACGGCCAGAAAGATGAAGGCCTGCGCCCCAAACACATTCAGGCCAGCGGCGATTTGTTCCTGGCCACCATGCGCAACATTTACGAAGCCTATGAAGCCGCGTGCCAGCGCGCCGGTGTGATCGACTTCTCCGAGCTGCTGTTGCGCGCCCTCGATCTGTGGCGCGACAACCCGGGGCTGCTGGCGCATTACCAGAAGCGTTTTCGGCACATTCTGGTGGACGAATTCCAGGACACCAACGCCGTTCAGTACGCCTGGCTCAGACTCCTGGCCCAGGGCGGCGACAGCTTGATGGTGGTGGGCGATGACGACCAGTCGATTTACGGCTGGCGCGGCGCCAAGATTGAAAACATCTATCAGTATTCAACCGACTTCCCGGACGCCGAAACCATTCGTCTGGAACAAAACTATCGCTCCAGTGCCGGCATCCTCAAAGCGGCCAACGCCCTGATTGCCAACAACACCGGGCGCATGGGCAAAGAACTGTGGACCGATGGCGGCGAAGGCGAAGCGATCAATTTGTACGCAGCCTTCAATGAACACGACGAAGCACGGTATGTAGTCGAAACCATCGAAAGCGCCCTGAAAACCGGTCTTTCCCACAGCGATATCGCCATTCTGTACCGCTCCAACGCCCAGTCCCGGGTGCTTGAGGAAGCGTTGCTGCGCGAGCGTATTCCCTACCGTATTTATGGCGGTCAGCGCTTCTTCGAACGCGCCGAAATTAAAAACGCCATGGCCTACATGCGCCTGCTTGAAGGCCGTGGCAATGATGCGGCGCTGGAGCGGGTAATTAACGTCCCGGCTCGCGGCATTGGCGAAAAAACCGTCGAGGCCATTCGTGAGCACGCACGCCACAGCGATGTGTCGATGTGGGAAGCCATGCGCCAGCTCATCGCCAACAAGGCTTTGCCCGGTCGCGCTTCTGGCGCCATCACCGGCTTTATCGAGCTGATCGAAAATCTTTCGGCAAAAGTCATGGAGATGCCGCTGCATCTGATGACCCAGACCGTCATCGAGCAAAGCGGACTGATTGCCTACCACCAGGCGGAGAAAGGCGAAAAAGGCCAGGCCCGGGTAGAAAACCTTGAGGAACTGGTGAGCGCGGCACGCAACTTCGAAAACAATGACGAAGATGAAGAACTGTCGCCATTGGCCGCCTTCCTCGGGCACGCGTCGCTGGAAGCGGGCGACACCCAGGCCGAAGAGCACGAAGACGGCATCCAGCTGATGACGCTGCACAGTGCCAAAGGCCTGGAGTTCCCGTACGTCTTCCTGGTGGGTATGGAAGAAGGTCTGTTCCCGCACAAGATGAGCCTGGAGGAGCCCGGCCGCCTTGAAGAAGAACGTCGTCTGGCCTACGTGGGCATCACCCGGGCGATGCATAACCTGGTGATGACCTACGCCGAAACCCGTCGCCTGTACGGCGCCGAAACCTACAACAAGGTTTCACGTTTCGTGCGTGAGGTGCCGAAAGGACTGATTCAGGAAGTTCGACTTTCCAACAGTGTCAGTCGTCCTTTCGGCGGCGGTCAAAAGCAGAGTGCCAGCAGTCTGTTCGGTGGTTCGGAGATCCCGGAAACCGAATTCAAACTCGGCCAGTTGGTCAAGCATGCGGTGTTCGGCGAAGGTGTCATCCTCAACTTCGAGGGCGCAGGCGCACAGGCGCGGGTGCAGGTGAACTTCTCCGAGGGCAGCAAGTGGCTGATGATGGGCTACGCCAAACTTGAAGCCGTCTGACAGCTGGCCTACAGCTATTCAGGAATAAGATAGGTTGGCCCTGGACGCTTGCGGGAGCTGAATTGCCAGCGATACAACGAATGCGGTCACCTGATGCACCGCGTTCATGTAATCGCTGGCAAGCCAACTCCCACAAGATATTTCCCGCCTTCCTGCTTTGAAAAAATCCAACTCTTACATCCAAACAGGCAAAAGCCCGAAACACTTCACCGCTAGCCAGCCATACCTCACCTGTGCAACATGGCGCGCGTGTCATCCACAAATGGGAACCCCTTATGAAACGTTTTCTTAGCATCGCCATGGCGCTGTGCATCGGTTTGACGATGAGTCTCGACGCAAACGCCAAACGCTTCGGCGGCGGCAAGAGCTTTGGTTCGGCCCCTAGCCATCAAACGCGTCAGGCCGCTCCAGCCGCCGCAGCCCCTGCTGCTGCGGGCGCAGCTGCCAAAGCCGGCGGTGCTTCGCGCTGGCTCGGCCCTCTGGCCGGCCTCGCTGCTGGCGGCCTGCTGGCCTCCATGTTCATGGGCGGCGGCTTCCAGGGCATGCAATTCTTCGACATTCTGATCATGGCGGTCATCGCCTTCCTGATCTTCCGCTTTATTGCCGCCCGTCGCCGCAAGCAACAGTCTGAAATGATGGCCCCGGCAGGCCACGCGCCAATGCAACGCGAAGCGTTCGATGCCAAGCCTGCAGCCTCGATCTTCGGTGGTGGCTCGGCTGCACCTGCAGCACGTCCGGTGATCAACGCTCCGGCCTGGTTCAACGAACAGAACTTCCTGGAAGCTGCGCGCAACCATTTCCAATCCCTGCAACAGCACTGGGATGCCAACGAAATGGACAAGATTGCCGAGTTCGTAACCCCGCAAATGCTCGACTTCCTCAAGCGTGAGCGTGCGGATCTGGGTGACGGCTTCCAGTCGACCTACATCGACAACCTGACCGTTCAACTGGACGGCCTGGATGATCGTGCTGACAAAACCATCGCGACCCTGACCTTCAGCGGTCTGTCGAAGTCTTCGCGCTTTGACCAGGGCGAAGCGTTCAGCGAAAGCTGGAACATGGAACGTCAGCAAGGTGATAACCAGCCTTGGCTGGTTGCCGGTATTCGCCAGAACGGCTAATCCATCAGGCATTGCACGCTGTAACCAAAACCCCGGACTTGTCCGGGGTTTTGCATTTCACGATTGCACTTATAACGAGCTACTGTATAAAGCGCGTCATATAAACCGCGCCATAGAGCATGAGGATTGAGGTCGTGGAAGAGATCATCGAACAACTACGTGAACAAAATGAGCCAGTGCCAGTGCCCCTGGAACTGCCAGACGAAGACCAATTGGTGGAAATCGAAGAACAACTGTTCATCGATATCCCGTTCGTATTCAGAGAGTTTTTGCTGACTGTCAGTGACGTGGTGTATGGCAGCCTGGAGCCGGTCACCGTAACCGATCCTCAGTCCCACACCTATCTGCCTGATGTAGCCGCGACCGCTTGGGATGCCGGTGTAGATCGCAGCCTGATCCCGATTTGTCAGGACGGTGACGACTACTACTGCGTTGAGGAAGACGGCACCGTGGTGCTGTGGTCCGGCGAAGAAGAACTGGTTACCGAAGAGACGTGGGAATCCGTCTGGCACTGGGCGCGGGACGTCTGGCTGGAAAGCTGATAGCTGTCCGCCCCGGGTTATTTTGCAGGAGCAGGCTTGCTCGCGAAGGCATCCGCACTGAATTCAGTGCGTCGCCAGCACCGCGAGGCAAGCTCGCTCCTGCAGAGACCGACTGTCTAGTGCCCCCCCTCCTTGTGATTATCCAGAGTTTCCAGCAGCGCCACCTGCATGCGCGTATGAATCCGGATAAACCAGCGCCACAATACTGCTGCAACCCCCGCCGCCACTACCGCAATCACCATCAGCAATTCATTGGTCGGCAAGATGCTCGCCGACAGTGCTGACAGCAGCAGAAAAATCACCAGCAACGATAAAATCGGGATCACTTCAGAGATCACCCGACGCAGGCGCTGGGTGTGCCGCCCGGCCATTTCAGGCTTGACGCCCATCTCCGCCAGCAACATCGACAGCGCTTTAAGCTTGCGATAGGCCGCGATCAAAAACGGCAGCGAGAGCAATAAGGCCGCCCCCCAGATCATGCCTTTTTGCCAGCTTGGCTCCAGGATCCAGCCCTGTAGATAGCGCCCGATTCGCGGAGCGAAATATCCGCCAGCAAAGAAAATGGCAATGACCAAAGCCAGATTCACCCCCACCTGAAGCAGTATTTTCCGGATCATGGCCGCCAGTAACGCACCCTCTCCCTGAGGCTGAATACTGCGCAGCCATTCGCCATACAGCCCAAAAACCCGGGACAGGCGATTCGGCATGACCTGCGCCAGCTTGTGCGAGAGCGGATCTGCGGCGCGAATCAGGTAAGGCGTCATCAGGGTAGTGAGCACCGACACAGCGACCGCTACGGGGTACAAGAAGCTGCTGGTGACCTGCAATGTCATCCCCAGCGCCGCGATGATGAAAGAGAATTCCCCAATCTGCGACAGCCCCATCCCGACCCGCAATGACGTCCGTCCGTCGTTACCTGCGATAAACGCGCCCAAGCCGCAAGAAAGCATCTTGCCCAGTACCACCGCGATGGTAATCACCACGATCGGCAGTGCGTATTCCAAAAGAATCGCCGGGTCGAGCATCAGCCCTATGGCGACGAAAAAGATGGCGCTGAACAAATCACGCACGGGTTCGATCAAGCGCTCGATTTTTAGCAACTGACGAGATTCGGCCATGATCGCGCCGATCAGGAAGGCCCCGAGTACCATGCTGTATTCCAGCTTGACCACCAGCAGGCAGAAGCCAAAACACAGCCCGAGCACAGTGATCAGCAACATCTCATTACTTTCAAACCTGGCGACATAGGCCAGCACTCGCGGCACCAACAAAATCCCGATGACCAGGGCCACGATCATAAACAACGACAGTTTACCTACGGTCGAAAACACCTCTTCGGGGCTGACGCTGCCGCTGACCGCAATACTGGACAGCAGCGCGATAATCCCGATACCTAAAATATCCTCAACGATCAGTACGCCAAAAATAAGCTGCGCGAAGCGCTCATTTTTCATCTTCAGGTCGTTAAGCGCCTTAACGATGATGGTGGTCGAGGAAATGGCCAGAATGGCCCCCAGAAACAGCGAGTCCATGGTGTTCCAGTCAAACCAGCGACCAATTTCGTAACCGATCCAGATCATCAGCGTTATTTCCATAAACGCTGCGATAAAAGCCGTGGCCCCCACCTTGAACAGTTTGCGCAGGCTAAATTCCAGCCCCAGGCAAAACATCAAAAAAATCACGCCCAGTTCGGCCAGGATCCGGATCGTCTCTTCGTCGTGGATCAAACCAAATGGCGGGGTGTGCGGCCCGATAATAAAACCTGCAACGATGTACCCCAGAACTACGGGCTGCTTGAAGCGGTGGAAAAGGATGGTCACCACGCCTGCAACCAGCATGATGACTGCCAAATCCTGAATAAAACTGATGGCATGCATGGCTTGACGCTCCTTGTTTAATTATCACCAGGCAACAAGACGACAGACGCAGCTACTTAAGCTGTGCAAATCACCGTTTTAAATGTAGGAATTTCCCGATTGACGGGTTTTTGCAGGTTAACACTGCGACTTCGAGCTGAAAGGCAGTGCAATATATGGAAACAGATGGACATAAGCGTGACGGCAGCCAAAACCGTAGCGTCCCGTTATTTACTGTTTCAAAAATCGACAAGTATCCACAGAGATACCCATTTCACTGCTGCAACACTACCGCGAGCCTGCTGCTATGGAACCCGGAAACGCCCAACTGTCGATGACGGTCCTGATGACCCCGGATATGGCCAACTTTTCTGGCAATGTTCACGGCGGAACCCTGCTCAAGTACCTCGATGAAGTCGCTTACGCGTGCGCCAGCCGCTATGCGGGTCGTTATGTAGTCACCCTGTCGGTGGATCAGGTGATTTTTCGCGAGCCGATCCACGTCGGCGAGTTGGTCACCTTCCTCGCATCGGTCAACTACACCGGCAACACCTCGATGGAAGTCGGGATCAAGGTGGTCACCGAAAATATCCGTGAACGCTCAGTGCGCCATACCAACAGCTGTTTCTTCACCATGGTAGCCGTGGACGACGACCGCAAACCCGCGGCCGTACCGCCTTTGCAACCGGTGAACAGCGAAGACAGGCGCCGTTTTATCCAGGGCAAGCAACGTCGCCAGATCCGTCAGGAGCTGGAGCAGCGCTACAGAGAGTTGAAACACGAAGGGGTATAACGCGCTACAGAACGCTGTGGGGGCTGGCTTGCCAGCTCCCACAAATTATCTGTGATGTGCCTACAGATTGATCGGCACAGCTTCAAACCGCACGCGCGGATGGGCTATGCGGTCCTGGGCCCTGACCAGTTGCAGCTCATAGCTGGTGCACGCCTGGGTTTCGAGCAACACCTCATGCACTGCCGCTGCCGTGAACTCGAACGCAGCCACTAGGCTGTCGCCCAGCAGCACTCGCGCCAGGAACAATCCGGACGTCAGGTCGCCAACCCCCACAGGCTGACGCGGGAAGGCCAGCAACGGGCGGCGCAAGTGCCAGTTACCCTCAGCGGTCACCAGCAGCATCTCGAAGCTCTCTGCCGGCTTGCCGGGATATGACAAGTGCTTGACCAGCACGGCCTTCGGGCCGCGTGCCAGCAAACTGCGCGCCATCGCCAGACAGTCGAGCAGTGATTGCGGATGACGACCGCAGAAGCTGTCGAGCTCCAACTGGTTCGGACATAAAAAATCCGCCATCGCGGCAGCTTCTTCGAGCAGGAAGCTACTGACTTCCTCGGGCACGATGCAGCCCTTTTCAGGGTGCCCCATTACCGGGTCGCAGAGGTACAGCGCATTCGGGTTAACCGCTTTAATGCGCGCCACACCACTGAGGATCGCCCTCCCTTGCGCGGCACTGCCCAGGTAGCCGGACAGGACCGCATCGCAATTGCCCAACTCACCGATTGCGGCAATACCCTCGACCAGTGCAGGAATTTGTTCAGGAGCCAGCACTTCCCCCGTCCACTGACCATACTGGGTGTGATTGGAGAACTGCACCGTGTTCAAAGGCCATACGTTCACCCCGACGCGCTGCATGGGAAATACAGCAGCGCTGTTGCCGGCATGGCCGAAAACCACGTGGGATTGGATGGCGAGTAAATGAGGTGTACGTTTCATGCCGGATTCCAGACTACGGGTGGATTCAAGCCACGCAGTATGCGGCTAAATGCAGCCTGTACGACAGGCTGAAGACGCAGTTAAGCTGAACCTAATCTGTTGGAGCGCACTTAATGCTGACCCTTGGAAATATGTTTGTGCTGATGCTGCTGGCAACTGGCGCTGCCTGGCTGTGGCACAACCACGGCCTGCGCGAACGGGCGCTGGAGCGGGTCAAACAACACTGCAAAAACCTTGATATCGATTTACTGGATGAGAACGTCGCGCTTAAAAAAATCGGTCTGGTAGCCGATGCCAACGGCCGCAAGCGCCTGGCGCGCGTGTATAACTTTGAATTCACGGTAACCGGCGAGCAACGCCACACCGGGACCATCACGCAATTCGGTGCCCATAGCGCAAAAATCGAACTGCCGCCCTACCCGTTCAAAACTGAACCTGAACCGAGCGAAATCCCCAGCGCCCAGGTGATTGAACTCAGCCAATGGCGCCAGGACCACAGCAAGACCCGTCACTGACCCCGGATGGCTGACGAAGCGCCCGCAAGAGCTGCCGAAAACTGCTCCTGCGGTTAGCCACTACCTTCAAGACATCGCAGGTAAAATGCCTGTGGATAACTTTTCAAAAACCAGCCCTGAACCCCCGAAATAGACGCTTGATCCGGATTTTAGCCGGGAATAATTCATGCTCGCGCCGAAGATTGTAGGACAACTTTACCAGCACAAAATGTGCCCGAAACGCCCTGTTATCGACCCAAGCAGGCAACCATGCCTGGGCAAAAGACTACTCGATGCAGTTTTTCAGCCCGTACAGCAATGAATTCACGTCCTGTGGCTGATCGAAAATGAGTTCAATGCGTGAATCCTTGCGCCACTCACTCGGTTTCCAGTCTGCAACACAGTTATCCACAGAATTTGTTGAAAACCAGCCCGTAGAGCC
The DNA here is from genome assembly GCF_904067025.1 of Pseudomonas paraversuta. Lineage (NCBI taxonomy): Bacteria > Pseudomonadati > Pseudomonadota > Gammaproteobacteria > Pseudomonadales > Pseudomonadaceae > Pseudomonas > Pseudomonas paraversuta. The sequence goes on from NZ_CAJFDA010000001.1 coordinate 4,941,741, forward strand.
ATGGATAACCAGTTTGGCGCGACGCCAATCCAGACTTTCCAGCCACTGCTGCAAACGCCCCAGATCAAATTGCCGGGACGGATGCCAGCACCACCCCGCACTCCACCCTTCAGGGTCAAGCCGGGTCATTACAACCGGGGTATCGGGACTGGAAAACACCCTGCCAATTTGATTAATGTCCTTATAAATCAACGAGTTATCCACAGCATGAATAACATTCATATTGGCTGCAGGCAGCGTATTTAAAGGGATTCGGCCATGTTCGGTCCATACAATCGGGCACTTTGGCAGGTCATATGCAATTCGCTCACGTTGCTCGTTTTGCACACTATTAGATTTATTCATGACCACTAAACCGGCGATTTCCAGGGCCGTTTTCTGGGTTTGAGGCAGGGGTTTTCCCTGGGCCAGTGCTTGTGCATCCAGCACCATGACACAGGGCTGCAACGCCAAAACCCCCAGCCACGGAGCCTCGCTGAGTTGCTTGATGATTTGGGCCGGATGCCCCAGACCGGAAGGCTCAATAAACAATCGATCGGGACGAGCCTTGCGTAAAAGACGGCTCAAACCGATCTGAAACGGCGCGCCATTGACGCAACACACGCAGCCACCCGCCACTTCGGCAATGGCGACAGCACCGTCCTGCTGGCTCATTAAAGCCGCGTCCAGGCCAATTTGACCGAACTCATTGACCAGTACAGCCCAGCGTTCGTGTTCAGGCTTTTGCGTCATCAGGTGCTGGAGCAGACTGGTTTTGCCGGCCCCCAGGGGACCGGCAATCAGGTGGGTGGGAATGTTGTGCAACATTTTTGCCGGCTTCTGTATTGATCGAAGTAAACAATATGCCTCAGGCCAGCCAATCGAGGGTCAAAATCAGCCGCCGCTCTCCCAGAGCCAATGCCGGCGAACGATGGATCAGGCCAGCCCCCTCATTGCCCTGCCATTTTTCGCCCTTGAGCAATGCCACCTCGCCGGTATTTATTTGCTCAATTAACCGACAGTCCAGTGGTTCGGCCTGGGGTTGTCCTAGCTGACAGCGCTCCATCACGCCCTCCTTCAACCACTGGCTGCCTATCCCCGCGTAAGTGGTAATAAGTCGTACAGGCACGTGATCCACATGAAATCTTGGGCACATCGCCTTATCCAGAGCCCTCAGACGCAGCCCAATGCGTTTTGCGCCCAACAAACAGGCATAGGCACTGACGAGCCAGGAAATGTCGGCAATAAAGCTCTCATAGCCCTCCAGATCGTTGAACCTTGAAGCAAGGCCGCTGAGGTTCGGCTGGGCCTTTTCATCGGCCATTTCAAGCACCAATGCGTCCGCCAGAGGCTCATCCAGCGAAAGTAACAAAGCTGAAAAATCGGTGATCTGGACCGGCAACTGACGCTGCCAAATGGTCATATTGACGTCATCCTGAAGAATTTTCGCCATCACATCCGGGCTTGTTCCCCGCACGTCACCGACCGCCGGGCGGGCAATTTGAGCGAGCGTTTGCATCATCCGGCCACCTCTTCGTGCCATTGCCCAAACGGATCGTTCAGCTGCTTCCACACCTCGACCCCCAAGCTCATTTCTGCATCCGAGAGCAAACAGGCATCGAGTTCCGCCGTCAGCAGCAAAAAGTCTATGTGCTGACCGATAAACACCAGCTCCTGACGGCAGTCTGCGGTGTCCGGCAACCACTTTTGCAGGATTTCAGCCCTGGTTTGTGCATCTTCTGGCCATTGATCGCGGGGCACGAAACGCCACCAGCGTCCGGCGAATCCATAGCGCATCAGGCCCCCGGCCTGGGACCAACTGCCTGCTTCCTGGTACTTGCTGGCCAGCCAGAAAAAGCCCTTTGAACGCAGCAGTTTGCCGTTGGTCCAGGGCCGATCAATAAAATTAAAAAAACGCTCGGGGTGAAACGGCCGGCGCGCGCGATAAGCCGTGGAAGCGATGCCGTATTCCGCAGTTTCCGGCACATGCGCGCCGCGTAACTCTTGTAACCAGCCCGGTGCCTGGGCTGCCCGCTCGAAGTCAAAACGGCCGGTATTGAGGATTTTTTTCAGAGGGACTTCACCCATCACCATCGGAATTATTTCGGCCTGGGCATTCAGGCGCTCAAGAATGGCGATTAATTCCAGGCGGTCGGCGCGACTGATGAGATCACTTTTGCTGATCAAGATAACGTCTGCGAACTCAATTTGTTCTATTAGCAGATCGGTTATTGAGCGTTCATCGTCTTCACCCAGGGTCTCTCCACGGGATGCCAGGCTCTCCGAGTCCTGGTAATCCTGCAAAAAATTCAGGCCATCGACCACAGTGACCATGGTGTCCAGGCGAGCGATATCGGCCAGGCTTTGGCCTGAATCGTCGCGAAAAGTGAAAGTTTCTGCCACCGGCAGGGGTTCCGAAATACCGGTTGATTCGATCAATAAATAATCAAACCGCCCCTCTTTGGCTAACTTGCTGACTTCTTCAAGAAGGTCTTCACGCAGGGTGCAACAGATGCAGCCATTGCTCATTTCGACCAGTTTTTCTTCGGCCCGATTGAGGCTCACATCGCGCTGAACCTCACCACCATCAATATTGATTTCGCTCATGTCATTGACGATGACGGCCACGCGCAAGTTGTCGCGATTGCGCAAAATGTAATTGAGTAGGGTACTTTTTCCTGCTCCGAGAAATCCGGACAGCACAGTCACCGGCAAACGTTTTGACATGGGAGTTCCTCACCAGGGTTAGCAGGTCAAAGCGCCCGCTTTAAGGCCGACCGTTTCCGATCGTCGATAATGATACATTATAACAATACAAAGCATTAGAATTGTTATCTTGTAACGTTTCGCCATTCACTCGATGGAAGCCCTAATGAACGCCCTGACCCTTCCGGACATCGCCTCGCAAAACGCCCGACAATCTCTACCCCTCGAATGGGTCGGCATGTGCGGGATCGCATTGCCCGTGCTGATTAACGCTCAGCGACACACCGCAACAGCCGATGCAGGCGTTAGCCTGGATGATGGAGAAGCTCGCGGGATCCACATGTCGCGCCTTTATCTCGCGCTAGAAGTTCTAGAGTCGCAGGAGCTGAACCCTCTACTTTTGAAAATAATTTTGCAGCGATTTCTCGACAGTCACGATGATTTATCGATCTGTGCCTACCTGAGAATTCACACCCAATTGCTGCTAAAGCGGCCGGCACTGGTCAGCCCTTTAAGCGGCTGGAAGAGTTACCCGGTGAGCATCGATGCATCTCTGAAAAACGGAATGTTCCACGTGGAACTAAAAATTGAGGTGACCTATTCATCCACCTGCCCGTGCTCGGCGGCATTGGCCCGGCAGTTAATTCAGCAACAATTCGTCAGTGACTTTGCCAACCAGCCGCTGCATCACGCCGATGTATTAACCTGGCTTGGCAGTTCACAAGGCATAGTCGCAACACCCCATAGCCAAAGAAGCACCGCTTGCCTGCAGCTCAACCTGAGCTCCGAGCTACAGTCTTTGCCGATCGAAATGATCATTGATGAGGCAGAACGAGCGCTGGGGACTGCGGTACAAACTGCGGTGAAGCGCGCAGATGAACAAGCCTTCGCTCTGGCCAATGGGCAGAATTTAATGTTTTGTGAAGATGCCGCGCGGCGCTTGAATGTGGCACTGAAGACAGCTCCCGGGGTGAAAGGCTTCATGCTGAAAGTGGTTCACGCCGAAAGTCTGCACAGCCATGATGCCGTCGCTGAAAGCCGCTGGAACTGGAGAGTCTGATGATCCGCAAAAATCCGTCCGGCGATTTACCGCAAATTGCAGAGTCCGCATACGTCGACAGAACCGCCATCATCTGCGGCAAGGTGGTGATTGGCGAGAACGTATTCGTCGGGCCATATGCCGTTATCCGCGCCGACGAAGTAGACAAGGACGGCGGTATGCAGCCCATCAGCATTGGCGCCAATTCCAATATTCAGGATGGCGTAGTCATACATTCAAAGTCCGGGGCGGCAGTGACCATTGGTGAATACACTTCGATTGCCCACCGCTCCATCGTCCACGGGCCATGCCGTGTTGGCGACCGGGTGTTCATCGGTTTCAACAGTGTGCTGTTCAATTGCGAGCTGGGGGATGGTTGCGTGGTCCGGCATAACTCGGTCGTCGATGGCCGCGACCTGCCGGATAATTTTTATGTGCCGTCAACGACACGTATCGGACCCAACACTGACCTGAGCCAGTTTTCTCCCGTCAGTGTCAGTGCCTCGGAGTTTTCAGAGGATGTAGCGCGCACCAACGTAGATCTGGTGCGCGGCTATAAAGCGCTGCAAAACGAATTTTAATCAGCCCGTGGTTTGACTGTTCCACAGTTCTGTCCGAGCCAGACCGCGCGGGTATCCATGCTGCCTTTTTGCTGGATGCCCGTCGCGTTGAAGGTGCCATTGACCTGGGTAGTGAATTCACGATCGCTGACGAAAGTTGCTATCCCGGCACCCTGGGCTTTTGGGCAACTAAAGCGGAACTTCCATTTATTTCCACTACGCTCAGTGATCTGCTGATTACATCCTGACTTGGGATCGGTCAGTGGAATCTCATCCGATTTAACCTGATCGGGCGTGAGACAAACCCGAACCCCCTTGCCTCCCATGGTCAGTCCCTGATTCTCCAATTGGGCTTTTTGTTCCGGGGTCAGCATGTTCTGTAATTGGCCTAGCATTACCTGCAAGTCAGGCAGTTGCTGACCATCTACCTGCATGTTGCTGGAGGTAAGTTCCCACAGACCCGGTTGCAGCATCTGGGCCTGTGCAGCTACGGGGATCGACAAACCACAGGCCATAAATAACCCAAGCAGACGAACATTCATCAAGAAACTCCTACGGAATTGTCCGCATTAGACGTCAAAAACTGAAGGGCGTTGCACGCGCAACTAAATAGGGACATTCATAACAGAACATGGTCTGTTAGTAGTTACAACGTCGGACATTGAGGAGCAAGGATACGCATGGATTATCTAGGCCCACACGTTTTCGGATACCTGATTTTATTAATCCACAGCCTGGGCTTGATTGCCGCAGTGCATGCCGTACTGACTGTGAGAACGGCGCAGGGCTCGATTGCCTGGGCCATGTCATTATTCTTCATCCCCTACTTCACACTTATTCCCTATCTGATATTTGGCCGCAGTACGTTCGACGATTACATTCGCGCCCGACGCGAAGCCAATCAGGAAATGCGTGAAGCCATCACCGATCTCAACTGGCGCCCCTGGGTTGAGGAAGCACTGGCAGCCCGCAGCTCCAAAGCTTATACCTCGTTGCGGGCCATGCCCAAGTTGGGCCGCATGCCCTGCCTGGCGAACAACAGCGTGCGTTTGCTGATAAATGGCACCGCCACGTTCGAGGCGATTTTCAAGGCCATACGCGAGGCGAAACAGGTCGTACTGGTTCAGTTTTTTATTGTCCATGACGACGACATCGGCATGAAGTTGCACGCTCTGCTGTTGGAAAAGGCTGCCCAAGGGGTTGCGGTCTATTTGCTCTACGACAGCATTGGTAGCCACTCCTTGCCCAAAAGTTACGGCGAAAGCCTGCGCGCTGGCGGTGTACAAACCTATGCCTTCGCTACCCGTGGCGGATGGATCAGCCGCTTCCAGGTGAACTTCCGCAACCATCGCAAAGTGGTGGTGGTGGATGGTGTGACGGGGTTCGTTGGCGGGCATAACGTCGGCGACGAATACCTGGGGGCCAAACCGCCGTTATCGCCGTGGCGCGATACCCATGTCGAAGTCAGCGGTCCGGTGGTGGCCTGCCTGCAGGAATCATTTGCCGAAGACTGGTTCTGGGCCGCACGCAAATTACCGCCCCTGATCCTGCCGCAAAGTTATCCGGACGGTGGGGTGCTCTGCCAGTTCCTGGCCAGCGGCCCGGCAGATCCTTACGAAACCTGCTCGCTGTTTTTTGTCGAAGCCATTCACGCAGCCAACCACCGGGTGTGGATAACCACGCCCTACTTCGTACCTGATGAAGCGGTGTTCTCGGCATTGCGCCTCGCAGTCCTACGCGGGGTCGATGTCCGCATCCTGATACCGTCACGTCCCGATCACAAAATTGTCTACGCGGCTTCCAGTCTGTATGCCTTTGAAGCAGTGCGCGCAGGCGTGCGGATCTTCCGTTACCAGCCCGGCTTTGTGCATCAAAAAGTGGTGTTGGTAGACAACGAAATCAGCGCCATCGGCAGTGCCAATATGGACAACCGTTCGTTCCGCCTCAATTTTGAAGTCATGCTGCTCACCGTCGACCAAGGGTTCGCCAGCCAGGTGGAGAACATGTTGCTCGATGACTTCGCCCTGGCCCGGGAGATCACCGAGGCCGACATCAAGGCCACCCACCGTCTCCAGCAACTGGCCATGCGCGTTGCCCGGCTGGTTTCCCCCGTACTATAAAAAAGGCCGTGTCGCTTTGCGCGGCACGGCCTTTTCGCCCGGCGAAAACTCTTAGCGATAAATATCCGCACGGGTAGGTGGTAATTCCAGCGTGCCATCCGCATGGGGTTTGGTCGCCAGTATCTGGTCTATGTTGATCCAGCCATGGGCAAAGGCGTAGGCACAGCCCGCAAGATACAGGCGCCAGATACGCAAGATTTGCTCAGGAACCATTTTTGCTGCTACTTCAAGATTGCTCTCCAGGCGCTGACTCCAATGCTCCAGCGTGCGCGCGTAATGCAGGCGCAGGCTTTCAACATCGACCACTTCCAGCCCGGCCTCACTGATCTCGGCAGTCATCATTGACAGGTGCGGCAGCTCGCCATTGGGAAATACATAGCGCTCGATAAAATCCCCGGCTCCACGGCCGACAGGTCGTCCATCCGTGTGTTTGGCGGTAATCCCGTGGTTCATCACCAGGCCACCTTCACGTACGGCTTTGGACAGAATCTCGCAATACTCTCGCAGGTTGGCATGCCCTACGTGTTCAAACATCCCGACACTGACAATTTTGTCGAACCGGCCATCCTGTGGCAGATCCCGATAATCCAGCAGTTGCAGGTCGACTTTATCTTGCAGGCCTTCGGCGTTGACCCGTTCTCGTGCCAGCTTCAATTGCTCTTTGCTCAGGGTAATGCCAAACACCTTGACCCCGAACTCACGGGCGGCAAATCGCGCCAGGCCACCCCAACCACAGCCAACATCGAGCAAGTACTCGCCAGGCTTTAGCCGCAACTTGCGACACAGCAGCCGGAACTTGGCTTGCTGTGCTTCGTCCAGGCTCTCTTCACCGGTTTCGAAATAGCCACAGGAATAGGCCATGTCACGGTCAAGCCACAGCTGGTAGAAGTCGTTGGATAGATCGTAGTGATAGGAAATGGATGCAGCGTCTGTGGCTTTGTCGTGGTGAACACGAGATGGCGCCGTGTCTTCTTCCTCGATAAGCGCCTGACTCAATTCATCACACACCCGTATGACTTCACTGATGGACCCCTCCAGTTCGAGTCGTCCTTCAACAAATGCACTCCCCAAAAGATCAAGACTCGGGTGAGTAAACTCAGCCACCAGAGCCGGATCCTTGACCACAATCGTAACGCTGGGCGTCGGGCCAAAACTGAACTCGTGACCGTCCCAAAGCCTTAGGCGTAATGGAAGCTGAAGTTTCTGTAAGGCCGGTGGAAGTTGCGCGAGCATCTGTAATCCTCCTACATTTCAGACGTAAGATTACAGGGTAGTTGATTAACAGAAACTTTCAGCCCCATGGGCCAGAAGGTTGAAGCTAGAGCGTGCGACGGTTTAGAAACCCCAAGCTCAACCAATCCTTGAACCAGGTCACGGCCTGCAGTGCCGCCCCTTCTTCATGGGTGACTTCGAGTGCTGAGCACAGTTGGGCAAATGACCACCCGCGGTTCATGCCTTGCAAAGCACTGGCCTCTTCAACGCCGAGGCTGCGATATTGACAGACCTGCCCGGCTCGCCAGATCAGACACACTTCCATGGCTTCAATCCGCTCGCTGGGCACAAAAGATTCACCGGCTTTGTACGCCTGCCAGAGCATCAACGTGTTGAACCGGCACTCTACCCACTGCGCACTCGGGACCAGCTCAACCTGTAAGTCGGGCCAGGCACTCGCGGGCAAAGCAGTCATCTCTTCACAGGTTAGAGGCTGCCGGGAGGGTGCATCGAAGGCCAGGGTGAAGGCCCATTCCAGAGTCGCCATCTCAACCAGAGGTGCTGCCTGTTGTTGATCCAGATACCCCGATAAAAACCCGGCGAAACCTGCACCGAACCAGCGCAGGCTGAAATGCGCAGAAGGACACTGCCGGATGTAAGCAACCGCCCATTGCTCGAACTCCGCGTCGCCAACCCAATACACCAGCGCCGGATAGTCGCCCCGCAGGGCTTCAAGCAATCGCCCGCGATAAGCATTGTGATAAATCGCCAGCCCGCCGGATACGTCCAGCGTCGGCCCCCCCTGCAAGCTGGTCACCCATGACGAAGGCGCCTCTACGGCATCACTCAGCAGGTAATTTTCAAACGCCAGTTGCCATTCATTCAGGCGCATAGCGATTTTCGCTCTACAACCTGTTGCCCCAATTGGCGAGCCTTGACCAGCTCGGCCATCAAGGTTTCAAAGGGCGGGTAATGGTCATCGCGCTCAATTAAAGTCGCAACCGGGCCCAGGCGCTCCAGGGTTTTTTGATACAGCGCCCAGACCGGGTCGCTTATGGGCTGATCATGGGTATCGATCACGTAGTCGCCATAATCACTGTGGCCGGCCAGATGCAACTGGCGGATTTTTTCAGCGGGCAGGCTGCTGATAAATTCCCAGGGATCAAAGCCATGGTTGCGCGCGCTGACATACACGTTGTTTACGTCCAGCAATAACTCGCAGCCGCTGAGTTGAGTCAGAGCGTCAAGAAATGCCCACTCGGTAAATTCATCAGCACTCGAACGCACGTAACTGGAGACATTTTCCAGGATCAACGGCCGGCCCAAAAAATCCTGAACCTGGCGTACTCGCCCGGAGATGTAATGCAGACTTTCTTCGGTATAGGGCAAAGGCAGCAAGTCATGGAGCTGATGCGCATTGCCCCGGCTCCAGCACAAATGATCTGAAATCCAGACCGGCTGCACCCGTTCGGCGAGCTTTTTGAGCTGGCGTAAATACTCGAAGTCCAGCCCATGGGGGCCGCCGATCGATAGCGATACACCGTGCATGACCACAGGGTATTGCTCGGCAATCGCCTCGAGATAAAACAGCGCTTTGCCACCCTCGACCATATAGTTTTCGGAAATTATTTCGAACCAGTCCACCGCCGGCGACTGTTCAAGTATCGGTTGATAGTACTCACTGCGTAATCCGAGGCCGTAGCCCGGGCGGGGAAGGTTTTTTTGCATCACGGCATTCTCGCTGAAGTACCCGCAGCAACCATCAGTACTGCCGCGGGCACATGGCTGTTGGATTATTTCCCGACCGTGCCACCTGCTTCCATACACGCTGATTGAGTCATGGCCTTGAAGCCCTGGCCTTTGCAGGCACCCTGCCCCTTGCAGGCATTGTCGGCGGTTTTACAATCGTTCATGCCTTTGCACGAGGTCACACCATAGCAATGCACTTGCGCATCGGCGGCTGACACTTGAGTGGCAACACCGGCAAACAGGGAGGCGGCGGCAAGAGCAAGAGCGGCACCCGCCGCTGCGGATTTGATAGTCATTTTTGTATCCTCGATGAGCGTCATGGTACGTCGGGCAAACACAATGTCAGCTGCGACGTACCACTAGAGATCCACCGGGCAAACTTGTTACAGCGGCCACCCGAAATATTTCAACGCTCATCGACCAATGCCTGCAAAGGCTCGTGGAACCTCAACAATCGCCCTGCATTGCCCAATACCAACAACGTACTGAGGTTATGCAACAGCGCGGCAATCATTGCCCCCGCCACGCCCAGCCAACCAAACGCGGCAGCGGCGACGATGGCCAGGGTCCAGCCCAGACCTATGACCACATTGACCTGCAGGGTGTGCCGGCATGCACGGCTCAACCGCACGCACGTGCCCAGGCGCCGTAAATCACTGCCAATCAGCACAATGTCGGATGAGGCCAGAGCGATGTCGGCGCCGCCCGCGCCCATGGCCACACCCACCACACCAGCCTTGAGTGCCAGTGAATCGTTGATGCCATCGCCCACCACCATCGGACGAAAGCCCCGCTCGATTTCGCTCAACACCCGGGTCAATTTATCTTCAGGCAAAGCCTGGGCCTGAACCTCGCTGATGCCCACCACCCGGGCCAAATGCTCTGCGACACTCTGACGGTCACCGGTCAGCAACACCTGGCGCCCGAGCCCCAGCTCACGCAACTCGCTCAAGGCTTGCCGGGCCTCAGGCTTGACGCTGTCGGCGAGCAACAACCAGCCCAGAAATTCCCCGCCCAGGGACAGGCCGGCAATGGGTCCGTCGTGCCCGGGTACCGGGGTAGTGACGATGCCCAATTGCTTGAACAACTCGGGGCGCCCCAATGCAGCCTCACCCTGCCCGGTACTGGCGACAACGCCCAACCCCTGGCGCTCACGAACCTCGGTTAGCGCCAGCATCTGCTCGTGACTCACCAACCCGGCCAGCGCCCGGCTTACCGGATGACTGCTGGCCGCGCCCAAACTGGCGGCAAGTTGCAGCAGAGGCTGGTGCCCGGTCAGATCAGATTCAATGGCTTGCAGGCGCAAGGTGCCGTACGTCAGGGTGCCGGTCTTATCCACCACCAGCGACGTGAGGTCGGCCAGCTCTTCAAGAAACGCCGAGCTGCGGATCAATATCCCGTGGCGCGCCGCCACCGCAATCCCGGCAATGGCCGTCGCCGGTGCCGACAACACCAAAGCGCAGGGACACGCCGCGACCAGCACGGCGAGCATCGCTTGTGCATCGTTGGTGATAAACCATGTGACCGCCGCGATCATCAACACCAACACCATGTAGCCACCGGCATACCGCTCCAGCAACCGAGTGATGGGCGGTTTCGAGCGCTCGGCGTTTTGCATCAGAGCGATCACTTTGCCCAGGGTCGATTCATCGCCGGTTCGCGTGACCTCTATCCGTAACAACCCATCCAGGTTGATCGCCCCGCCAAAAATCGGCATCCCCGCGCTCACTTCCAGGGGTACTGACTCACCGGTAATCGAAGCGGTGTCCAGACTGGCCTGGCCCGACAGCACCACGCCATCGGCCGGGACCCGGTCACCGGCGCGCACTTCAACCTGATCGCCGTGCTTCAGACTGGCGTTGTCGACTTCCTGCAAACTGCCGTCTGCTTGAAATAAACGCGCCTGGCTGCGGGTTAATTTGCCCAGGGCGTGAATCGCTTCCTGGGAGCCGATGACACTGCGCTCTTCGAGTACGTGGCCAAAAATCATGATGATCGGCAGCAATGCCGCAGTCAGCAAATCGCCGGTGGCCCATGCACCGAGCATCGCCAGTGCAATCAGTTGATCGGTGATCCCGTGCAGGCTCGGATAGCGCAGGCTGTACCACGCCGAACGCATGACCGGCACCGCGACCAGCAGCGATGCAAACCCCAGCAGCAACTGACTGGTACCGACTTGCACTGGCATGAACCAGCGCCAGACCAGGCCCAGGCCCAACAGACCCAGCGCCAGCATGGCCAGAGTGAGCTGGCGGGCGGCGCTGCGTTGTTCAGCGCTGGTCAGCATACCGACGGCGGGCTGTGTGGCAGAGGTACTCATTGTCCGGCTCCCTGAATAATCAGACGGGAATCATCTTTCGGGTCAACGCTGGTGACAGAACCCGCCTGCCCCAGAATGTTCGGCAAGCGCTCGCGGTACAGACGTAACAGCAAACCCGGATCACTCCCGGCCTGTTGCACCTTGGCCAGACTGGCAATGGCCGACGTGTCGGCCTGCGCCTTGGCCAAGCGCTCACTGGCTTGAGCCCGGGCTTGCTCGACGGTGCGGTCGGCTTGCTGGGTCGCGGTCTGGGAAAGTTTGGCGGCATCGTTGCGGGCATTGGCCACGGCCTTTTGCGCTTGTTGGCTGGCCGTCAGTACCGCGTTGAACGCATTCACCGCAGGGCCCGGCAAACTCGATTGCACATCAACCCGTACCACTTCCAGTCCCAGCCCCTGCCCGGTGGCACTCAATGCCGCGAGTTGCTGGTTGATGCCCTGGACCAAATCGCCACGCAAGCGCTCGCGTCTTTCTGCGGCCTGGCTGTCACTGCCGATCAGTTCAGGGCGCGCCACCAGAATAGTGTCCAGGTCCCGCGCCGCCGTAAGGGCTACCGCGCTGCGGGTCACCAATCGGTCCAGCGCCGGCAAAACGTGTTCGCCCTGCAGCACAAACCCGTAGGGTTGGGTGACGTTGTAAAACACCCGCACATCCAGTTGCACCACCCCTGCGTCGCCGGTCAATAAATACCCGGAGCCAGCCAGGGCATCATTGATCGGTGTGGCAAACGAGGCCACGCGATCGGCCTGCAGCGCCACATCCGAGCGCAACAGGTTTTCGATGCGGCGCTCGCTCACCCGATCTGCCGCAGGCACGATGACCACTTGTTCGAAAGGCCTTGGCCAGGCCAGCAGCAGCCCGGCATTTTGAATCCGGTCCAGTGCGCCCATGCGTAACACCACCGCACGATTTTGCGGATCGATCTGGCGTACGTTGGAAACGCCCCAGGCGATGGCTGCAAACACAGTGACCGCGTACAGCCCCAGAAAAGCCAGGCGCCCGGCCTGCTGCCACGGGCTGCTGCGCCCCGGAATCTCATCAGGTGTCTGGCTCATGGCGTCGATCCAGCCTTGGGGTCCAGGGTCGGCGGGCCATCCACCAGCACCCGGAAGGGAGCGGCGTCGGTACGCAAAATAATTTTTGTGCCCGGATTAACCATGGTTCCCAAGGTATCGAGCGAACGCAGCAAGTTGTACAGCTGCGGCGAGCTGGCATAAGCCCGGCCATAAATCTGCGCTGCTTCCACCCGCGACTGGGCCTCGATAGCGGCTGCTTTAACACTGGCATCCGCTTGCAGAATCCGCGCATCACGCTCGGCGGCGGAACGGATTTGCGCCGCTTCACGCTTGCCTGCCGCGGTACGTTCTGTGGCGATGGTTTCGCGCTCGGCGCGCATCCGGTCAACCGTAGCGGTGAGCGTGACCGAGGGCAGTGTCAACCGCTCGACACCTACCTGGAGCACGCGAACCCCGTAGGTACTGAGCAATTGCTGTTCGATCTGCTGGCGCAACTGCGCTTCAAAATCGGCGATTTTGACTTGGCTGGCATCCGTATTCACCAGGCTTGAGAGATCAAAACTGGCGGCGGTGGTTTCCAGCGCCGAGCCCACAAACGTACGGATTTGCCGGGCCGCTTCGTCTGGCTGATTCTGCACTGCACGCATAAAACGCTGCACGTTTTCGGTATCGGGCTGTACCTGCCAGGCCACATAGGCCTGAACGATAATCCGCAGACCATCCCGGGTGCCAACGTCCTGCAAGCCGCTGGAGGTAGTGCGCAGACGTAAATCCACCGGCACGCTGATTTCAAACGGAGCCGGCCAGCGCCAGCCTAGCCCGGGTTCGAGCAGCACCCGCGCCGGGTTGCCAAAGCGGGTTATTACCGTCGCTTCGCCGGATCGCACTTGCACCAGACTTGCCGCGGCTACGGCAAACAGCACCAGCAATGTCGCCCAACCCATGCGCCGCCACGGAAACGGGCCCGGTTCATGGCCCGCGCCATGATGATGGCCATGATGTGAACAGCCATGGTGATGGCCGCTGTGATCGTGTTGCTCAGGTGAATGTGACTGAGTCAAAAGAGGGCTCCTTACTGAACAGCTTTACGCGGCGCGACAGGATCGGCCGGCAGCGTGAAAGAACGCAGATCGAGGGTCGGCGCGCTGCTGCCCCCAAGGCGATGGTCGAGGATCAGCAATTTTGCGTTGTTCAGGCCCGTGCTCAACTGGCCCAGGTACTGCTCCAGGACAAAGGCGTATCCGGCACGGGCATAGGCTTTTTGTTCAGCATCAAAACGCAGGTCGGCAGTCTGTGCCGTGGCATTCACTTCATGGGCGCTGGCATGGGCCTGATCCAGAGCGGCGCTGGCAAGCATTTGCGCAACGTTGCTTTGCTCACTGGCCGCCCCGCGTTCGCGGGCAATCAGGGCCTGCGCGCTGATTTGCGCGGCCTGTACCCCGTGATAAGCGTTGGCGGCACCGGCAGGCGGATGGATGGCCTCAACCACGGTGGCGAGAATTTCCACCCCGCTGTCGAGGGTATCCAGATCCTTTTGCACTGCACGCCCGATGTCGGCGGCCAGTGCGATGCGTTGCTCGCCAAGCACGCCGTCCAGGGTGCGCGAGGCAAAGTCATGCACCAGAATTCGGCTGGCAGTACTGCGGATCAAGGTCGGCACATCGTCGCAGTGATAGGTGGCGGCAATCGCCGCCTGGTCGCTCAAACCAATGCGGTACACGAAACGCACGTCCATGTTGACGATCTGAAAGCCCTGTTTATCGTGGTTGTCGCTGGCAATGACCTGGGACTTGTCATTGATATGGGTGGCATCCCACAACCGGTTGGCCGTGACCGGCGGCGCCCCGTCTGCGGGAGTCAGTACTGGCTCGCCAGCCGATTCGGTAGCGGTGGCCAGTTCATGCACGACGCCGTTTTCCACCGCCAGCACCCGGCCCAGCGGCCAGGGCAAACCGGCGTGCAGGCCCGGTGCCAATACGGCCACCGGCTTGCCGAAGCGCTCATAGATCCCACGCCCTTGCAGGGGGATTTCATTCACGCCACTCAGCACCCAACCGACGACAACCACCAGGGCCAATACCGGTAAGAATGCTTTGCGCATGTAGGTGAACGCCCAGATCTGGCGCAGATCGATGCCAAACCGGTTGTGCAATTCATGCTGCAGGGCCAGCAATGGTTGCGGCGGCCAGCGCAGCATGCCGGCGATAAAACTTTGCGCAATCATGCGCGGCTCAAGCTTGTCACGCCGCGGACTGAACAATGCCGCCACTGCCCGCAACATCAGTTCAATCGCAACCGCCGCAGGCAACAGGCCGATCAATACCGCGAGTCGCGCCGGCCACAGGGCCTCGACGCTGCTGAACAGCAAACACAGCGCACTGAGCAAAAAGGTGATGATCGGTACCCGCACCAGCGGCGCCAAAGACCGGGCCTCAGGCCATTGTGCGGGTTGTTGTTGTACCAGGTAGCGTTCCAGCACCAACAGGGCAAATGCCAATAGCACCGCACAACCTGCCGCGATACTGCCCCAAGTACCCAGGGCAACACCCGGCAATGCAAGGTTCCAGGTGTGTTGCACACTCCACCATGCCAACCCGCCGAGGCCTGCCAGCCACAGCGCCGGGGCACCGATATTGACTATCAAGCGGTACGACTCGCGGCTCAGGCTCTGGCAAAAGCGCTCATAGGCACTCAACACTTCGTCGGGTTGAGCCTCAATGGCCTCGGGTGGTACGGGGTGTAATGCGCTATTGCGCCAACTGGCGACCCAGAACGCGGATTGCGCGCCTGCCGCCAGAACCAGCAACGCCGCCGCATTGTTGTTGAGCAATACCGGCCATAAAGACTCTGACGAAAACAGGCTGATAAAAAAAGCCACTGCCCACGCCATCAATGCCAAAGCCGCCAGTACGACCCCTAATTGAAAAAGCTGACGAGCCTGAGCAGAGGCACTGTGAAAACGAGACAAAGACTCAAGACCGCCCTCCTCGGCATCTAAATCGACACGCATGGAAGCTCCATATTTTGAAATATCTAGTTACGATAAAACAAAATCAGTGAAACTTCTGTCGGCCGGAGGCGATCTTCATCTTTCTATAAAGACCGCTCGTAGCGTTACTCCGGGTGTGCGATCAACTGCTTGGCCAGGGCTTCAAATGCCGGAATGGTTACCGGATCGTTGGCCGCATTGCCGGCGATCGGATTGGAGGCATAACGTACGATCACCATCTCGGCTTTGGGATCGATATAGATCCGCTGGCCGTATACCCCACGCGCCATAAAGGCACCGTCCGGGTTATGGGTGACCCACCACATGTTGCGATAGCTGCCGCCCTTGAGCAGGTCATAACCGGCCTTGGCGAAGGCGGCTTTATCACCACCGGCACGGATATCATCGACCACGGCCTTGGGCACAATCTGCTGGCCCAGGTACTGGCCATCATTGCGGATCATCTCGCCAAACCGCGCCAGATCACGCAACCCGGTGTTCAACCCGCCGCCAGCAAATGGAGTACCGATGGAGTCGACGGTGAAGTAGGCATCCTGTTCAGCACCCAGGCGTTGCCAGATTCTTTCAGACATCAGTTGCGCAACGTTACGCCCTGTCACCCGGGCAATTACCCAGCCCAGGACATCGGTATTGACGGTTTTATAAGCAAAGGCCTGGCCGTGTTCGCCCAGCGGTTTGACGGTCAGCAAAAACTCCATATACGTGCGCGGGCCGGTGTAGTCCTTGGGTTTTGGCAGTGGGCTGCCCGCTGCCGAGTGTTGCCAGACTTCAGCATTCGGGTCGGCATAGTCTTCGCTGTATTTAAGCCCGGTGGTCATGTCCAGCACCTGGCGCAGGGTGGCGTTGCCAAAAGCAGATGTGGCCAGTTCCGGAACATAGTCCGCGACTTTTTTATTGGCATCCAGAGTGCCATCGGCCACCAGCATGGCACCCATGGTCCCGACCACCGATTTGGTGACCGACATGGCGCCGTGCTGACCCTCGGGGTTGAGCACACCGAAGTAACGCTCGTAGACCACTTGCCCGCGATGCAGTACCACGATGCCATCGGTGTAATTGGCCGCCAGGGACTGTTCCCAGGTCATTGGCTGTTGGCTGCCCAGGGGCACAAAGGTCAGCTTGTCGATATCACTGCGCAACGCCCGAGCCAGCGGCACCGGTGCTCCCAGGCCACGGGATACATTGGTGGTAGGCATCAGTTGGCGGAAGTTGGAAACGCTCCAGCGCATTGCCGGAAAATTGAAATAACTGCCATCGGCAAAACGCACGATACGATCGGCCGGTGGTGGCGCGCCGACCATCCAGCCCATAGTCTTGGGATCGCTGGCGGCGGCATCGGGGTAAGTGGTTTTGTCGGCTGCGCAGGCAATGGAAGCTGCCAGGCACGAGAGTAAAAAAAACGCACCGGTGCGGGCGGGATTCAGAAGATGCTTAAACATGCATACGCCTCAGTAAAGGAACGAGACTCGGGCCAACAACAGAACTGAATGTTCCTTTTCAATTCCTGGCCGCGCATCACCTTGCGGCATGCCGGCTACTTTGCATAGCTTGAATCTGATCCGGGAGCCGGCAGCTACAGGTCCTGGGTCTGCATGGGCGATTTATATTTTTATTTCCCCGATCAGAGCTTCCAGTTGGTGAAAGTCGCTATGGATATTTCTTTTTTTGCGCCAGATCATATCCAGCGTAAAGGTCGGAAAACCTGCAGGGGGGTTAAGAATTTTTATCTGCGGCGGTATGGGCAACGTCGGCAATATTTTTTTCGGAATCGCGATCAGTGACGGAACCGACAATAAAATATTGACCCCGGCGTGGTAGGAATTGGCGCGGGTAACTATTTTTCTGCTGCGTGCCTGCTTGCCCAGCCAATCATCCACCATGTTTTTTTCCGATAACCATGGCGTTGGAAATACCTGGGGTGTTTCACAGAATTCATCAATATTCAGTGTCGTTTTCGGCTGATGCTTTTGCACACTGGATAAGCACACAAAAGAATCTTCACTGATGCTTCGATAGTCCAAAAGCGGATGACGCTGGTGATAGCCCGCGCCGAAACCGAAACATACATCGGTCTCCCCTTCCAGTACCCCATTGATCGGTAAATCTTCACCCAGGCGGCTCACACCCAATGACCAGTTACGCCCTGCCGAACGGACTGACTGCAAGAGCGCGGGCAGCATCAATATTTCGAAATACTCGGGGGCAGTGATGTTCCACTGCCGGGTCGCCGATGTCTGGGCAACCCCCTCTTTGGCGCACTGGTTAATGCACTGGACAATATTTTGCAGGTAAGGCTGCATGGCCAATACCCGCGCGGTGGGCTGCATGGCGCCTTCGCAGCTTTCAAATAATTTGTCGTCGAAACAATTGCGCAGTTTTTTCAGGCTGTAACTGATGCTCGACTGACTCAAGTTGAGTATTTCCGAGACCCGCTTGGCGCTGCGGTTTTCAATCAGCAACAAAACAATCGAAATGTCCTGCATATCCAATTGCTTCAGTGCGTTGGTATAAAGCATGTCGACTCCCTGACGGTGTAATCCTCGTGCCAAAAACAACTCAACCCGTATTGCCGGTCAAGTGGGCTATACCAATTATTACACAATAAAGTGCCGGATCGCTTGTGGCGTGCAACTACCGGCGGTGAAAGAAATCAACCTGATTGATGCCTGCCTTTGTTGCCTGAAGAGAAGACAGTCGCGATAATTCATATATTTCTTTTTCCGGCATCTGCGATCACCCGGAGAAACGTGAGTTCTAGAGATGCACATAATAGAGCTGTTCCTCCAAGCCTTTAAGCTGGCAAGTTTATAATAAACTTCAGCCTCCCCTATAACTACTCATTAGAGCGGGCCGAGCATGATGGCAAGGCAACTATTAGCAGGCGCTATATACAAGTATTGTTCAAGTTATTGATCGATACCCTCGCCCCCCGAAGAGCCCTGTACTTTGAAAACTGTTTGCGGGCTCTTGAAGCAGGTCTTCGTTTTTAGTTGTGGCTTCAATCGATCGATCCAGATAACTGGCGCCTGTGCCAACAGGATGAGTGTTGTCAATAAAGTAACCACCGCGTGTTCCTGTATCACGAAGGCCAGAATAATTGATGCGGGATTCCTGGCCCAAAACAACTGTCTCCAGCGGCGGCTGGATATCCATGCAGGCCCTGTCTTCGCGATCGATGCGAACAGCCCCGGGCGCGGGCATGGAGCCATGGCGACAATCTTCTGGAGCACTTGCCAGCCGTCGGATGACGCAGGCAGAACCCGTGCTGCAACGGGTGAAGGTGCAGACTGGTTTGCAGTTGCTCAGGTTTTCGCTTCCCGGCGGCCTTGGCAAGGAACGGCACGACCGGATCCGCCTCGACGAGGAACCGTTCGCCACCCCGGGTTAGTGCGGGCTGGCGTATTCGATGACAGAAAAGCGTCATCCGGAGCATGGCTGGCCGGGAGGGTGAGGCCAGGATTCAGCACAGCTCAGGACTTGTTTTTGAAAATCCTTAAGTGGAAAGTTTTCATTTGATCAATTAAAGTAACTCACAAGTTTTAAAAAGCGTTTTTACCTCATCGTTAATCAGGATGATGAAAGCCAACCCCGAGACTGCAGCGGTGGGACTTGAAGGATCTAACATGAACAAGAAATCTACGCGGCTAACCATATTGATTGATACTCCAACCAAGGAAAAACTGGAGGCCCTCTCTGAGATGGCTGATCTCACGGTCTCGCAGATCCTTAGAAAGCTAATCAAGAATCATCTGAATACTCTTGAGGTGCCCAATAACCTGCCACCTGGAGAGTCAAGCAATGTAAGCTCACATATAATCAATTAGTATTAAGTCTTTGACTAATCCTAAAGTATTATGTTGCTGCCTCATCTATAACTAAATGATTAATAGTGGATGCTGGCCGCGGGTTATATGATGCCCGACCTGTGTGATTTTATAGTCCGCCTGCCCGCTAGAGCGCTGTCCTGCAGGACAAAATAACTTTATTTCAGTCAGCACTCTGTCGTCATCTGACGTTGATAATGGATTTGATTATGTCTTTGATACAGCAACTCCAGGCCTGTCATGCATTGTTAAGCGAATCCACTGCAGACCTCGGTGACCCCAGCGCTGCAGCCGAGCCTTGTACATTATTTTTTTCTCTCAGTGACGGTACACAGCGGGCCCGGGTATTCCACGTCAGCGCCGACACGTTTGAAAATGCGTGGAGCGCCGGCCTGCTGAACCTTGCACAGCAGCCGCAGGAGCGCCAGTGGTTAAGGGTTGAACGCGCCGTCAACATCATGCCGCTGTCGTGGGCTCAATTTCAGGAACGCCTCAAGCGCCACAAACGTAACTACTTCAGATACGGCATGGCCTTCGACCCAGCCCTGGTCACCGCCATCACCGAACAGGAAATCAACGCCAACGCCATTCTTTACGGTGGCCCCAACGTTCCTCTTGCCTCGTTCAACATAAACAATTATCTGATTTATGCGAAAAGACGCTTTAGCCATTCAGTCGCTCAAGTCGCGGCCATGCAAGCACAGTCGGACTCTCAAACCCCGGTTTATCTGTTCCAGACTCAAGCTGTGTTTTGTGCCGAAGACGGCAAAGCCCATCCGCTGAGCAGCAGCGGGCCAGATGTCGGCCGACGACGCCTCAGCGGGTTACTGAGCGCGGCCGAAATCAAGGACAAGGTAACGACAGCCTCGGATTTTCTCGGCCGTCAGGTCAAGGACAGCGGGCAGTTCATCTATGGCCAGTTCCCGTGCTTCGATCGTACGATCCAGAACTACAACACGCTGCGACACGCCAGCACCACCTATTCGATGATCGAGGCCTGGGAGCTGACCGCAGATGATGCGCTTGAAGCATCAATACGTCGCTCCCTTGGCTATCTCACCGAACAGCTGATCAAGCATTACACCTTGCCCGATGGCAGCGCGGCAGCGTTCCTGGTGGATGAGGGAGATGAGATCAAACTGGGCGGCAATGCGGTCTGCCTGCTGGCGCTGGTCAAGTTCAGCGAGGTCACCGGCACCCGCGACTATCTGCCGCTACTGACAGCCCTGGCCAATGGCATCAGCTGGATGCAAGACCCCTTCACGGGCGGCTTCAATCATGTCTTGCATGCCAAGGATCTGAGCGTTAAAGCCCCGTTCCGGATCATCTATTACGACGGTGAAGCCGCATTCGGGCTGATGCGTCTTTATGGCTTGAGCGGTGACGAGCGCTGGCTGAATGTGGTGGAAAAAGCCTTCGATTATTTCATTGCCAAAGAACACTGGCGCGAGCATGACCATTGGTTGAGCTACTGCGTCAATGAGCTGACCCGCCACCGTCCGGAAGAAAAGTATTTCCGTTTCGGCTTGAACAACGTGACGGACTATCTGGACTTTGTCCTGTTGCGCATCACCACCTTCCCGACCTTGCTTGAGCTCATGATGGCCGCCCAGCAGATGCTGCAGCGAATCAGCCAGGAACCGTCGCTGCGCCATCTGCTCAACGAAGTCGATCTGGACAAGTTCTATCGCGCGCTGCACTACCGCGCCGGCCATTTACTGAATGGGTATTTCTGGCCGGAAACTGCCATGTTCTTTCGCAATCCTGAGCGCATCGTCGGCTCGTTTTTCATCCGCCACCACGCGTTCCGGGTGCGCATCGATGATGTGGAGCACTACCTCTCCGGGTTCATTGCGTACCACCGCTACCTGCTTGATGGTGCACCACAAGTCCAGTACGAGCTGCCGGTGGCCAATGGCTGGCGCTGGGATGCAGAAAGTGTTGCACAAGCCACTGGCGGCTCCTGGGCAATAGCTCCCGAGGCCGGTTGGCAAGCAACAGGCCTGGCTCCATCCATGGCTTACTTCAAACCGCATCGCATGCTGAACCGCCCTGAAAGCAAGATCGGGATCAATGAAGCACGACTGGCGCGTCTCTGGGCCAAAGCTGACGTAGCACAACGCCCGTCAGCTTTCATTTGTTCCGACCCGACACCCTACCTGAACGCCGGATTACCTGTGCTGCAAGTCCCGGACACGGCTGACGCCATGCTGCAACTGGGGCGCTACGCCCGGCAGGCATTTACAGGCCAGGTATTCGGGGTCACGGGCAGTGCCGGCAAAACCACCGTGGTCGCCATGCTTACCCATGCCTTGCAAACACTGGGTACCGTGGCGCAAACCGACGGCAATGCCAACCTGCCCCATGGCATCGCCTGGAACATGGCCTGCATGACCGACCCGGCTCAATTCTGGGTACTGGAAATGGCCGTGGGCAGGATGCCGATCAATTCGGATCTGGTTCGGCCTCACGTCGCAGTCGTCACCAGCCTGTCGCCTGCGCACCTGGAATACCACGGCACCCTGGAGAACCTGGCGCGCAAGAAAAGTGCGATTTTCAGATCCATGGCGCCGGGCAGCCACGCTGTGCTGAACCGCGATATGCCTTATTTCCAGGTATTCGCTCAAGCAGCCGAGCGGGCGCAATTGACGGTGCTCAGCTATGGCGAACACCCACACGCCGATCTGCGGATGATCGAGTGCAAGAGCATGCCGTCACACTTTCAGATCACTGCCAGCCTGCAGGGGACGACGGTGCGCTTCAACCTTCGCGCACGCGGTCGGCACATGGTGCTTAATGCCCTGTCGGTACTGGCGTCGCTGGTTGCCGCGGGCCTGCCGACAGCCGAAGCACTGAGTGCGCTGGAGACATTCGAGGCCGTTTCCGGTCGTGGCAATACACTGCAAATCCCCTGCGCAGACGGTGATTACCATCTGATTAACGATGCCTACAATGCCAACCCTGGGTCCATGGTGGCTTCGTTGAAGATGCTCGCCGAATTACCCGTCCCGGCCAATCAGCGGGTTGCGGTTCTGGGGGATATGCTTGAGCTCGGCCCGGATACGTCGCGCTATCACCTTGAGCTGGCGGAATATCTTGTCGCCGCCTCTCCTCGACACACCGTGCTTTGCGGGCCGCAGATGCATGCGCTTTACATGCACTTGCGCGACCAGTCGAGTGTTGTGTGGTTTGAGGACATCAAGGCGCTGCAGGTCAAACTGCCAGAGCAGGCTGCGCATTGGTTTCGTGCAGGGGACTGGGTGCTGGTAAAAAGCTCGGGCGGTACCGGCCTCTCGGAACTGGTCGAATCGCTCACGCGCACCGGGCAGTCTGCAACGGCCTGACTGGCAGCGCGCCGCTCGACACTCAATTGCTGGCGATGAAGGGCGTTTTCACTGTGTGAACCCAGCGTTCCTGGAAGCATCGCCAGCAAGCCCGCTTCTGGCACAGGCGGAAGCAGTCTTGAGGGCAATGTCGTTGCGCAGTTGATGGTTAGCCGGCGCAATGGCCGGTGCCTCGATCAACCGTGCCGTGTGCCCGGCATCTTTTAGCGCCTGGTAAAACTTTTTCTGCAACTCAAAAGGTGCAACCTGATCGCCGGGATTGCCGATCACATACAGCGGCCGGGCAGCCACCCTGGAAATGCCGCTGATATGCTCTAGGGGATCGTAGGGGTTGAACAAACCATTGGTGTCGCGCCCGTCACGGGCAGGCAGGCCTTTGGTTTGACGAATCATGCGGGCTCGCTCGAGCAAGCCGAAAGCGCCCGACGTCATGACCGCGCATTTCACGTCCGTACGCCCCAGTGTCAACAGAGATGCAACCACCGTTGCCCCACCGCTGTGCCCCAGCAACACAAACTGCCCGATGCCATAACGCTTGCGCAATTGGTCGAGCGCAACCGCCAATGCCTGAAACTCACTGGCCTGACGCCGCTGCCCGTGGTTACCGCTGGAGCCGTAGGTGCCCGGACGCGCCACTATCACCACCGGCACGCCGGCTCGCCGGGTCAGCGTGGCGGCCTGCTTGTCTTTGGCCGTGAGGGTGTTGCCCGCTATGGCTTCGGGAGGGCGGTGCATTTCGATGTTCCGGTCACCATGAAACATTACGATCACTACCGGAGCATGCTCTAGCGGCGAAGAACTGAAGTAGCGGATACAGGCCTTGCCGCTGACAAACTCGACCCACAAAGCCGAGTCCGGGTCGACACAGGACGCCTGGTTGGCCGCAGTGTTCCACAGCAACGGGACGTCATCCGTGCCCAGCGCCCATGCCGGCGAGCAGGCCAGAACTGCCAGGCAAAGCAGTAACCGCGAAACAACCATCGCCCACCTCCGACTAGCGTTCGCGCAATGCTTCACGCGCACGGTTCATGGGTTTGATCAAATAATCGAGCACGGTTTTACGGCCCGTCTTGATGTCTGCCGCGGCAATCATTCCCGGTACGATGGCAAAGGCCTTGCCGGCCTTGTTGTGAAGTTCATTGTCATTGGTGCGGATAAACACGCGATAGTAGAAGACCTCGGGTTTGACTTCGTCCTGAATGGTATCGGGTGAAATGGTGACCACCTTCCCGTCCATGCTGCCGTAGATGGAGTAGTCATAGGCTGTGATCTTGACCTTGGCATCCTGGTCCGGGTGGATGAACGCGATGTCCCGGGGTGAGATACGGGCTTCGATCAACAACTGGTCATCCATGGGTACGATCTGCATCAACCGGCCATTGGGCGGGATGATGCCGCCGATGGTGGTGACTTCAATGCCTTTCACAATTCCGCGCACCGGTGAGCGCAAGGTTAACCGGGTGACCGAATCGGAGCGGCCCTTGAGTACCGAAGCCAGGGTTTGTACATCGGAGTTGGCCTTGGCCAGTTCTTCGCCGGCGCGCACCATGTATTCGGAACGCGACTGGGTAAGCTTGAGCTCAAGCTCGGACTTCTGGCGTTTCAGGCGCAAGACCTCAACGTTACTCGCCGCACCGACCCGGGCCAGGTTCTCGGTGATTTCCAGTTCACTGCGCACCAGCCCCAGAGAGGCGCGTACTCCGGCCTGAGACTCTTCAAGCCCCTTGCGTCGGGTCTTGTAAAGATCTGTTTCGGCTGCAATCAGCGCCGGATAACCTTTGAGTTCCTCGTCAAACGTCAGGGTTGTGCCGCTCACTTCCGCCTGCAACCGCGCCACACTGGCCAGGGATGAACGGTACTTGGCCGCACTCTCACCCAGGTTGGACTCGGTTTTGGTAGGGTCGAGCCTGGCGAGTACTTCTCCCTGCTTGACGATGTCACCTTCGGCGACATTCAGCTCGGTAACGATACCGCCCTCCAGCGACTGAATAACCTGCTCGCGAGACGACGGGATGACCTTGCCGGTGCCTGTCGACACCTCATCTATTTCAAACAAATAAGCCCACGTACCAAACGCCAGCAGCATCAAGGCAACGCACCAGACAATACGTGTAGAGCGCACGACGACTGCGTCATCGAGGCCATCATCGGACTGACTACCGGTACCTCGGGAAGCCCCCGCCATCGGAGTGCCTCCCTGGTGCTGCGAACCCGAAGCACTCGTTTTATTGGACATCTGAACTATCCTTTCGCGCAGTCAATTGCATGGGGCAGCTGGCTCACTGCGGCTGACTCTTGGGTTTTGAAAGTTGGGCAATCGCGTTGTCCTTGGTGTCATCGATCACCACCATGCCGTTGTCGACGACGATGATGCGGTCCACCAGACTCAGTACATTCATACGGTGTGTCGCGATAATCAGCGTGCGCTGCGCGCCCCACTGCGCCAGGCTCTGAATCAGCTTGCGCTCGCTGGCATCGTCCAGTGCAGCAGTAGGCTCATCCAGCAGCACGATCTGCGGCTGGCGAATAATCAGTCGCGACAGCAACAACGACTGGCGCTGGCCACCGGACAGGCCAAGCCCCCCCTCCAGAATCATATGGTCCATGCCCAACGCAAACTTACCGATAAACTCCAGTGCGCCCGTCAGCGCCAGCGCTTCGAGGATTTCCTTGTCGCCTGCGTGCGGGGCACCCATCGTCAGGTTTTCGCGCAAGGTGCCGTGAAACAGTCTCGAGTTCTGGGTCAACAGGCCCACGTCGCGGCGTATATCGGCCGGGTCGATATGGCTGAGTCCCACACCATCCAGCGTCAGGGAACCTGCGCTGAGGTCGATCATGCCAGCCAGCGCCTGCAGCAGCGTTGACTTGCCGGCACCGTTTCGTCCAAGCACTGCGATCCGTTCACCCGGAGCAATCTTCAATGCCTTGACCGTCAAGGCCGGCATGGGTGCCTCTTCGGAATATTTGAACACTGCCTGTTTGAATTCATAAGCGCCACGCACCACGGGTAGGTGTACACGTTTGCTGCCTTCGGCCTGATCGATCGGCAATTTCATGATCCGATGCAAACCCTGCAGGGCCACTTTGGCCTGTTGCCAGCGGGTCATCACCAGAGTGATCTGAGACAAGGGTCCCATCATTCGCGAAGCCAGAATTGACGAGGCCACAAGGCTACCAGTGGTCATATCCCCCAGCATCACCATCGGTGCACCGATGACTACCACCACCGCGAAAACGCCCCCTTGCACGCACTGGGTCCAGGTCATCAGGCCGTTGGTGAGCATCCGCGAACGAAGGCTGGCCTCGGCAGCAGTGGCGTTGTAATGGTTCCATTGCTGCTGAAAACGCGGTTCGGCCTGCAGCATCTTGATGTCGTCCAGGCCTTGCACGGTCTCCACCAGCATGGCGCTGCGCAGCGCGCTCTCACGCATGGACTGGTTAGCCAGCACTGCCAGTTTTTTCTGCGCCAGCAGGCCCGGGATCACCATAAACAACACGGCCCCCAGCGGTACTGCCACCAAAGGTCCGGCAATAAACCAGTAGATCACCACAAACATCAGAAAAAACGGCAGGTCAGCCAAAGCGCTGGCAGTGCTGGAGGTAATCAGCTCACGTAGCTGCTCCAGCTCGCGCAACTGCGAAATAAACGAGCCGGTCGATTTCGGCCGGGCGCTGTTGCGCAGTCGAATGGCATGCCCGAATACCAGATCAGACACCCGTATGTCCGCACGCTTGCCCAACAGGTCGGTGATGCGCACACGCATGACCCGCAGCACAAAATCGAAAAACAACGCCAGCATCACCCCACCGAACAGCACGTAGAGGGTCGGCATCGATTCGGCCGGAATTACCCGGTCGTATACCTGCATCGAAAACAGCACACCGGCAAGGCCCAGGACGTTCGCCGCCAGGGAAGCCAACATGACATGGCCATAGGGACGCATGTCGCGCAAGACGATGTTTTTGAACCAGCTCTTGTCGTAGGGTTTTTCGTAATCATCAACCCGCGAATCCCTGGCCGTCTGGCTGGGCCGCAGAATCAGCGCCTTGCGCGCAGACGCAAGTATCTGGGCACGGCTGATGCGGCTTTGCAGGCCTTGGTCGCCACTGTAGACAATGCCCAGTTCATCGTCGTCGTTGAGGGCCTGCAGCACGCCGATCTGGCCATCGTCAAACTGCAGCACCAGCGGCAGTCGCCTGTTCACCAGCAAATCCTGGCTAAAGTCGACGATCTTCAGGCTCATGCCGGCCTGTCGCGCCATCTGACGCAGTACTTCGTCGACATCTGCGTCCTTGCTCCACTGGGTGGCAATACGCACATTCTGAGCCGAGTAATCCAGGCGATGATGCCGGGCAACAAGTAATATCGCCTCCAGCCAGCCTTCGTAACTGAGTGCGCGAACATCTTCCAGAGTCTGGGGTTCGGTGGCGTTCGGGGTTTCAAGGTTCACTGCGTCATTCATGGTTGAATCTCCACGCCTTGGATCGTGCTGCTATCCAGATTGAACGCCGTACGCAATCCACTGCTGTTATAGAGGCAATCGATTTCCAGGCGGTGCAGATCGGCGGTGGTGTTGGCCCGATCCATGGCGGCCTGGTGGATTTCCTGCTCGGCGTTCAACAAATCGAGTAGCGGCCGCGTACCCAGCTCAAGGTATTGCTGGCGATACAAATCGCGGGTTTCAGAAATGCTGCGTTCACGAAAATCCAGGGTAGTCAGCCGCTGTTCGAGGCTCGACGTTTGATCCTTGGCCTCCAGCAGGCCCTGGCGCACGGCCAGCCGAGCGGCATCATTGGCAGCCTGGGCAGTGCGCAGAGCCTGTCCGGCAGCCGATTTTCGGGCGTTGATGGCTCCCCCCTGATACAGCGGCATTTCAACGTTGAGATAAATACCGTAGCGCGTGCGGTCGCGACCGCCGAGGGTGCCATCGTCATTGTTACTGTCCAGGTATTGGGTAGCCGACGGGTCCAGCGAAACGGTCGGCAACCCTTCGGCCTTGGCCAGGGCAATTTGCGCCAAGGCATCCACCTGTTGAGCCTGGGCGATCAACAGCGAAGGCGTCATCACTTCATCAGCATTGACCCCCTGGCAGGATTGGCTCAATGAAGGCGGTACACCGTTAGAAACACTGACCGATGTTTGTGACCCGAGCAAAGAACTCAGGGTGCTGCGCCACCGGTTATAGAGCGCCGTGTATTGCAGCTGAGTGGCTACGGCCGCCTCAACCCGCGAGCGCGCCTGGATCAAGTCAGAACGGGTGCTGGCCCCCATATCGCTACGCTTTTGCGCCAAGTCGGCGATGGCTGTCAGGCCCTTTACCTGCGCCTTGGAAATAACCAGCAACGCCTGATAACGCTGCAACTCGATCACGGCAAAGGCGGTATCGCGCGCCACCTGGTCAATGGCCAACAAAACTGACGCCTGCCGACCACTGAGTTTGGCCTCGGCGCTGTTCACCGCACTGTCCACCTTGCCGAAGTCATACAGCATCTGCGACAGCGACAAGGTAAAGGCCTGGCTTTGACCGTTACCGGTCAGCCCCGAGTCATACCCGGAGTTGAGTCCCGCCCGAATCTGCGGGTAGTAGCCAGCACGAGCCACGGTGACGTAGTCGTTTTGCTGGTAAAGCTGACCGATCGACTCCGAGATGGCGGGATGCCATGCCACGGCCAGTTGAACCGCGCGCGGTAGATCGAGGTTGTCGGGGACTGCATTTCGGGGAGCTGCGGGTTGGCTCGCGCCGAACGAATCGCCCGGTAAATTCTTGCCCACATCTGTTGGGCTGATGATGTTGATGCTTTCAGGTTCATAGTCACGTGTCAGCGCTACGGCCTGTTCTATCGTCAATGGCTGAACGGCAATAGCCAACAAAGCCATATAAAGGAACCCGAACCGATCCTTAGGTTTCAAGTAATACTCCAACTTGGCTTGTGATCAAAAAGAGAAACACTTACACGCCATGCAGATGTTTGAACTTCAGTGACATTCACAGCGTTACTCGAATTCGGTATGCAACGCCCGGGCGGGGCAAAGTGCCCCGCCGGGATCGTTACAGTTGTGAGTTGAAAGGATGAAGGGAAAACGCCAGGCCTTGCGGCCTGACGCTCCCCCGCCGACAACGTGGTTAAACCACGTTGATACCGCTTTGCACCCAAAGTTGATGGGTCTCATCTTCCTGGCTGGTGTACACCACGTACTCCTGCCCGTTCTCCAGTTGCGTACTGCCCACTGTCCAGTTACCCGTCAGCTGAACGCTATCTTCATCGTCACCCTGGATAAACAATCTATCCGTGCCGGTTGACGTCAGTGCTACCAGATCTTCAAGACTCACAGTCAGATCAACAGCACTGAAATCGTTCAGGTCAATGCTCTCGACATTGCTGGCGTTACCGATCAGCAAGTGCAAGTTGATCGACGCATCGCCACCCTCCCAAACCTGGGTATCGGAACCGTCTGCTTCATGTACCGCAACAAAGCCGGTGTCATGAGTGGCAATCGGATCAGTACCGTCGGCAACTTCAGTGAGCTTAGCCTGTGACGAATCATCCACAACCGAGGCTGCTGCAAAACCTGGAGAATCAGTGCCAGGGTTGCCCGGATTAGCATCGTCCCAGACCAGGCCGCTGCCTGGAGAGTCAATACGGATATACAGAGTGGCAGTGTCCATCTGGCCACTTGGTGTGGTGAGTTGGTAACTGAAGCTGTCGACTTGACCGATGTTTGTCGACGCTCCTCCCTCGGTCGGTTTGTAGCTGTAGTCTCCGTTGCCCTGAATTGTCAGCGTGCCAAAGTCACCCTGCACCACCGTACCGATTTGACCCGGTACTACGTAGGCCCCGTCGACCAGCACACTCAGTACAGTCAGCGAAGAACCTTGGCTGTCTGCAACAGAGTGATCACCAGCTGCCAGAACATTGCCTGTTACGGCAATTGTCGGACCTGTGATCTCCACGCCCGTATGGGTGGCCAGTGTCTGCACAACACTTACAGCGGTCCCCACCGCTACCTTGGCCGTCGACGAAGACAACCGATAATCACCTGCACCCAGGGTGAAGGTATGTGTCGCATCGGTTGTGCTTTGACCAGGCTCGTTAACCCAGGTCGTACCATTGAATTTCTGCAGGACAATGGTGGTCGTGGCAGACGATCCAGTGCGATTGACAAACAGCTCCGCCGTCATTCCAGCCTCGACCGTCACGGTCTGCCCGAAATGCTCGGTGACAGTGCCCAACACCCCGGGCCCTGTGTAGTTGGTTGCCGTAGAAGGACTGTTAATCACCTGGAGAACCAGATCAACCTGCGCCGTGTCGATGTCATCGGTCGCCAGCAACTCCCCAGTACCCGGGGCCGTTGGATTGGCAGGATCCCAGACCACCGTGCTGTCAGTACTGTCGGTCCGCACGTACAGCGTAGCCGTAGCCGTGCCGCCCGCCGGTGTCGTCAGTTGATACACGAAGGCATCCAGTTTCCCGATGTCCGCAGGGTTGCCATTTGAGGTGTAGGTGTAACTGCCGTCAGCGAAGATCGTCAGCGCACCGTACAACCCGGTCACTACTGTTCCTACAGCAGGATCGGCATTCACAGCCTCACCATTGACCGTATTAACCGTCGCATCTGCGCCAGTACCAGTAGAGTCCGGTATACCGGAGACTCCGTTATCGGTGATTACGTTGCCTTCGACTACACCACCCGTGGCTGTGAAATCGACCTGACTTTCATTGGTCACACTGACCACTGCGGACGCACCGGAGAGCACGGCCAACAGACTAGGGTTTATGTCCATGGTGAGACGGTACTGACCCGCCGCCAGGCCTTCGACCTTCGCCGTAGTAGAGGAACCTAACAGCCCTAGCAAATCGAGCAATCCTGCCCCGTTGCTACCTTCCTGGACTGGTTTCCAACCGCCGGCCCCGTCACTTACCTCAAGCCTGACGGTAACTCCACCGTTGAGCAGAGAAAGTACATCGGCCTGTTTGAATGTCAGGTTCAGCGTGCCCTCGGTGTCATTAGCCACCGTGAAAGTCTGAACCGCCGGAGGTGTGCCAACCGGGATACCAAGCACATCCGCCAGCCTAAGAACGCTCATATTCGCGAGACTGGTCTGAGTTGTGACCGGTGTAAGCGTCAGCTCCGCAGTGGCCACATCATCGTAGGCGTCCAGGTCAGCGTCCGCATCGGCGTCGGCGTCGGCGTCGGCGTCCGCATCGGCATCGGCATCAGCGTCAGCATCGGCATCGGCATCGGCATCGGCATCGGCATCAGCATCAGCATCAGCATCGGCATCCGCATCGGCATCCGCATCGGCATCCGCGTCGGCATCAGCGTCGGCATCAGCATCGGCATCCGCATCCGCATCCGCATCGGCGTCAGCATCGGCATCCGCGTCGGCATCGGCATCGGCATCCGCATCGGCATCCGCATCGGCATCCGCATCCGCATCGGCGTCAGCATCCGCATCCGCATCCGCATCGGCGTCGGCATCCGCATCCGCATCCGCATCGGCGTCGGCATCCGCATCCGCATCGGCATCCGCATCCGCATCCGCATCCGCATCCGCATCGGCATCAGCATCCGCATCCGCATCCGCATCCGCATCGGCATCGGCATCAGCATCCGCATCCGCATCCGCATCAGCGTCGGCATCCGCATCCGCATCAGCGTCCGCATCAGCATCCGCATCAGCGTCGGCATCCGCATCCGCATCCGCATCCGCATCCGCATCGGCGTCAGCATCCGCATCCGCATCGGCATCAGCATCCGCATCCGCATCCGCATCCGCATCGGCATCAGCATCCGCATCAGCATCAGCATCAGCATCAGCATCAGCATCCGCATCAGCATCCGCGTCGGCATCAGCATCGGCATCGGCATCCGCATCGGCATCCGCATCGGCATCAGCATCAGCATCAGCATCCGCGTCGGCGTCGGCGTCGGCGTCGGCATCAGCATCCGCATCGGCATCCGCATCGGCATCCGCATCGGCATCGGCATCGGCATCAGCATCCGCGTCGGCGTCGGCGTCGGCGTCGGCGTCAGCATCCGCATCCGCATCCGCATCAGCATCGGCATCCGCGTCGGCGTCGGCGTCCGCATCGGCATCCGCATCCGCATCCGCATCCGCATCCGCATCCGCATCCGCATCCGCATCCGCATCCGCATCCGCATCCGCATCCGCATCAGCGTCCGCATCAGCATCCGCATCAGCGTCGGCGTCGGCATCAGCATCGGCATCGGCATCGGCATCGGCATCGGCATCAGCGTCAGCATCCGCATCCGCATCCGCATCCGCATCCGCATCGGCGTCAGCATCCGCATCCGCATCCGCATCAGCGTCGGCATCGGCATCGGCGTCGGCGTCGGCATCCGCGTCAGCATCCGCGTCGGCATCGGCATCCGCATCCGCATCCGCATCAGCATCAGCATCAGCATCAGCATCAGCGTCCGCATCGGCGTCGGCATCGGCGTCAGCATCCGCATCCGCATCCGCATCAGCGTCGGCATCCGCATCCGCATCAGCGTCCGCATCAGCATCCGCATCAGCGTCGGCATCCGCATCCGCATCCGCATCCGCATCCGCATCGGCGTCAGCATCCGCATCAGCGTCGGCATCAGCATCCGCATCCGCATCCGCATCCGCATCGGCGTCAGCATCCGCATCAGCATCAGCATCAGCATCAGCATCAGCATCCGCATCAGCATCCGCGTCGGCATCAGCATCGGCATCGGCATCCGCGTCGGCATCCGCATCGGCGTCAGCATCAGCATCAGCATCCGCGTCGGCGTCGGCGTCGGCGTCGGCATCAGCATCAGCATCGGCATCCGCATCGGCATCCGCATCGGCATCGGCATCGGCATCAGCATCCGCGTCGGCGTCGGCGTCGGCGTCGGCGTCAGCATCCGCATCCGCATCCGCATCAGCATCAGCATCCGCGTCGGCGTCGGCGTCGGCATCAGCATCAGCATCGGCATCCGCATCGGCATCGGCATCGGCATCGGCATCAGCATCCGCGTCGGCGTCGGCGTCGGCGTCAGCATCCGCATCCGCATCCGCATCCGCATCAGCATCAGCATCCGCGTCGGCGTCGGCATCGGCATCAGCGTCCGCATCGGCATCCGCGTCAGCATCCGCATCCGCATCCGCATCCGCATCAGCGTCGGCATCGGCATCGGCGTCGGCGTCCGCATCAGCGTCAGCATCGGCATCCGCATCCGCATCCGCATCCGCATCGGCGTCGGCGTCGGCGTCAGCATCGGCATCCGCATCCGCATCCGCGTCCGCGTCCGCATCCGCATCCGCATCCGCATCAGCATCCGCGTCGGCATCAGCATCGGCATCAGCGTCCGCATCGGCATCAGCATCGGCGTCGGCGTCGGCATCGGCATCGGCATCGGCATCGGCATCGGCATCGGCATCGGCATCAGCGTCAGCATCGGCATCCGCATCAGCATCCGCATCCGCATCCGCATCCGCATCAGCATCAGCATCCGCGTCGGCATCAGCGTCGGCGTCGGCGTCGGCGTCGGCGTCGGCGTCAGCATCGGCATCGGCATCCGCATCCGCATCCGCGTCCGCGTCCGCGTCGGCGTCGGCATCGGCATCGGCATCGGCATCGGCATCAGCGTCCGCATCGGCATCGGCATCGGCATCGGCATCAGCATCGGCGTCGGCATCAGCGTCAGCATCGGCATCCGCATCCGCATCAGCATCAGCATCAGCATCAGCATCAGCATCAGCATCAGCATCAGCATCCGCGTCGGCATCAGCATCGGCATCGGCATCGGCATCGGCATCAGCGTCAGCATCGGCATCGGCATCGGCATCGGCATCCGCGTCAGCATCCGCATCCGCATCCGCATCCGCATCAGCGTCGGCATCGGCATCCGCGTCAGCATCAGCATCGGCGTCGGCATCCGCGTCGGCATCCGCATCGGCGTCGGCATCGGCGTCGGCGTCAGCATCCGCGTCAGCATCGGCATCGGCATCGGCGTCCGCGTCGGCGTCGGCGTCGGCGTCGGCGTCGGCGTCGGCATCAGCATCCGCGTCGGCATCGGCATCGGCATCGGCATCGGCGTCAGCATCAGCGTCGGCATCCGCATCCGCATCCGCATCGGCATCGGCATCGGCGTCAGCATCCGCATCCGCGTCAGCATCAGCGTCGGCATCCGCATCAGCATCCGCGTCGGCATCGGCATCGGCGTCCGCATCGGCGTCGGCGTCCGCATCGGCATCCGCATCGGCGTCGGCATCAGCATCGGCGTCGGCATCCGCGTCAGCATCCGCGTCGGCATCGGCATCCGCATCGGCGTCGGCATCGCCAGGCGTCGGCATCCGCGTCGGCATCGGCATCGGCGTCGGCATCCGCATCCGCATCGGCATCGGCGTCGGCGTCGGCGTCCGCATCGGCATCGGCATCGGCATCGGCATCGGCATCGGCATCAGCATCGGCATCGGCATCGGCATCGGCATCGGCATCGGCGTCAGCATCCGCGTCGGCGTCGGCGTCGGCATCGGCATCGGCATCGGCATCGGCGTCAGCATCGGCATCGGCGTCGGCGTCGGCGTCCGCATCAGCGTCAGCATCGGCATCCGCATCCGCATCGGCGTCGGCGTCGGCGTCGGCGTCGGCGTCGGCGTCAGCATCGGCATCGGCATCCGCGTCGGCATCGGCATCGGCGTCCGCATCGGCATCCGCATCGGCGTCGGCGTCGGCGTCGGCGTCGGCATCAGCGTCCGCATCAGCATCAGCATCAGCGTCAGCATCGGCATCGGCATCGGCATCAGCATCCGCGTCGGCATCGGCGTCGGCGTCGGCGTCGGCGTCGGCGTCGGCGTCGGCGTCAGCATCCGCGTCGGCGTCGGCGTCCGTCTCATTCAAGTCAGAACTAACAACTTGGGTCGGGTTCGAAATATTGCCGGCGGCATCCGTCAGGGTCACGCCCAGGGTTTCGCCATTGACTCGCGGGGTGGCCAGTTCAATCGCAAAGTTCCCGAAGTTATCAACGTGGCCTGTGCCTATGGAGTTACCGTCGGCATCTCTGATGGTCACATCTGTGTTTGCTTCACCTTTGCCGGAAACAGTGATGCCGTCATGACTGACGGCAAGGTTGGTTGGCGCATCAGGCGCCGTGGTATCACCAGCAATCACTTGCGATGGAGACGAAACGTTACCGGCGGCATCCGTCAGGGTCACGCCCAGGGTTTCGCCATTTTCTCGAGGATGATCCAGCTGGATCGCAAAGTTGCCATCGGCTCCAACTTGACCTGTGCCTATGGTGTTGCCGTTGGCATCCTTGATGGTTACGGTGGTGTTTGGTTCACCTTTACCGGAAACCGTAGTGCCATCAGCAGATACGGCAAGTTCGGTTGGGGCGTCCGGCGCTGTTGTATCTCCCGCGTCCACTTGCGTCGGGACCGAGACGTTGCCCGCGGCATCCGTCAGGGTCACGTCCAGGGTTTCGCCATTGACTTGAGGGTGATCCAGATTTACCGCAAAGTTGCCATCGGCTCCGACGTGGCCAGTGCCAATGGTATTGCCAGCTGCATCTTTGACGGTCACGGTGGTGTTCGCTTCACCTTTGCCGAAGACAGTCAGACCATCAGCAGCAACGCTAAGATTGGTCGGGGCATTGGGAGCTGTCGTGTCAGACGTAATGCCATTGCCGCCGTCACCGCCGCCACCACCGCCACCACCGTGGGATAACGCTGCGATTGCCGCGCCAGCACCCAGCAGGCTCAGACCCCAGACTAACCAGTCCGGTACACCAGCGCCTGCTTGTGCAGCAAGGGCCAGATCTTCAAGTGATCCGAGTTCGCTAAACGTAAAACCTGAATAGGGAGTGGAGTAACTTCCAAGAAGCAGTGTGCCGTCGTCATTTTCAAGGACTAGCTGATTCGCTGCGCCGTCCTCACCTACCACAAAGAAATTCTGGATTGTGACCGTCTCTCCCGACTTAAGGGTCACTACCAAGTTTTTACCCGATTGTTGCATCGATTGAATCGATGCCTGACTTATGGGCAGTTTGACAATACTGGTTTCTTTAAGGGCAATGTTCCCGAACGTTTGTTCGGTCGCCGCCCCCGTCGACTTATCGACAATGACTATATTCTTCATCGGACACCTTTTTTATTAAACCAAGCAAAACCAATAACAAAAGCGAGCCGAACGCCTACGCAGCTTCTGAATGAGAAGCTGAGCATTCGAACAAGCGAAAGTTATGTGAGTTTTTAAATAAACCCTGGCTCAGCCCACGCCCGCGCGCTCACTTAGCAACGGGCGTATGACCCGCAGCGAGAGGCAGTAAGGGCCGTAGCACAAGGGGTTTACAGCCAGATACCGTGTCGGTATCGAGCAGGAAAGGCAGTGCTTGGGCAGGGGGTTGATCACCGTAGGCTCTCCATGTCCTTTGCCCGGAAATACCGGGATGGGCATCCTTTTACTAAGCAAATCAAGCATGCCTATCAAAGGTGCAAGAGTTGAATGCGTCATCTTAGTGGCAGGGTTTTTAACCCCACCAAAACGACTCGCTTACGGGATACTAACCGCCTAAAAATCATCTTCAAAGAGAAAAGTTCAATCGCCAAACAGGGTCGCTTATAGCCTATGGCAACTTGTGATATGTCACCGCCAATCAAGTTAGACGCTTTGATAACCCTATGTGAATTTCATTATAATGAAATCATATTCAAGTCAAATCACAGGTGTTCCTGATGAGTGCTGGATGAGTGATTCGTCTGTTTTTCAAGAACATCACGACGTTATATTTTTTTAAAAAATCCGACAGATGGTAAGTCGCCAGATGGCTCACACGCCGCCACCCTCGGTGATTTAACAGACGAGCTTCAGTGCAACGGCTGGTATCAGCCTGACAAGCGCCAGAGATGAGAATGCCCTGTAGCGACCAGGTGCCTGCCCGCCACCCATGAAAAAAATCGCTGTCATTGCAGATACTCGTAGAAAAACGATGCACCGCCTCGCCAGGCAAGATGACGCGAAATGCGCCGCATTGGGCTGTAACTGTCGTGGGGGGGAGGCATGACTATCCAGGTTTCAATGTGGCGAGATAGCCTTAGCGCGAGGTCTGTTGCAGGGCTATCAAGGGGGGCAGAATAGCCAGTGGAAGCTGAAAGGAAGTAGAGCCGTCAAAGTCAAAAGAGTTAAGCCAAATGACGCAGATATAATATCGACTGTGGGTACTCGATGGCTGTCAGTGACGAGGCCATCAAGACTTTCTGGGAGCCCAGTGCTTTGGGCACGAGATTCACCTTGAATGAACCCTATATTTGTTGATTAAACTTTACGCGCCTATGACATATGGCGACCGAACAGTTGCGGAATATTATTCTCAGAGCAAGCAAGCATTACAACTGGCAACTTAAACAACACTGCCCCCGGAATACTTTGAATACAAATAGACAACTTATACACATAAAGCACTTATAGAAACCTCCAGACCTCAGCATTCTTTATATTTAACGCCTGTTGGCGCTTATATATAAAAGTCATATTTGTGGCGAAAAAACGACGGCAAATGGATAAATATACATCCACCGAGATTAACAAACGGGTTTAGAGGGCCTTGCAGTTAGACAATCAAAACTGTGGCAAAGGGTCTCCGTATTCAGGACCGGACCAGCCGGAGGCTGCGGGCGCTTTGCAGCTATAACTGCACCTATTGCTCAGTGTTCAGACATCAGCCGCGAGGCCCCCAAGGACGGGACCTCGCTTTGCGTGCGTGATGCAGATTGTAGAGTTGCTCAAGGCAGGAGGCAGTAGGAAAGACCTGGCCGGCTCCTGCAACAGATTAAGTTCTCTAAATCCAATTACGCTCAACGCTAACTGCTTATTCCACGGTGACCGATTTGGCTAGGTTGCGTGGCTGATCCACATCGGTGCCTTTGAGCACGGCAACGTAGTAAGACAGCAGTTGCAGCGGGATGGTGTAGAGGATCGGCGCCAGTACATCATGGATGTGCGGCATGTTGATCACATGGGTGCCTTCGCCATTGGTCATACCTGCTTGCTCGTCAGCGAACACAATCAGTTCACCGCCACGGGCACGAACTTCCTGCAGGTTGGACTTCAGTTTTTCCAGCAGTTCGTTGTTCGGCGCCACGGTGACCACCGGCATGTCGTTATCCACCAGTGCCAGCGGACCATGCTTCAACTCGCCTGCCGGGTAAGCTTCGGCGTGGATATAGGAAATTTCTTTCAGCTTGAGAGCACCTTCCATCGCTACCGGGAACTGCGCGCCACGACCCAGGAACAAGGTGTGGTGCTTGTCGGCAAACAGTTCGGCGACTTTCTCAATCGTGGCATCCATCGCCAGTGCTTCACCCAAACGCGCAGGCAGGCGGCGCAGTTCTTCAACCAGTTGCGCTTCGACACCGGCTTCAAGAGTGCCACGCACCTGCCCCAAAGACAGGGTCAGCAACAGTAAGCCAACCAGCTGGGTGGTGAAGGCTTTGGTCGACGCCACACCAATTTCGCGACCCGCCTGGGTCAGCAGGGTCAGGTCAGACTCACGTACCAGTGAGCTGATGCCAACGTTACAAATCGCCAGGCTGGCGAGGAAACCCAGTTCTTTGGCGTTACGCAGTGCAGCCAGGGTGTCTGCGGTTTCGCCCGATTGCGAGATCGAAACAAACAGGGTGTCAGGCTGGACCACGACCTTGCGATAACGGAACTCGCTGGCCACTTCAACCTGGCACGGAATTCCGGCCAGACTTTCGAGCCAGTATCGGGCAACCATCCCCGCGTGATAGCTGGTACCACAGGCAACGATCTGAACATTGCGCACTTTGGCGAACAATTCAGCAGCCTGTGGACCGAATGCCTGAACCAGTACGTGGTCCTGGCCCAGGCGGTTTTCCAGGGTGCGTTGCACCACCGCTGGTTGCTCGTGAATTTCCTTGAGCATGTAGTGACGGTATTCGCCTTTGTCCGCAGCTTCAGCACCATCACGGTACTGCACGGTTTCACGCTGCACGCTTTTACCGTTCACGTCCCAGATTTGCACGCTGTCACGGCGGATTTCAGCGATATCGCCTTCTTCCAGGTACATGAAGCGGTCAGTGACCTGGCGCAATGCCAATTGATCGGAAGCCAGGAAGTTTTCACCCAGGCCCAGGCCAATCACCAGCGGGCTGCCACTGCGTGCAGCAACCAGACGATCCGGCTGTTTGGCACTGATGACGGCCAGGCCGTAAGCACCGTGCAGCTCTTTAACCGTGGCTTTCAAGGCTTCGGTCAGGTCGCTTTGATCTTTGAGTTTGTGATTGAGCAGGTGTGCGATCACTTCGGTATCGGTGTCCGACGTGAACACATAACCCAAGCCTTTGAGCTGTTCGCGCAGGGCTTCATAGTTTTCAATGATGCCGTTGTGCACGACAGCCAGGTCGGAACCCGAAAAATGCGGGTGAGCATTACGCTCGCTGGGTGCACCATGGGTCGCCCAACGGGTGTGGGCAATGCCCAGGCGCCCCATCAGCGGCTCACCGGCCAGAGCTTGTTCCAGCTCGGCCACTTTGCCATTGCGGCGCATGCGTTCCAGCGTACCGTTGTGGGTAAACACTGCTACACCGGCGCTATCGTAGCCCCGGTATTCAAGACGTTTCAGGCCTTCAAGCAGAATGGCCGTGATATTGCGTTCAGCGACTGCGCCAACGATTCCACACATAATATTCTCCTAGCTTAGGGCGGCGCATAACAGTGTTATGCCCCGGGCCTGAATCTGTTCGCGTGCCTCCATGGACAAGCGATCATCTGTAATAAGGGTATGGACGCTGCTCCAGGGCAGTTCCAGGTTGGGTATCTTGCGACCAATTTTGTCGGACTCGACCATCACAATCACTTCACGCGCGACCTCGGCCATGACTCGGCTCAGGCCCAACAATTCGTTAAAAGTTGTGGTGCCACGCAACAGATCGATGCCATCAGCGCCGATAAATAATTGATCGAAATCGTATGAACGCAGCACCTGCTCAGCCACCTGGCCCTGGAAGGACTCGGAATGAGGGTCCCAGGTACCGCCGGTCATCAACAGCACGGGTTCATGTTCGAGTTCGCTCAGGGCCCTGGCGACATGCAACGAATTGGTCATTACCACAAGACCAGGTTGCTGGCCCAATTGTGGAATCATCGAAGCGGTGGTGGTGCCGCTGTCGATGATGATGCGCGCATGTTCCCGAATCAGGCCAACCGCCGCACGGGCAATGGCTTGCTTATAAAGAGAAACGGGCTGGGCGGGATCACTCACCAACTCTTGCGGCATGGTGATGGCACCACCGTAACGACGCAGCAGCAGACCGTTACTTTCGAGTGCGGCCAAATCCTTGCGGATCGTCACTTCGGAAGTTTCGAAGCGCTTGGCCAGCTCATCCACACTGACTTCACCTTGCTGCGCAAGCAAAGCCAGGATGTTGTGGCGGCGTTGAGGCGTATTGCGTTTCGACATGAGAGCCTAAGTTTCGTTTCGAAAGATAACGAAAGCAATGAGACCCGATCCCGTAATCAGCGTCAACAATTTTTTGTAGCTTTTAAGCAGTGAATAACTCGCTGAGCTGGCGCAGGGCGGGGCGATTGGCTGATATAGACGCGGATAAAACAAAGCCTTATCCACAGGCAGTGGATAAGGCTTTTGCTAACTTGCTGATTTTAAACAGTTATACGACAACCTGTTTTACCCACAAAAACACTGTTTTCGCTTGTGGATAACTTCAAATCAAGGCTTTGGCAGCTTTACCGGGCGCTTCCAGCCATCGATATTGCGTTGCCGTGCCCGACCAACGGCCAGCTGTTCGACGGCTACGTCCTGATTAATGGTCGATCCGGCTGCCGTGGTGGCTCCGCTGGAGATATCCACAGGTGCCACCAACGAGTTGTTCGAACCAATAAATACGTCGGCTCCCAACACGGTCTTCCATTTGTTGGCGCCATCGTAATTGCAGGTGATGGTGCCCGCGCCGATGTTGGTGCGCGCACCAACTTCGGCATCGCCCAGGTAAGTCAGGTGACCGCACTTGGCATCTTCGCCGAGGTGGGCGTTTTTCAACTCTACAAAGTTACCCACATGGGCGCGGGCATCAAGCACGCTACCCGGACGCAAACGGGCAAAAGGACCGGCATCGCTGCCCTCGCCCATCACGGCACCGTCGATATGGCTATTGGCCTTGACCACCACCCCTTTACGCAGGGTGCTGTCTTTGATCACACAGTTGGGACCAATCACCACGTCATCTTCGATGACCACACGGCCTTCGAGAATCACGTTGATATCAATCATGACATCGCGCCCGACTGTGACTTCACCGCGCACATCGAAGCGCGCCGGATCACGCAGGGTCACACCCAGGGCCATCAGGCGACGGGCTTCACGTAGCTGGTAATGACGCTCCAACTCCGCGAGTTGTTTACGGTCGTTGGCGCCCTGCACTTCCATCGGGTCGTGGGCATGCTCAGTGGCCACCACCAGACCATCAGCAACTGCCATCGCGATCACATCGGTCAGGTAGTACTCGCCCTGTGCATTGTTATTCGACAGCCGGCTCATCCAGTCAGCCAGACGTCCAGTGGGCAATGCCAGAATGCCAGTATTGCCTTCAGTGATCGCACGTTCAGCCTCGGTGGCGTCCTTGTGCTCGACAATGGCGCAGACCTTGCCTTCGGCGTCACGCACGATGCGGCCATAGCCGGTCGGGTCCGCCAGGTTAACGGTCAACAAACCCAGCTGCTCCGGGCCTACCTGTTTCAGCAGGCGCTCCAGGGTCGGCACCTCGATCAGGGGTACATCGCCGTACAGAATCAGTACGTTCTGCGCGGTCAGAAATGGCAGCGCCTGGGCGACGGCATGCCCTGTGCCCAGCTGCTTGTCTTGCAATACAAAGTTCAGATCATCGGCCGGCAGGCGTTCACGGACCAATTCGGCCCCGTGCCCGATGACCACGTGGATGCCTCTCGGTTTGAGTTGCCGGGCGCTGTGGATAACATGCCCGAGCATGGAGTTTCCGGCGACGGGATGCAGAACCTTGGGCAGGGCCGAACGCATGCGGGTGCCCTGACCTGCAGCGAGAATAACGATATCGAGAGACATGACTGGCTACCAATCCTGGGTGGTCAGCGGCTGCGACCAGAAGTAATTCGCGGAAAAAGAAAAAGGGTAGCCGAGGCTACCCTTTTTAATCAATCACACAATGAAGCAGGAGGCTTAGCCGCCGAACTTTTTGCGGATTTGCTGGACGGTGCGCAGCTGAGCTGCGGCCTCGGCCAGACGTGCAGCAGCAGATCCGTAATCGAAATCTGCGCCTTTCTCGTTCAGTGCCTTCTCGGCTGCCTTGACGGCGGCCTGAGCGGAGGCTTCATCCAGGTCGGCAGCACGTTGCACGGTGTCGGCAAGAACCTTGACCATGTTCGGCTGAACCTCGAGGTAACCACCAGAGATGTAAAACACCTCGGCTTCTCCACCCATTTTGATCAGGCGGATCGGACCTGGCTTGAGTTCAGTGATCAGCGGAGCGTGACCCAGAGCGATACCAAGATCACCCAGGCTGCCGTGCGCAATCACCATCTCGACCTGACCGGAAAAGATTTCTCCTTCCGCACTGACGATATCGCAATGGACTGTCATCATATTAGCCATCTGATTGCCTCAACCTGATTAGCGCCCGTTACCGGGCGCCGGAATTACAGTTTCTTGGCTTTCTCGATCGCTTCTTCGATGCCGCCGACCATGTAGAACGCTTGTTCTGGCAGGTGGTCGTAGTCACCGTTGAGGATGCCTTTGAAGCCAGCAATGGTGTCTTTCAGGGAAACGTATTTACCCGAAGCGCCAGTGAAGACTTCTGCCACGAAGAACGGCTGAGACAAGAAACGCTGGATCTTACGAGCGCGGGATACCAACTGCTTGTCGACTTCCGACAG
This sequence comes from Pseudomonas paraversuta, assembly GCF_904067025.1. Lineage (NCBI taxonomy): Bacteria > Pseudomonadati > Pseudomonadota > Gammaproteobacteria > Pseudomonadales > Pseudomonadaceae > Pseudomonas > Pseudomonas paraversuta. The sequence continues at coordinate 4,984,537 of NZ_CAJFDA010000001.1, forward strand.
CTCGTCCATACCCAGGATCGCAATGATGTCCTTCAGTTCTTTGTAACGCTGCAACACGTACTGAACGCCGCGAGCGGTGTCGTAGTGTTCCTGGCCGATTACCATCGGGTCCAGCTGGCGCGAAGTCGAATCCAGTGGATCCACCGCCGGGTAGATACCCAGGGATGCGATGTCACGGGACAGTACGACAGTGGCGTCCAAGTGGGCGAAGGTGGTCGCCGGCGACGGGTCAGTCAAGTCATCCGCAGGTACGTATACCGCTTGGATCGAAGTGATCGAACCGTTCTTGGTCGAAGTGATGCGCTCTTGCAGAGTACCCATCTCTTCAGCCAGGGTCGGCTGGTAACCTACTGCGGAAGGCATACGGCCCAGCAGTGCGGATACTTCAGTACCGGCCAGGGTGTAACGGTAGATGTTGTCAACGAACAACAGTACGTCGTTACCTTCGTCACGGAACTTCTCGGCCATGGTCAGGCCGGTCAGTGCTACGCGCAGACGGTTACCCGGCGGCTCGTTCATCTGACCGTAAACCAGTGCCACTTTGTCCAGAACGTTGGAGTCCTTCATCTCGTGGTAGAAGTCGTTACCCTCACGGGTACGCTCGCCCACACCAGCAAACACAGAGTAACCGCTGTGTTCCATGGCGATGTTACGGATCAGTTCCATCATGTTTACGGTTTTGCCTACACCGGCACCACCGAACAGACCAACCTTACCGCCTTTTGCAAACGGGCAGATCAGGTCGATAACCTTGATGCCGGTTTCCAGAAGGTCGTTGCCGCCCGCTTGATCAGCGAAGGACGGTGCAGGACGGTGAATGCCCCAGCGCTCTTCGGTATCAATCGGACCAGCTTCGTCGATCGGGTTGCCCAGAACGTCCATGATCCGGCCCAGAGTCGCTTTACCGACCGGTACGGAGATGGCTGCGCCAGTGTCGGTGACTTCCAGACCGCGCTTCAAGCCCTCGGTGGAACCCATCGCAATGGTACGAACCACGCCGTCGCCCAGCTGCTGCTGAACTTCCAGAGTGGTTCCGGCCGCGCTTTGTACTTTCAGCGCGTTGTAGATGCTCGGTACGTTTTCGCGTGGAAATTCCACGTCGATCACGGCGCCGATGATTTGAACGATACGTCCGCTACTCATAGCTGGATCCTCTGAATATTTGAACCGTTAAACCGCGGCAGCGCCGCCGACGATTTCCGAGATCTCTTGGGTGATCGCAGCCTGACGCGCCTTGTTGTAGATCAGCTGCAAATCGCTGATCAAATCACCGGCGTTATCAGTGGCGTTCTTCATCGCGATCATCCGCGCAGCTTGTTCAGCTGCACTGTTCTCGACCACCGCCTGGTACACCTGCGACTCCACGTAACGAACCATCAAGCCGTCTAGCAGCTCTTTGGCGTCCGGTTCGTAGAGATAGTCCCAGTGGTGCTTGAGTTCTTGATCCGGGGTCGCCACCAGTGGAATCAATTGCTCCACAGTAGGCTGTTGCGTCATGGTGTTGATAAACTTGTTGGACACCACGGACAGGCGATCAATACGGCCTTCCAGGTAAGCATCCAGCATCACCTTAACGCTGCCGATCAAATCATTGATCGACGGTTCTTCACCCAGATGGCTGATTGCAGCGACGACGTTACCGCCGAAGTTACGGAAAAAAGCCGCACCTTTGCTGCCGACCACGCACAGATCAATCTCGACGCCGTTTTCACGGTTTACCGCCATGTCCTTGACCAAAGCCTTGAACAGGTTGGTATTCAAACCACCGCACAAGCCACGGTCACTGCTCACAACCACATAACCCACACGCTTAACTTCGCGGTCGATCATGAAAGGGTGGCGGTATTCCGGGTTGGCGTTGGCCAAATGCCCAATAACCTGGCGGATGCGCTCCGCATAAGGACGGCTAGCAGCCATGCGCATTTGTGCCTTGCGCATTTTGCTGACCGCCACTTTTTCCATGGCGCTGGTAATCTTTTGCGTGCTTTTGATGCTCGCAATCTTACTGCGAATCTCTTTTGCGCCTGCCATGTAACACCTATCAGGTTAGCAAGCGGGAGCCTTGCGGCTCCCGCTGCGGCTTACCAGGTTTGGGTGGCCTTGAACTTCTCGATGCCGGCTTTGATGCCAGAATCGATTTCGTCATTGAAGTCACCTTTAACGTTGATCTTCGCCATAAGCTCGGCGTGATCGCGGTTGAAGTAAGCAATCAGCGCTTGTTCAAAGCTACCGATCTTGGTGATTTCGACGTCAGTCAGGAACCCACGCTCAGCGGCATACAGCGACAGCGCCATGTCAGCGATCGACATTGGTGCGTATTGCTTCTGCTTCATCAGCTCGGTAACGCGCTGACCATGCTCAAGTTGCTTACGGGTCGCTTCGTCCAGGTCAGATGCGAACTGGGCGAATGCCGCCAGTTCACGGTACTGAGCCAGAGCGGTACGGATACCACCGGACAGCTTCTTGATGATCTTGGTCTGAGCGGCACCACCCACACGGGATACCGAAACACCGGCGTTCACTGCAGGACGGATCCCGGAGTTGAACATGGCCGATTCCAGGAAGATCTGACCGTCAGTGATGGAAATCACGTTGGTCGGAACGAACGCGGAAACGTCGCCAGCTTGAGTTTCGATGATCGGCAGTGCGGTCAGGGAACCGGTTTTGCCGGTCACTGCGCCGTTGGTGAACTTCTCTACGTACTCTTCGGATACGCGGGATGCGCGCTCCAGAAGACGGGAGTGGAGATAGAACACGTCGCCCGGGTAAGCTTCACGGCCTGGTGGACGGCGCAGCAGCAGGGAAATCTGGCGGTAAGCCACTGCTTGCTTGGACAGATCGTCATAAACGATCAGTGCGTCTTCACCGCGGTCGCGGAAGTATTCGCCCATGGTGCAACCGGAGTACGGTGCCAGGAACTGCAGCGCTGCGGATTCGGAAGCACTGGCAGCAACGACGATGGTGTTAGCCAACGCGCCGTTTTCTTCCAGCTTGCGAACCACGTTGGCGATGGTCGATTGCTTCTGACCGATCGCTACGTATACACAGAAAATGCCGCTGTTCTTCTGGTTGATGATCGCGTCGATCGCCAGAGCGGTTTTACCGATCTGACGGTCACCGATGATCAGCTCACGCTGGCCACGGCCGACAGGGATCATGGCATCGACAGCCTTGTAGCCAGTCTGTACAGGCTGGTCTACCGACTTACGCCAGATCACGCCTGGAGCAACTTTCTCGACTGCATCAGTCTCGGTGTTGTTCAGCGGACCTTTGCCATCAACTGGGTTACCCAGTGCGTCGACAACGCGACCCAGCAGTTCCTTACCAACCGGAACTTCCAGGATGCGGCCAGTGCACTTGGCGCTCATGCCTTCAGCCAGAGTCGTGTATGCGCCCAATACAACAGCACCTACAGAGTCTTGCTCCAGGTTGAGGGCCATGCCGAAGACGCTGCCCGGAAACTCGATCATCTCGCCGTACATTACGTCGGCCAGACCGTGAATCCGCACAATACCGTCAGATACGCTGACGATGGTGCCTTCGTTACGGGCTTGGGAGGTCACATCGAGTTTTTCGATGCGGCCCTTGATAATTTCACTTATTTCGGAAGGATTGAGTTGCTGCATTGCTCTGCTGCCCCTTCAAACTCAAGATTTCAATGCTTCGGCAAGGCTTGCGAGTTTTCCGCGAACCGAGCCATCGATAACCAGGTCGCCGGCGCGGATGATGACACCACCTATAAGGCTGGCATCCTCCGCAACTTGCAGGCGCACTTCCCGGTTGAGTCGTGCACTGAGAACCTTGGCGAGTTTGTCTTGCTGTTCTTGGTCCAATGTAAAAGCACTGGTCACTTCTACGTCTACCGACTTCTCTTGTTCAGCCTTGTACAGGTCAAACAGAGCGGCGATCTCCGGCAATAGCGGGAGACGGTCGTTTTCGGCAACGACGTTGATGAAGTTCTGCATTTTTACATCGAACTTGTCGCCGCACACGTCAATAAACGTGGCGGCCTTTTCTGCGCTCGTCAGTCGCGGGGCCTTGAGCACGCGCTGCATAGTGTCGTCTTGCGACACTGCTGCAGCCAGGCCGAGCATGGCTGACCAAGAGGCCAGTTGCTGGTGGGCCTGGGCGTGCTCGAAGGCTGCCTTAGCGTAAGGTCGGGCCAACGTGGTCAATTCTGCCATGATCGCCCTCGCTTAAATTTCAGCAGCCAGTTTATTAACCAGCTCCGCGTGCGCGTTTTGATCGATTGTGGCACCCAGGATCTTTTCAGCGCCTTCAACGGCCAGGCTACCCAATTGGGTGCGCAGCGCGTCTTTGACACTGTTGATTTCCTGTTCGATCTCGGCCTGAGCCTGAGCCTTCACACGGTCAGCTTCAACGCGAGCCTGTTCACGGGCTTCGTCTACGATCTGAGTACCGCGTTTCTTGGCTTGCTCAATGATTTCAGCTGCTTGAGCCTTAGCTTCGCGCAGTTGTTGACCCGCTTTATCTTGGGCCAACTCCAGGTCGCGAGCTGCTCGGTTAGCAGCGTCCAGTCCAGCCGCAATCTTCTTCTGACGTTCTTGCAATGCCGCGATGACCGGAGGCCACACGAACTTCATGCAAAACAGTACAAAAATGAAGAACGCAACGGACTGGCCAATCAGGGTTGCATTAATGTTCACGCCAACACCTCGCTCGTTCGTTGTCCATCACTCTAATCAACTCGAAAATTCGAGTGATTAGCCAGCGAGTTGACCAACGAAGGGGTTCGCGAAGGTGAAGAACAGTGCAATACCAACACCGATCATGGTTACGGCGTCGAGCAGACCGGCAACGATGAACATTTTAACTTGCAGCATTGGAACCATTTCTGGCTGACGCGCTGCGCCTTCCAGGAACTTGCCGCCCAACAGGCCGAAACCAATTGCGGTACCCAGTGCGCCCAGGCCGATCAACAGTGCAACAGCGATAGCGGTTAGACCAACTACAGTTTCCATCTTTCCTCCCGACTTTTACGTCGTATGGTTTAGGTTTTTTAGATTAAAGCGGTAAAACAAAATCATTTTGCGACACCCCCATGCCGGAGCAGGGGGCGCCAGACTCGCCGAGACGGGTCTTAGTGGTTATCTTCGTGTGCCATCGACAAGTAGACGATGGTCAACATCATGAAGATGAACGCTTGCAAGGTGATGATCAGGATGTGGAATACAGCCCACGCCCATTGCAGCACCACGCCCAGACCGCTAAGCCAAAGCAGGCCGCTGCCGAACATTACGGCGATCAGGATAAATACCAGTTCGCCAGCATACATATTGCCGAACAGACGCAGAGCCAGCGAGATTGGCTTGGCAATCAGCGTCACGAATTCGAGCAGGAAGTTCACCGGAATCAGCAGCGCCTGAATAAAGATATTCTTGCTGCCAAACGGGTGCAGGGTCAGTTCACCGATGAAACCGCCGATGCCTTTGACTTTGATGCTGTAGAAGATGATCAGTGCAAACACCGACAGGGCCATGCCCATGGTCGCGTTTGGATCTGTCGTCGGTACGGCACGGAAAGGGATGTGCGGGTCGCCAGTGATCAGCATCGCCAACTGAGGAATCCAGTCAACCGGTACCAGGTCGATGGCATTCATCAGGAATACCCAGACGAAAATGGTCAGCGCCAGTGGTGCAATGACGGCACTGCGACCATGGAAGCTGTCTTTCACACTGCCATCAACGAATTCAATCAAAACCTCTACGAAGTTTTGCAGTGCGCCTGGTTGACCGGAAGTTGCCTTCTTGGCCGCCATGCGGAATACGAGGATGAAAATCAGACCGACAAACAGCGACCAGCCGAGAGTATCGACATGGAACGCCCAAAAGCCCATTGATTTAGCTTCTGCAACGGTGTGAGCAAAGCCCCAGCCACCATCAGGTAGCTGCCCGAAGGTCAGGTTCTGTAAGTGGTGCTGGATATAGCCCGAAGCGGTTGTTTCTGCCATGGTTGCCTCAAACGCCCTAAGGTCTCGAAAGTGTTGTTCTCATTAGCAGGGGAGCGAACCAACTGACCAGTTGGGTCAGCACGAAGACGCCGAATACAGCTAGCGGCGCCAGTGGCTTCACACCTGCAAACGTCAGCGCGAACAGCACTGCCGTCAAAATTAATTTGCCTGCCTCGCCAGCGTAAAACGACCGGACGATGGCTTGCGCTGCTCGGGCGCCGGAAAACCGGAAAGCCCTGTGAGCAAAATACACATTGGGTAGCAAAGCTATCAGGCCTCCGCAGAGTCCTGAATATCCGGCTACGACTCCATGCCATTGCCAGAGCCCCAGAGCAGCCAGCAATAAAACGACAAATTGAGCCAGTAAAACTGGAAATACCGCCAAGCGATGGAACGGCAAGCGGTTTGGCGTGCGGGTTTCCATCACAACTGCTCCTCAAAGGTCGGCTGCCAAAAGAAAAAAACTTGGCATAATTTGTGCCGACAAAATGCGCGCAGAGTATAGGGGCGCTTAATCCCCTATTCAACTGTCAGGTAGTGATTTCCGACTGCGCGCTACATGAGGAAATGTTTCAGCGGATGTGAGCAAGCACTCCTTGAAGCTCATCCAGAGAGTTGTAACCAATGACTAACTGACCCTTTCCCTTCTTACCGTGGCGAATCTGCACCGCAGAGCCTAGGCGCTCGGCCAGACGCTGCTCGAGCCGGGTGATATCCGGATCGGTTTTGACCGGTTCGGCAGGCTCTTGCTTGCCACTCAACCACTGGCGAACCAGGGCTTCGGTCTGACGCACGGTCAAACCACGTGCGACAACGTGTCGCGCCCCTTCAACCTGCTGATTTTCAGGCAAACCCAGGAGTGCCCGGGCATGACCCATTTCCAGGTCACCATGGGACAGCATGGTTTTGATCACTTCCGGCAATGAAATCAACCGTAACAAGTTAGCCACAGACACCCGGGACTTACCCACAGCATCGGCCACCTGTTGCTGAGTCAGCTGGAACTCTTGCTGCAAACGCTGCAAGGCCACGGCTTCTTCAATCGGATTGAGGTCTTCACGCTGGATGTTTTCGATCAGCGCCATTGCAATGGCAGTTTCATCCGGTACGTCTTTGACCATCGCCGGGATGGTGTCCTTGCCCGCTTGCTGACTTGCACGCCAGCGGCGCTCACCGGCAATGATCTCAAAACGCCCGCCAGCGATCGGACGCACCACGATCGGCTGCATCACGCCCTGAGACTTGATCGAACTCGCAAGCTCTTCAAGTGCCTGGGGGTCCATGTCGCGACGAGGCTGGTATTTACCGCGCTGGATCAAGTCCAGGGGCAAATGCTGCAGTTCGCTTTGATCAACCTTGACCGCTTGTTCTTCCAGCGAGCTGACCGTAGGACCACTCAGAAGAGCATCCAGTCCGCGTCCGAGACCTCGTTTCTTGACGGCCATGGGATTTCCTTAAGTTGGCTGAGCAGTGCGGGAGGTACGACGTTGACGACGAACCAGCTCGCCCGCCAGGGCAAGGTAAGCAATCGCGCCACGGGAATTTTTGTCATAGGCCAGGGCAGGCATGCCATAGCTTGGCGCTTCAGCCAGACGGATATTGCGCGGAATCACGGTGTCGTAGAGCTGCTCGCCAAAGTGTTCCTTGAGCTGGGCCGAGACATCGTTCATCAGGCTCAGACGCGGATCGTACATAGTCCGCAGCAAGCCTTCGATTTTCAGGTTCGGGTTCAGCAGCTCAGCGATACGCTTGATGTTATCCACAAGGTCGCTCAAGCCTTCGAGCGCGAAGTACTCGCACTGCATGGGGATAATCACCCCGTCGGCAGCGACCAGAGCGTTCAGGGTCAGCATCGACAGTGACGGCGGGCAATCGATCAGGATGTAGTCGTAGCTCTCACGGACCGGGGCCAGTGCAGTACGCAGACGGCTTTCCTTCATCTGCATTTCGAGCAGTACGACTTCAGCCGCGGTCAGATCGCGGTTAGCTGGCAGTAACTGGTAACCACCGTGTTCGGAGTAGTGCATGGCCTCGGCCAGATCACACTCACCGATCAACAGGTCATAAACTGAATTCTCGAGACCATGCTTATCCACACCGCTACCCATGGTGGCGTTGCCCTGTGGATCGAGGTCGATCAGCAGTACGCGGCGCTTGGTCGCGACCAACGATGCTGCGAGGTTGATACAGGTGGTGGTTTTACCCACACCACCCTTTTGGTTCGCTATTGCGAATACCTTAGCCATTCTTGCTTGCGTTCCCAATCATGCCGTGCGGCGCAGTATCAGCAGATGGCGTTGGCCTTGGCAACCCGGAACGGTCAAGGCGTGTTCGCCATCGAGACGAAAATCAGACGGCAATGCTACCAGCTCATCGGCCGGATGAACGCCCTTCATTGCCAACCAGCGCGTTTCGCTGTCACCAAGGTGACGCGTCCAGTTGCTGAAGTTTTCCATACTGCTGAAAGCTCTGGACACAATTCCAGTGAACGGTTGCGCAGGCTGATACTCCTCGACGCGACTGTGGATAACTTGCAGGTTATCCAGCTTGAGCTCGAGTTTGACCTGGGTCAGGAAGCGGGTTTTCTTGCCGTTACTGTCCAGACAGGTCACTTGCGACCCGGGAAACAGGATGGCCAAGGGAATCCCCGGCATGCCGCCGCCACTACCGACATCCAGCCAGCGGCCGTTTTCGATGAAAGGCATCACGCTCAGACTGTCGAGCAAATGGCGCGACACCATTTCGTCGGGGTTACGCACAGCCGTAAGGTTGTAGGCCTTGTTCCATTTGATCAACAGGGCGAGATAACCCAGCAACTGCTGGTGCTGGGCCTCGGTCAGATCGACGCCCAGCTGGCGTGCACCTGTGGATAACTCTTCAGCATGTTGTGCGGTAACCAGCGAACTCAAGCGTTTTGCTCCAACTTGCGGCCAGCGCCGCGTTTTTTCAGGTGAATCATCAACAGGGAGATCGCAGCCGGTGTCACACCGGGAATGCGCGAAGCCTGGCCCAGCGTCTCGGGACGCGTAGCACCCAGCTTGCTCTGGATCTCTTTCGACAGTCCGGAGATGTTCGTGTAATCGATATCCACAGGCAGTTTGGTATTTTCACTGGCCCGCAGACGAGCAATCTCATCCTGTTGACGATCGATGTAACCGGCATATTTGGTCTTGATTTCAACCTGCTCGGCCACCAGCGGATCGGTTGCACCCTGCCCTGTCACTTCGATCAGACCGACGTAATCAATTTCGGGACGGGTCAGCAGATTCAGCAAATTGTATTCGTGGGTCAAAGGCGTACCGAACCGGGCTGCAATCGCTTCACCCTGTTCAGTGCCCGGGCGAACCCAGGTGCTCTTCAAGCGCTGTTCTTCCTGCGCGATGCTTTCGCGCTTGGTGCAAAACGCAGCCCAGCGGGCGTCGTCGACCAGGCCAAGCTCGCGTCCTTTCTCGGTCAGACGCATATCGGCGTTGTCTTCACGCAGGATCAGGCGGTACTCGGCCCGGGAGGTGAACATCCGGTACGGTTCTTGAGTTCCCAAGGTGATCAGATCGTCCACCAGGACCCCGATGTAGGCCTCATCGCGACGAGGGCACCAGCTGTCTTTGCCCTGTGCAAGCAATGCCGCGTTGGCGCCGGCGAGCAAACCTTGTGCTCCGGCTTCTTCGTAACCGGTGGTGCCGTTGATTTGTCCGGCAAAGAACAAACCGCCGATCACCTTGGTTTCGAGGCTGTATTTCAGGTCACGGGGATCGAAATAGTCGTATTCGATGGCATAACCTGGACGCACGATGTGGGCGTTTTCCATACCGCGGATCGACTGCACAATCTGGATCTGCACATCGAACGGCAAGGAAGTGGAAATCCCGTTCGGGTACAGCTCGTGGGTCGTCAAACCTTCAGGTTCGATAAAGACCTGGTGGCTTTCCTTGTCGGCAAAGCGATGAATCTTGTCTTCGATGGACGGGCAATAGCGCGGACCAATGCCCTCGATAACACCCGAATACATCGGTGAACGATCAAGGTTGGCAGCAATGATTTCGTGGGTGCGGGCGTTGGTATGGGTAATCCAGCAACTGACTTGAGCCGGATGCTGTTGCTTGTTGCCCATGAACGACATCACTGGAATCGGGGTATCGCCAGGCTGTTCGGTCATGACCGAAAAATCCACTGAACGACCATCAATACGCGGTGGTGTACCGGTTTTCAGGCGACCGACCCGTAATGGCAGTTCACGCAGGCGCTGTGCCAGGGCGATCGAAGGTGGATCACCGGCCCGGCCGCCTGAATAGTTCTGCATTCCGATGTGGATAAGTCCACCGAGGAAAGTGCCTGTGGTCAAAACCACGGCATCGGCCATGAAACGCAGACCCATCTGGGTTACTACGCCACGGACCTGATCCTGTTCAACGATCAGGTCATCAGCCGCTTGTTGAAATATCCACAGGTTGGGCTGGTTTTCCAGAATTTCCCGTACTGCCGCCTTGTACAGAATGCGGTCGGCCTGTGCACGGGTTGCACGCACTGCCGGGCCTTTGCGGCCATTGAGTACACGGAACTGGATACCGCCTTTATCGGTGGCAATCGCCATCGCGCCACCGAGGGCATCGATTTCTTTAACCAGATGGCTTTTACCAATCCCGCCAATCGCAGGATTGCAGCTCATTTGCCCGAGGGTTTCCACGTTGTGGGTCAACAGCAGGGTTTTTACGCCCATACGTGCTGAAGCAAGTGCAGCCTCGGTTCCGGCGTGACCGCCGCCGATGACGATCACTGCAAAACGGGAAGGGAAATTCACCACGCACCTCGTGCCTGTTTCTAGGGGTTTTTGGATAGACCGCAAAGTATAGGGACTTCGCCCTTCTTAAAGAACCCTTTGCACAAAATTTAACCAGCTGTGGATAAGGCCAGATAGATAAATAAATAGAGAAGAAATTTATAAAGCTTTGTTTTTATGTTTATTACTACTGAGCGACCTATCTGTGGATAGATTGCTGAAGGCCTTTAAACTCGTACTGTACAGAGATTCAAAAATCTGTGGTTAGGTGCCAATGAGGGGTTTGGATAAGTACTTTAAGCTTGTGGATAAAGACCTCGCTTATCCACAGGGGTGGTTATCTTCAGTTTTCAGGCCTACTTACCCACCGAGCTAAGGGGCGGTTATGCACAGGGCTTATTTCATGTTTATTGTGCAATCCAGCCAATAAACAGGCAGCCGAAGGCCGCTCGAATGGCTGTTTCATCAAGCGGCCTGACGATCGGTAGCTGGGTAAAGCGAAAAATGCCTGAAATTAACCCCTTCAGACGGAGATATTCAGCCAGCCTGAGGTCGAGGCCTCAAGCCTGTGGGTAATTCCGATAGCGTCCACAAACGCTTCATCGTGGGAAGTCACGATCAAAGTCCCCCGGTACTGCTGGAGCATCGATTCCAGGGCCCGGATAGAGGGCAAATCGAGATGATTGGCCGGTTCATCCAGCAATAAAAGCTGTGCTGGCTGTTGTGCATAAAGCACACATGCCATTGCCGCTTTCACCCGCTCACCCCCACTGAGCTGTGCACAAGTCTGGTTTACCTGGTTAGCGTCAAGGCCTAATTGCGCCAGCCGCGTACGCAATTCACTGTCATTGAGCTCCTGGTTCAGAGCGCGCAATTGCTCAAGCACTGACAGCCCGGGCTCCAGCAATGTCAGATGCTGGTCGAGATAAGCCGCTGTCACAAAGGTGTGAGCCTGGCCCGATATGATAGGAAGCTGCCCGGCCAAAACCTTGAGCAAGGTCGACTTGCCGCAACCGTTTGGCCCCACAAGGGCGACTCGCTGGCCCCGACTCAGGGTCAGGTTGACCAGCTGCAGAGGCTCAGCCCCCCGGGGCAAACGAGCATCTATCAGCTCTGCGATTTGCAACGGTACGTTTTGGCTGCGTACAGGTGGATACACAAAAATGCTCTGTTGGTCTTCTACCTGGCTTGCAGCCAGGTGGACCTTGGCAGACAAGGCCTGATGTGCAGCGTTTTGTTGCAGCCGCAGTTTGCCGCTACTGGTCTGACTGCGTTCCTTTTGCCGATCCAGCAGGATCTTCGCCTGGTTACTGCCACTGGCCTGTTGCTTGCCTCGGGCTTGCCTGCGCTCAAGGCGCTCCCTTTGCTCACGCAGGGCATGCTCCTCGCGTTTGCGTTCAACCTTGGCTGATTCCAGTCGTTGCAGGGCCGACTGTTGCTGCTGGTCTTTGGCCTGTGCATAAAACGAGAAGTTGCCGCCATAGCTGGTGAGTCCCAGGGATGAGAGTTCCACGATGCGTTCCATGCACTCCAACAATTCGCGGTCATGGCTGATCACCAGCAGACCGCCGGGCCAACGTTGCAGTTGTTGATACAAAGCCTGTCGGTGCTGACGATCGAGATGATTGGAAGGTTCATCCAGTATCAAAAAGTCGGCTTCAGACAAAAAAGCGCCCATCAAAGCTACGCGCATGGCTTCGCCACCACTGAGCGCCGAAGCAGGTGTCGAAGGATTCAGGTGGGCGAGTCCGTTTTGCTGCAGCTGGTCGAGCAATTGCTGACGAATGTTCCACTGCTCTCCTACGCAGTCAAAGTCCGCTTGGGCAGTGCTGCCTTGCCCGATACGCTCAAGGGCACAGAGGATGGGCTGCACGCCTGCCAGATCGGCCAGGGTCCGCTCTGATTCAAGGCTGACTTGCTGTGCCAGGTAATACACCGATCCGTTGCGCAGACAGCGACCTGAGGCAGGCAAGATATCCCCTGCGATTAGACGCGCCAGGATACTTTTGCCCACGCCATTGCGCCCGATCAGGCCTGTGGGGCGTTGGTCGAGGTGCAAATCAAGGTCAGAAAACAGCGGGCTACCGTCGGGTAGCTGATAAGAAACGCTTTCCAGCGTCACATAGGGAACGTGAGTCATATGCACTCCAAAGATGCCCAGAACTGCCCCTGCTGTGAGGGGAATAAGAACTGGCCGCAAGAATCGCGGCGGCATCAATGACGCATTGGACTAACACCTCTGTGGATGTGGGGGAATGGAAACTATACCGAAAACTGTAGGAGCGAGCTCGCTATCTTTTAACCGCTCGCTCCTACAGGGATCTTGGCTATTTACCGATACAGAAGCTGGAGAAGATCCGTCCCAGCAGATCATCCGAGCTGAATGCCCCGGTAATCTCGCCGAGGGAATGCTGGGCCTGACGTAAATCCTCCGCCAGCAACTCACCGGCACCCGCCAGGGTCAGCTGTGCCCTGCCGTGCTCCAGGGCATCACTTGCATGGCGCAACGCCTCCAGGTGACGACGGCGTGCACTGAAGCTGCTCTCAGAGGTCTGCTCGTAGCCCATGCAGGCCTTGAGATGATCGCGCAGCAACTCGAGGCCATCTCCGGCATCTGTGGAGCGGGCACTCAAGCTGATGGTCACGTGGCCATCGTCACAGACCTGCAGACGAATATCCTCTCCGGTCAGGTCAGCCTTGTTGCGGATCAAGGTTACTTTGGCCGGGTCCGGACGCTGCTGCAAAAACTCGGGCCACAGGGCAAAGGGGTCATCAGCCTCTGGTGCAGTCGCATCCACCACCAGCAACACCCGGTCAGCTTCACCAATGGCCTTGAGGGCTCGTTGTACACCGATTTTTTCGACTTGATCATCGGTGTCGCGCAGACCTGCAGTGTCTACCACGTGCAACGGCATGCCATCGATGTGGATATGTTCACGCAATACGTCACGGGTGGTGCCGGCAATTTCAGTAACAATTGCGGCTTCGCGTCCGGCCAGTGCGTTGAGCAAGCTGGACTTTCCTGCATTGGGCCGGCCGGCAATCACTACTGTCATGCCGTCCCGCAACAATGCGCCCTGGCCTGCCTCGCGCATCACGGTGGATAACTCTTGGCGAACCTTGTCCAGCATCCCCAGCACGTGGCCATCGGCCAGAAAGTCGATTTCCTCTTCCGGAAAATCAATCGCAGCTTCGACGTAGATGCGCAAACCGATCAATTGTTCGGTCAAGTTATGCACACGCTGCGAAAACGCTCCCTGCAAGGAGCGCAAGGCATTGCGTGCCGCCTGTGCAGAGCTGGCCTCGATAAGGTCGGCAATGGCTTCGGCCTGGGCCAGATCGAGCTTGTCATTCAAAAATGCGCGTTCACTGAACTCGCCCGGGCGTGCCAGGCGGCAACCCAGTTGAATACAGCGTTGCAGCAACATATCGAGAACAATGGGGCCGCCGTGACCTTGCAGTTCCAGCACGTCTTCGCCGGTAAAAGAGTTGGGGCCCGGGAAGTACAGCGCGATGCCTTCATCGAGTACTTCGCGGTTTTCCCCATAAAACGGACCGTAGTGGGCGTAGCGCGGCTTCAATTCGCGCTCGCTGAATGCTTTGGCTGCGATGCTTGCGAGCGGGCCGGAGATACGCACGATACCCACACCACCTCGGCCTTGGGCAGTTGCCACAGCGGCAATGGTTTCAGCAGCAACACTCATAAAACAGGCCTCAAAACAAAAGTGATGGAAAGCAAAACGCCCCACTAGGGGGCGTTTTGAGTGGTGCTCACCAGAGTAAGTTACTCGGCTGCTTTTTTGGTAGCAGCTTCGACCTTACGTGTGATGTACCACTGTTGGGCGATGGACAGGCAGTTGTTCACAACCCAGTACAGCACCAGACCAGCCGGGAACCACAGGAAGAAGAAGGTGAAGATGATTGGCATCAGCTTCATCACCTTGGCCTGCATCGGATCCGGAGGAGTCGGGTTCAGACGCTGCTGGATGAACATGGTTGCGCCCATGATGATCGGCAGAATGAAGAACGGGTCCTTGATCGACAGGTCGGTAATCCAGAGCATGAACGGCGCCTGGCGCATTTCAACACTTTCCAGAAGTACCCAGTACAAGGACAGGAAGACCGGCATCTGCACCAGAATCGGCAAGCAGCCGCCCAGCGGATTGATCTTCTCTTTCTTGTACAACTCCATCATCGCTTGCGACATTTTCTGGCGATCATCACCGAACTGCTCTTTCAGAGCGGCCAGTTTTGGTGCCACAGCGCGCATGCGGGCCATCGACTTGTAGCTGGCGGCCGACAGAGGGAAGAAGATCCCTTTGATCAGCATGGTCAGGAAAATGATCGACCAGCCCCAGTTACCTACCAGGCTGTGGATATGTTGCAGCAGCCAGAAAATAGGCTGGGCAATGAACCACAGGATGCCGTAGTCGACAGTCAGTTCCAGGCCTGGGGATAACTCTTTGAGCACACCCTGGCTTTTCGGACCGGCGTACAAGGTAGCGCTGGTTTCGCCTGTTTTGCCCGGCTCAACGGTCAAGGTTGGACCGGTAAAACCGATGATGTAGTTGCCCTGGCTGTCTTTACGGGTCTGAACTACGTTGGAATCACCCTTCTGAGGAATCCACGCGGTTACAAAGTAGTGTTGCAGCCATGCAACCCAGCCACCTTGAACGGTTTCTTTCAGCTGGCCCTTGTCGATATCTTTCATCGACACTTTTTTGTACGGCTCAGAACTTGTCCACAGGGCGGCGCCCAGGTAAGTCGCAGTGCCGGTGGCGGTGCTGGAAGAAGGATCGGAGCTGTTGTCGCGTTTCAATTGCGCGAACAGGTTGCCGTTCCACGGCTTGCCGCTCTCGTTATCAATCAAATAGCTGACTTGAACATCGTACAGGCCACGCTTGAGCGTGAAACGCTTGATGTAGTTGATCCCGTTTTCGCTGAATTTCAGGTCAACGACCAACTGATCCTGGCCTGGAGCCAGTTCATAAGTCTTTTTATCTGTGCTGAAAACCGGGCGACCTGCAGGGCGGGCATCCGGTCCATCAACACCTGTCAGGCCGCTTTGAGCCAGATAGGTGCGTTCGTTGCCGTTATCGAACAACTGGAAAGGAACATCCGGGAGGTCCTGACGGCGCGGATAAAGCGGCAGACGCAACTGGGCAATGTCGCCACCCTGTGGATCAATCGCAATGTCCAGAACATCCGTTTTCAGGTGGATGAGATCTTTGCTTGCAGCAACCGGAGTTTCAGTCGGTGTGCTGGTATCGCCATTGGCGCTGGGTACATCGGCACTGTTGGAAGCGTTGTTACCTGAAGCCGTGTCGGGCAAAGCCGGCGCGGTGGTGCTGCTGGCGGCAACATTCTGAGTCGGCAGTGCAGCTTGGCCGTAGTCCTGGTTCCATTTCAGGACCATAACGTAGGACACGACTGCTAGAGCGACGATCAGGATCGTGCGTTTAATATCCATGATTACTCGGCCATCGAAGAAGAACGGGAGGTAGGGATAGGTGGAACCGGGTCGTAACCACCGGGATTCCACGGGTGACAGCGACCTAAACGACGAAAGGTCAGCCAGCCGCCGCGAAGAACGCCATGATTTTCGATGGCTTCCAACGCGTAGCAGGAACAACTGGGGTAGAAACGGCAGTGGCTGGCCATCAAAGGACTAATGGCATAACGATAAAACTGGATCGGAACGAGCACCAGTTTACGCATCAGGACTGCCTACCCCTACAGTTTCGGTTTTAACCGCTGGAACTGGCGCGTTACGGGCCAGACGCTTCCAGAGTTTGCCGAAATGCTGAATCAATTCGGGGTTCTCTACGTCACCCAAACCTTTGCGCGCGACGATAACGATATCCCAACCAACCAGTAAATCCTGGTGGAGACGAAACGATTCACGCATCAAACGCTTAAGGCGATTGCGCTCAACGGAGAGCTTTACGCTCTTTTTACCGATCACTAACCCCAAACGGGGGTGATCGAGATCGTTGCTGCGCGCAAGGAGCAGGAGATTTTTCCCCGGAACCTTGCCGGTGGGGGAGTCAAAGACTGCCTTGAAATGTCGGGGAGTGAGTAACCGCTTTTCCCGACTGAAGTCCTGACTCACCACCATTGTCTGATTATCAAACTGCCAGACGTGCACGGCCTTTGGCGCGGCGACGCGACAGGACTGCACGGCCGTTTTTGGTTGCCATGCGAGCACGGAAACCGTGAGTGCGGGCGCGTTTGATAGTGCTTGGTTGGAAAGTACGTTTCATGTCGTGCTACCTGGTTCGTCCACAACGGGCCGGAATGGCCCCCGTTTTAAGAGACCGGCGATTCTAGAGAAAGCAAGCCGATAGGTCAATTTCCAACCAACGTTTACTGCTAAATAGATGTTTGGCCTTTTGCACAGCCCTTTCACCAGCCAACTATAAAAATAAAGAAACGAAGTATTTAAAGCTCTTTTATAAAGCTTATTAAACTTAGGGACGCCATCTTCTGTGGATAACTCGCTCGAGGCTAGATAAATCAACGTTCTCAGAGGATGACAACACTGTCGAGAAGCCGTGCTCTGCCTGTGCTGCACCCTCGGATAAGCTGTGCACGAAAGGGCTATTTATCCACAGGCCACTTATGCACAGAGTTTCGACCCCACTTGTGCAACGAGCTTAGGCCCGCTTATCCACAGACCTTATGCACATACCATTTGTCGCTTTGTTCACAGCAAAAAGGCGAATCTCCCCTTATAGGCAGGCAACCTACATGTGGATAAGTGGGCGAGTGCTCGCTACAATGGCGCCTGTTTTTGC
>NZ_CAJFDA010000002.1:0-13240 GCF_904067025.1 Pseudomonas paraversuta
CCGCAGGGCGGCCACGACAGACCGTAGGGATGGCGCGCTGTTGCTCTGCTTTTGTCTTGGATTATCTATGTGGCGTTCTATTGGTCGTTCTATTGCGTTGGCTATTGCTTCAGCAATAGAACGCCAATAGGAAAGGTATAAAGGTGAAAAGGTACAAAAGGGCAAAAAGCCAAGAGCATTCGCGCTACGCGCTCACCAGCTCGACCCCCTAAAGGGGGACCCCCACTCGCTGGGAAAGATCCAAAGCGGGTAATAACCCTGAGAGACAAGAGCACGAGCAATGATGGCTGACGCCAGTCTAAGGCCGCCCACTGGCGGCAATAATGATGGCTGCGCGACGCACTTGATGGCTCCCACTGGCGTGGGAGCCCCTACGATCGGCTTTTAAAAAAAGCG
This sequence comes from Pseudomonas paraversuta, assembly GCF_904067025.1. Classification (NCBI taxonomy): domain Bacteria; kingdom Pseudomonadati; phylum Pseudomonadota; class Gammaproteobacteria; order Pseudomonadales; family Pseudomonadaceae; genus Pseudomonas; species Pseudomonas paraversuta. The sequence goes on from NZ_CAJFDA010000002.1 coordinate 397, forward strand.
TCTCGCATGACTCCACGCAGTGAGGATTTTGTTCCAGGTGCGACCACCCGGCTCCCACTCCCAACAGGCGTTCCAGACTTTCGGGGATTGTTTACCACTGCGCCCCCTGCCCTCTTCGGCGTCTGGCGGTTGGTGGGTTTTAGGACAGTGACAGCGCCCGTGGTTGGGTTTTTACGCTGCCCTGCCATTGCCTTCTCGCCCTTGCGGGTCGCACCTAACCGGCTATACCGGCTGCCGTGAAGAGATCCCCTTGATCGGCAGCTATTACTTCCCGGGCCCAAAGCATCTTGATTCCAAGCGTCGGGAAGAGGTGTCGGGGGAGGCTGGAAGCTGGACAGACGGGAGTTTTCCCGACAGAATTGGCTTACCAGGTCTCGTTCCCCGCACCGAAAAGCAGAGATTCCCCGAGACCTTGGCCAGAGCGATTGCAGTCGCCGCTGGCCCGAATGAAACCCTGCCTTGGCAGGGTTTTTTCGTTTTAATGCTATGTATCTATTACCCAAAGATATTGCGTTTGCTCGCTCAGCGCAAACCCTGTGTCTTTCACAAGCTGCCGTGTGGGTCTGGCAGCTGTGCTGCCTACCAGCACGGTAGCCAACAAGGTCCACCGGACCGCGTTAGGGAATGGTCGGTTAAGTCTCATAAATAGCAGTAGACTGTAGGGCACCCTACAGACAGAACCCGACACTGCCCTACATGGCAAAATTAACCATCGGCCGCATGGCAAAACTCTACGGTTTACACCGTTCAACATTGCATGAGGCCGTGTCTAAAGGCCGCGTAACTGCTGGCCTAGACGGTAAAGGGCAAAAGGTTATCGACCTATCAGAAATGATCCGCGTTTATGGCGAACCACAGGGGATCACCCTACACCGCCCTACACTTGACCCGACACCCTCGCCCTACACTTCCCCTACACCTGAAATGGACGCCTTACACCCAGCCCTACACTCGTTGGTTGAAGAGGTTCGATTGCTGCGTGCAGAGATACAAGAGCTGCAACAATCACTTCGGCTGATCGAGCATAAACCTGAGCCTAAACCTGCATTGCCTCACAACGCGAAGCCAGGGGAAGCCCCTACTTGGGCAAATTTGCTCGACGCTCTCGATAACTAAAAGCCGTGGCCAGTTTCGCGGGCGCGAAACTTCATAGTTCCACCGCAAAGCCTCGCACGCCGAGCCCTTCGGCAAACCGCCCCACTGCCGTCAGGCTGGCCCAGGTACGAATCGCTTCGCGCCGTGAGCGCACCGCGATCAGCCGGGAGTGCGGCCCGCCGAGGCGTACCGAAAACGTCCACTTGGTGCGGCTAGCATCGCGGCCCACAACAAACTCCCTAACCGCGTTTTGTTGCACCAGGTGCTGCAGCGCGTCTTCGTGAATTCCTTCGCCAATCATTTATCGAGTACGACCGGCAAATGGCGTAGAACCGCTGCTAGCTCGCGCCAAGGGTGCTGTGCCACTTCCGCTGCGCCGATGCAACCTGCCACATGAGCAAAAGGAATGTCTGCCTCTTGGACGCTTTGGCAGACACCGCAAAGCGTGCACGTCACGCCTTCATACTCCAGAACCCATTGAATATGCCAACACGTTAGCCCGAGCTCTAAGCCGTAGTGAGCAGTGGAACCGTCACGGCTGCTCATTCTGGTACTACGCCAGACGGGCCGCCCAAGGTGGCCGCTTCACAGGCAAACGCTGCCGCCTGTGGTGGGGTCAGCGCTCCGGCGCTGACCACGGCGTTTAACCAGTCCCAGAGTCGAGTCACACAACGCGTCTGTTGCTCAGCCACTTCCTGCAGGTGATCCAGTAACTGCGCCTCCAACGTCTCGGTCGAGGTGGCCAGCATTTGCGGCTGCAGGTCCAAGGCGATGCGCTCGGCCAGTGCGGCAGCCGCAGGGGATAGCGTGCGCAGGTCGCGCAGACGGCGCTCATAATAGGGCGTGACGGGTAACGGCATGGCAGGGGTGTCCTTATCCGAGTCAGTGGCCCACCGTGCGTAAAACCACAGAGGTGGGGTCTGGCGTACCAGTGTAGGAGGGGTGTGGTTTCCGTGCCCAGAAAAAAAGGCCCCCACGACTCTCTCAAGTGTGGGGGCCTTTTGAACATAAGCGGCGATGACCGGAATGAGTAGGCGTGACCTCTCATTCTATCGGTACTGCTTGCTATGTATCTCATTTGAGATACATTGTGTGTTATTCACCCAGGAGGTCGTTATGGCTACCCAAACATCCATGCTGCATGTCCGTATCGATGATGACATCAAGGCTCAGGCCAACGCTGCGTTAGGCCACATGGGCATGAGTATGTCCGAAGCCGTGCGGATCTTTTTGCACCGCATTGCGGTTGATCAGGCTTTCCCGCTCGAACTAAAAGTTCCCAATGCGAAGACCCGCTTGGCTATGGCCGAAGCGGAAGAGATCGTGCGGACTAACAGTGCGCGCTTTGAATCAATTGACGAGCTGTTCGATGACCTCAAGAAAAACAGCGGCGAGTAAACGTGCGGCGTTACCTCGCGTGTCTGACTACGCGAAGACCTTCCTAAAAGATTGGGAGCGACTTTCCCGCTCCGGTCGTTTTGATCTTAACCGGCTCAAGGAAGTCATGATGCTGCTGGTCTCCAATGACGGAGCTTTAGCGCCTGAATGGTTAGACCATCCGTTAAAAGGCAACTGGGTTGGCTTTCGGGAGTGCCATGTTGGTGGAGATTTCCTGCTGATTTACCGCCTAGCTGCTGAAAGCAAACAAGAGCAAATCGTCTTCGTTCGAGCAGGAACCCACGCTGACCTTTTCGAGGAGTAGTAAAGGCACTGGGGGCTTCACATAAGCCCCGTTAGCTATTGAGGTAAAGCACGGTATAGCGTGGCGCGATGAACACCCAGAAGACGTGCAACCTCGGCCACTGACTGACCCTCATCGATCAACCGTCGCGCATGGGCTATCTGCTCAGGAGTCAGAACAGGCTTTGGCCCAAATCGAACGCCTTTTGCCTTTGCGGCAGCTCGACCAGCACTTGTGCGCTCACTAATAAGAGACCGCTCGAAATCAGCGATGCCAGCGAAGATGGTTAGAATCATGCGGCCAGCTGGAGACGTTGTGTCGGCCCATGGCTCAGCCAAGGAACGTAACCCGGCACCAATCTCTTTGAGCCGTTCAGCGATGTGCAACAGGTCTGTCGTAGACCTAGCCAAGCGATCTAATCGCGTCACAGTCAGCACATCACCTGGTCGCAAATGATCGAGCAACCGACTCAGTTCGGGACGGTCTTGCTTAGCCCCGCTGACCTTCTCTTCGAAAATACGCTGACACCCGTTTTGTCCTAGCGCAATCCGTTGCTGCTCCAGATCCTGACCTTGCGTCGAAACCCGAGCGTATCCGATCTGCTGACCTTCGTTTTCCATGAAGCACCTGTCGCATAACTTGTCGCAGGTAAATTACCATTCGCGACAGACTTATGCGACATATTGAGGCCAGCAGATCTTGGCTATGTCGGCTTGTCGCATAACTTAGGATTAGTGCGGCAATGGAAGCGGCAGCAACAGCCTTCTTCCTACGTCCCGAAGTTGTTATGCCCGACGCCAGTCGGTTGTAGTGCTTCAGGACTTAATGGTGTGCACCGTTATTTTGGAGGCTCCACGGTCTGATAGCTGTATTTCTTGCATCCGTTTGGTTGAACCAAATGACCTTGAGGAGTCCGACACGGATACCCGCGAGGACTACAAGAACTTGCTGCATACACTGACCACTTGATGAACACCATGGTGGCCATGGCCCAGTCCAAAGAGCTGACCAACCATAGCCTGCCGGGAGTCGGTTATGTGTTTGGCGGTCGCGACCACACCACTGTCTTTCGCGCATGAGACAAGATTACTCAGTCTCAAAAAATATGGTGAGCCTTATTAATTTGCACGATAAAAAATATTGACAAATTAAGATAATTATGGGTTGTGGTATAATCAAGCCTTTATAAACGAGGAAATACACGATGGCGATTACAGAGCAATTTAGTTTCGATTTTTCCGCCCCACTCATTGACGACCATTCGATTACTCAACCTTCTCCAGGTCGAGTTTTGGCTGTGCTCGAAACGCCCACCCTGTCCGCAGAGCAACCCCAGTATGGAGTTTTTCTGCCAAAGCGAATGCGGGATGAGATCAGCCGAAATAATGGTGGTCGAATTTCACAAGGACGTTCGCTATGACGGGCCATTCAGAATTCAACTCCATGCTGTCCACGCTCCTGACGATGCATGAGCAGGGAAAGCGTCCAGATAGCGCTTTTATCGAAGCAAATGCTGATGTTTTCGAGCAGCTTTGGGCCAAGGGGTTTGGTTGCTTTCGTATTACTCGAATGGTCGCGGGCAATATCATGTCCAGACCAATGTATTCGGGAGTGCTGACCCCTAGTGGCATCGCGGCGGCCAAGGCGCTTCAGCGGTAAGAGTCCACCAAGCTCAGGCTCAGGGTTGCTGATTTTAAATTGCCCTGGTGCCGCTGATAGACAACCAAGCCCGCTTAGACCGGGCTTTTTTATTTGTGACGATTGAACATAAGCGGCGTTATTCGAAATCAGCCATATAGCCCGGCAGGTTTCGCCTTCGCCTTGCCCAGCACATAGGCAACATGTGCCCTGCCTTCATTATTCGCCCCAGGCACCACAGCCAGCAATGTCCAGCCCTCGTTCAGCTTAACGTTGGCATTGGCTGCTCCAGCTACTTGCACGACCTCCACTGCGTCACTCATCTGCATCGGTACTGCTCCTTGTAGGTGATGGCACAGTGTAATCAGTTAGCAGGGGAAAGGTCGGGGGCTTTCCTGCTCAGATTTAGCGGCTAAAAATTGTGGCTGATCGACTGCTTAAGATAGTGATTTTCAAAACTGTAAAGAATCAAGGTGAGCGAAAACGTTGCTCACCCGCGCTGCTGAGGATCAGCGGTATGCAAGGGTTTTGAACAGATATGAAAACAATCATAAAGTGGGTTTTATGGGCCGGGAGACAACTGAAATGTGTGTCAGAGTCGATTTCAGTGTGTTTTATTTTTTGGGAGCTTTGGCGTTTTCTCCACAATATCTCCGTGTTTTAACCCATCAAAAGAACCCCGCTAAAAGCGGGGTTCTCTGATGAAATACGAAATTTCGCGCCCGAGAAAAATTTTAGCGGCTAAAAAATCCAGGCATGTTGCTAGTAGCAACACTCAAGTGCTCGGTAACGAAAACGTCGTTATTCGTAACGCGGCGGACTCACTCCGGACGGCGCTCGGCCATCGGTAACCCGCAGTTCAAGCACACATAGGAGGCATACCCCTTCACATCCTTAGGCCCAGTCTTTAGCCCTTGAGTTGAAACTTGCTCCCAGGCTTTCGAATAAGGCTGATCATTTTCACTAGTGGTCTCTACGCCTTGATGCCCGTTCTGACAGGCGAAATGTCGATAGGTGCGCATGGTCATGGCGGGGCTTCCTTTCAGGCGAAAAAGTTATTCCGATCAGGTGCAAAGTTTTTCGGTACTGACTCAGTGTAATCACTTGGCTGGACCAAGGAAGGGGGCTTTCATGGACTCGGTACGGCCGTTTTTATCCATGCGCCCTTTGGCGTCAAACGCCTGAGGAATATCTTTGCTTCAACGAAAGTTTCCGAATCGGAAACTTTGCCTGTTTTTGGAGCCCTCTAAGCGTCCTGTGACGCAGCCGCAGGGAATCGGAAGGGCCGACAAGCGCAGCGCATCAGTAACCGTATAACGGTACACAGCCGCTTAGTGGGGAGTTGTATCGTGAATTTGACGATAACAGCGTTATTCGAAAGACCAATTTTCTTAGCCTTTGGCTAACTAGTAGCTACTGCTGGTTAGATACGACCAGTTAGTAGCTAACTCTAATTGGCTACCGCTAACTAGTAGCTACTGCTGGTTAGCTACGACTAGCTAGTAGCTACTGCTGGTTAGCTACGACCAGTTAGTAGCTAACTCTAATTGGCTACCGCTACTAGTGACTACTGCTGGTTATCTATGGCTACTAATTACTCAATAAAGCATCGATAAATACGATTAAACATAGAAGACCAAAAAATAATTTATAAAATCTAATAAGAAGTGCACAAATTATAAAGTCAGTATATATTCACCTCGGGCAATCGCCCAGAACCGTCGATCCACTATGTGGATCTTCAAAAAACCCTAAGCTTTGGATTAATGCCATGAGCGTGAAATTTAATGATCGGAGAATTTACTATGGGCCCTGCGGTAGAGAAGTACGAAAAAGATGTAGTTAAGCAAATTGTAGATACGCTAAAAGCGTATCCAGAATTGGTACGAATGATCGCTGCAAATATGGATACATTCCATGTTCAAGATTCCGAGCATGACCTTAAGCCACCTTACTATTTCACCGGTTCGGATTCGCGCTATGCTGATCCAGACCAGAAGGTTGGCGTGTATTACGTAGGTTTCAGCAAGGAAGTCGCGATCGCAGAGTCCTTTCAGCCAGGCCAAGGCGTTGATGACCAACCAGTACGCCTGTCGGTGCTGGGGAAGAAGTCGCTACATCGCATGAAGACGGTCCGTATTCTGAACGTTGTGGACGTAGCCGGTCTCGCAAACCGTGCAACGCACCACAAAATACGGGATATCGTTCAGGCTAAGGGACAAGGCAAGGAAGGATATGCACTCACCCGGCTGATCAGTCAGGCGTGCATGCAGTTGGGTGTAGGGATCGATGGTCTGCTTTACCCGTCTGCTGTCTATTCCGTTACCGGCTCTATGGATGGGTGCAATCTGGTTCTCTTCGGAGAACGAGGGGCCCAAGTTGAATCGATCGAATATACACCTGTGACAAAGGTCGTATTATCGAACGGCGAAACGGCCATAGAGTTTTTGGATAGTATGGGGGTATCCCTGGAGTGAAACAAAACCGGGCCTCCATCCGGAGGCTCGGTTTACTGCCCAAGCTCGAACGCGTTTATAAAGTCACGTTTGATGATTTCAACGGCAGCGCTGTTATCTAGAAGCTCATAACGAGGTACCACATTTTCAGGTTCGCCAGGACTTGAAAAATCCATATTGCTAACCAAGTGTTGGACTAAAAAATTCATAGCCTCCGTATCAACTGGGTCAACCCCGAGATCTTTGATTAGCTTTGCAATAATCGATCGTGGTTTATTATCAGCGAATTGGAACGCAGGGTAGCCTTTACGACGATTGCTTGTGTTTGTATACGCCAGAAGCTGCCCAGCTTTAGTTTTTTGACTAAGGGCTTGCTTTGAAATTCCAAGAATTTCAGAGGCCTCACGAGCATCAAGCAGCTCACATCTGCTGGTAACCCGCTCATATGCACGCAGCTTCATTCTCGCAATCGCTTCTTGATTACGCGTATGAATGCTTCGTTCTTTATCAGCTTTTATTTTTGCAAGAGCGGCAAAAGCCTTGTCATCTGACAAGCTCGCAACCTTAAGCAATAAAGCTTCAGTTGCGCGGGAAAGCTGATCCTCAAACCGTTTACGCAATTCCGCTTTCACGGCCTCGACATCGCGGGTTGATGGCTGACTCTTTCCTGCTGTGGCAATTGACATGTTCTCTCCTTATAGAGGCCTCTTTAGGCCGCTATGGGGTATAACCTACCACATTTTTGTCAACTTGTCAACTTGTCAACCTGTTGAAGGCGCGCTGAATAAGATGTCTCCCCGGTAAAAATACCGATAAAAACGGTTATCGTGAGCTTTTTTAGATAAGGAACGGCCCCATGCTTAGCGTCCAGGTCACCATTGAAGAGTGGGACGGCGACGGCGCCCTACGTATCCCCGACGCTGCGCTGCAGGCGCTCGGTCTGGACGTCGGCGACAGCCTGTACATCGTAGAGGCCGACCCGGTGACTCAAACCTTGGTCTTATCGAAAGCCCCGAAAAAGCGCGAACTCCTCGATGACCTGGTGGAACAAGTGACAGGTGCGGGTCACGAAGAGGGGTGAGCTAAATCGTGGTATCACCCGGATCAACGAAGAGCAAAAGCATTCGCTACGCTCACCAGCTCGACCCCCTAAAGGGGGACCCCCACTCGCTGGAAAAGATCCAAAGCAGGTTATAACCCTGAAAGACAAGAGCACGAGCAATGATGGCTGACGCCAGTCTAGAGCCGCCAGTGGGCGGCAAGAATGCTGGCTGCGCGACGCTCTTGATGGCTCCCACTGGCGTGGGAGCCCCTACGATCAGCTTTTAAAAAAAGCGTCTCGCATGACTCCACGCAGTGAGGATTTTTCCTAGGTGCAGCCACCCAGCTCCCACTCCCAACAGGCGTTCCAGACTTTCGGGGATTGTTTACCACTGCGCCCCCTGCCCTCTTCGGCGTCTGGCGGTTGGTGGGTTTTAGGACAGTGACAGCGCCCGTGGTTGGGTTTTTACGCTGCCCTGCCATTGCCTTCTCGCCCTTGCGGGTCGCACCTAACCGGCTATACCGGCTGCCGTGAAGAGATCCCCTTGATCGGCAGCTATTACTTTCCCGGGCCCAAAGCATCTTGATTCCAAGCGTCGGGAAGAGGTGTCGGGGGAGGCTGGAAGCTGGACAGACGGGGGTTTTCCCGACAGAATTGGCTTACCAGGTCTCGTTCCCCGCACGCAAAGCAGAGATTCCCCGAGACCTTGGCCAGAGCGATTGCCGTCGCCGCTGGCCCGAATGAAACCCTGCCTTGGCAGGGTTTTTTCGTTTTAATGCTATGTATCTATCGCCCAAAGATATTGCGTTTGCTCGTCCAGCGCAAACCCTGTGTCTTTCACAATCTACCGTGTAGGTCTGGCAGCTTGACTGCCTAGCTGCACCGTAGCCTACAAGGTCCTCCGGACAGCATTAGTGAACGGTCGGTTATAGCAGTAGACTGTAGGGCACCCTACAGACAGAACCCGACACTGCCCTACATGGCAAAATTAACCATCGGCCGCATGGCAAAACTCTACGGTTTGCACCGTTCAACATTGCACGAGGCCGTGTCTAAAGGCCGCGTGACTGCTGGCCTGGACGGTAAAGGGCAAAAGGTTATCGACCTATCAGAAATGATCCGTGTCTATGGCGAACCACAGGGACTTCCCCTACACCGCCCTACACTTAACCCAACACCCTCGCCCTACACTTTCCCTACCTCTGAAATGGACGCCCTACACCCAGCCCTACAGCCGCTGATTGAGGAGGTTCGACTGCTGCGCACAGAGATACACGAATTACGTGAGTCACTTCGGCTGATTGAGTACAAGCCCGCCCCAAAACCTGTTTCGGCTCCGAGTACGAAACTAGGGGACACCGCTACTTGGGCGAATCTGCTCGACGCTCTAGATGACTGAAAGCCACCGTCAGTTTCGCGGGCGCGAAACTCCAACGAAGGTCAAAGCCTCTGTACCTGGAAAACCTTAGGAGCCCGTGACTTGGCCAAGTCTATTCAACGGCATGGACCAATAAACAAGCCATGATGCTGGTCGACTCCTCTGTGTTGTCTCTGTGTTGTCTCTGTGTTGTCTCTGTGTTGTCTCTGTGTTGTCTCTGTGTTGCCTCTGTGTTGCCTCTGTGTTGCCTCTGTGTTGTCTCTGTGTTGCCTCTGTGTTGCCTCTGTGTTGCCTCTGTGTTGCCTCTGTGTTGCCTGCTGCTATCTCTGTGATATCTACGAGCTACCTACGAGCTACCTAACTGCTTCTTTTGTGCTTTTGCTTTGTACGTCTACTTGTTTGTTTACAGCCTGTTTACATCCTGTTCACGACCTATTTACGGTTGTTTACAGCCTGTTTACGGTTGTTTACGACCTGTTATCTAGGGCCAATCGGGCAAGCCGATTGCGGAAAAATGACCCTCTGACCGTTTTCTCCTTAAAGAAAGGCGTTGTTTGAGTGCATTTTTTCCTCTCATCCTTAACTCAAAAAGCCACACACCATACGCACCCTAGGGTGCAGCTACAGGCCCCTATTTACATGGGCTGTAGACCAATAGGGCATTTATCGCTGTATTGAGAGACGACTACAGATTCCTCTGTAGGTCACGGTTTTATTGCTCTCAAGCGACTACACCTGCACTACAGCCTTCTCAAACAGATGATCCATTTTCGCGGACGCGAAAATGCCTAGGGGTAGCTCACTGGATGAGCTACCCCTAGGTCAAATCTGAACGCTAAGGGTCAAATTTGACCGTTAGCGTTCACGAGGAACTGAACCGGCAATGTCCAAATAACCTCGGCTAAACAGAGCGTATTTGTGTTTCAGCGCACTTTCCTTGCATGCAGAACGAAGCGGATTTTATATTTGAAAAGGCTACAGCTCGACGGCAAAACATTTGATGCCCTGGGCTTCGGCAAAGCGTCCCACAGCGGTCAAACTGGCCCACGTGCGCAACGCCTCACGGCGCGAACGCACCGGAAGCCAGCGCGATCCTGGACCACCCAGGCGAATCGCAAGACCCCATTTATCATCCTGCCGGCTGACCAACACTTCCCTCACCGCGCATGCCTCCAGCATGGCGCGTAGTGTTTCTTCCTGGATTCCTGCGCGCATCGTTATGGCCTCATATTTCGCGTCCGCGAAAATGAACGAAGGTGTGTTCATCCCAGGAAGATATCTACCAACCGGTGATGGCTATCTCACAGAATCAATCGTGGGTGTGTAAAGTACGGATGAACCCAGACGCCCCTATCGACGGCTCTACTCCGGGGCTTGTTACCGATTACACGTGCTACCGGCTGACAAATCCAGCCCGTCCGGTGTGTAAAGTACGGAAAAAACGGCCATCACCTATCAACCAAGGGATCGACTGCGCGTAAAACCCCTCACAGTAGGAATGGTAGGCCAGTCCCCCGCCCTCTGGCGTCCAGCAGATGCAAAAAAGCCCACCGGAGTGGGCTTTTTTGTGGGGGCCTTTTGAACATAAACGGCGTTATTCGCACTGGGTCGATGATAGTGAGTGCTCATAAATGATTAGCAAATAGTTGCGATATTCCACTGATAGTGGAATACTCAAATATGAGTAGACAACGTCTACATCGTAGACAACATCGTGTGGAGTGATAACATGGCCTCGCCTGTCCTGTCTTTTCGTGTGGAATCGGAGCTGATTAACCAGCTCGATCAGCTCGCTGAAGCAACTGATCGGGATCGTCAGTACCATCTCAAACGTGCATTGGCACGTTATGTAGAGTCAGAGTCCTGGCATTTTCGAGCGGTAGCCGAAGGGATCGCTGATGCTGAGGCAGGCAATCTAATCGACTTGGATGCCGTGAAGGCTAAGTGGGTGGCTCGTGCCGAAAATCGCATTAACCAGCAAAGCGGACAGTGACCTCGAAGGTATCTACGAGCATTACGAACCGCGTCTAGGTGCTGAAAAGGCCGAGGAAGTCATTTCCCAAGTGCTGGAAGCCATAACCCGACTGGAGACCTTTCCTCAGTTAGGGAAAGCCTCGGATATCCCTGATTGCCGAGAACTGATTATTTCGAAATACCCCTATCGATCTATTTACACGCGGAAGGGGGATACCATCCTGATATATCGAATTCTCCATCAGCACGCGGAACGCCCTGAAGATTGGTGAGTTCGGAAGCAAAAAATCCTGCCTTTTGGCGGGATTTTTTGTGTCCGACTTACATACGCGGCGTTATTGGAAGTCTTCGCCCTGCTCGCGGGCCTTCGCCTTCGCACGCTTGCGCTGCCCCCACCATTCTTCAAACAGAATGACCCCAAAAACCCCCGTCAGCACCGCCAACACTAGCCAGTCCCCCCACGACCACCCAACCCCGTACCAGCCGAAGACATCAAAGTGTCCCTTCTGGAAGCCCACGTACAGGAAATACACCACCGCCATAAGGCCCGCGTTACGGCAGGCACTGCCAAACGTCATACGCATTGCGACACCTTCTTGGCCCGTCCGGGCGGGTTCCTTTCTATTCGTTATGCGCTCCCGTGTTACTAGTAGCAACAACCGGTCTAACGATATTTTCGCGGCTAAAATCCGGCGGCAGCTCGAGCCCGCAATTTCATGACGGTTCGCGCTGAAAGTCCCCTAATGTCCTCGCCATGAAAAACCATGTGCGCCCGATGCGACTTGGTTTCCGCGTCCCAATCATCCAGATCATCGATCAGGAAGGCGTGATTGCCTAGGTACGCTGCCGCCAAGTCAGCGGCCAGGCTGCGGGCGGGTTCGCCTGCCGTTTCGAAAACCCAATCCAGAATGTCACTCATCTGCTCGGCGGGTGTCCGCGGCACAACACCTTTGGCCTGATCCTGGACGAATGCGTTGTAAAGAAGTGCGCCAGCCTCGGGATCTTCTGCAGGGTTGCCCGGGCAGAGCCTGGGCTCCCAGGGAATCTGATACATCGATTGGCCAAGTACGTCCTGCAGGACGTAATCCGACGGCTTTACCAAACGCTGCATGAGATGGCTCCTTAAAAAATCGCATGGTAGCGCATCCCGAGCAGCCAAAAGCTGCTCGGATAAACCGCCACCTCTGGTGGCGTGAACAGCCTGACAGACGCCTCCCGAGCCCACGAGGGGGGGGAGGAAAAATGGCCCCCAGGCCAAATTTTTCCGGTCTGCCCTGGTGAAGCCCGTTCAGGGCGTAACCAGGGTGCGAAGCATCCGGCCGCACCGCTTGCGTGCGCGTCAGGTGAAACCGGACCAACCTGGATTCGCGATGTAGCAGTCGAGAAAGGGACAAAGGACCGCAACGAGACGTCGCGCAATTGCAGAATGCAGGTTGGTCCGGCTTTGCCGGGCGCGCACGCGGGTGAATTTTCGAGACAAGCCCGTTCAGGGCGCAGGTGAGGAAAGAGGGTGGAGGCTCGCGCAGCGAGTCGGAACCCTGAAAGCCTGACGGGGCGCTCCCCCGGAAGGTTTGGGCGTC